>PYJD01000012.1:0-46159 GCA_003635315.1 Candidatus Poribacteria bacterium
GATGTAACTTTTTTATCTAAAATCGTAACATCTGCATTATCGTCTCTAAACCCATACGGGTACTGGGATAATAGGGATACACCTAAAAATGGTGTTACAGAAAAAAGTTACGATTTCGTAACTTTTTTCAAGATAAAATTAGGATTCTATCCTGGTAGGATCGTTTTGTAACCGAACCGATGTTGAATGAAAAGTCTAATTCTCAAATCATCCCTGGTAGGATCGGTTTTTAACCGTTCCGATGTTGAATGAAAAGTCTAATTCTGAAATCATCTATAAGCATTAATCTCTTAATAGAGACGATTCTTATCATTGATGTAACTTTTTTATCTAAAATCGTAACATCTGTTTTATGGTCTCTAAACCTATACGAGTACTGGGATAATAGGGATACACGCAAAATTGGTGTTACAGAAAAAAGTTACGATTTCGTAACTTTTTTCAAGATAAAATTAGGATTCTACCCTGGTAGGATCGGTTTTAAACCGAACCGATGTTGAATGAAAAGTCTAATTCTCAAATCATTCCTGGTAGGATCGGTTTTTAACCGTTCCGATGTTGAATGAAAAGTCTAATTCTCAAATCATCTATAAGCATTAATCTCTTAACAGAGACGATTCCAAACATTGATGTAACTTTTTTATCTAAAATCGTAACATCTGCATTATCGTCTCTAAACCCATACGGGTACTGGGATAATAGGGATACACCTAAAAATGGTGTTACAGAAAAAAGTTACGATTTCGTAACTTTTTCAAGATAAAATTAGGATTCTACCCTGGTAGGATCGGTTTTTAACCGTTCCGATGTTGAATGAAAAGTCTAATTCTCAAATCATCTATAAACATTAATCTATGGTGAATTGGTAAAATTATTATCAATATTGAATGTCGATTAATACCCGTTGAAGTCCTGTTTGACAACCTAAAATCTGTATGTTAAAATACCATACATTTGAAATAAGGAGTTATTATGTCGGTATATGATGTTGGTATTATCGGTGGAGGACCAGGGGGTTATGTTGCTGCTATCAAAGCAGCACAACTTGGTGGAAATGTTTGTATTATAGAAAAAGATGAACTCGGTGGGACATGTCTAAATAGAGGTTGTATACCGACTAAAACACTATATTCAGTAGCACACCTCGCTGAACAGGTTCAAAATACCAATACACTTAATATACAGAATGCATCCGTCGATTATCCAAAGACATTAGAACATAAAACTCAAGTAATTGAGAAGTTGAAGGGAGGAATATCTCAACTTCTTAAAGCAAACAAAATACAAACAAAAAATGGTACTGCTATACTTGCTGATAGAAATACAATTGAAATTAAAAAAAGCGATGGTTCCAGTGAACAAATATCAATAAAAAATGTGATTATCGCCACTGGGTCGGAACCTGCTGAACCATCAATTTTCAATATTGATGAAACCGATGTCTTGACAACTACAGGCATCCTAAATCTAACCGAAATACCCGATAGTCTCTTAATTGTCGGGGGAGGAGTTTCTGGTTGTGAATTTGCTTCTATATTTAACGCACTCGGATGTGATGTGACCGTAGTGGAACTTCTCCCCACTATCTTGTCAACCGAAGATGTACAAGTAATCCGTCATGTTCAACTTTTTATGAAGCGAAAAGGAATTAAATTTCAAACCGAAGCAAATATCACACAAATTTGTAAAACAGAGTCTGGAGTGCTGGCAACACTTGAATCTGGTGAACAACTCACTGCACAAAAACTATTGGTTTCAATCGGTAGACGTTTCAATTCTGAAGGATTAGGATTAGAAAACGTAGGTATACAAACAGAAAATGGAAAAATCATTGTAAATGATAAGATGGAAACAAACATCCCGGGTATATATGCCGTCGGAGATGTGGCAAGTCGATATCTCTTGGCTCACGTAGCATCGACTGAAGGAAAAGTTGCTGCACAAAACTGTATAGGTAAATCCACCGAGATGGATTATCAAGTAATTCCATGGTGTGTCTTTACATTACCAGAAATTGGACATGTCGGCATGACAGAAAAGGAAGCAACAGACGAGGGTTATGAAGTTAAAACTGGTAGATTCCCCTATGCAGCCAGTGGAATGGCACTCGGCATGGCAGAATCGGATGGATTTGTTAAAACGGTTTCAGATGCGGAGAGCGGTGATATTCTTGGGGTACATATCGTTGGTGTACAAGCTTCTACCTTGATACATGAAGCTGCTGTTGCAGTACGTGTTGGGGCATCAGCAAAGGATATTGCACACACTGTTCATGCCCATCCCACACTTTCCGAAATGGTCATGGAATCCGCAGAAGCGGCTTACGACCGTGCTATTCATGTATTATAGGTAGGATTGTTGAATATCATAGAAATATAATCATATTCGAATGTATTCAATCTTGGTATAGAAATGATAGAACATAGAATATATTCAATATAGATAATGGTGTCAGAAGCAATCTTCATTATACAATAAAACAATTCTCGTTTTCTTACGATTCTAAGTTATCCGTTCTTCACTGAGAGAATACATACAGATAGATTCAATATACCTACAGAACAATTACAACCTTGGATCTATCATAACAATACTATGTGGTGATACAGATCTGAAATCAGTTCGTATAGACAAATGTGTTATCATCTATGAAATCACATGATGAATCCATTCGTATTAATATGAGTAGTTTGTAATCATAATTATCCTAAGGTTTAGGTATGAGAGTTTCTCTTCCCAAGATAGATAATGACTATGAAGGTTATGATGCATTAGCATGCTTTTATTCTCAAACTGAGAATTTAGAACTTGACAGAATTGAAGTTGACATGAGTGAGACAGATTGGTTGTCAGCAGATATGTGTGCTGCGTTTGGTGCAATCCTACATAGGCTTAATACCAGATTAAACAAGGTTAATTTACTCAACATTCGTGAAAATGTAATGGATATTCTGTCAAGAAATGGTTTTTTAAGTCATTATGGTGGAGATCTAATTCCCGATGAATGGCAAACTACTATTTCTTATCGTAGATTTGATGTTAAAGACGATCATTTTTTTGCTAATTATATTGAAGAAGAGTTCATTCAACGTTCTGAATTACCTACGATGACTCATGAATTGCTGAAAAAATTTCGTGAAAGTATTTTTGAAATATTCAGTAATGCAGTACTACATTCTCAAACTGAATTGGGAATTTTCTGTTGTGGACAGTTGTTTCCCAACCAAAATCGACTTGTATTTACAATTGCTGATCTTGGAATAGGCATTTGTAAGAATATCAATCTTAAAAAAGGATGGAAATTAACTCCTACAGAAGCAATTAATTGGGCAATTCAAGAAGGGAATACAACTAAAAGTAGTAACCTACCGGGTGGTTTAGGATTAATTCTTTTATGTGATTTTATTGATTTAAATAATGGTTGTCTTCATATTGTATCAGATGCAGGTTATTGGGAACGGCGTTGTCAACGGATTATTACTGAGGAATTAAGTAAACCATTTCCAGGTACAATAGTAAGTCTGGAAATTGATACATCTGATACAAATACATATGGTCTTAATTCTGAGTTAAAACCAGATGATATTTTTTAAGGAAAATTATGTCAGAAGAAATTACAGTGTCTATCTTTGAAGTAGTAGGTAGTCCATTATGTGTCGCATCCGATGATGGACAAAAAGTATATGAACGCCTAAATACTGCTATTGAAGCAGAACGGGATATCGTCGTTTCATTTAAAAATGTTTCAACCCTTACATCGGCTTTCCTAAATGCAGCTATTGGTCAGTTATACGGTGTATTTGATGAAGAACAAATCCGATCTAAATTAAAAGTTGAAGACGCAGAACAAGACGACCTTGCCTTATTAAAACGAGTAATAGATAATGCTAAATTATACTTTAAAGATCCAGAGAGATTTGAACGTGTCCTTGACGAAACTAAGGATATTTAATCTATGATTTCCAATATTTCTCCAGTAAGTCAATATGTCTTTACCACCAATGAGAAATTCTTCTTTGATGCAAATATATGGTTATTCCTTTTTGGACCACAAACCCCTAAGAAGAACTTGGTTGATATATACTCAAAAGCATTTAGTGAAATTGTGAAAGTAGATGGACAAATTTATATTGATGTACTTGTTTTATCTGAGTATATTAATAGGCATGCAAAACTGGAGTATGAACTTGCTGATAATCAATCTGATTCTTTTAAGACATTCAGAGATAGTACATATTTTGAATCAATTGCCAAAGGTATTTCAGTAGCTGTCAAGATAATTACAGATTATTGTACAATGATTGACAGTGGTTATGATACGGTAAGTATTACAAATCTTATGGATGATTATGTAAATGGAGGTACAGATTTTAATGATCAGATCATATCAGAAATTTGTAGGAACAATGGGTTTACCTTAGTAACTCATGATGGCGATTTTAAATCTCAAGACATACCAATATTAACAGCCAATTATAAGTTACTTGATTCAATATAATTGCATCTCCAATTTACTTATCCAATCAAACAAACGGAGAGGATTCTTGTAGGTTGATGGTGAAATTTGAAATCTGAAAGGATGATTAATAGTTATATATATTATTTCTCACTCTTAATCCGCTCACTTGCTATCTTCACATACTTATCATCTAAATCACACCCAGCAAAAACTCTATAGTTTCTAACAGCAGCTACCCCTGTCGTTCCAGATCCAAGAAATGGGTCTACAACCAAATCCCCTGTGTTACTATGTTTCCGCACCAAATCTTCAAATAACAATAAAGGTTTCTGAGTAGGATGCAATCTATTACCATTATGCCGAGGGATTGGATACTCGTAGATACCTGAATCATATTCGCTATTGAATGTTGGTTTTCCAACCTTAACACCAGAAACCGCCATCTCTCGACTGTTCGATAAATATGTGGATCTCATATTGAGTGGTACAGGGTTTGTTTTTTGCCAAATGACCAATCGGATCATTTTGAAACCAGCAATTTCCATCGCATCCTTCAGCTTTCCTATTTTCCAAATGTCATACCAGACAATAGCAGTTCCACCCTGTCGCAGAGATTCATAAAAGGTCTTTGCCATATCCTCTAAGTTTACTTCTATATGATCCCACTTCCCAAAATCCATACTCACAGCGAATCGCTTTTCTCCATTTACTACAGAAGAGAATCCTGTCTTTTTGCTAATACAATATGGAGGATCAGTAAGGATTAGATCAACCGATTTCTTTGGTAAGTCGGTCATAAAATCCTGATAATCAGCATTCTCAATACGGTATTCATGTGGTATCATAAGTGTAACCTAATAACTTTAATTAACGGACGTTAATTCTGTAGATAAGCGTATTTTAGCATAAATACAAACATTGATACCAGTTTATTCTGGTAGAATCATGGTATCAACATTATTGATAGATGGTATAATGATTAAATCAGTAATATTCAGTTTTAGATTACAATGTTTGATTTTAGAGTGGAGTGGTGTATTACGGAGTGATGAAATTCGAAATTTCAATCTTGGAATATCACCAGAAAATTGAAACAAAATTTAAAACTTAGCTATCTCCTGAAGTTCCTGATACCGGGAGGCTATATCATCTTTCGTAACTGTCCTATGCCGATTAATCGTAAAATCTTCAATGTTGAAGGATGCTATAACAGAACCGTATATCATGGCTTTCCGGATGGAGGACTCTGAAGTATCCCCAACTGATGCAAGATAACCGATGAATCCACCAGCAAAACAATCACCTGCTCCAGTCGGATCTATCACTTCTGTTAGCGGATATGCCGGGGCACTAAAAAATGAGGAGTCTGTAACACTTATGGCACCATGTTCACCCTTTTTGATGATAACACGTTCTGGTCCAATCTGTAAGATCATACGGGCAGCCTTAATTAAATTTGATTCACCTGTTAACAATTTGGCTTCACTATCATTCAGTATGAGGATATCTACATGTTGGATTGTTTTATCTAACGCTTCTCGTTCCTCATTTATCCAGAAATCCATCGTATCACATACAATCAATTTAGGATTTGTTGCTTGTTGTATGATATCCAATTGTAACTGTGGTGGGTCATTTGCCAAAAAGATAAATGGTGTCGCTTTGTATGATTCTGGTAAAATTGGATGAAAATCAAGTACAACATTTAACTCCGTAAACAACGTATCACGCACATTAAAGTCGTCAGAATATCTACCACCCCAACGGAACGTCTTTCCGTTTTCTACACGTCTGAGTCCTTCAAGCTCAACCCCATGTTTACTTAGAATGTCGGTATAGTCTTGTGGAAAATCATCCCCCACGACACTTACAAGTCGAATAGAATTATCAAAGAAACTGGCAGCGACTGCTGCATACATTCCAGAACCACCCAAGACCTCTTGAACTCTCTTCTCAGGTGTTTCTACTGTATCTAATGTAACGGTTCCAAGTACTAAAACTCCCATCTCTTACTCCAATAAAATTATCATTATTCAATCTCAAATGTATACTCAATTGCACAAAAACAACGCCGAGATAAATCCCGACGTTAAACAAGATGAGATATTTTCAATTCAAACACAATCCGGGTTTAAAACCTTCCAGAACGATCTTTATTCTCACGGACTGCATGAATGATTCGACGTAAACGTCTAACCAGAATTGCACCCAACACTACAAGTAAAGGATACTGTAAGAATCGAAGGAATGATGCAATTGATGGTGAAAACTCAACTCTACCAGATTGGGCTAACCACACTGGTAGAAAGAGTACTACAATAATAAGTAGTATTACACTCTCAATTACCTCAGGTTTCTTCATATGTATTCCTCTGTATAACAACTCATGCTACAATTTACATTATTCCTATGACACAGTCAATTCCTAATGGTATGTATTCCCTATGTACCCATCTCCCATGAGTTAAGATATTTTTCTTGTTCTGCAGTAAGTACGTCAATTTCAATACCGAATGAATCCAGTTTTAATTTCGCTACTTCTTCATCAATGGATTCTGGTACATCATAAACTTTATTTTCAAGTTTATCCTGATTCTGTGTAATATATTCAAGAGATAATGCTTGATTAGCAAAGCTCATATCCATTACACTCGCTGGATGTCCTTCTGCCGATGCCAAGTTTACCAAACGTCCTTCTCCTATGAGATACACTGTACGTCCATTTACGAGTGTGTAAGATTCAACATATTCCCTTGCAGGTGACTGTTCAACTGAAAGCTCTTCAAGGGCAGGAATGTCAATTTCTACATTAAAATGACCAGAATTCGCGATAATTGCTCCATCCTTCATGGATTCAAAATGTTCCTTACGTAATACATGAATATCACCAGTCAATGTAATGATAAGGTCCGCTTCTTTTACAGCATTCTGCATCGGCATAACTCTAAATCCATCCATCACTGCTTCCAATGCTTTTAGGGCAGTTACCTCAGTTACGATGACATTCGCACCTAACCCTCTGGCACGATTCGCAACACCTCTACCACACCATCCATAACCTGCTACCACAACAGTACTACCGGCAATTAATAGATTCGTCGCACGTATGATTCCATCTAAAGTACTTTGACCTGTTCCATATCTATTATCGAAGAAGTGTTTTGTATTTGCATCATTCACAGCAATTATAGGGTATTTCAGAACGCCTTCAGCTGCCATACTTCTGAGTCTAATTACACCTGTGGTCGTTTCTTCAGTACCAGCGACGATATTCTCAACCAGGGCAGGATTTGTTTCTTCTGAATGTAACAGGGAAACTAAATCAGCACCATCGTCCATTGTTATATTCGATTCGGTAGCAAGTGCTGCATGAATATGTTTGTAGTATGTTTCTGTATCCTCACCGTTAATGGCAAATACACCAATATTATCATTCACAACCAACGAGGCAGCTACATCATCCTGAGTACTAAGTGGGTTAGAGGCACAAAGTGCTAATTCAGCTCCACCTGCTTTAAGTGTTTGCATGAGATTGGCAGTTTCTGTTGTTACGTGTAAACACGCAGCAACTTTGATGCCTTGCAAAGGTTGTTCTTCAATGAAACGCTCTCGGATTGAGGTTAAAACTGGCATAAACCGTTTTGCCCATTCAATCCTTTGATGTCCAGTATCTGCAAGGTCGGTTGTCTTAATATCATAGTCCATTGTCCGTATTATCCTTTTATTCTTTCCACATAATCTGTGTTTTCCCATGTGAATCCTGGTTCTGTTCTGCCAAAATGTCCATAGGCTGCGGTATTTCTATATATCGGCTTCCGTAAGTCCAATCTATCTATGATTCCTGATGGAGTTAAATCAAAATACTGGTTTACTAATTCCGATGCCTTTTTATCATCACCAGTACCAAATGTATCCACCATGACAGACACAGGAGACTTTCTGCCGATTGCATAAGCAATTTGTATTTCACACCTTTCTGCTAATCCTGCTGCAACTAAATTCTTTGCTGCGTGTCGAGCTGCGTATGCAGCACTTCTATCTACTTTTGTAGGATCTTTCCCTGAGAATGCACCACCCCCATGACGACCCATCCCTCCGTAAGTGTCAACAATGATCTTTCTACCTGTTAATCCCGCATCTCCTTGAGGTCCTCCTGTAACAAAACGACCTGTAGGATTAATGTGGAAGACAACATCTTTACTTAACAGGTGATTTGGGATTACCGGTTTAATTACTTCTTCTATAATTCCATCTTTTAAATCTGAATCTAATACATCAGGATCATGTTGGGAAGAAACAACTATAGATGTTACACCAACAGGTTTATTGTCAATATATTCAACTGTTACCTGAGATTTACCATCAGGACGGATATAATTGAGGATATTCTCTTTACGCACCTGTGCTAAACGGTGGGTTAATTGGTGGGCTAAAGTGATGGGAAGAGGCATTAATTCAGGCGTCTCGGTACAGGCATAACCGAACATCATACCTTGGTCTCCTGCCCCTCCAGGATTTACTCCCATTGCTATATCAGGAGATTGTTTATCTACTGTGACCAATACAGCACTATTCTCTGCATCAAAACCATAGTTTGGATTATTGTAACCTATATCTGAAATAACATGACGAGCGATTTCCTGCAGGTTCGGACTTGCCGTTGACGTAATTTCACCCGCAATAATTGCTAAGCCAGTTGTTACAAGTGTTTCACAAGCAACTCTTCCATTTGGATCTTCAGTAAATATCGCATCAAGAATAGCATCTGAAATCTGATCTGCAATCTTGTCTGGGTGACCTTCCGTAACAGACTCAGACGAAAATAAAAAATGGCTACTCAATTAGGTTCTCCTGTTTTCATTTATTCCTCCTTATCTTACATTTGAAGCACAACTAATTCCATGTATACGTGATAGAAGAGCACTCCTGCGCATAACGAATTATTCTGCTCAGAAGTGCTCTATTACCTTAATAGAAAATATAATGTATGTATCTCTGGTGTAATTACAGGTATTGTAGTTTAAGTGAGACAAATGTGCGTAATTGTCAGAATCCCAAGATGCCTATACCTTATGGCTTCCTTAAGACCTATCAGAATCATCTCAATTCTCATTATCATCAGGAGTTTCAGATTCTTCCGGATTCTGACCCCCATCAGGAACTTCAGTTTCAACAGAATCCTCGGAGCTTTGGACTTCTTCAACCTGTTCATCCGTTTCGTCTGGACGGTCTGCATCATCAGAACTTTGGGTTTCCTGATTTTTTTCTGTCTCCTCAGAGGTGGTAAGATTATCGACGTTGTTTTTACCCATTTCCTGTTTTAATAAGGCTCCCATAATGGTTTCTTCCTCTTCAACAGGTTCAGGTTGTCTCTGTTCGCGTTGTTTAACTTGGCGTTCACGTCGAGGTCGTTCTTGTTGTTTTTGTTCTACCGGTGGATTCGCTGCCCGTTCTTGATCGGCTATAGCTGCTTTTAAACTTAAGCCAATACGTCTTCCTTTTGGATCAAGGTTAATCACTTTTACATCAATTTCATCACCAACAGATACTACTTCTTCAGGTCTTTCAATCCTACGGTCAGCGATTTCAGATATATGAATTAACCCGTCAATACCTTCTTCAAGTTTAGTGAATGCACCAAAACTGGTGAGGTTAACAATCTGCCCGCGAACCACTGAACCCACTTTATATTTTTCTGGAACTTCGTTCCACGGATCAGGTTGGGTCTGCTTAAGTCCTAATGAAACACGCCTTTCAGATGCATCAATTTGTAACACAACAACTTCTACTTCATCACCTTCTTTCAAGAATTCCTGAGGATTAGATGCACGATCTGTCCATGACAAGTCAGATGTATGTATTAAGCCATCAATGCCTTCTTCAATTTCAACAAAGGCACCAAAATTCGTAAGATTTCGGATACGACCATTAATCTTGGTACCAACAGGATATCTTTGTTCAAGAAGTTCCCAAGGATTTTCTTGCAACTGTTTTATACCTAAGGAAATCCGCTTATCTTCCTTAGAGATTTCAAGGACGATAGCCTCTATCTCATCACCTTTTGTGACGATACGTGATGGAGCTACATTGCGACGAGTCCACGACATTTCAGAAACATGAATCAATCCTTCAACTGCTTCCTCAAGCTGAACAAATACCCCATAATTGACTATATTTACGACTGCACCACTAACTCTCGATCCAACGGCATATTTTTCTTCAACGTTTTCCCAAGGATCATCAGTTTTCTGTTTTAAACCTAAGGAAATCTTCTCATTATTTTCACCAATTGCAATTACTTGGACCTCTATTTCATCCCCTATAGCAACGATTTCTGAGGGGTGGTTAATACGTTTCCAAGCCATGTCGGTTTTATGGAGTAATCCATCAACACCACCAAGATCAACAAACGCACCAAATGCAGTTATATTCTTTACTACACCATTAATGAGTTGTCCTACTTCAAGATTCTTAAGAACTTCTTCTTTCTTTTCTGCCATCTCAGCTTCGAGATACGCACGACGGGACAAGACAATGTTGTGCCGACGTTTACTCATGCTGATGACCTTCATCTGAAATACTTCACCAATGTACTGGTCAAGATTTGAGATGGGACGTAATTCAACTTGGGATGCTGGTAAAAAACCACGTAATGAACCAACGTATACTTGAAGTCCACCTTTAATACGTTCAGTTATACGACCCTCAACAGGTGAACCACTCTCAAATGCTTCGGTTATCTCATCCCATACCAGTGTTTGATCAGCAATCTTCTTAGAGAGTACTATTTGTCCGTCCATATCTTCTCGACGGACAATATATACATCAATTTGATCACCAACCTGAACGGTAGGTAAATCATTTTCCTGTTTATCAAACTCCGAGGCTGGTATATATCCTTCAGATTTAAAACCGATGTCAATCATGACTTCATCACGACTAACATCAACTACTGTTCCTTTTACGATTTCACCATCAGTAAATGCTTTTAGTGAATTGTCATACGCTTCTTCAAGAGACTCTTGACTCATTGCAGCTTGTTCTTCTTCTGTTTCTGTTGCTTCTTGGGAAGATGTATCTTCGGATGTTTCAGAATCGGCAGCATTAACTACCTCCGGTGAATCATCTGATGTATCGGTATCTGATTCTGCTGTGGTAGGGGTTTCGTCAGATTGATCTTCGGATGTATCACTCGCAGCTTCAACAGTTTCTGGTGCCTGTTGTTCCTCATCTGATGTATCGGTATCGGGGTCTTCTGTAGGAGGGCTTTCTTCAAACTGGATATTGTCTTCAGCGTCGTCTGTTAAATCCCCTTGATCAGTTTCATCAGCAGCAAACTCCATCTGCTCGTCATCATTTTCTCCAGAAGTATCACCTGTTGAATCGTCTTCAACTTCTGTATCTCTATCGGAAGTTTGGTTCATGGGTGCTGGTGTTTCTGTCTCACTTACTTCATCTTGCTCTGTTTCAGTTGTACCATCAACTGTTTCTTCTTCTGTATCCACATCAACTGTGGAATCATCTGTGTGGGTCTGTTCGTTAATCATTAAGATGTCTGGGTATGTTATTAACGCAAAATCGCGTTAAGTCCGCCAGTTCCTCCTTGTTTCGAAGTGCTGCTGGCACTTTCAGTCGCTTAATTATATAGTATATCACAATGTGCATTGAATTGCAACATTTAAATCTTTACTGATAAGGCAGTTCTAATCCACAATATAAATGTCCTCCTAACATCCAACAAACATTAATTCTATTACATCAATTCACATTATTACACAACTAATACAATCAGCATTAAAAAAGTTGCAATTTACTGAGATATTTATCTCATTTTCAAATCTAAATATTCTTGCCAATTATATGATAATAATCTATAATGAGTGTACGGATTATAACAACGGTAGGTGATTATACATGGCAGGGACCGATTTAATGACGGTTCGTGAAAACGCAGATATCAAAATTATTGATGTAATGACAGATTTAAGCAGCTATGCAGCTTTGGATTTGCGTAAGATTCTTGAAGATCTCCTTTTAGAAAAGGTAGATAAGGTGGTTGTAAATTTCAGTGAAGTAAACCATATCAATAGTACTGCCGTAGGAACGTTAGTAGGAATTGCCAAACGTCTTCGTCAAAACGGTGGTGATTTGAAACTATGTCACTTAGGTCCTCCACTTACACGCACATTCAATCTCATAGGTGCATCCAGCGTAGTTGAGATATATGAAACTGAGAAAAGCGCACTGGCTGCATTTTAGTCGTATTCCAACAGACAGGCAACTATAAATGGAAAAAGACTATATTGAGTTTAAACTACCCAGTAATGTGTGTTATATTGAATCTGTAAGAGTGTTTATCGGAAAGTTATCTGAAACACTCGGCTTTCCTAAGAAACGAACTGCCGACATTCAACTCGCACTTGATGAAATATGTAGTAATGCCGTAAACCATGGTTCAATGTCTACAGAATCGGGTATTAAAATACAGATTACTGTTCATAAACGATTCTTAGAGTTGATGGTAAGCGATACTGGAGGGAAAAACACAAAAAATTGGTTCACACCTGAAAAACTCGCCGAAATACAAGCACGACGCACCCCAGAAGGTGAAGGCGGACATGGACTATACCTAATTGAATGTCTTACCGATGGACACAAACTCCAAGCAAACAAATATGGTGGTACTGATGTGACAATTCTCTTTAATAGGACGAATGAGGTTGGTTAAGACCTGCCTTGAACTACTATGAGTGTTAAATCGTCTGGATTAGGAGATGTGTCCGAAAATGTGTTGATGGATTCCGATACATATTCAATTAATTCCATCGGTCTCTCTATTTCACACATGGTAACTACCTCCTTCAACTTTTCAACAGAAAATTCCTCACCTTTTGAATTCTTCACTTCATAAGCTCCATCAGTATATAGGAACATTCGACTTGATTCTTCAAATGAATAGTAACAGTTCTCATATTTTGATTCTCGGTCGATTCCTAAACCACTTCCAGAATTTCCATTCGTGATAAGAGTACAACTTGAATGTAAATTATTTTGTAAGAAAGGAAATGGATGACCAGCATTGGCACATACCATTTCTTCTTTGCTAAGATCTATTACACCACAGAAAGCTGTTGCAAACATAAATAGATGTGAGCTTATCATATCGTTGAATCGAGTATTTAGTAACTTTATAATATCGGCGGGATTATCACCAAGTTCATCTCTATTTTCTGAAAGTAGTGTCTTTATGAAGACTGTGATAAGTGCTGCTGAAGCACCATGTCCCATAACATCTGAAATTAGAAACCCTATCCTATTTTCATCTATTTTCCATAAGTCATAAAAATCACCACCAACTGCCAGAGCAGGTGAGCAGTGTGAAGCAATTTCAAAAGCTCCTATTTTCTGTACACCGTTTTTGGGAATTAGGATTTCTTGTACATTACGTGCCATTTGAAGTTCTGACTCCAAACGCTCGTTATATTCTTCCAATGTATCATGATATTGTTTTATTCGTAAAAGGGACTTTATTCTTGCTAATACCTCAAAACTATTGAAAGGTTTCTCTATAAAGTCATCTGCTCCCACTTCGACAGCCTTTATCCTGTTCTCATGTGTATCACGTAGAGCGGTAATCATTATGATCGGTATAAATTCTGTATGCTTATCTGCCCTTACCCTTTTTACGACTTCATAGCCATCTATTTTTGGCATATTGATGTCTAATAAAATAAGATCGGGAGCATCTTCTTGGATTGATTCTAATGCCTCTTCTCCATCACAAGCAGTTCTAACCGAGTATCCTCGGGTTTGGAGTTGAATTTGAAGGATCTTTATGTTACGAGGCTCATCGTCAACAACAAGAATATTAACGGATTCTTCTACAATCATGTTGTCTTCTTTTCAAGATGGTATTTTACACGTTCTACCAAAATATGTGTATTTATAGGTTTGCTCAAATAATCATCGCAACCAGCCTGAAGTAGTCGTTCTCTGTCTCCAGACATTGCTGCTGCAGTAAGAGCAATAATCGGAATTCGACACAAATTGGACTTAGACTTTATTAGACGGGTCAATTCTTCACCGCTTTTTCCTGGTAGTGCAATGTCCATTAGGATGAGTGAAGGTATTGACGTCTCTAAATAAGATAGTGCTTCAGATGCATTAACTGATTCAACCACCCTATATCCTTCTGATTCAAGGACAATACGTACTACTTTTCTATTTAATGCTTGGTCTTCTATAACCAAGATTTCAACCGACTTACTATTCAAGTAGTACTCCTTACTTAATCAACAAAGGTTAGTTAAAAGTCTTTCATAATAGCACTACGATTCTGGTAATTAGTATAAAGGATTGTGGGGTTAATAAAACTACTGAATTGGAGTTTGATCTTTGAAGTCTTACTGTTTAAATAATACTTCATCTAAGTTTGTCTAATTGGAATACTGAAGGAAAAAGTACTTCCTTGCCCCTCTTCACTTGTCACACTGATTTCTCCTTGATGTAATTCAATCAACCTTTGTGTTAGGGCTAAACCGAGTCCTGTTCCTCCATACCGTCTGGACTTTGAAGTATCAATCTGTGTGAAAGGAGCGAATAGTTTCATTTGATCTTCCTCAGAAATTCCAATACCTGTGTCGGTTACCGTAACGTACAAATCAGAAGAGGTCACATTCAAATGGGTGGTTACTTTTCCATTATTTGGTGTAAACTTCACTGCGTTTGAAAGCAAATTATAAAAGATCTGTTTTACTTTGATTCGGTCTGCTTCAATCGTTCCATTCTTTGGACAAGTCAAACCAAGTTCAATATTCTTTTTAATAGCCAAGGCATTTATAATTGCATTTACTTCTTCAACAGCGTCCAGAATTAGAAATTCTTCAAGTTGTAGAGACATCTTACCGGCTTCTATTTTTGATAAATCAAGAATATCATTAATCATCTCTAATAAATGCTGTCCACTAACCCGTATATCGCTAATACACTCTTTTTGCTCATCATTAACCGGACCCACAAGCTCATCTCTGAGAATCTCAGCGAATCCAATAATAGCATTTAATGGAGTTCGTAATTCATGACTCATATTTGCCAGAAAATCGCTTTTTGCTCTACTCGCATATTCTGCGGTTTCTTTAGCATTTTGCATAGCTTGTTGTGCTTTGATACGGTCTGTATTATCAAGCGCCATACTGATGATAATTCGAGTGCCATCCGGTTGAATCCCAAGGAGTGATGAACTGAATTCCCATATCTGTTTTTTCCCTGCTTTCGTAGTTATCTCATATTGTGTTGGGGCGACCCTTTCCTTGTTTAGATTGACCTGAATAAGGTATTCCTGTATATCCTGACTCAATTCCTGATTTGCCTGTTCTAACCATGTAGATACCGTTGTCATTTCTTCTGGACTATACCCCGTAAGTTCAGTCCATGCACGACTAATGAGAATAATCTCACCATTTTCATCGTGAATCATTATCGGAAGTGGCGCATTCAGAACCGCACGACGAAATCGCTGTTCACTCTCTTGTAATTCCATTTCGGCTTGTTTACGTGCAGATATATCGGTTGATGTCATCAAAAAGCCAACAATTCTACCATCACGTATAATAGGACCTAAACAGGATGCGTACCAATTTCCACTCAGTCTTCCCTGAATTTCATAACCCGCTACTTCACCTGTATCAATTACCTGACGGCATGCAAGACGAAAACCTTCATGATGTTCTTCTGTAAGGAACTCAAAGATGCTTTTTCCTATCACATCTTCAACTGTGACATCCGCAGCTGGAGGGATTCTATTAATAAATTGGAGGGTGTAGTTTAAGTCGAGGGTTGTAATTATATCCGGGGCACTTTCAACTAAAGAACGCCATTTAGCTTCAGAATCTCGGAGTGCTTGATCTGCTTGATGGTATTCCGTAATATCTCTTGAGATCCCACATGTGCCTTTAATCCGTCCACTTCTATCTCGGATCGGTACTTTAGTTGTTGAGACCCATGTATCTTGAGCACCAGGCCAAGTCTCTTTTTCTTGTTTAGCCTCGATCGGTTTTCCTGTGTCAATGACTGTCCTTTCATCCTCATATGCTTGATGGGCATGTTCCCGTGTGAAGAAGTCGAAATCCGTTTTACCAATAGCATCAGATGGATCTTTTAGACCAAATCGATTGGCAAGCGATCGACTAATACGAATGAATTGACTGTCAATATCCTTAAAATATATGTGATCAGGATTATTATCCATCAATGTATGAAGAAATTCACTTTCCTGAGAATGCTTTGCCGCTAATCGTTGGAATCGTTGTTCATTCTCACGAAGTTGTTTCTCCATTTCCTTTACAGATGAAATATCACACGCAACCACATAATAAATGGACTGAGTATTGTCTATTCTTACAGACCAGCGAAGCCTTTTATATTCTTCATTTACACAGTGTTGCCGTACCTCAAAAGAGGTAATTGTTGAATTGGCATTTTTCAGTTTATGGATCTCAGCAAGCGCGGATGGACGATCATCGGTATGAATTAATTCAATCCAATGTCGGGAATGGAGTTCCTCTATTGAAAAGCCGAGAGTTTTTTCCCAAGAAGAATTAAGTGGAATAAAAATGCCTTCAGAGGTTATAACAGCAAACATTTCCGATGACATCTGAAAAAATGGATTTTTCTTGAATAATTCAAATTCAGGTGCCATGCAGTTCACCATTACTTCGTAACTAAAACAGCACGGTTGGCAAGTTTTACGACGGTTTGCGTAGTACTTTGAAATACCATTTCATAAAGACGACCATGATGGCTCGCACTCAGAGCAATCAAATCACAGTCGTGTTCCTCTGCGTTTTCCAAGATATTTGTTACCGTAAATCCAAGGGCAGTAAGAAATTCAGTAGGAACATCGTAATAGTGGAGATAGTCTTCCATCTGTTGTTTTATCTCGGAGGCTTCTTGAGGGGTGTTTGAAAGTGATAAACCTAAGAGATTGGACTTTGTTAACTCAGCTATTTCAGCGGATAGTGTCAAAACATGATCAGAATAGATGTCTCCGCGATGAACTGTGAGTATTTTACGTAAAAGTGTACATTGTTCGTGTACAATAATAATGGGTTTTGTTATATGGGCAAGTACATCGTCAATCTGGCTTTGAATTAGTTTTAATCCGTGTGTTTTAATATCTTCTGGTAGACCCACAACGACTAAATCCGCAGAATGTGCTTTTTGACATATCATCTGTCGGGGATTTCCAGCTACTGCCTCAATGTGATAATCCAAAAAGTCATAAAGGGCACATTCCTTCTCAGTACGACTCAAAATGGTTTCAGCTACTTCTGTACTACCCCCGTGAGAACTGTCTTGAAAAAAGACACATGAAAGATGAGTTCCTAAAAGAACTGCAAGTTGACCAGCGTAGTCAAAGGCATTCCTTTCATAATCGGTATCACCTATTGAAACAAGGATATTCTTTATCATAATATACTGAAACCATTCCTTACGATTTTGGTTGATTGAGAGGATTTAATAATGCGTTTACTGCCTCCTCTTCACTCTCAAAGTTTTGGAAAACCGTTATAAGTCTTGCCATAACTATTAAGTTCTTTACATGTTTATTAACATTAATTACGGCTATTGATCCTCCACGTGGTTGGACGTCTGTATATAATTTCATTATGGCACCAAGACCTGAACTATCCATGCTTGTAACATCTTTAAAGTCAAAAACAAGGTTAGGAGGATCTTCCATTTTCTTTAATTCCTGTTCTACAAGATCTGTCACTTCACTTATATGAGGGGCTATTATCCTCCCTTCAAGTTTAAAAATAGTGACACCATCCCGTTGAGATTGTATTATCGCCATAGGTCTATCCTCCACATTTATTGTCTTGATGTAAATGTGTATTAACTTTCGTTTGTCAATGCTGTGATGGCTTCGTCTTCTGTATTGAAATGTTCAAAAATACTTGCAAGACGACTCCGGACTATAAGATTTTTGATATTCTTTCCTACATTGAGTACGCCAACCCTACCACCTTTTCTGGTAATTGTCACATGTGCACCCATAAGCGTACCAAGACCTGAACTATCCATCATATTAACTTTTTCAAAATCAATTAGGATCTTGGGTGAATCAGAAGCATCAACCTCTGTCGTAATTGTCTCTCGTAATTCAGAAACACTGGTTCCCATTATCTTCCCGGCAGGTTCTAAGATTGTTACACCATCTTTGTGTCGTACTGTCGTTGCCATTTTTTACTCCTTCATTCAATGTATAATTATACGATAGCAAGATAATTATAGTTCTCAATTATATAGGATTAGAAAATATATGTCAACAAAATGTAATAATCCTGATTTGGATTTTCTCAGAATATAAAGGTAACTAACCTATATAATGCATATTTTAATGTTTTTTGGTATATATAACCTAATCTGTAGGTCTTAGTTATTTGAGAACTTCATTTTTAATAATAAATTGATGTTTATTGTTTAGCTATTTTTTAGTAGGTTATATGCAATTTGTGCTTTATAATCTAACAGAGTAAACGTTATAGAAATGTGTATGTTTACACCTATTATGGATTACAAATTACATAGTTGAAATGCCATAATTAAGAAGATAATTTATACTATAAACAAGATAATATTGGTAATAAGTAAGACTTGTAGTTGATGTAGAGAGTTCGATAAATTATATACTATGGTGTTTGTGAATTTTATATTCAATAATTAAACTTGGGTAAACTATACACTAAACATAATAGCGAAATTCTTTTGGATTGGCTGAATGACTATTGTAGCCGTATTTTCACTTGTAAAGATCCGTAGAAATGATTATACTTAAAACACTATTACATTATCTCAAAGAAAGAAATTAAATGTATTCAGTTGACAATTTAAGAATAAAAGACCTTCCAAAAGACGAACAACCACGCGAACGACTCTATAAACTTGGTCCCTCTCAGTTAAAAACTTCCGAACTTATAGCCCTTATATTAAAAAGTGGCTTTAAAGGTACAACAGCTCTTCAACTCGGTGAACAGATCCTAACTACTTATGACAATGACCTTAAACGAATGTCAGAGAATAGACCCAAACAGTTTGAGTCAGTAAAAGGAGTCGGTGCCGCAAAAGCAGCACAATTGGTCGCAGCTTTTGAATTAGGACGACGTTTAGCAAAATCACATTCCGAAAGAATTAAAATAGGCTCACCAAAGGATGTCGCTGATCATCTGATGCCTATTATGCGGGACCTACGTAAAGAAGTTGTCTGTGTTATGTGTCTTGACACAAAAGGCGGTGTCGCAAGTCAAGGAATTGCTGGAGATACAGATAATGAAGTCAGTTGGGGTAAGAAATTATCAGAGAAAACTGTGTTTGAAGGTACTTTAAATGCAAGTGTCTTCCATCCACGGGAGATTTTCAGGTTTGCAATTGAAGAATCCGCAAATTCTATAGTACTTGCACATAATCATCCATCAGGTGATCCTCAACCGAGTCAAGAAGACATTCGTGCCACAAAACAACTCATTGAGGCGGGAAATTATGTCGGCATTAAAGTATTAGACCATATAATTATTGGTGATGGTATATTCTATAGCCTAAAGGAAGAAGGTGTTATTTAACCGTACGCTGCCTTAATACCTCATATAATAATACACCTGCTGTTACAGATACGTTCAATGAGTTGATCTGTCCCTCCATAGGTAGATGTACCATATAGTCACATTTCTGTTTAACCAACCGACGAATTCCTTGACCTTCATTACCCAATACAAGACAGAGTGGAACTGTAAAATCTGCAGATGTATAAGGTTGATCCGCATCACCAGAGGCACCAACAACCCAGACTCCTACAGCTTTTAATCTTTCAATTGTTTGAGCAAGATTTGTAACTCTTGCTATGGGTGTATATTCTGCACTTCCTGCAGCTGCTTTATGTACCGCTGGTGTGATATTCACAGCATTATTCTTAGGTATTAACACGCCATCTGTTTCGGTAGCGTTTGCTGTCCTAAGAATCGCACCAAAATTCCTTGGATCTTGTATTTGATCTAACATGATCACAATCGGAGGAACACCCTTTTTCTTCTGGATTCCTTCCAACAATTTAGAAAAATCTGTATATTGAAATTCACTGATGTCAGCAATTACTCCCTGATGGTTCGTATGATATCTATCAAGTTGGTTTCTGGGGCATCGTTGAATCCGAATACCCTTTCTCCTTGCTGCATTTATGATTTCTTGAAGACGAGGATGATGATTGTCTTTGGCAATCCATATTTGATCTATAGTCCGTAAATTACTTAAAATTGCTTCCATGACAGGATTTCTTCCTACAATTCTATCAGGCATTATATGTCCTCATCAGGGAGATGCAAGTAGAAAATTCTTAATTTCCACGGACGAATTTTACATCTGGACCACGAGGAGTGATTTTAATATCTGGGTCATCCTCCTGACACTTAACACAAGTTATGTCGCCAACATTCGCAGTTTCCATTTGAGGAGCCAGTTTACCTAATTTAAAGACAAAACTCATCATTTCGTCAGCTGGTATTTTCCCACCACAATTGCCACATGGAATGGCTTCCCCCTCCTTAAGTTTGGTTAATAATTCTGATGCTTTCATGTTTCTTAGTCTCCTTGGAAATTATTACTATATAATCCTTTATAAGGTGAAATTTTGACATAATTACACCTTACTTGTAGGAGCGATCTCCGAATCGCGATTGTCTATATTACTACAGAAAATAACGTTCTTTCTGTTTTGCCTCTTTATAAGCTTCATAGGCTTCTTTCGCACTATCTACATCTGATACTTCTGCTACTGGTACATCCCACCATGATTCATATTGTGGTACGCCAACATCATAATCTACATCAATTGTCACTACAGTAGTAGTCTTAGCTTCACGTGCTTCCTGTAAAGCAGACTTTAGACTTTGAACGGTTGTCGCTTCTATGACATTAGCACCAAGACTCTTTGCATTTTCTGCTAAATTAACCGGTAAGAAATCTCCATGTAATTCCCCAGAATTAGGATCACGATAACGAAATCGCGTGGCAAAGCCTTCAGCACCTGTAGCTCTGGATAAACCGCCAATACTACTATGTCCGTTATTATTAACTAACACTATAATCAGTTTATAATCTTCTTGGATTGAAGTAATAATCTCTTGTGCCAACATTAGATACGATCCATCTCCTACAAGCACATATACATCTCGGTTAGGAGCTGCCATTTTTATACCTAATCCACCCGCAATTTCATACCCCATACAAGAATACCCGTATTCAAGATGGAATTGTTTAGGATTACGGGTACGCCATAGTTTATGGAGATCTCCAGGTAGACTACCAGCAGCACAGACAACAACATCTTCAGGTCTTGAAAAGTCATTGACCACACCAATCACCTCACTTTGAGCAGGTAAAGGGTGATTGTTAATGCGGTACAAACGTTCTACCTCTTCTTCCCATTCCTCTTTAAATACAGAAATACGTTTTGCATAATCTATATCAACTTTATAATCTTGTAATGCCTCAATTAATTCTGTCAGAGTTTCTTGTGCATCCGCTACTAACGGTAGAGCTGAATGTTTAGCAGCATCGAACTCAGCAATATTGATATTTATGAATCGAACATCAGGATTTTGAAATGCAGTCTTTGAGGCTGTGGTAAAATCACTTAATCTTGTACCAATTGCAATTACTAAATCAGTTTCACGGGCAAGTATATTTGCCCCCGGTGTACCCGTTGCACCTATTGCACCAAGATTATTGGGATGATCATGGTTAAGCGATCCTTTTCCTGCAAATGTTTCCCCAACTGGGATACCTGTTTGTTCGACAAACTTGGCTAAATGTTCAGTTGCCTCACTATATATCACACCACCCCCGGCAATTATTAAAGGGTGTTTGCTTCCTGAAATCCAATCTATTGCGTTCTTAAGTAAATTGCTATCAGGACGAGGTCTTGGAATAGTATACACCCTTTTTTCAAACAACTCTTCTGGATACGGATAGGCTTCTGCTTGAACATCTTGCGGTAATGCAAGGGTTACAGTGCCAGTATCAACTTGAGAAGTGAGTATACGCATTGCTTCAGGTAAGGCGGTAATAATCTGTTCTGGACGGTTAATACGGTCCCAATACCGAGAAATTGGTTTAAAACAATCATTAACAGATATATCTTGAGAATTTGGGGATTCTAACTGTTGTAACACTGGTGCCACTAATCGAGTTGAAAATATGTCTCCAGGTAAGAGCAACACAGGCAATCGGTTTATTGTTGCTCCTGCTGCACCTGTAAGCATGTTCGTCGCACCAGGACCAATTGATGTAGTGCAGGCAATAGTACTAAGCCGATTACTCATTTTAGCATAAGCCGCAGCAGTGTGAACCATGGACTGCTCATTACGTGTCTGAAAAAACCGAAATGAATCTGAATATTGGTGTAATGCCTGACCGATCCCTGCAACATTCCCGTGTCCAAAAATTCCAAACATTCCAGCAAAAAAAGCGGTCTCTTTTCCATCTCTCTCAACATATTGTTGGGTAAGATATTGCACAATGGCTTGACCCATTGTTAGTTTTCGAGTTTTCATAGTAATTATCCTTATTATGGTAGAATATACAATTTATTCTACATACTAACTTGTAGGAGGGAATTCCGATTCCCGATTATCAAAGGGTTTGATCGCGATTCGGAGATCGCTCCTACAAGTAAGGTGTGTAATTATGTCAATATTTCACCATATAGTTCTTATAAATACGTTATCATGCTTCCTGTTGTGCAATAAAGGTATTTACTTCTTCCATAGTAGGCATAAAGTTTGCACATCCATGTCGTGTAACAACTATTGCACCAGTAGCATTACCAAGCCGTGCTGCTTTTTCCCAATCCCATTCATTTAAGATTCCATAGATAAATCCGCTTGCAAAGGCATCTCCTGCACCGAGTGTGTTATAGATTTCAACGGGATAGGGTGGAGATTGGATAACTTCCCCAGTTTTCAGATGTATTTCTGCACCATCACTACCACGTTTAACTACAAGTGCTTCTGTACCTGAATCAAGGATGTTAGAAATCGCCGTATTCAAATCTCCATCAATATTAGGATTTGAAATTTGAGAGTGTTCAATCGATAAATCAGATATACTGTAAAGCGATGCTGCTTTTATTTCCTCTTCAGTGCCAATAGCAATATTTATATTCTGTAAAATATTCCGAATACTAATTCCATAAGCGCGTGGGTCATGCCACTGATCAGCTCGAAAATCTAAGTCCAGAAACACTAAACGTTCCAATTCTTTCGCTTGTTCTATAGCAAATAATGTAGCACTTCGACTCGGCTCCTTACTAAGACCTGTGCCAGATATAAGTATAGCACGACTATCAACAATCGGAGATGCAATTACATCATCAATTGTCAATTCAATATCGGCACAATTATCTCTGTAATATATTAAAGGAAACCGATCAGGTGGTTCTATACCCAGTACAACAGCACTGGTACGGTATCCCTCTTTAGTTACAATATACTTGGTTTCAACACCTTCCTCATTCAAGAACTTGATTAGGAATTCACCAACTGGATCATCCCCTATGGCAGTTAACAGTGCAGAGTTCAATCCCAAACGACGTGTGCCAACACTGATATTTGTGGGACACCCTCCTACAAATGCACCAAAACTTGTGATTTCTGGAAATGGACTTCCAACATCATTAGAATATAGGTCTATGGAACTTCTACCAATTGTGAGAATATCATACATGAGGTGAATTGCTAATCAAAAAGGGTTAGTCAGATTAAGTCAGGATTAATTAGGTTATATCTGAACCTGAGTTTGTTTATAGGAACATGAACTTTAGATCTAAACAACCGTCGTAAACCCAGACCGGGTAGGAGCGGTTTGATACGCTCCGGATTTTACTCAGAAACTGTAAATACCACATAACCTTCGATTTAAAATCAGAAAATAAAAGACAATTACGGTTAAGGAAGGATTTACTTCTCATTATATTCATAACCTTCATTCCAAATTGTATCCACAAGTTTTTTCGCTTCTATCACTGCTTTTGTAGGACTCTCCAACTTTTCACCAATTGATAGGATCAACATATAGAAATCATAAGCAGTTTGTAGTTCACCATTAATATGGGCACTTTCTGCAGCATTGAAATAACAAACAGTTGCAGCAGATTCACACTTTTCAACATCTATCGGTAGTTGGGCATATTGATAATTATCCGCTGCGAGGATGTATGATTTACCTGCTTCAAACCATGCCCGTTGCATCTCAAGCTGTCTTGCTAAATGTAGGTAATATACCCCACCATTTTTAGCATTCTTTTTTGCTTCCCTCTGTTTTTTTGCTGCTGCATAAGCAAAACGAGCACGAGTATAACAGTTCGCTACAAGTTCGATTTCGTCTAACCGAACAAAACGTTTAGCATACCTGTAGTAAAATGCGCCAAGTCGTTTATATTGCGCAATACAACGTTTCATATTGTCTTGTTGTGTATATATTTGTGCTTGTTGATAAATATATGCTGCTTCCTCTTCATGAGGGTATTGTATATCTTCGTGAACTTTATCTAAAAGGAATTCAGGTGAAGCTTCTTCAATTAAAGCTCGATAATTCTTTGCTGGCTGTATTGGTGGGTTTTGACTATGTTTCTGGTTGTATTCTTCTATTGAGAAATCTGCTGCAAATTCAGAGTCAGTTTCATCCTGCAGTCCAATTTCTGTATGTGTATCTGGGATAGATAATAGATCGTCAAGTTGATCTTTTTCAGGTTCAGACAACTCAGCTATGATCTCAGCAAGCTCTTCTACAGTCAATTCCACTTTCTTCGGTACAATTTCACTCATGTCCTTAAATAGAGAATCAGCTTGTTGAACAAGTTCATTATCCTGTAAAGAGAGATTATGGGCTTTATTTAATTCAGTCAGTGTATTTTCTAAGTCATTATTTTGTGCATAGCCAATAGCGTCAGTATAATGTTGTCTAAGTCGTATTTTAAGTCGTTCTCGATTGTCCCTTTCAGCTCGATTCCGTTTTTCAAAGAATAAATTCTGATTAATACGTTCTGCAATATCTATTTCTAATCGGAAGGTATTTCTACATCGTTCAAGGGCACTCGCTAATTCAGTTTCCGGGGAATTAGAACTTTGGGCAATGAGTATAGATGCTTGTTGCTCATATTGCCAACGACGTATCCGATCAAGTTCATCATACATCTCCTCCGCAGTCTGAAACCGTTTATCTACATCACGATGAAGGGCTTTCAGGGCAAAATGTCTGAATTCTTCTGGACATTTATCCAGATGCTCTATCTCTCCTGAGGCTTTTTTCTTATCTATTTCATCTGCTTCACCAGAAAAAGGGAATTGTTTTGTTAATGCTTCATACAAGACTAATCCGGTTGCATAGAGATCTGCCCTATAATCGTAAGCCCCGTAATGCTGTTCTGGTGCCATATAGCGTCTTGTACCCGTCATAGTTACAGCAAATTCGGTTGAATCTCCAAAAATACGGGCAATACTAAAATCAGCAATTTTAGCTCTTTTGGCATTAGTCAGTAGGATATTTTGGGGTTTTATATCTCGATGTAAGATATTATGGGCATGGGCTGCTTTTAATCCATTGCAAATATCTACGCCAATATTTACAACTTCGTTCAGTGTTAATGCACCTTGTTGAACGATCTTATGTAGGTTCATCCCCTCAATATATTCCATGACTATCCAGGCAAGACAATTGTCACTACCCGGTTCAACAGTATGTATTGAGACAATATTTGGATGTCCACTGATATTAGACATGGCTTGAAGTTCAGTGAGTAAATACCGAATCCTGTCTTCAGGATAAGCATCTTTTGCAAGTGCTTTGATTGCAACAATACGGTTTGTCATCTCTTCGCGGGCGCGAAATACAGACGAAAAACTACCTCCGCTGAGGTATTCAAGCAACCGATATTTACCTAAGATGAGTTCGTTTATTTTCATGTCTGTAGTGTTCTGAAGAAAGCATTATGATATAGTTAGAGGATATATTGAAACTATTAATGAAATTACCAAATTACATTATGACTGTCAACGTTAAAGTCCGTAAATAGAAAAATATAAAAGTAATATACACTATCAAATACTAAGTCAATACCTGTATCTAATAGTTGATGTAAGTGACGTGTCTTGAGAATAGAATGTTTAAATTATCTGGAAGAATTAACAGCAGATACCAAATCTCTCGCTCGTTGGGTGAGTCTCTTAAAATCTCCAGACTCTATGATGGTATTACTAACAAGTGCACTTCCCACCCCTAAAGCAGCTGAACCTGCCTTGATGAAGTCACCAGCATTTTCAATGTTGATACCACCAGTTGGTATAAGTGGGATTTGTGGAAGCGGGGCTTTGATGTCTTTGATATAGGAAGGTCCAACACCACTTGATGGAAACACTTTCACATAATCAGCACCTGTTTCCCAAGCATATAAAATCTCTGTTGGTGTGAACGCACCAGGTATCACAACTTTGCCATATCGATTACAAGCATCAATCACATCTTTCTTCGTCACTGGACTAACAACAAATTCAGCCCCCGCAAGCATGGCTACTCGTGCGGTTTCTGCATCGAGTACTGACCCTACCCCAATTAGAACTTCATCTCCTAATTGATTCGATACTTCTGTTATCACATTTAATGCACCTGGCGTTGTCATCGTAATTTCTATGACATCAACACCCCCATTTTTTATTGCCTCTGCAGTTTTAATTAGTTCATTTGAACTATTTGCGCGAATTATTGCTACGATACCACTTGACTCTATACGTTGCATCTGTTCAAATTTTGTCATAGACTGCCTCATTTATTGTACTTATAAAATCACCTATGAATTATTGTAATTCAAATGTTACCCAATTGCCATAAATTACTTTCTATTTCACAAATTTGACTTGCTATAAAGGCTAAATTGTGGTAAGATTTATCTAATTATACACAATGATTGTCATGATGCTATAAAAATACGACTGAAAAGAGGTTAAATTCCGGACGAATTTCTATGATCGTCCACTCAAGAGAATGGAAGTTCCACTACTACCTTATCTGATTGGATTGGTAGGTTTACTCTTACTCTCCGGCTTTTTCTCCGGTTCTGAAACTGCCTTATGTGCCCTATCACGTGTGCAGATTGAGAAGATACGACTTGATCGGGGAAAATCTTCCGCAATTGTCAATTTCGTAGACAATCCACGCCGTTTATTTATTACTGTCCTCCTTGGTAACAACTTAGTAAATGTCACTTTTGCGATACTCATTCTACGTCTTGTAAAAATAGTATTTTCTGAATCTCATCCAACCGTTTATACTCTATTAGCTTTAATATTTAGCGTTCTACCTATGCTTATCTTTGGTGAAATGGCACCAAAAACCTTTGCCATAAAGCATGCTGAGACTTTTGCTAAGATAACTGCCCCTTCCTTATGGGTTTTTTCTATTGTAATTTCTCCATTACGAGGATTATTACGCATTATAATTGATAAACTTGTCCCCATCTTTGGGGGACAACCCGCCCCACCTGAAGAACTAACTACAACAGAATTGCAAGAGTTCCTCAATACTTATCATGATGATACATTACCACCTGATGAAAGGGAAATTGCAAGTAATATTCTTCAATTGCGGGATATAGAAGCAAAAGAAATTATGGTGCCAAGAACTGAAGTCATTGCGGTTCCCACAACGACTACGATTCAAGAGACATTAACTCAAGCGAAAACATCCGGTTTTTCACGTATACCCGTTTATAGAGATAAAATTGATGAAATTTGTGGAATATTCTATGTAAAAGATTTCGTCCCATGGCGGAATGAGGATATCAGTTCACTTACAATTGATGAATTCCTTAATCTACGTGTTAAAAAACCTAATATTACCTCCAATGCTCCATTACTCCGCGAACCTGTCTTCGTGCTGGAAACCCGTAAAATTGGAATGTTATTGCTTCAATTAAAAGATGAAAAGACGAAAATCGCTATTCTTTCTGACGAATATAGTGGGTTTTCTGGAATTGTCACAACGGAAGACATTGTTGAAGAGGTCGTAGGTGATATAGTTGATGAGTATGATAGAGACGATTCACAGTGTGAATACATAAAACATTCCGATAATCCATTAGTCATTGAAACATCCGGTCGCATGAGCATACGCGATCTGAATCAATTATTTGAACTCAAGCTACAAGAAAATGACGCAGACACTATCGGGGGTTATGCCGTTGAACTTTATGGACGTTTTCCTGATGTCGGTGATTCCAGCATAGACGATGGTGGAATTGAATTCGAAATTACCGCTACAGAAGGTAATATCATTACAGGCTTAATAATTCGTGCTCCTATACTTGATGAAACTGAAATAGAAATATAAGTACGGACCAAACCTTGAAAACACTTCTCATTTCAATACTCTTATTTGGTGCTGGCAGTTCAGCATCCACAATCATAATAGTTAGCTCTTTTGTTTTTGCTGTACTCCTTTGTCTTGTGCTATCGGCTTTTTATTCTGGTTCTGAAACTGCTCTTGTTTCTGTAAATAAGATCGGTATTAATGAGTTGGTTGAATCAGATGATTCAAAAGCAAAAATTGTTCATAAGCTTGTAGAATCTCCCAGTAAGATGTTGGCACTGACCTTAGTCGGTACAAATCTTGCAAATGTACTCATTTCTCAATTTGGGGATCGATTGACTGGTTCCATTCTTCAGGTTTCTGAGAATTTTCAGTTCATTATATCTACTTTGTATGTGACCATCCTCCTACTAATTTTCGGTGAGATTTTACCGAAAACTATATTCCGTGTACACGCAAATAAACTTGCTTTACGGTATGCTTACCCATTACGCATTTCTGAATATATATTAGCACCACTCATCTATTTTCTACAAACATTGACGAAAGGTCTTGTTGGAATCATTGACAGAGGATTAACAACACCCAATATTGATGCTGAACGGGAGGAGTTACGTCTACTGGCAACAATGGGGGAACAATCTGGTAATCTACTCCCTGAACAACGTCAAATGATTCACCGATTGCTCAATTTCCAAAATCGGACTGTTAGACAGGTGATGGTGCCACTCGTCGATATTGTTGCTATTGATAAGAATACAAAATGTGAGGAGTTTTTGAAGGTTGCAGCTGAATCGGGTTTCTCAAGAATACCTGTTTATGATGAACGTATATACAATATCATCGGTATTGTCAATCTATTAGATGTCATTTATACAGATGATCAGCCTGAATCTATTGAACCATTTATACGAAAAGAACTTCATTTAGTTCCGGACTCAAAGAATATCAATAGCCTACTGAAAGAAATACAAAGTACACAACATACAATGGTATTTGCAGTTAATGAATATAGCGGAATTGTTGGATTGGTGACGGTCGAAGATCTAATTGAAGAAATTGTGGGTGAGTTTGAGGATGAACGGGATGAACCCGATGATATTCGTCTAATTGCACCCAACATTCTTGAATGTGCCGGTAGAACTGAAGTTGAATTATTGGGAGAACATTACGACTTTAAAGTGCCACCAGGAGATTACGTAACAATAGCAGGTTATATTCTTGAAGAAACTGGAAGTATTCCCGAATCTGGAACTGAATTAGACAATAAAGATATCGTGATAACTATCTTACAAGCAGATTCACGAGCTATTCGTAAAGTGCAAATTAAGAAACGAATTGGACGTTTCAATATCAAAGCAAAAGGTTAATCACAGATATCTAAATTATTCGCGGTAACATTCCTTGAAACCCAGTAGGAGCTGTTTGTAACCGCTCCCATAGGTGTCAATTTAGTGGTTTATACTTGTCTGATATTGATGTCTTTAGTCCCATAGGGACGGAATGTTTATAGCAAAAGCGTATACCCGATAGGGAGTCCCGTAGGGACGGAATGTTTATAGTAAGTCGTTATCCTGACGTTTCTTGAGTGCCGATAGAAATGGTATTATAAAATACCAAGCGGCGGTGTAACTGTAATTTCTTCTGTTACCATTCCAATGGGTTGTCGGCATATAGATAAAACCGTTTCTGCTACATGTTCTGGTTGTAGCATCTTATCAAAATCAGGATGTTGTGGTATATCATCCCAGAATGGCGTCTCAACAGATCCGGGTAAAACGGCTGTCACACGTATATTCTGGTGTCTTACTTCTGCAGCTAACACCTTTGTTAACGCAAGTGCTCCTGCCTTTGCAGCACAATACGCAGATGAAGCTTGAAATGCCACTTTTGCTGCGACCGAAAGTACATTAATGATTTGACCATCTCCCTGAGAAATAAAGCTTGGTAAGGCATATTTTGTACAAAGGAAAAGACCCTTTAAATTAGAATTAATCACACTATCCCAATCAGAAACATCAAAATCTACTACATTCCCAAAGACGCCATTACCTGCATTATTGACAAGGATATCCAATTTTTTATATGAATCCAGAGTCTTTTCAATGAGTAATTCTACTGAATTAGAATCTGTAACATCAGTTGGTATATGCAGGGCATCGACACCTTTTTCCCTGAGTTCATCTTCAACATTCATAAGAGTACTCTGAGTTCTTGCAGCAAGAACTACTTTTGCACCTGATTCACCTAAGGCAATAGCTATTGCCTTCCCTATACCTTTAGATGCCCCGGTGATAATCGCTACTTTTCCATCAATATCATTTAGTTGTAACTTATGACTATTCTCAGGTGTCATATTGGATTACCATGTATCCTATTGTAATACCATTTCTGATATATAATGTCTCTCTTGTAGCATAAACTTTCCAGTTTGTGCCACATTCCGCTTCATTTCTAACAATCCGTAATGGGAGAAAAATTAATAGAAATGGTATAAGTTGAAAATATAATGTGATTATTCTTCAACATAGTTGTTTCTGATTATGACCCTTGGACAGATCTTAAAAATTCTGATCGTGTTGAACTATCCTCACGAAATGTACCTATCATAGCATTTGTTGCCATACTTGAAGCCTGTTTTTCAACACCACGTGCCATCATACACATATGTTGTCCTTCCATCACAACGCCAACACCTGTCGGGTCTATAGCCGTTTGAATAGCCTCTGCAATCTCACGGGTTAATCTCTCCTGAACTTGTAAACGACGAGAAAACATATCCACGATACGCGGTATTTTACTTAACCCAATTATTCGATTCCGTGGAAGATAACCGACATGACATTTACCCCAAAATGGGAGTATATGGTGTTCACATAGACTATAAAATTCTATATCCTTGACGATAACCATCTCATCAAAACTCTCGTCAAATATAGCATTGTTTAAAATATCATCAAGCTCTTGAGTGTATCCACTTGTCATAAATTCTATTGCCTTGGATGCACGCTCGGGAGTTTTCAATAGTCCTTCACGGGTCGGATCTTCGCCTATATTCTCAAGTATCTGTGTATAAAGACTTTCTAAATCTAAAGGGGTATGATTAGCCTTAAATGAAAGACCTGTCTGAGCTTCATGTTTATCCATCATGATAAGAGGATTCTCCATAATAATCAAAATGATTTCTGGGTGTTTCTCGTAAACGTAAACGGTGTAAAACAATGGGTTGTAAATTGGGTTCTAAGACATCCCAAAGTACTTTCACAAAATTCTCAGATGTCGGATTGAGTTCTTTGAATTCTATGGTGTCAATGTTAAGATGTTTGTAATCAAAACGGTTCATAACCTGTGCTTCTACCACCTCATCAATCAAACCCAATCCTGCTACTAAACCAGTTTTTTCATCTACATCCCCTTTTACTGTAATTTCAAGGACATAGTTGTGTCCATGTCCTGCAGGGTTATTACACTTCCCAAATACTTCAAGGTTTTCATCTTCAGAAAGATATTGACTGTTTAGCCGATGGGCTGCACTAAACTCATAGACTTTCGTGAGATATACCATAGTATTATTTCCATAATAGTCAGTAAATTGTTGAGAACTTTCATACAAACGAACCTTGTGAAGTAATCCACAAGGTAGAGAATTGATAAGACGTTGCCATATTTCAATCGTAATATTTTCACATGTAGGAATTAAATTTGGATTCTCTGCAAAAACAGGATGCTGACTGTTTAAGTGCTTGTGATCATAATTGCCATGTACCTCATTTTTTAACAATGCATCTAAATCGGTTAAATTGATCACCATTCCATTATCGGTATTGATACCACCTTTCACCATTACCTCAAGGATATAATTGTGACCATGACTACTCGGATTTGCCGCCGGACCGTACAATTCGTAGTTCTCATCATCCGTTAATCCTGGAATCCTATTATAATGAGACGCTTCAAAAGCTGTTTGTCGGGTTAAGTAGTACATCTTCTATATGATAATATAACATTATTTCGTAGGTCGGGTAGAAGCGATAGCGAAACCCGACTTTTTATTGTGTCATGTCCAAATCAACGCCAAATGCGCGTGTGGCATTTGGCGGGTTTCGTACCTCAACCCGACCTACAATATGTATTGACATTTTGTCAATTAGAAATGGTATTACTCAAGTCGACTAATCAGATAAATGAAAACAATAGCAGCAGACATTCCTGTTCCGGACCTAAGACCATATTCTGTCCATCGTGTCTGTAAGAATACAGATTCAGATTTATATGCTGTCACATATTTCTCCACATATTCTGGTGGTTGACCAAGTAAACCCTTGATTTCATTTACCACTACTTCTGGTGGAGTCTTTGCTGCTTTTGTTACCTGATCACCACCTACGATCCAAGAGAAAATACAACCGTTAATTAACCCCTCAACAAACCATTTTGTTCGAGGTACATCTCTTTGTGCATCTTGCCGTCCCATCTGTTGAGGGGTTAATTCACAAACGCCAGTTGCAGGTATGAGAATGATAATGATTAGCATGAATATAAATGTGTATTTCATACCTTTCCCTTGGCAAAAATTACGGTTATGTGGGAGTTTTTAACTCATTCTCCACAGATTCATACTGAACTGTCATCACCCATTCTCCTGTACCGCGTATCTGAATATTGCACTTTTTCAACCATTCAATCAGGGTTTGCCGGTCTTTTGCTTCCCATTCACAAACCATTCTTCCTGATAAAGTATCACATAACACACGAAGATTACGAACATCCTCGTTTGCTTCCTCATTAAAACGTTTAAGCAAACGTGCAATATCTTGTCGTGTCATACATGCAATGGCATGAGTTGTAAGAAATCTCATATTCTAATGTCTCGGTAATCATGAGATGAGTACATGATCCAAAATCCCTGTAGGAGCGATCTCAGAATCGCGATTTAACGTAGATTTATAGTGAACATTGAAAATAATAACCCAAAATTCCTGTAGGAGCGATCTCCGAATCGCGATTTAACATAGGTTTATAGTGAACATTGAAAATAATAATCCAAATCCCTGTAGGAGCGATCTCCGAATCGCGATTTAACTCGGTGATAATCGGGAATCGGAATTCCCTCCTACATCTCAAAATGCTCCATTAATTCAAAAGTTCACTATAAACTAATCTCGTGCTATTGGAGCACCAACCAGATTACCCCACTCTGTCCAACTACCATCGTAGTTCCGTACTTTTTCATAACCGAGTAGATACTTCAACACGAACCATGTATGGGAAGAACGTTCCCCAATACGACAATAGGCTATTGTCTCTTTGCTATCATCAACACCTTCACCACCGTAGATTGATGCCAACTCGTCATGGGATTTAAATGTACCGTCTTCTGCAACAGCGGTTGCCCATGGTATGTTCGCTGCACCAGGAATATGTCCTCCTCGTTGTGCCGTTTCACTCATGCCTGGAGGAGCAATGACTTCACCTGAAAACTCTGCAGGGGAACGAACATCCACGAGATTAACAATACCTTGTTCGAGAGTTGGAAGAACAGTATCCTTTGTTGCCCGTACATTATCATCAGGAAATTTCGCTTGATAGCCAGTACTGGGATAGGAAGGAACTTCTGTCACGAGATCTCTACCTTCATCAATCCATTTCTGACGACCACCATTCATTACCTTTAACAAACTTTCATCATGTCCGTAATATCTAAATTGCCATAAAGCGTAGGTAGCAAACCAGTTGTTATTATCACCATAAAAAATCACAGTTGTATCGTTAGAGATTCCACTGTCATTACACAATGCTTCAAACTGTTCTTTCGTAAGGATATCACGTCTTATTTGGTCACACAATTGTGTTTCCCAATTTAGACCAACCGCACCAGCAATATGTCCTTCACCGTATGCTGAAGTATCCACATCAACTTCAAGCAAACGTATACCTTCATTATTTCCATTATCGGCAACCCATTCGGTCGTTACCAAAACATCTGGATTTGCGTAATCTGCCATTCTATTTACTCCTGTTTATTTTCTGTTTCCAATTATATAAAATTACATATAATACAAAACTATATTACTTCTAATTTACTAATGCTAAATTTGTCTATATTATACGTCTTAGATAATTAATTGTCAAATATTCGTATATTATAACCCAAATTGCTACCTTATAATCCAAACAGCCAGATTGTGCATCTTATACCATTTCTAAGAAATATTATGCCATATCAACACCATTCATCCACCCCGGTAGGAGCGGTTTGTAACCGCTCCGAATATAAAATTACATGTTAATTTCAGAGAACTATTCATTTATAAATGTATCAGAATTAATAGTCGTAAATTGGAAATTTAATCCTAATATCCAGACATTTAATAAGGTGCAAAAACAGACCTTTAATCCTAAATTCCCCACTAAAAAATCGTGAAATCGTTGGACATTTCCATAGGGTGAAAAAGTGTCCAAAAAGTGAAAAAAGTTACACTTTTTGACACATTGTGTGTCATTGAAATTGGTGTAAATTACCCCTCTAACCGCTGTCATAGACTGACTTTACTCCACTTCGAATTAACTTTTTAAGAATTTGCAAAAAGTGTGATTTTGTGTTTTTCTTGTCCATGCGAATTTTGACAATTCCGACCTGCATATTAAAGCAGTTTTTTCGACATAAATAAAATTTTCTATTTAGGACGTTTTTATAGATAGTCATCATTCATTCTCTAATAATATGGTTCTCATTAAAGTTATGTTAAAAATGTATCAAATCAGCGTATGTTATGGATTAAACTAAGAAATAGCTGCTGACTATCTTTACACCTCTCATAGTATTTTATATTTATGTGAAAAAGTTACGAAATCGTAACTTTTTTCTGTAACCCCTAATTACGTAAATTCGGTTTTAGGTCAGTAGCCACCTATGTTTACAAGCAATTTACGAATTTCTGCTAAAAAATAAAAAATGTTCCTGATTGATTCCTTCACACTGAATTCCCCATTAAGATGTGAGAATATGCAGATATTTGTGTAATTATGTATATATTTTCTTTAATCATAGTTTAGGTATTAGTATGAGTATTTTGTTTATTCTCTATTTGTTATTGTAACGTATGTTTACTATTCTGTCAACCCTTTTCTGTATATGTGATGTTTGTTGTTTCAATTTTCTTCAATTTATTTTTTATATGGTGAATTTGTGTGTAAATAGTGTGCGGATTACGCGGATAAGATGTGTGTGAATATCATCCTTGTGATCATGATATTCTCTTTTCTAGGCTGACTGCTGATAACCAATAGCCATTTCTGTCTGAATCGCGGATTACACGGATTACGCGGAATACGCGGATAAGAGGGTTTTCTTGTCTGAATCGCGTTTTTTCTGAATCGCCAAAACAACGCGGAATCCGCGGTTAAGAGGGTTAGCCCCAGAGGGGTGGAATGTGTGTAGAAAACGTGGATTGAAATGATGGGAAACCCCAGAGGGGTGAAAAGTGTATTGTATTGAAATTGTCCAAACTAAGCCGAGGTATGAAAAAATCTTAGATGGGAAATAATTTATGACTAACGTATAAAGGGGTGGTGTGAGGGTGTTTCCGTAAATATTTGATAGGAGGGGTTGATTACATTTTACGGAAATCTTTACTTAACTTTATTAATATAGACTTCTATCTTAAGATCAAGACGATTAGCGATGTCCTCCAAAATTTTCTTCTTACTTACATTAGAGAGACCTGCAAATATGTAATATGTTCCTGTCTCTGTTTCAACCTTTCTTTGTGGCTTATCAGGATACTCATTATCCGCTATCAAAGGTATCTTTGCTGTGTATATATCAAGAGCTTTTACATTTTCAATGCCTATTTCCTCAATCACTTTAATAAATGTGTCTATCTCTCTATTCTCTGAAATCCAACTTTCATCCTCCATTTTAACGGCAAAATTATATTGGGTTAGTTTTTCAATGGGAGATTCTAAAGATTCACCGAATATCGCAATTAATTTTCTATATAGACTTTTTCCGGGTCTACCCCTGTTCTGTTCAATAAGAGCAATATGTCCACGCGAACAACCAACTTTTTCTGCCAATTCCTTTTGACTCATCTTCGCTGCTTTCCTTGCTTTAGCAAGTCGTTCACCAAATGACTCTTCGGCTGTATCTTCTGTTTTGGCCGTGTCTTCTGTTTTTGCTATATCTTCTGTTTCTGGTGTATCTATTGTTTCCACTATATCTTCTGTCTCGGGTGGATCTTCTTCAGTAAATAAATCGGTATGTTGTATAGCGAAATTTTTGATAAACTTTAATAATCGAGGTGTAGCAATAAACCATTCTCCTTCAGATCGGAATGCTCCAAACTGAGAATGAATTCGTTTTTCTTCTGTGGAAGCTTCATCCCTTGTGTCAAAAGGAATGACTCCCATTTCCCATATTTTGGCTTCATTTCCTGTCTGTAGATTCTTTAACCGTTTCAGACCTTCTTCTGGTATTGAAGAAATTGTTAATCAACGGAGCAGTTACCGCTACTCCGTTCTCCTTAGTGTTAATTATCGTATATTAGAATGATATAGCACAACGAAAAACTTCGTTAGAAATAGAGGTTACAAATGCCTCTGTAAGTTTTACAGTTTTTTGGTCTAAACGAGGTAGTTTCTGCAAAAAATAAACGCAACAGTTTTTAATTGGTGCGTTTGCTTTACGTGATAATATAAATGTAATAAGCTATCGCAATAAGTAGTTTCGGACTTGCAATAAGCCCTTTATATTTCTTTTCTTGACAATTTCCCACCAAAATAGTATCCTTTAACCAGCATTGTTCGGTAGGGGGCGTCAAACTGACGCGCCCCTACTGACCGCCATACAACAGTTACAATGCTGGGAATGAACAATGTGATCCCAATAAAATCAAATTTCATATAAGGACTTTCATCATGAAACACCTCTTGATACCTATTTTGATATGCATGATATTCATTTCAATTGGATGTTCTTCACACTTAATTGATACTTTTTCAGAAGACGGCTACAACTTCCGTAAAACGCGTTGGGGAATGACCCCAGCACAAGTGGAACTCTCAGAAGTTGGTAGCACTGTTGTCCAGCGAACAGGAAGACATGTTGTTTATTATGCCACAATTGATGGTGTTTCTTGTAAAGTTATATATATCTTCAAAGACAACAGATTAAGAACTGCAGGATATATCACCAAAATACCAGTGAAAAATGCTGACAATCTTCTTGACAAATGCTATGAAAAACATGGCGAACCCCATTATGTTGTTGATGAGAAAGATTTAACTTGGAAACTTCCAAATTCAGTCATATATGCTAACTTGTATAAATCCTATGTAAAAGTTACAGACCCTACTCTCTGGTGAACGCCTGCTTTAAGGAGTATTATCGGTGATAATACAATGAAACAAATTCGCGGCACGATTTCACGATGGGATGCAACTTACACATATATTGATAGACAATTTTACAATGACATCATTGAATCTGAAGATATTTCACATTTAGAAGTATCTCTCTATGAAAGGAAACTATTAGGTCTTAAAAAACGATCTTTCATTACAGAGATATTCGGTATGCGTTTCCAAGCACCCTCAACGAACTATAAAGGAGTAATCCAATAAACGAAGTAAAACCCTTGAACAATAATACGTCTATCACAGATCAAAAAGGATTGATAAATGCTTTTGCTAACTATATTCTGAAGATTTAATAAGAGACTTGGAAGAAATTCTTAAGTCTCCACCTGAGTCTGTTGGTGATCTTCAACTTGCTGTGCAAAAGTTATATCAAACAGCACATAAAGCCAATTGTCTTGTCCAAATTGTTCAAACTTTTGAAAACATTAGCAAGAACTTAATTCAATAGAAGGTGAGTTTTCTACCTTACTGTAAAGGTCGTTGATGTTTTTCAATTCATCCTGGCTGATATTATCTTGAATTTGTTCCATCAATTTCGGAATAAGTCGTTTTGGACTTGAGATATTTTCAATTTACTCGGACTGCACACTCTCTGTGAGAAATTTAGCAAAGATGTTCGTTTCCCTGTAGTTGTATTTGTAGCACACCTCTGCGAGATACAGTGGCGTGTAACCTGTTGAATAATGATGATGTGATCCATATCATGCGCGTTTAACGAAAGACCAGAACCCTTCCATCGTATTAGTGTGTATTCCATCAGCTTCCCACTGTTCACTCCGATTGATTGTTTCATGTTCCATCTCTTTACCGATGTCGTTGTATCCTCTAAACCGATCGGTATAGAGTTTAGCATCTTTGGTATTGACAACCCGCCTAATGAAGGCAGCGATTGTATCACCAGTAATATCTGAAACAAGTTCTGCTACGACTTTCCCACCGCGCGCAACAGCACCAATAACAGCATCCTTCGCAGTGCCACGCCCACGCTTGCGGGGTTCACCTTCTTCTTTGTCATAGTCTTATCTACTGCTGCCACCGATGTAGGTCTCATTTGCTTCAACGATACCTTGTAGCAACACATTATCTTTTCCCATTTCAGCGCGTATACACATCATCATGCACCAAGTTGCTTTCTGTTTCAATCCTAAATCGCGTGATAGTTGACAACTTGAGAGACTTTTCTTGGCGTTTGCCATCAATGCAATCGCCAGAAACCATTTCCTAAGTGCTATCTTTGTTCCAGTAAACATTGTCCCAGATGTGACCTTGAAGGTGCTATGACAATCGTGGCAATTCCAGCGTCCGATTCGTCCTATAGCCGTCTCATTCCGTCTACCAACACTGTTAGACCCACAATGCGGACATTCTGGTAATCCTTGCTACCTTAGACGTTTTAAATACACTATACAATCCTTTTGGGTTGGAAACATCTCCATAATCGTAATCAAATCCATCAGATACTCCGTAATAAGTTGATTTTTCTGATGGATTCTTATACAATATAGATAGGCGGGAACATCAGAAAACAAATTGTTTTTTGTGTTCAATTAGGGGGTTACAGCCCCTAATTTCTTATCTCTTATACCATAGAAACCCAATCAATACAAGGGATTATCGCATTTTTCAAACCATTTTCCAAGTCCAAAAAGACTAATTCCGTAAGCTATAATGATTTGTTTCTGCGTAATCAACAGCAAATACAATGAGATCTAAGAAAATTAATAAAAAATATACCTTGCTATTTAATTATACTAATTGTAAAATGTTTGTTCACAAAGTATATGTATTAGTTGCGAGGTAAGCTTATGTTAAGTCGTTGGGCACAGTATTTGTTTATGATAAGTTCATTTAGTCCTGTAATTTTAGTTTTTGGAATAAGTGAATTTTTTAATACAGAAAACCAACAATTGTGCTATAAATATGTAAAATTATCACTATATATTGTAATTGCTATATTTTTGGTTATTTGGTGTCGTTATATGATACGAAAGGCAAGCAAACCTACAAATCTAATAACGATCAAAGTTAAACGTTATAGTCGCCAAGATGCAGGGTTACTAAGTTTTGTTTTCGTATATTTGTTTCCATTAATTAGAAGCTCTGAACCATTATCGATTCCACAATATATACTGCATTTTTGCGTTTATATGTTGATTATAGATATTATGGTTAACGCAAGAACTTTTCAATATAATCCGATAATAAGGTTTTTAGGGTATAAATTTTATACCATTGTAGACGATAACAACTTAGAACGATTACTGATAATAAAAAGAAATTTATCAATATCTGATGAGGATGTCCAGATTAAACAATTGGCTAAAGATGTATATATAGTATGTAATAATGATTGATAGTATGTAATAATGATTGATAATTTTAAACTTGCAGCAATATGCGCACTTAAAGACCAAAAAAACTTCTTAATACCGTTAAATATAGGTGACGAAAAACAATCTTTAATTTCTGAAGATTGGAAAGCTCAGTATGCGAATTTTAAAAAAGATAAACAACCTAAAGAATATAACGGAGAAAATAAAAGTAGTGAAAAACATCAATATTTTTCTAAAAAGCAATACATACTTCCACGTTATTTGAAAAGAGTTGATTCTTCAACTGATGATCTCATACCATATGATAGCAGTGCAATAATTGATTTAGAACGGACAACTAACATAGAAAGAAAAGACATAAAAGCACTTGTCGGATTTGCAAACGATACAATTAACAAGAAAAAAATTATTATGTTTCAAAACTATGGAATCAGCCAATTTATTGCCCCAGCAAAAGCTATTAATTTTAGTGCTTTTAGTTTACCATCTATGTTTGGCGAATACGATGAACCTAAAAATGAAGAGGGTATAATTGCTATAAAAGATACACTTACGGCAATTTATATTCCTGAAGATAGCGAATTGTTATTTCAAAGCCCAATGTATACAAACAAAATACTACCATTAGATGATTATGAAAGACAACAAACATTGGCATCTGATGAAGAAATATCTTTTGTTTTAAATCTTAGAGTTTTTAAATGCGAAGATATCCAAAGTGTTCTTGCAATTTGTGATAGTGATATACGAAAACAGTTTACCGAACTTCTAAATGAACATCACAATAACAACAAACTTGACAACTTAATAATTGAAGAGCTTAAAAAAGAAGCTGAAGAAAATAAAGTAACTATAAACATAGAAGCTTCAAAAATTGTAGTTCCTACATCCCAAAGCGAATTACATAATTTATGTCTATTATTAAACGATAATTTATACAGTAAAAAAACAACTGGTGAATCAATTTCATACGAAGCAGGTTCAAAACTAAAAAGGAGGGTATTGTCTAACTAATGATATTTGATAGTTAGGTGTCTTTTCAAAGATGTCAAAGATTGAACTGTTTACTCTGAACTTGGCGAAAAAGGCAAGTGTTATGTCTACCATTTGTACACTTTTTTAAACAATGATTGATTTACGCTTAAAGTATCCAAACCAATGCCACCTGCTATCATCCACGCTCTTCACCTTAAATACACAGGCAAAGTACCAAACTACTTATTACGAATTCATAACAAACATTCACAATATAGATCTCATTCAATGCGGATGTTTCTATTAAAGCCATTTCAACTGACATCCCTCAATAATCTTGTTCAGACCCAACTTGACACAATCACTCTCTCCATGCTATTCTTATACAAACACAGCATGGAAACCACCGAATGAACCAAAACTTCCCCGACAACGCACTATACGAAATGGACAACCTCGAAGTCCTACGAGGTATGAACAGCGCCACGGTAGACCTCATCGCCACCGACCCACCCTTCAATATTAAACGTAATCGCAGCGGCACAGCAGGACATTATGTAGACAACTGGAAATGGGGAGATACTGGTATATTACCAGACCAATGGAAATGGAACGAAGTCCATCCCAAATGGCTTGAAGAAATCAAAGACAACCACACTGAACTATATCATGCGATTGACGCTGCCAAACACTGCCAAGGTGAAGATACCGCCGCGTTCTTATGTTTTCTCAGTGTCAGACTCATTGAAATGCACCGTATCCTAACGGAGACAGGTAGCATCTATTTGCATTGTGATCCCACTGCAAGCCACTACATTAAAATGTGTATGGATGCCATCTTTGGAAGAAAAAAATTTATAAATGAAATCGTGTGGAAGCGTCAGACAGCAAATAACGCTGTTTCTAAGAAATATGGACGTATTGTGGATTATCTACTTTTCTATACAAAGGGTAACAAATATACTTGGAATCAGCAATACGGTGTCCGATCCGAAAATGCTCAAAAAGAGTTCCGTCATACAGATGCTGACGGTAGAGTATACAGAACTCACGATCTCACTGCACCCGGCAGAGATGCTAATCGCATGTTTGAATGGCAAGGAACAATTCCCTACCGAAATTGGGCATATTCAAAAGAAACTCTTGATAAGATGTTGTCAAATGGTGATATTCTCTTACGAAAAGATGGAACAGTGTCTGCAGCACGTGGACACAAAATCTATCTTGATGAGCAACCTGGGGTCAAGTTACAAACAATCTGGGATGATATTACGAAAGTAGGCACATCTAAAGAACGCACCGGATCACCTGATCAAAAACCGTTGGCACTATATGAACGCATAATCAGAACCTCGTCTAACGAAGGAGAACTTGTCCTTGACCCATTCTGTGGATGTGCCACTACGATTATTGCAGCAAACAACCTTAAACGTCGTTGGGTCGGAATTGACCGTCGTGTAGATGCCCGTTATCATATCATCACCCGGTTGATGGGTATTAGCAAGAAAGAACGTGAACGTATAGAGAAATACGCCACAGATAAGAGCTGGCTCGAAAGAGAAACAGCAAAATATGAAATCCATTACCAAACGGATCCACCTATTCGAACCGATCAAGACACTCCCACAGTTCCAGAATTATCACATGTCTACCAATACCATCTTGAGCCGTTGCATAGTCATGCAGAGATGCACCAAATCCTTGTGGATCAATTCGGATTGAAATGTTGGGGGTGTAACTTTGTCCCTCCCGATAAACGCTATTTACATCTTGACCATATCGTACCCAAAAGCGATGGTGGCAACAACGATATAGACAACCGTGCCCTCTTATGCCAACCGTGTAATAGCAAAAAATCCAACACAATGAGTCTCACATCTCTACGAAGACAAAATAAAAAAGAAGGACATATCCAACAAGGTGAAGCGATAGACCTCCAAACTGCTTTATCGTGGACGCGATCTCTTTTAGTTCAAACACTCCGAGAAACCCCATATCAACCCACGCTCCCAATTGAAAGTCAGAGATAATATTGATTTTCTACTTTGTCTTAACATAATCCTGTTATTTGTGGTATCAGATGAAAAAACCTGAAGTTGTTGTTGGATACTAAAAATGATGAATTATTCGTCAATTCTTTTGCCCCAACAAAGTTCTTCTCTAAATAAAAATGCCTTTATTATGTAGCATAAACTGTCAGTTTGTGCATTCCCCGTTTCGCTCCTAACAACCGGTAAATGACAGTCAAAAACATTCCCTTACCACAACCCTCTTATCCGCGTATTCCGCGATTCAGACAATCCAAGAAACCATAACTCAACATAACAATTCAGATGACACTAACCCTCATTCTCCGCGTAATCCGTATAACCAACGATTCAGACAAATCTTCACACCTTTCGTCCCTCTGGCAATTTATATTGTCTAAATTGCGAATTATCACGGATTACGCAGATTTCACGGATTTTAATTTCTTTTAGAACAGTGGATGATTTGGTTGATTATTGTTATGTAAATGGTTAAAATTATTGCATGAATCGAATAGAAGCATTGCTTGACAAAGCACGGCGTAACCCAACTGGACTGAAATTTAGAGACTTTGAAAAACTCCTACGCCAGTGTGGATGGACACAACGTCGGCAGCGGGGGAGTCACAGAACCTGGTACTCCCCTGGTAGGTACCGCCTCATCATCCAACCTGAGCATTCTATGGCAAAGGGGTACCAAGTTCGACAATTTCTCAAACAATATAATCAGGAGATAGCAGATGAAGAAGCATAACCACGATGATTTTGACGGTTTCATGGTCAATGTGTTTTTCGATGAAGATGGCGATTATCTCGCCCACCTTGTGGAACTCCCAAACGTCTCGGCTTTCGGACCGACACCTGCCAAGGCATTAGACGAACTAAAAACCGCCTGGGAATTGATGAAAGAATGTTACCAAGAGGATGGAGAACCTATTCCGAAACCACCTTCACGGGTTGGATACGAGGGACCTTTCAATGTACCTATTGATGAACAGCTTTATCATGCTTTAGCAGACGAGGCATCAAAAGCAGAGATGAGTCTTTATGCCCTTGTTGCTCAAAAGTTGAAGTCAACTATCCCTACGTTAAAAAAAGATAGAAGATGAAAAGTTCATATCCTATCTACTGTTAGTCCCTTACTATCAATTATTTGAATCATGGATTTATGGATAAAAGGAGTGTATATATCATCCTTATGATCGTGAATTTACTCTTTCCTTGCTGACTGCTGATATCCAATAGCCACTTCAGTCTGAATCGCGTTTTTTCTGAATCGTCAAATCAACGTCGAATCCACGTAATCCGCGTAATCCGTGATTCAGACATTCCCAGAAACCATTACTCCACAAAACCATTCCCCTTATCACAACCCTCTAATCCGCGTATTCCGCAATTCAGAGAAAAAAACCGCGTAATTCGCGATTTAAATAAAAATTATTGAAGAAAAATCTATACACTACCATCTAAAGTTACATACGTGAAAAATAAGGTTGCAAATGTTTTTACACTCATGTTATAATAGTATTATGTGATATAGGCTATATTAGCAACAAAGGTCTATTCTGTTATGATAAATTATGAATCTAAATCTCAACTGACAAATATCAGGCAATTCTGTATAATCCCTGTACAGTTCTGGGTTTATAGCAAATTGACAAGAAAATTCAGTTTTCAAGTTTTTCAAATATTAAAAAATCATCTGTTTTTAGTGATTCGCTATGAACACAGTGCCAGACTTACTGCAAGGCACTTCAAATTCGGAGATTTTAAAAACCGACTCAAAAAACTTGAAAAACTAAAAATTGAGGATAGTCATGTATTCTACACGAATTACAGAACTAAAGACACAGATAACATCTATGAATTAACAACTAATAATTGCCAACGAAATATTAACAATTGTGAAAATTTGCCGCATCAACAGAAATCACATAAAAATGAGAATTCAGAAATTTTACTTTTTTCTAATTCAATGGCAATAAACCCAGTACAGCACTGCTCTGAAAGCCATAATTTTACCGAAAATAAATCCTACAGAATGTAGGGAAAAGTGTAACATTTTCCCGTTTTTCGACACTTTTTAAACCGGTGATTCGAAACAGTTGAAAAGAGTTTGAATTCCAAAATAAATTAACAATGTAGTAATTAATTATAAATCTCTCATAAGTGTAACGAGTATAAAATTACATTGTTTTTATTTTTTATATATTCTAAATAATGGTATTACAGGACAAGAACACTTAAATATAGAATCTTAAATTATGTTGACAGAATTTTAAATCTACAGCGTATCTCATAAATATCAATTGTTTTAAAATTATTTTTAATATAGAATCATCTCTGTTAAACTATATATTTCTACTATGAGTAAGGAGATGATTAGAATGGAATTGAGTGATAAGGAATGGGAAGTTATCGAACAACTAATACCAGAACCCCCTTCGAATAAACCAGGGAGACCTTGGCGTGGTAATAGAGAAGTGTTAGATGGTATACTCTGGGTGTTGCGAACAGGTGCGCCCTGGCGGGAT
>PYJD01000012.1:46179-46433 GCA_003635315.1 Candidatus Poribacteria bacterium
GAAAAAAAAATAAATGTGAGTGAGTGTTGTGTTGATGCGAAGTTTGTTCCTGCCAAGAAAGGTGGCACTTGTGTTGGTAAAACGAAGTGTGGTAAGGGGACAAAACTGGTAGCGATTACAGAGAAGAGTGGTAGACCTGTGAGTGTATTGATTACAGATGCTTCTTGTCATGAAGTGCGTTTAGTTGAACCGGCATTGGATGCGTGTTGGACATCGGAATACCCCGCAGTGTTGATAGGGGACAAAGCCTATGA
>PYJD01000012.1:46476-94804 GCA_003635315.1 Candidatus Poribacteria bacterium
AAAGATTTTTCAGTTGGTTAGAGGATTTTCGTCGTTTAGTTGTTCGTTGGGAACATTATGCCGAAAATTATTTAGGTTTTGTACTTCTTGCTTGCATACGAATGTCATTGAAGTATTTATGAGATACGCTGTAATACCGATTTGTCATAAGCAGATTTGAATCAGAAACATGGAACGATATCCACCAATCATAGCAATTGCGGGGTTTGCAATCATCAGAATATAGTGATATAATGCAGAATTATCTTGAGTTAAAAAATATACTATTTGCTTTGATATCGGGTTGAATTGTATTCCTATATAATACCATTTCTATTAAGTTTTTGTTCCATTAGCAATTGCTATAAATGAAGTGTTGTGTGGCACAAACTAAAAGTTTATGCTACAAAAGAGAGGCATGATATATCAGAAATGATATAAGATTGAGATTATATTCATTATGAAACAGATATTAACGATTGCAGGATCAGATTCTGGTGGTGGTGCGGGTATTCAAGCCGACATAAAGGCAATTTCTGCTAACGGTGGCTTTGCTATGTCGGCGATCACCTCTGTCACTGCACAAAACAGTGTTGCTGTAACAGAAGCCTTTGATCTGCCGATTTCCTTAATTGAAGCACAGCTTGATGCAGTATTTACGGATTTTGATGTAGCCAGTGTGAAAACCGGTATGCTCTCTTCCTCTGACATAGTAAAGACGGTTACAAGGAAACTTCAAGAATACACACCGAATTCTATTGTTGTTGACCCAGTGATGATTTCTAAAAGCAAGTTCTCATTATTGAAAGAGGAAGCAATTAATAGCCTTAAACAGGAACTAATTCCTTTAGCAACACTCATCACACCGAATATACACGAAGCGGAACTCTTGGCTCAGCAAGAAATACAAACTGTAGAGGATGCCAAAAAGGCAGCGAAATCTATTGCTGAACTTGGATGTAAGGCTGTTCTTGTTAAGGGTGGACACTTGGAGAATGAAAAGGCGACAGATGTTCTATATTATGAAGGGGATTGGTCGTTTTTCGAATCGGTATGGGTAGAAACAAGAAACACACATGGGACAGGGTGTACATATTCTGCCGCGATAGCAACAAACTTAGGACAAGGTAAAAATCTAATTGATGCAATTCAGACTGCCAAAGAATATATCACAGGGGCAATCCAAAATGCATTAGATATCGGTAACGGTCATGGACCTACAAACCACTTCTATAAAATGAAATCCTCAAAATAGGACATTCACCCTATCAACCAAAATAGTTTCCTACAAGGGTTTCCGTCCTGAAAAACCGCTATCTATCTCGTGCCAAAAACGTATCTCATCTTCACCAAAACGCCAGCAAAGATATACCTCTTTACCATCTCGGATATGAGGGAAGTCTAACAATGGCGGATCAAGTCCTTTCAGATGACATCCATGACTTTCTATACGTTTAACGATCTTTCTGAATTCATCACCAGCATGCATCAGAGAAAGTGTTTTCTTGTGACCTCCATTGGAAGGAATCGACTCTATGAAGGGTTTAAGTTCACCATGTAGTTTCTCTAAATCCTCTCTTATCTCTTGAAGTGCAAAAATATCAGGTTTTATTTTTGGTAAACAGGCGTTTGCATCTTCAACAGTAAAATACCGTTTTTCTTCCATATAAAGGTCTCCTTATCAATAAAACTATATCTGAATTAAGTATCAATGTCAAGCATCAAATCTGCAGTTGAGGAGGATCATGGGAGTTCATGTTCTCAACTGGTGCAGATTGTGAAGTTTAAAGAGTGGCAGGTGGGTTGTAGTGATAAAGGCACGGACCTAAAAATACCATTGGCTTTTATCCAATCATAAATCCCTTCTATTCACAAGATGTGATACCGTAAAAGGTGAACTGTATTCAAAGTATAAAGGAGGTCTTCTCATGAAAAAAAGAATGTATTGGGGGATTGCAACCCTCATTATCTTACTTATCGGAGTCTCCGCATACTTGTTATCGCGTGATACTGACACTAACCGAGAACCTGCAGAAGAGATAGCACCAAAACCCCCACCACCCGGTGAAACATTTGAAACGGGACACTGGGATGGGGGCAAATGGCACAGAACTGGTCCTATTGATAAAAAAGCATCTCAGAAGGGACATTCCCACGATCAGGGCACAATGCAAACAGATAGACATAATCCGTTTGATACATCCACTTGGATTGCGCCAACAATGAATATACCAAAGAATGTTAAAGATCCAGCGGTTGCTGCAGCGTGGAAACGACTTGATGACATCTCAAAAAATAGGCATAAATGGGGAAACTTTTCACCCAGAGCATTAGAACTCATGGATGAATTGACTCCTGTTCCAAGTATTTATGATACCGCTGAACATGGTGATTGCGGTGAAGGTGTCATTGAGCTGCTTGATGAACTTGCGAGTTTTCGAGATCCACGGTCAGCCGAACTTTTGCTTAACTATCAGATTGATAGTGGTATATGGGGAAGACCTATTGATGAAGCGTTAGCAGAGATGGGACCTGCCTCTATCCCTGCCCTCATTGCTGGTCTCAATCCAGAAAGGGCAGGGGAAGTGATGTTACATGTCCCCATTGATTTATTACCTCAGATTGTGGAGGCATACCGTTCTGAATTAGGTGGTATTGTGGAGCACATTATTATTCCGAAATTAAAGGTGATTGCTGCTCCTGAGAATCCAGAGGATTATGCTCTTTCAAATAAATTGAGTGCAAATGAAGCACTTGTCCGTCTTCAAAAACCTAAAGGTCAGTAAATCCAATATGGCAACCACACAGAAATACGTCTATGTGCGGTTGTCTGTCTAATATTATTTAGTAAAGGAAAGGAGTATTGAAATGCAAATCAAATCAATTTATACCTGGGTTTTCTTGTTTATCTTGTGTGCGATTCCGTTTGAACTTGTAGCGAGTAGTGGTAATGCACCGAAACTGGTCTTCACATCATGGAAAGTGGGACAAAGTGACTTAAGCGGTCCTTATACTTCTACAACACAAACGGAAGACCTTTCATTTCTAACCAACGATGAGACGACGTGTAAGCTTAAGGTGGAAGTGGGTTATGCTGCGGATCAACCTGCCACCTCTACAGGGATAGATAAGACCTTGCAGATACCTTCAATCTCTGTAGTCGATCAAAAACAAAACCCTCTTTTATGAGGGACATGGCTAAAACCTTTACTGTTTTCACTCATTTTGTTTAGGCACGAATAGCCTTTACTCGCTGGACGCACCGGTGTGAGGGATAACTCTATTGATAATATAAGGAGATATAGAGCCATGAGAAAGAAACTGTATTGGGGACTTGGTATCCTCATAATTATGATTGGATTGATTAGCGCTTTCGTGTTCTTGCCAAGGGAATTGAGCCTTATTGACTATTATGCACAGGTACCTTTTGAAAAGAATAAATTGAGAGAGCAATTTATCCAAGACCAACCTTATTCAGAAGCTGCGCTTGCAGCAAGAATATTTTTGGCAAGATATGACACAAGCGATTCAGAGGAACTTGAAGCGTTGAAAGTTGCGCTGAAATATCATCCTAATTCCCCCGCATTACTTGTAAAGTTAGCATATAAAACTTGTATGGATTTTCCAGATGAATCGGTTGCGTATGCGACAAAAGCACTTCGTTTGTTGCCAAATAGTTCTGAGAACTCTTTATTATATCAAACAAGTGGAGGAGGCATTTATACACCACTTGAAGACGCTCATGACTCCTTAGGCATTGCGTATCAATACTTGGGTGATTACGAATCTGCGCTGTTTCATCTGAAAGAAGCACAACGCCTTTTTAAACCTACAAATGATGCATTTGGAGACAAGTTGAGGTCTCGCAGTTATGTTAGTAATATCGCTGGGATAGAATCAGGAAATCCGAGACATAAACCAAGGGAGAGGCAGTCGAACAATAAATAAAAATAGTGTGATGTGTGATGTCAGCATCCCACATCATCACATTTTTTAGTATAACAGGAGCCATCTAATATGAAAAGATATTCTTTATTTTTTACCGCATTCCTTTGTGTAAAATATGATAATGGATGGCGGGGCTAGACGAGTTGGAGTTCAACCGGTAGTACAAGCACGTCGTATATGGTCACAGGATTAGAAAGTGGAGAAACCTATCGTTTTCGGGTGCGTGCTGTTAATAGTGTTGGGAATAGCAAACAATCAAAAGTCGCCCAAGCATCTGCACCATAAATATTTCATCTCATGGAGGACCTTGTTGTGTATTCTTTTTTGACACTAATACAATGTAAACCCAGACGTATCTGTACTCCCACTTAACCGTAATTTATGGTGAATTTCGAAAGAATATTTACTTCAGTTTCATGGTTAGTGTGGTTTCTATCCCGGTGAATGTCTTATGCGGATTAAATAATACAGTTTTCTAAATGAATAGGTGTCATAAATACGCATGTTGTATTCGGTGATTTGTTGTTTCTTGATTCTTTAGGATTACTTCTATTCGTAATGGATAATCATTATTTAGAAATGGTATAATTTCTTTTTATCAAAGTAGTTCACAAATATTCCTCCATGCATTAACCCTTGAGTACAGAACAATTAATGGTAGAAAATGAGAAACATCCTGCTGATCAGCAGAATCATGAAGTCACTCGTGCTGCAGGAATAGTAAGTCTTGCAGTTATGTCATCCCGTATTTTAGGCCTCATACGTGAGATGACTATTTTTAACTATTTCCCCACCAAAATAAGTGGTTCTGCATTCTATCTTGCCTTCCGTATTCCAAATTTTCTCCGAGATATGTTTGGAGAAGGGATTCTGAGTAAAGCATTCATCACTACATTCCTTGCCACTGAGGCAGAAGATGGAGAAGAAGCTGCTTGGAACCTTACGAATCGGATTTTCAACCTTACCTTGGTTGTACTAATAGGTATTACAATTGTCGGTATATTCTTCGCTCCTACGATTGTTGATATATTAGCCCGTGAGAATTTCGATGAATCATTAGATATGAGTAAGCACTATCAGTTTGAAACAAAAATTGATCTGACTGTTTACCTGACACGTATTATGTTTCCTTTCCTATTATTTGTCTCAATGGCAGCAATTGCTATGGGATTATTAAATAGTAAAGGTAAATTTGGAGTTCCAGCTTTAGCATCCTCCTTTTTCAATCTCAGTTCAGTATTGATAGGCATAAGTGGATTCTATCTATTCCCAAAATTTGATATGCACCCAACTACTGGTATGGCAGTTGGTGTTATAGTTGGGGGATTTCTTCAATTCCTCATCCAAGCTCCCTCAATGTATAAGATAGGATATCGATATAAATTCCTTCTAAACTATCGTGATGAGAGAGTTATCCAGGTACTGAAACTGATGGGACCTGCAATTTTAGGTGTTGCAGCAGTACAAATTAATCAACTTACCAATACATGGTTTATTACCTCCGAGGATGAATGGCTACCCTGGATACAAGGTGCATATAGGATAATGCACCTTCCCCTTGGGATTTTTGGTGTTGCCATATCAACTGTTGCATTACCACAACTTGCAAAACATGCGAATGCTGGAGAGACTGAATTATTCCGCAACTCACTTTCGTATGCACTTCGATTGATGTTAACCGTGATAATACCTGCATCGATAGGATTGATGGTAATGTCACAACCTATCTGTAGACTACTCTATGAACGTGGTGCATTCATAGAAACTGACACAATCGGAACAGGTGGTGTGCTGTTTGTATATGCATTTGGTTTATGCGGTTTTTCTGCGCTTAAGATCCTGACAGACGGGTTTTATGCATATAAAGACATTAGAGCACCTGTGATTGTAAGTTTATGTGGTGTGTTACTAAACATCATACTGAACTATTTCTTTATTTTCAGTGATCTCTATTTTGATCCTCGTGCAGTTGTATTTTCAACAGTCTTAACTGTCACCCTGAACAGCGCAGTCTTATTGTTCCTACTCAGACAGAAGATAGGACGGATTGGGATGAAATCAATTATTCCATCCGCACTCAAGATTATACTTGCCTCCGTAGTTATGGGATTTGTATGTTGGATAACTCATGGCGTTATAGAAATAGATTGGTTGGGAACAGACGGTTTCATAGAACGAATTGTTGGTGTGTTTGTCCCAATTGGTATCAGCATTGTTACGCTTTCAGGTATGTATAAGATATTGAAGGTTGAAGAATTTGATGATATACTAAACATCTTTAAGAAGAAATTACACAATTAATGGGTTAAGGTACGAAACCCGCCAAATGCCACACGCGCATTTGGCGTTGATTTGGACATGACACAATAAAAAGTCGGGTTTCGCTATCGCTTCTACCCGACCTACGAAGTAATGTTATATTATCATATAGAAATGGTATTACTTATCTTCATCTAATTGACAATAGGATAGATATAAGAAAGGATAAAATGCTTACAAAACGGATAATACCATGTTTAGACGTTCGGGATGGAAAAGTTACAAAAGGAATTGCCTTTAAGGGGAATGTTGATGTTGGTGACCCTGTAGAGATGGCACGGTTTTACTATGAAAGTGGTGCTGATGAATTAGTTTTTTATGATATTACTGCAAGCAATGAACGACGGGATATTATGATTGATGTAGTATCTGCAGTTGCATCAGAAATATTCATTCCGTTTTCAGTTGGGGGAGGCTTACGAACTCTTGATGATATGCGACGTGTGCTACTTGCTGGTGCAGAAAAGGTAAGTATTGACTCTGGAGCTGTACGAAATCCTGAAATTATCTCTGAAGGAGCAAGTGCTTTTGGTAGTCAGTGTGTTGTGTTAAGTATGCAGGTAAAGAAGGTCGAAAAAAGTGATGAAATTCCAAGCGGTTATGAAATCTATATTGACGGTGGCAGAAAACCTGTTGGGTGGGATGCACTTGAATGGTCCGTACGTGGTGTAAATTTAGGTGCAGGTGAGATAGTCGTCAATAGTATAGATGCTGATGGAACAAAAGCAGGTTATGAGTTGGAATTAACAGGGGCAATTTCTGATTTAGTTCCTGTTCCAGTAATCGCATCCGGTGGAGCAGGGAATCCAAAGCACTTACGCGATGTTTTCGTTGATAGCAACGCAGATGCCGCAATTGTTGCTTCTATTACACATTATGGTGAATTTACGATTGATGGTATTAAGAATTACCTTAAGGATGAGGGAGTAAGTGTTCGAGATACATGGTAGATGGTATTCATTCTTCTTGATTAGAAAACATTACTAACCACTCCGTTTTAGCCTACCAACCCGTTTTGCGTAATTCTCTGCAAGGTGAAAAATCCAAAAACCGAACGGAATCAGGACAATCCCAATAACAAGCAACAGCAACAAGTTGCCTGCCTGACTCTCTATTGAAGCGTTCTCTAACATAGCTGCACGTATAGATCTAAGTGTGTATGTCGCAGGTGAAATATGGGATAACGGTTGTAACCAGTCTGGTAATACTGTTATATCGTAATATATTCCAGAAATTAATAACAGAACCGACTGTAGTATTCCTGTTGCAGCTTGTCCTTTTTCAGGAGAGAGCAATGGAAAGATCGCAGCCATCAATCCTATTCCGATAAACGATAAACTGGATACGCAGACTGTAACCCCCATCGTAAACCAATTCGCACTTCCAAGATCAATATGTTCTCCAAAAAAGAGAGGCATAATCGCCAATACCAATCCAGTTCTTAATAGACCATATAGAATAGCAAAAAAGCATGATCCTACAAGATGGGTAATCCTATAAATCGGTGCCATGAAAGTATATTCTATTGTCCCCTCCCATCGTTCCCATGTAATAGCATCGCTGACTTCCCGCATCATAATAGAGAGAAAACCCCATATCAATGCCCCTATAACAAGGTAAAGTACGTCCTGACTACTCCCACGTCCAACCATTATTAGACCTATAGTTAGCGCATTAACAATAGAGTAACTAAAGAACAAAATCTCCCAATTTAAATATCGTTTGAGTAAATTAAAATTGCGTTCAATGAATGCATAGGAGATGATAGTCTCTCTTCTGATATTCAACATAGTTTATGCATCTCCCTCTTCCAATTCTTTTCCTGTAAGGTATATAAATACATCTTCGAGTGTGGTGGTAGTCTTCTCTTTAGGTGGTGCCATTGCAAGTAATTCTTTCACAGTTCCGTCAGCAATAAACTTACCGTTATCAATAATGGCAACTCTATCACATAGTCTTTCAGCTTCAACCATATCATGGGTCGTCAATACAATAACAGCATTTCTGTCGTTCCGAATTTCTTCAATAAATGCTTGAACATCGCGTTTCGATTTTGGATCAAGCCCGGTGGTTGGTTCATCAAGTAGAAGAAGCATTGGGGTGGTTAACAATGCACGAGCAATCGCTACTTTCTGTTGCATACCTCTTGAAAGAGCTTCCATCTCCTCATCCATACGTTTAGCTTCAAAACCGAGTCGTTCTAATATGGATTCTGCTTTTTTATGTGCTTCTGAGGAGGATATACCGTAAAGACGGGCAGCATAGATCAGATTCTCAGCAGATGAAAGACGTTTGAAAAATGATGCCTCTACAGATACACGATTCATTACACGTCTTACCTTCATACTATTTGAGACCACATCGTCACCGAACACATGTATTGTCCCAGAATCAGGGAGTAGAAGTGTTGAAATAAGTCGGATTAATGTGGATTTTCCGGATCCATTAGCTCCAAGAATTCCATAAATCTCACCGATATTAACATCCAGAGATATTCCATCTACTGCTCGAATAATCTCTTTTTCAGGTTTGAGTATTCTCTTAATCTTTTCAAAGAACCGTAGTTTATGTTCTGGTTTTTTCGACCGTTTAAAGTGTTTTGTAACATCTCGTACGGTTAAGCCGTATATGGGTGTTTCCACCTTATTTCCTTTCAATGTTGTTTTTTGATTGATATACTGTTGACATTTGAATATAGGTCATATAAATTATACTCAATTTTTTAGAGATATGAAATTTATTTGTAAAAATCTATCATAGTAATTGACAGAAGGATATATTGGGGGAAACATGCAAACATCTACACATGAACCTTTTCGCGTTGGATTTCTAAACTGTGACTCCTATTCACATATGCCTTTGTGGGCACCACATATAAATCCACGAGCAGGACAGAAAGATACACCGTTTACTGGAATGCGGGTTACCCACTGTTGGGATATCGAATATGATAAAGCCAAAGCAATTGCTGATTCATACGGTTGCGAGGTAGTAAAAAACTTTGATGATATGTTAGGTAAGGTGGATGGCATTATTTCCGGAGGTTACTATAATCATCCATGGAATCATATCCTCCATGAACCGTATCTTGAGGCGGGATTACCGAACCTTATCAATCGTCCGTTTGCGAATTCTCTTGCAAAAGCACGGAAAATGATTACACTCGCTGAAAAGAGTGGTGCAACAATCCTTGCCCCATCAAGTCATGAACATAACGATGCTATTTCTCGAGCAAAGGCATGGGCAAGTGACAAGCAGATAGTTTGTTATACTGCAACAAACTCTTTTGATGATTATCCTACCCACGGTATTCACGGGGTATATATGGTGTGCAAGGCGATAGTAGAGGCTGGAAATCCTGTTGTTTCCGTAGCCTATCGAGCTGATAGTTGGCACAGTCCTCCTGGAGTTATTACATTTGAACATGTAAATAGCGATGGACACCAGTTCTATGGAACATTACATCAGGTAAGTGGATCATGGGGAACTGTCCAAATACACACTTCTGAGGCTTACGGTGGGGAGAATTTTAGAATACATACCGGGAGTGGCTATCCGTATGATAAGACTGAAATATGGTTGCCAACTATTTGGTCTTTCCAAAATATGGCATTGCACAACGAAATGACGCAAACCTTCGGACAGTTAATGCACAAAACCAATGTTTTCCTTGCAGGATGGAGGTCCGTGTTAGAAAATGATGGAAATCCTGTGAAATTGACTGAAGTAGAGGAGGACTGGGAATCACCGGTAGAATTGCCAAATCACCCAGACCATAATACGGTAGAATTATTTAAGAAACAGTTCGGTGATGGGTCTCTATAGCATCCATACAGAATGTGCTACAACTTACACAACCACACAATCTAACAGAATGTGCTACATAACACAATCTAACAGAATGTGCTACATAACACAATCTAACAGAATGTGCTACATAACACAATCTAACAGAATGTGCTACATAACACAATCTAACAGAATGTCTATTATTGGAGAAGGTATCGTATAGAACAACACCGTTATTATATACACAACAGTATACTAATAACGGTGTTGTTTTACTTACGCTGAATGTTATAGATCAATAATCAGAAGGAATCGAAATTCAACTTACCTTTTTACACGTGCCCAAGTTGTTGCAATTTTCCCATGAGGATCGACAGCTGCAGCATTTGGATCCATACTAAGTTCGATCTCTTTTTCAGATAAGGCTTTATCCCAAACCATTACTTCGTCAATGAGACCGTTGAATTTCTGTCCAGTATTTCCCCAAGAACCCACCATCGTATTTCCTGCTGTACCCTTATATAGAGACCTATCTTTGTCTTCGGCTTTCTGTTCACCGTTTATGAAGATTCTACGGGTTTTCTCATCTGCATCTAACCAGAAACAGATATGGGACCATTCTTTTGCTTTTACAGCAGCAGCTGCGTCCAGGTCATTACCATAAAACCCCATACGGACGGTGCCATTGTTGTAAATCCTGTAGTGTAAGCTTGTGTTAGTAGCATTAACTTGTGTCTGAGTAAACACACACTGTTGGTCACCACCAGTCAATTCAGGTTTTGCCCACAATGTTACCGTAAAACTCTTGTCATTTAATGGAACATGGGGTGCTTTAATTTCGCCAGCTTGACTAAACTTTGCAGCATTTCCAACTTTCCCTTCCACAAAATCAACCTTACCAACTACTTCTCCATCGTTCTTATGTGGTCCTAAATCTTCGACGTCTTGTCCCTTATCATTGTCAAAGGAGAAATAAATCAGTAGTTCTTTATCTTTAATTTTAAATGCTGATGCGTGAAAAGAAATCAGAAAAAGACTTGTAATTATGAGTAAAGACAATATAACCTTATACATTGTAGACCTCCAAATTTATTGAAAATTGTAAATAGTGACTTATATTGAAAGATACATTTTTTACCTGTAAAGAATCTATAATGTTTGTGTCTAATATATGATAACTATCTCTATGATGAAAAATTATACAAATTCTCTGTTCCAATCATGGTGTGATTTTGCAACCGATTCTGGATTTTTGTGACTTCGTGCAATAAAACCGGGAACACTTTCACGACCTGTCGGAAGTCCAATTTGACTATACCGTGTATCAACACTCCATCTGACGGTTTCACTTGTGTTGGGAAGACCCCTATGAACAACACGTTCACTCGTAAGTAAGATATCACCCACATCAAGTTCAGTAGTTATAATATCCCCCGGTGGTAATTCCTGTTCACTAATACCTTTCCCACCCGTATGACCAGGAGTTTGTTCATGAAAATTGTGTGCAATGAGATCAAACTTATGTGAACCGCGGATTACCTGCATACATCCATTCTCTTCATGAGCTTGTGCCAGAGGTAACCACACATTCACAACAAGAGTATCCGCTGCCTCATCTGGGTTGAGATATGCTAAGTCCTGATGCCAAGGAATCACTGTTATGGCTTGTTTAGGTAGTTTCGCACGGAAATTAAACTGAGGATGCGCAAATATCTCTTGGCCGATAAGAGATCCTACAACATCCAGCAATTCGGGAGCTGTTCGAAGAATGAACATTCCAGCGGTACGAATTTTCTGATTGCTAAAATTATTACGCCAGATCCAGTTGAGATCGGAGGACGCATGTGATACCTTACCTAATCGTATATCAAATGGTTCGTCATCAAAGGTTTTTGATGGATCCAGAACACCATGTTCGACAGCTGCTTGAACACCATCCTCAACCATTCTTGTCAATTCCTCAATTAAGGGTTGGAGTGCTTGGTTAGGTAGGACATTTCTAATGAGTAAAAAACCGTCATCATGAAACTGTTGTTTCTGCTCATCAGTGAGTCCAACTGATTGTCCGTTTCCAGAGTTCTGTTTGGTAGCCATTAAGAATCTCCGTGAAGGGTGTGATTATAGGAGCGATGCGGAACCATTATCCAGATATACAGTACAATCGTTATGATTTTGTAATATGGATGCTGGATGCATGGGGGTTATCTCTCCATGTACACAATTTCGCACTGCCTCTGCCTTCCGTTCCTCAGGTACAGTACATATTATCGACTTGGATTTCATAATCTGATTTATAGACATTGAAATAGCGTGGGTTGGCACATCCTCTAATCCATTGAACCAACCTTCCCCAACCTGTTGTAATCTACATGCTTCATCTAATTCTACAATGATATACGGGTCTTCAGTTTCAAAATCGGCAGGGGGATCATTAAAAGCCAGATGTCCATTTTCACCGATTCCAACAAATGCAACATCAATTTGGTGCTGCAAAATAAGTTGATTGAGTCGATTGCATTCAGCTTGAGGGTTATCCGCCATACCATTCAGAAAATGAACAGTTCCTGGATGAACGACATCTACTAATCGGTCTTGAAGATATTTACAAAAACTGGCTGGATGCGAATCAGGTATCCCGATATATTCATCAAGATGAAACATTGTTGTTTTTGACCAGTCAATAGCATTATCCGAGGTAAGTGTGCCAAGAAAGTCAAACTGTGATGCACCTGTAGCCACAATAAAACTTGCATGTCCATTGTTAGATATTGCATCGCACAGTTTTATACTTGCTGCTTCAGCGGCAGCTTTGCTTGTATCCAGTTTTGATGACGCCTTAAATACATTCATAGGTTTAAGAGTCTATTGAAATCTTTCTTCCAACTTGGACTAAGTGCAGGTTGTCTTATAGCCTTTGTAATTCCTTCATGGTTGTTTGTATCAAAATACCGTAGGGAAAGGATATCTGTGACACTCATCGGATCTGAAGATACATCTACCCGTTCTATCTCATCATGTGCTGTTATCTCACCTTCCTCAATAACTCGAAAATAGAAACCAACGCGTTTACTTTGTAGGAATATCTTCGGGAATTCAGCAGAACCCATTTTATGACCTAATTTGAAACAAGGAACACGGGGTTGTGTAATTTGAAGTCTCACGGTGGATCCAATTTTGAATATATCACCGATATGTACTTCATCCTCAAGCATACCTTCCACAGTTAGATTCTCACCGAACTGACCAAAAGACAAATCATCTCTTCCTAATGTTTCTTGCCAATGTTTATAATGCTCTATAGGGTATCCGTATATTGCCTTGTATGTACCACCATGTACCTTTAAATCGCCTTGTCCATCACCATCAATGTTCATTTCTCTTAGCATGACAGTTCCAGACACCGGTTCTTTAAAAATACCGGTATAAATTATTTTTCCTTCATGACTAATCGGTTTCGGTTTTGATACGTTAATGGATAACAATCGCATGATGTGGTTAAATATAACGACTTGTTATATTTGTGTCAAGAAAAAACAGTTAATATACGATAGGGTATCAATTTTAACCAATATAGGTTTCTACTGTAGGTGTGATCGATGAAATGCGAAGTAAAATAAGTAGTGGATTTAGAATTCCCTCCTCACACAACAGGATCTGATAAAATAGAAGAACTAAATCTGTTAAATTTCAAAAATAAAAGATAAATTGAGGGAATCTTAAGTGAAAATAAGATATTTTAGTATGAATGCAGATTATGCACCCTTTTCCAATCAAAAATACGTCACTAATTATCGTAAATAGTCTTTTTGTGGAGACCTCCAATGGAAAAAGATGATGTTGTACTAATAGATAAAATCTTGGCAGGGGATGATACAGCCTTCAGTCAAATAGTCAACAAGTACCAAAAGAGTGTTCACGCCTTGGTTTGGCGGAAGACTGGGGATTTTCAAGTAGCAGAAGAAATTGCCCAGGACACATTTCTCCAAGCATACCAAAAACTTGCCACACTAAAGAATCGCACACAATTCGCAGGTTGGTTATATGTAATAGCCAGTAATCTTTGTTCGGATTGGCAAAGAAGGAAGAAACCCAATATGCAATCTTTAGAAGCCACCAATACAGACAATCTTGATAGAACATCGTATGAAAACTATGTTACAGAACAACGTGAGAAGGCAGCAACAGAACGACGTCAGGAAATTGTAAAAAACCTATTAAATAAACTACCAGAGAGTGAACGCACTGTTGTAACACTTTTCTACCTTGGGGAGATGACATCTGAAGCAATTAGTAAGTTTTTAGGTGTTTCGGTGAATACGATTAAGAGCAGACTCAGAAGGGCGCGGAAACGGTTGCAAAAGGAAGAACCTATGATTCGTGAAACACTTGGTGCGGTTACACTACCAGTTGATTTTACAGAGAATATTATGGAGAAAATCACAAGAATTAATCCAACCCCACCCTCAAATGTTAAACCAATAATTCCTGTCTCTGTTTTAGGAACTGCAGCTATTTTAGTTATGTTACTTATAGGTGTAGCAAGTCAAATTCTCTCTAATTTTCAAAGATCTTATAGTCTTGATGCAGAATCACATCCTGTAATAGAGATTTTTGATTCAGCAATACCTATAGATATTCAGATTCTGCCAGAACCGAAACGTAAAATCGGTAATGTTGTCCTTGCCAATAAGCGTAATGGAACAGATGATGAACGTACAGAAGCAATCCAATCAACTCAGAATCAACTGGATTCATCAGAAAATTCATCAATTCTGACTACACATTGGACTCAGAACCAAGGTCCTCAAACGGGTGATATACTCACACTATTCCAGACATCTAAAGGAGACATTTTAGGTATAGCACCGACTGGAATCTATAAAGTCAAAGAGAATGCTTATGAATGGATGCTCCTAAACAATACAGTGCCAATCTATGAGTATTTTGACATGCCAATGGCAGAACATAAACATAGTCTCTATCTCGTTTCTACAGAGGAGATATATGCTTCATACGATGATGGAATTTCTTGGGTTTCAATCGGTCCTCGTCCAATCGGTAGTGTTTTAAAATTGCTAATTATTGATGATGCATTTTATTTAGTTTTAGATGATGGAATATATAGGTCAACCAACAAAGGTAAATTATGGAGTTTATATAACAGTGGATTAGAAGATACAGAAATTACTGCAGCAACTTCTATAGGGAATGTGGTGTTTATTGGTACAGAACAAGGAGTATTTCGATTACAATCCGATACATGGGAACAATTAACAATTGGTAAATATAAAAAAGTCACTAATTTGTTAATATCAGAGAATACGGTGTACCTTGGAATGGTTCCTGTTGATTCTGAAGTCTCGCCTACAGAACAAAAAAGAAAGTTAGTTAGAGAGATGTTACGTGGTGAAAATTCAAAACAGTGGGAACTTTTTCGATCTGAAGATTTAGGTGGGACATGGACAAAAATTACACCAAGGGGTAGAAGCATATTTGAAAGATTGCCATTTGGTGTTAAGGTTATGGTTGCTGATAATACCATATTAGTCATTGGGAGTAATACCTACCGTTCAATTGATAACGGAATAACTTGGGAAAACCTTGGATTTGACATTGATTCAATGAACTCTATTGATAAAACAGGATTGGCAGTAAATCAAGAGACATTCTATACACATGGTTTCAAAGGTATAAGACGTACTAATGATGCTGGTGATTCCTGGAATCTTTTTATGAATGGGATAGTAGGTACAGGGATTGAGGAATTAACCTCCTTCAACAATAAATTGTATGGATATTCAAAACATGGAATTTACATATCTTCGGATGATGGAGATACATGGGAGTTCTTCAACAAACAATCGGATAACATCATGGATATTTTAACTGCTAACCCTTTTTTCACAGTCATTGATAATTCTCTAATTGGTTTTGTCTATGATAATGAAAAGAATAGTATCCGTATATGTAAATTATCAGAGAGTGAGAATAAACTAATACCAATTGAAACATTGCCAGCAATTAATTATAACAATGTATTGTCAAATACGATGATCAATGAAACAACAAATTCAAATGAATATTCTAATTCAATAGACTTGTTGAATAGTAGAGTTCGTTTAGTTGAAGAAATGATAGGTATTCCAGAAACAGGAGGATTTGCATTCAGCGATAAGACTTTCTATGTAACCTATTACCAGAAATTACTTAAACTAACACAGGGTGAAACTAAATGGAAGGATACAGGTTTGGCTGTTAAGGAAACGCGTTCTTATATGGGATTTCGTTTAAAAGCTTCTGGTCAGACAGTCTATGTTGCAAGAGAGGATGGACAACTATTCCGATCAATGGATGCTGGAGAAAGTTGGAATAATATCACAAGTCAACTACCTCTGACATTTAAGCGATTTAATGAGATTGCTTTTTCCGGTACAACCCACTATGTCGCAACAGATTCTGGTGTTGTGATGATGGAATCAGGTCCTGAATGGTATGTTATTAAAGATAAAAAAGAAGAAATAATTGTCATGGATACTATAACGAATTTTAATTCTAATGTCTATGGTGCATGTCCATCTGGAATTTATTCTATGGATAATGGTGTGTGGGAAAGAATTTCACCAGAGCTTCCTGATAACGTGACTGACATGGAAATTCATAATGGCAAGTTTTTTATAGTAACTAAACGACGTGGAATGTTTACCATTCCAATTGAGTTACATAATTGAAGTCTAATAATCAAATACATTGAGGATAGAAAAATGAGAAATCATATAATTTTTGGTGTATTTTGTATTCTTATCATGACAATTGGGTTGTCTACTATGAATACCTCAAATGACAGGTTAGACAGAATAATTGATCAAGATTCTGAAATCAGTAATGCAGATTCGACTCAGATTAAGCTGAAAGAAGAAACAGACATATCTATAGAATTACACTGTATTACCGATTTTGTTATTGACTATGTTATTCCCGCTTACATCGATTTCATGAACTCAAAGATTAACCAAAATAGGAATAAAAGACATAATTTAAATGGAGAAAATAATGATTTTTAGATGCTTATCAAAACCCTTTATGGTAGTAATCCTATTGTGTATATTCTTCTATACAGATTTAGGTGCTGATACTAAACACTTAGAAATGGACTTACCCGAAAGAATAAATGATAGCAGGTCAATTGATATTCCCAAGAAAAGTGTATTACAACTTATTCCTGATAACACATTGGCACTTATTTATTGTCCAAGTCTGAAGTTGTTAAATAATAAGATAAATATCATGGTTAGTGAATTAATGTCACAGGAAGACAGTGAAATGGAACTGCTGGCAAAAATCATTGCTTATGCTATAGGTCTGGATTTTGAAAGATTAGATTCTTTAGAAGAATTGGGACTGGATTTTGAAAAGGATGTAGTAGTATTTTTTACAAGTTTTGATCCTGTGCATATTTCTACAGCACTTCATTTAAAAGATCCTGAAATAATGAAAGAGTTAATTACATCCGAGGCTGAAGACCTTCCATCCAATACCTATAAAGGAGCTACATATTGGAGTACTATAGATGGGATGAAGAATTTCGCTATCTTGGATGAGTATTTTCTTTTTTCTCAACAAATTGATGTATGTATAAACATGATAGACATAAGAAATGGAACTATAGAATCTAAAAAACCTAATCAAGATTATGAGATCTTTCTATCAGATGTTTTAAATAATAGTAATGATATTAGTTATTTTTATGATTCTATAGGGATAAAAACATCCCCTCATAGATCTCTTATGGAGGAATTAGAATCAGATAAGGGTAATTTTGAAGGACAGAATAATCAAAGACTGAAAATGATATATAATAAATTCTTTGGTAGTGTGGGTACATATCTAAATGATAAGTTTCAATCCATAAGTGGATCTGTACAGTTCCAGGAAACCGATATTATTCTTAAACAATTCCTACACATAGAAAATGAAAGTAAATTACTTGATACTGATGGGATTATAATGATGGGAGAAAACGGATATTATCAATTACCCGAAACATCAATTCTCAAGGGATCAATTCAAGGTAGTCCTGAATTAATTGGTATGATGAGCAAATTATTATTATATAATTTTCCAAAAGATACGCCAGAACAAAGTGATAAATTAGGACATCTCCAACAGGAACTACAACTATTCCATAGTTCAATGGTAGATGGTGTTCAAGGATCTGTTAACTTTGAAGATTCCTTATTACCGGATTATCTATTCATTTATGATGTAAAGGATGAGATGAAAGCTAAAACCTATATAGATGTGGATTTTAGTGAAGCAATATCTGGCTTTTATGGTGCACAAAAGGGAGTACCAATCATTCATACCGATGTGGAAATAGGCAGTTATGTTTTTCCAGAACTAATTCCCACAATTGCTAAAAAAGAACCTAACCAGTCTGAGATATTACCGTTTGAATGGAATTTGTATTATGCGTTCAAGAATGGGAAATTGTATTTTTCTATGGCAAGTGAACCGATGATGCTAAAATTAGCATTGGATAAGAATGCATTGACAAGAATAGAAAGCTCAATTAGTGAGAGTGAGCAGAAACTTATTGATAATTTGGATACAGATAGCAACATTCTATTATTGTTTTCACCAATTATCGCAGTAAAAAAAATAATGCCATTGTTAGCAAAAATGGATATGCCTGGGGCTTATTCATTGAATGCTTATACAGTTATGTTTGATTCTCTTCCAGATAATTACAGTATCGGGTTCTCTGCGAAGACTGAAGCGGAAGGTATAAATACCAAACTCATGATTACCCTTGGTGATTTTAAATCACTTTTTCAGTTCTTAAGTGTCATGTTTTCAACAGAAAGCACCGATTAAGACATTGGTGCTGTTTACTTATAATATATTGCATCTACCCATTAACAGTGATACCATATAAGAAAAACGAGGTTAGAAAATGAAAAAACCAATATTTTTCTTACTATTAGGGTTAGGTGTACTGCTTCTTGTTGGTGGAATAGTCGTTTTTGTTCCGATTTTTAAGAATATGTATGCTGAAATGGGAGAAATTATAGATAAACAAACTGAATATAGACGGGAACTTAGAAATTATGCCTTCCAGCCGTTGACAGAAGAACAGGATATCTTACTTGCACAAATAGAAGAGAACCCATCTACTCAAGAATCAAATAGTTTAGATGTAATATTATCCACAGAAGAATACCTTACCTATATAAACAATAAGTATAACTCTGAATATACAGATTATCTTTCCTATATACATTCCATGCCGGACACAAACCATAGAATGGTTCTACTCGAAAGACTTAATACTATTTTGGATACCGAAGTAAGGGAAGATGAAGAGAATATATGGGTAGATTTCTATTATACCATTCGAAACTGGAGCAAATCCGGTAAGAATCAATTAAATAGTCGTAAAGAATTCCAAGATCTACTCACGAAAGAGTTAGTAGATCCTTTAATGAAATACACGAAATCTGGGTTCTCAGTAAAAACAGTTCAAATGGGTATGATTTCAGCAATGATGATTGATGATACTGAAATTTTCCATAAAGCATGGCAATCTCGAATGAGAACATTTGGTGAACATAAAGGGATATTGTATGCAGCAATTGCAACACCGGATGAATTTGCTTTAATGCGTTCCTTTTTTGAGGATGATGTTTCTTTTAGACAATGGATTGTAGATCCCTTTGAGATAAAAGAACCGGAGTAATCACAAGAGGAAAAGTAGGAGTTAAGACTATTATCTTGGTAAGTATTTTGATTTTTCAATATTGATTCTTGCGAAATCAATAAATACCTATTTACGACAGAGAATCTAATTATTGTCCGTCTGTTTTGCCAGGACACCTACCAATTCTGTCAATGAAGGAAACTTGTCCCTTTCTTCTGGTGAAAGATCTGCCAGATGTGTATCACTTACTAAACGGTATATGTCAGCTGCACCAGCCAATATATGGGGTGTTAGTCCGACGTATTCGAATGTAGCGGAAATTTCCTCCATCTCCCCAATCCAACGTCTTGCCTTTGGTGGCATACTTGGAAGACCGTTTTCCATTCGCTCATAGAGTGCTGATTGACTGAGTTTAAATTCAGTAGAAAGTGCATCAGAAACACCAAGCTTCTCCGCTGCAGTGAGTAATTCCGTACAAAGGGCGGTTAACCCTTTTGTCAAGGAAGCGTAGCACATTTTAATTGCTGATGCCAGACCAACCTCCTCACCCAGGGGACGAACATCTAAACCGTAATTATTCAATGTGATAAACGGATCAAGGTTTATACCAGAAACATAGAATCGTGTTCTACCGGGTGTTCGGGGTGGAGGTCCAATTATGGAAGCATCTATGAATGTAGCACCCGCGGCATCAATCTTCTCCCCAATTTTTCGTACAGTCTGTGGAGCAATCGCATTGCAATCAGCATAAGCTAAAGTAGTATCTGTTTGTAATAGTGCATCACATATTGTTTGAGCGGCTTGAGATGCATGGGCGGGTACCATAATTGATAAGATTAAATCCGCTTCATTGACAAAATTTGAAAAGGACTCTACATCCTTGATACCTGCTTTTTCTGAGAGTTCTCGTGTGCGTTGACTTCTACCTTCAAGACAAGTGATAACACGGAGACCATTCTGGTGTAATACCTCACCTACAGAATGTCCCATATCACCTGGACTATATATACCTATGGTATTCACTTTGGATTTCCTCTATGTATTGTTCTTATTGAAAAATTGGATGAACATAAAACCAAAATCGGCGTGCATGAGAAGCACGCCGATATGGGATTCAAGACAATTGATGATGCTATTGGAAGACTGGAAGAATTTCTATCCTGTTAGGTTTAAATATGACCACCAACATCCGTAAGTGCTTTGAAGACCAAGACAGCTCCGAGTAAAATTACAACACTCGCACTGATAATCGGCATTCGTTTTAACCAAATACCTTCACCAGTAAACCGTTCAATCATTGGTTTTGCCAATACCATTAGTATGCCAATTGCTACTAACACAGCAGCAAGTCCTAACGAGAACGCACAAAGGATAATCACTCCCCAAGTAAGTTTGTTTAGACTGATTGCAAACAATAGACCCAAAAGAGCATCCACACAAGGGACAATTCCTCCTGATATACCGAGAGTTAATATACCCCAGAAACCTGTTCTGTCTGATGGGACATGACTATGCGCATGTCCACCACCGTGGCTGTGAACGTGTCCGTGAGAGTGATCATGACCATGTCCATGACTGTGATCGTGTCCATGACTGTGGTCGTGTCCATGTCCGTGATTATGTCCGTGTTCGTGATTTTGACGATGTCCACCAGTATAGTATTGTTTAATATTTCTACTCAATAACCATGCACCAATACCAACGATAAGAACACCAGAAACCAGACTTAGCCACATGACAACTGATTCATGTTGTATACGATTTTTAGCTAACAATAGAATCACACCAAGAGCAATTACACTAAATGTGTGCGTGAAGGTTACAACCAAACCGAGGAAAATTGCATCAATGACCCTCCCTTTTGAACCGACAAGATACGCTGCAACAACTGCCTTCCCATGTCCTGGTGTTAATGCATGTAAACCTCCCAACACAAATGACACAACCAAGGCTACAATTGCGAATTGTATCGTGATGTTCTGTGTAAAAAACTTCTTAAGGTGATCACCCGAATGTTCGTGATCTGGACCAGCATAAGCGATGGTACATGCTAAGATTGTTATAAAAATTAGACTGAAAATAGCAACAGAATATTTCTTCAAAACAATTAAATCCTCGCAAACTTTTGTAGACGTTTTTCAGCAATTACTTCACTAACATAGATGTCTTCATTTGAATCAATCCATATTCCGTGTGGGGAATCGCTAAATTGACCGGGATTACTCCCTTTTTCTCCCCATCTACCAATTATATTACCGTCAAGTGTCATAATACAGATACTTTGGTGTCCTTCTGCAATATGTATAATATCATCTGAATCAATAAATAAGTCGTTTGGTGAACCAAGGTCTGTCCACTCAGTCAGAAATTCACCTTCATTATTAAAAATCTGACATCGGAGATTACCTCTGTCAAGGATATATACACGGTTATTTTTATCTACAGTAACATCATGAGGTAGGTTGAATTCTCCTGGTCCTGTGCCGGGTGCTCCCCAAGAAACGATTACATCACCGTCTGCTGTCATACGATGTACGCGTGATTGTCCGTAACCATCTGAAACATACATCTCTCCAGATGGGGCAAGCACTGCACGTGTAGGTTGGTTGAAGGGTGTTCCTGGGGTTCCAGGTTGATCTACGGTACCGAATGTCTTTAACAATTCACCATCAAGTGAAAACTTACGTACGGTGTGATCCATTGTATCAGTAGTATAAATTTCATCATCTGGACTAATCCAGATACCGTGTGGTTTTTGGAATATATCCTTTCCCCATTCAGCAATGAGTGTACCATCAGGATCAAATACAAGCATAGCAGGGACAGGACTCCGATTGTAAACATATACTCTGTCATTCGAGTCGCAGGCTACACCAGAAACGAGTCCAAGTTGAGGTGTCATCCCCCAATTTTCTACAACTTCATATTTGTATTTATCTGTACCAAAAATTGACATAAATCCTTTTTGACTGCAAAATACGGGAATTCAAAACCTTATTCGTATGATTGGTTATAATGAAATTATACAGAATGTAGATAGTATTGTTAGTGTAAATATAATTGCATTCCCTAAATTTATGTATTAGAATACGGCATTTTAATTCTAAATGCAAGAATTTTTTGAGATAATTCCACATGAGTCCTTACATTCAAGGGGTTATGTGTATCAGAGAAGAGAATAAATGAAGGAAATGACAGATAAGGCAACTGAATAATTACTTGGACATACTCTATCTTTTAGATAGTCTTAGTTAAATAGTAATTGTTATTAATAGATAATCATAGATATCTTGGTTACATATCATTCATTAGAAAAAACCGTATATGTATAAAACAGCACGAATTGTATCTGCTTGCTGAAAACCTGTAGCATAGAGATCATTCGTTTCATCTAAATAGGTGTAATTATTCTTACCAAAGAAATGTGTGATTTCAAAATTTAATCGAAATGTCCTGTTAAGGTCATAATTGATTCCACCACCCCAATCGGACAAATTTGCAAAGAAATCGAAATATCTGAAATTGCTACGATCCAATGCGTCATTGATAAAATCAAGTCGGATCGTACTGAAATAACCGTACACACGTGCTTCACGATATCTGTAGATGCTATGGTCTCTAACCCATATTAAATCAAACTGAATTCTGTTATCCAAGGAAGTTTCTGTGGACTTGTCATCTTGATTAAATGTACCTCGAAAATCTTCAAAGTCTCGTGATCTATAATAGCTGGTATCTGTCATTCTAAGTAGTGTCAATTGATTGGATATTCCAATTCGAAAGTCCTCATTGAAGTCATAAGAAAAGGTTAGATGCGCATCTGCAGCATCCTGAATAATTTTCTCGTCAAAATCAGACTTAGTGTATAGATCAGCATCCAGATCATCCTGATTGTCTATTTCAATATCTTGAATATCACGTGTATATCGTAGCTTTAGTTCCGATTGAAACATAGAAGAAAACAGTGAGGATTTTGGGATATATTTTCTGAAGTGTAATTTTTCTGTATTTAAATAATACAGGCTTCCATCAGGATCAATTCCTTTCAGTTTAAGTCCTACCTCTTCTTCAGATTCTCTTTGAAATGGAATCAGAATCTGTTGGGTGATTTCACCCTTTGTGTTAATCCGTTGTATTCTTCGGATACGATATCGAAACGATCTTGAGAACGCGTCATATCGAGGGGTTGGATCATGTAGCCGTTTAGGTAAAGTAGATAAAAAGTCCTTTAGATATTTTGCTTTGTCTGCGATCAGTAATGAACCGTCCTGTAAGGAGGCTACCTTAAAAGGTTCAATAAACTGTCCAATGTCATCCCCATGTTCCCCGATTGACTTTATGAATTTTCCTGATGAATCATATTTGATGATTCTGTGTCCCGCCTTATCTACAATAAATAGATTCTCGGAGTTATCAACTGAGAGATCTACAGGTTTTATTACTTGCCCAACGCCTGGTTGAGAAATAGGGAATTTTCCTATCAGGATACCTTTTGAATCAAGCTTGTAAATAATCCCATCATCACAAATATATAGGTTATCTTGAGAATCTATTGTGAGTAGTAAGTTCCGTTTTGTGTCGCCATTTGGGATTATAAGTGCATATTTCCCATCATCATCTAAACCAGGGGCAGCAGCCTCAAGTGTATCAATTCTTTTGCTAAAGTCCTGTAGAGGTATAGTAGTTATATAAACTCCATTTTCATCGAATTTGTGAATACCTGGACCATAGTTATAGATTTTAGGATCTTTTGTATCTGTAATATGTATGAGAGTCCAATCCATTACATAAATTGATTTGTCAAGACCTATAGTAATAGATGTAGGATTGATAAACCGAAAATTTGATGATTCTGTAATCTTGATCTCAAATACAAAAGCACCGGTCTCATTAAACTTATGTATTTTAAAGTTCTCTGTATCCGTGATATAGATGTTCCCATCGTTATCAAATGCGGTAAACAATTTCTTGGCAAATTGTCCTTGTCCTTCACCTTTTTCACCGAATTCATTTAAGAATGTGTATTCTTGTATAGCAAAGAGATTAATAGGAAGTAAGAATAGAAATGTAATAATGCAATATCTCTGTAACGACATTTAATATATGGGTATTTTGTTAAGATGTATATTTGAACTATAGATATATTAGTCCAATAAGGTCTTCTCGTGTCTTTTACGGATGTTATCAAGGACACCGTTGATAAACTTTGGTGAATCTTGTGTGCTAAATGATTTGGCTATCTCTATAGCTTCATTGATAGAGGTGGCAGCATCAATTTCATCCACATAAAGGATTTCATAGGTAGCAATCCTTAGGATAACCAAATCAACAACAGGGAAACGATGCTTTTTCCAGTTTTTAGAAGAAGCATCAATTTCAGCATCAATTTTCTCAATATTCTCAATAGATCCATTGACGAGTTTATCGGTAAAAGGATGGTTGGCTTGCTCGGAATCATGATTCTTCCAAAAATCTTCAATAACTGTATTGATAGGAGCGTTGATTAGATGAGAATTAAATAGGATTTGCATCGCGAGGATGCGGGATTGTCTACGTGTAGCCATTTATGATCCAAATATGAAGGTTTCTATTGTATTATCAATAATATTATAAGGTTTATTCTCTGGTGTGTCAAAGAAAATAGGGCAGCCATGATTCTCCTACTTGAGCAATTTTTGGTTAGATCATAGACTTAGCTTTTAATTCCAGATACTTATTGATTACTGCCATTGTTAATTGATGAGCAGGAACATCAATGGCAATGACACCCTGGCGTCTTAACACCTCTAATATAACATACTTTTCTTGTAGTAGTCGTTCTGCGATTGCCTTCTGATAAACAGATTTGGAATCAGTCGCTTTTTTCTCTGATAATTCTATTATTCCCGAATCTGCCAATGTTACACATACCACAAGATGATGTTTGGAAAATTGTGCAACATATTTTGCAATACCTTCAGCGGAATCCTTATCCAATATATCCGTGAAAAGTATAATAAGAGCACGTTTTCTCTGTTTTGTAGAAAGGTATGTAAACGCAGATTCAAAATCAGGTTCAACGGGAATCACAGGTAAAGCATAAGTAGATTCTAACATCGTCAAAAACTGCTTTTTTCCAGGTTTAGGGGATAAGTATTGGTGAACATTATCAGCAAATGCGAGTAAACCAACTTTGTCACCCCTGAGGGTAGAGACGTAGGCTGTCATAAGTGTGGTATTAATAGCGTAATCTAACTTCATCATGAAATGTTTTAGACTATCCCCATCAACAAGCACATCAGGTTTAGATAACCTAACAGGGGTAGCCATCAATCTGCCAGTATCTAACATAATTATTACATCTTGGCTTCTTTCAGTCTCATATTCTCTAACGATGGGTTTCCTATGTCTTGCAGTAGCTTTCCAATCTATTCGTCTATAGTCATCATCAGGTGTATAATCTCTTAACCTTTCCATTTCAGTGCCTTCTCCAAATAGGCGTGAACTTTTTAAACCTATCTGTTGTAGCATACCACGTTTTATCAATAGTTCATATTCTCGTATAGCCTGCAGATTAGGATAGACCTTTACCTTTGTGCTGGCAATCACTTTAAACTGACGAACTACTAATCCTAATTTACCCAAACAACGAACATGTATATCCCCAAATTCATAAATCCCACGTCGTAATGGTGTTAGATGATATGTTAGCTGAGTTGAATCCGAAGAATTTACAGAACAGTGATGTATTACATTTTTATAGATGAATTCGTCTGGAAAGTCATCCTTGATGGTTAACTTTACACGGTGTTGGGTTCGGTTAATTATATTTAATACAACACTGTTTTCAACACCTAATGAGAATTTTGAGTTTACCTCACGATAGATTTCAATTCCTTTTACAAACGGATTCTTTACATAATCAACCACACTAACACATAATAAAAATAGGAGATATAAACAACCAATATATAACAATGTTGGTACGGTTGTGACGAGTATGATTGGAATAGCTAATGGAATAAGGAAATAGAGTAGTCGTTTACTAAGATGCATTGTTTCTATCGCGGGATTTCTACTTCTGCCAACAATCGATCAACCACATCATCCGGGGTTAGACCTTCGATCTCAGCTTCAGGTTTTAATATTATTCTATGACGATAAACATGTGGCATAAGATATTTTACGTCATCAGGTATAATATAATCCCTACCTTTTAGTGCTGCATAGGATTTGCTTGTTAAGAGCAGAGCCACCGATGCACGTGGACTCCCACCTAATATTAACTCATTGGAAGAACGAGATGCCTCAGCTAAACTAACAATATAGTTGATGATTGAAGGCTCCACAGTGATTTGCTGTATTGCATTCTTGTATTCTCGCAGTGAGATTGTTTCAAAGACACCTTGTATACCTATTGCTTCTAAACGTGTAGCATCAAACCCTTCATGATAATTCATCAGAATCTGGTTTTCTACCTCTTGTCCGGGATAATCAACCAGTAATTTAAAAATAAACCGGTCAAGTTGAGCTTCAGGTAAAGGATATGTCCCTTCATATTCAATAGGGTTTTGTGTTGCTATTACAATAAACGGTGATTGAAGTTCATGACGTATCCCATCAATACTTACCTGTCGTTCTTCCATACATTCTAATAGTGCCGATTGTGTCTTTGCTGGAGCGCGATTAATTTCATCGGCTAACAATACATTCGTGAATATAGGACCGCGTTTTAGATTAAACAGGTTTGTATTGGAGTCATATACACTTGTACCCAATATATCGGAGGGCATCAAATCAGGAGTAAACTGCACACGACTGAATTCTCCTGATACTAACTTTGCTAAAGTCTTGGCAATAAGCGTTTTGGCAGTACCGGGGACACCTTCCAAAAGTATATGTCCACCCGAAAATAGACCAACGACAATCAATTCAAAAAGCTCTTCTTGTCCAACAACAGCTTTTTGGACTTCTGTCTTCATTTTATCAAAGATTGTTTGTAATTTATTTTCCATTATTTATTAATTCTCTTTGCTATATTCATAATATTTGCAATTTTTTTGGTAATTATTTATTGGATTTAGCTAATTTGTTGTCAATTTAGTTAAATGACGGAATGCATCAACTTTTATTGCTAAGTTAAGAAGTTGTGATTCTGATACATTGGTGGCATCCAATTGGATTAGTAGATTTGAAAGATTTTTTTCCTCATCTACTAACCCGTGGGAGTTTAACTCATCAATGAAAGTAGTAGTGTCTAAATTTGGATTGACACGCCATCGTATACCCAAATCATACCTGAATTTCTCTCGTATGTGTTGTAATATATCCATTCGAGTATTGTTTTTTTGATAAAGGGCAGTCATTGCATTTACATATTCAGAACTCAATCGTCTGTTCTCCTCATAAACATCTAATGGTTTACCAAAACGTCTGCCTTGTAGTGTTATGAACAAGAAAAATAAGATACAAAGATAAACACCTGCGAGACCAATAGGTGTTTTAAGCACTAATGTTACGAAAGTATTTGGTGGTTTTGTTTCAATGGATACATAACGATCAATTGCTAAACCAATATGGGCTGATTTGGGAAATGTTGAGGATAAATTGTATAGAAAAGCTGCATTTTCTTCTGTCCAAAGACCATTCTCATCAAACATATATGAAGATGTAATAAAGTATACTGTACCCTCACCATCTTTGAATGTCACTACCGTACCTTTATCATCTGTACCGTAGAGTATCGTTATATCTCTTCCTAAAGATTCAATTACAAAGTATGTGCGGGGACGGATTTCTTCTAAAGGTTGGTCTGGGAAGTAAGTATGAGGATATATTCTTTTTGTGAATTCTAAACTGTTGGGTAATCTACTCAATTTCAAATCGTAAATTTCAAGAAGTCCTTTGATTGCTTTATCACTTCCACTACAAACGACTAAGATACCCCCTTCTCTTACAAAGTCTTGGATATTCTTGATTTCGTTTTCGATAGGTGAAGTTTTTAGATCTTGAAGTAGTAAGACATCGTACTTCTTTAGTCGTGATGGATAATTGTTAGATATTTCCGTGACTTGAAATTTTAGTTTTCGTAAGATACGGGTAAGTGTGCCTCCACTTTCTAAATAATCACATGAATAAAGAAAACTTATGAATATCAGAATTATAAAAATCGGATGATGAATACGAAGAAACTGTTTCATATAATCTATTAGAATGTATTGCGTAATGGAGGTATTTTGTTATGAATTTCTTGCATATACATCTTTCAATGTCTCCCGATAACTTTCCACTGTTTGTTGATCACAGTGTTTATAACCATACCATACCTCATCAAAGACCGTAATTACGGGTCTAAGTGTTTTTTGTAGATCAAGGTCAGTGTGTGAAATTCGTAAGTATTCTCTGTTTGTTATACTTTTATCGTATGGTAGAACACCTCGTTCCTGTAAGTGAAAAACAGCAGATATATATAGAAATCTAAGAGCTTCTCTAAAGTCGTTTGCTTCAACTGCAGTTTCAGCCCGTGCTAAAGCGCTCTTTTCAGTCTCCACAGAGTCATCTTGTGGATCGGTTTCCTCATTTCTTACCTCAAAAACATAATTCATCCGAATCTGCCTTACAAAATATATGGCAACTATACCAATGGCAATAATTGCAATTGGTAGGATAATGTAATCAATATTAAAGGACATAACTGAATCGGGTTGGAGAATTTTCTTTAGTTCCTTTTGGTATTGATCATAGGATACTCGATGGTTTGATTCGGTAAATGTAAATTCATCCCGTAATGCATTCTCTTGAGATGCAACGGGAATATAGAAGTGAAAGCATAGAAGAAGAAGAATTATCACATAACTTGTAGACTCGAGTCTTACTCTCATTGTGCCTCTATAACCTCTGATGTGATAGCTATTCTCTCATTGTATAAATATGTGGTAACTATTGCCCAAAGTGGAACTATGAGCATAAATACAATCCCGGTAACTATTAGAATTAAAACTGTCGGAAGGAAATCCAACTGATTTGGTAGGATTACTCCAACATCACCTCCAATAAAGAGAGATAGAAATTTGAGTAGTGAGAATGCATCTTGGATTGGAACAAGTTCAGTGAAGAAGATAGAAAGAATTAATAAGGCAGAACCCATAAGGACTGAGGAAACAAGGGCTGCTATCCACGCAATCAGTAAATAGATCAATAGGAACTTCAGTCTTACACCTTTTACAAGTGAATAACTCCTTTTGAAGATTTCTAATATTGACCTATTCTCGAAGATTATACATTGATTATATAGACTGAAAGTTATCAGTAAATAGATAGTAACGAGGATTTGTAACAGTGTAAATACTGTTCCTAAGTAAGAATGAGTTAGTTTAGGTAAAATAAATGAAAACAATACATAGATAAGTCTACTCAATTCAGTCATTACTAAGAACAGAATTGGTATAATTAATACTTTCAGTGCTTTACTACTCGTATATTTCCAAGAAGAATGTGCTGTTAGTGGGGATGTTCCGGTAGGTACATCAATTTCTGAAGCTTGAATTTGAGAGGCAACTATTATTGATAATGGACATAAGGTGAAGATGAGGAGCATTAGAGGGGTATATTCTATTATTCCGATGTTGATTGACCAACTCCAACCAACTGAATCATCCATATTTCCTATCATGGGATAAGGTAATATTTGCCAAAATATAGGTTTGCGATTAGTTGTTTCTATATGATTGGGAGTCCAATTATATTTTACTCTGTTAGAAGAGATTTCTTTGTAGATAGCGGAAGGAAAAGGAGATATTCCTATATTGGTATCTAAGCGTACTGATACACTGTTTTCTGGTTGATTAGGATTATTTTCATCAGATTGAGAAGGACTATTCCCAATAGTTCTTTGTAGTACTGGGTTAAACAGTTCAAAACTACTGACATGATTGTAATATACAAAGATATTAAGGATTATTGCTATGATAGCGACAGGTAGCATGATTCGTAGAAACAAACCAAGATTGTTCTTATAGAGTGAAATGATTAAAGAAGGAAGTCTGGTGTATTTTGGATTTTCCATTGTTAGTTACGGTATTTTCCTAATTACCTTCCTAATTTGTAGTACGCATTTCAAGATCGTAGGCATCTTTTCGAATACGTAAATCGAAGTAGAGTAGAGTTGAACCGATTGAGGCGATTGGCAATAGGATTGAATGTATTCCCATAGTTATAAAACTGCGTATTAAATAAATTGGCCAACCGATATCTACAGGTGTTGGAGCAATAAATCTTCTGAAGTTCTCAATCATACTAACGTCCTGCATTTCATGTGCTACAGGAATTAAGGAAAAAACGACACCTATAGAGGTAGAAAAAATATGCTGGATCATTTGCCATATTAGAAAGATGAGTAAGACAATACAGAATACCCGTAGCCAAGATCCCTTAACCAATTCCGAACTACGTTTTATTGATCCCATGACAGTTTTTTCTTCTAAAAGAACAGGTAAGGTATAGAATCCCCAGCGAATAAAGAGATAGATGGCAAAAGGAATACCAATTATTGTAATAAATAATCCAAAACATACCAAAGAATAGACAATACTACAGCCAAGTAATTTTGCGAAAAGACGTAAAGTATGTAAAAATGCATTTCCAGCGGAGATATTTTGACCTAAAAAGACATGTGCAGTCGCATAAGACAATACTCCAACGATATAAAAGGATAGCAGTACTGAAGCTATGGTAAATAAAAATAAGGCAGCGATATTTCCATCTGTCACGGTGTTTAGTAGAGAAAACAGTAACAATTTTTCTGTAATATAAGAAAATATGAAGTAAACTACAACAATATTGAGATAGAGACTGAGATGTTTTCTATACAAAGTAAACATACCATCAAGTATGTCAGATAAATTCATCGGCTGCAAATCTTGGGTTTCGGTTTCAATATTTCCCTGAGTGATTGATTCTTGGTTTTCTTGCATATTTTCCTCTGTCGATATTGTATTAATTATTATACCATTTCTATTTATTATAGTCTCATTACCGGCATTTCGGAATCAAATAGGGAAGACACAAACTGAAAGTTTGTGCTACAACAATGAGACATTTTCAATTAGAAATGGTATTAGTTTATCTTATATTTTCATATATTTCAATGTGCAGAAGCGATGTTAACATTTACATTTATTTATTCAGTCAATCCGATTGATTAGTATATTAATCATAAGAAAAGCGATTACCTATCTATATGTTTAGTAGGTAATCGCTTGAATATGGAATAGAATAAATCTCCAACTAAGAGTGAGTTATTCACCTTTCTTAATTGTCAGACGATAGTGTTTTCCAATTTTCTTTGTATCAAGTATTTCATGACCATCATTAGAGAGACTGACGGGTACATTCTCAATTGGTTCACCATCGTCAATGGTGATTTCTAATAGTTGCCCGACATCCATAGTCTCCAACCGTACCTTAGCCTGAACATAGTTGAATGGACATGCAACCCCTTTGAGGTCAAGGCTGTCAGCGATTTCTTCAACTTTCTTTGTTTCTTTAACCACTTTCGGTTTAGCAGCAGTACGTGATTTCCGTGTCTTCTTCCGGCTTGCTTCCTCTTCTTCCTGTTTAATTCGCATACGATTATATACGTTATGCGATTCTTCTACAAAGAGAGTAGCCTCTTCAACACGTCGGTGTGACAATTCTTGGTCAAAAGCTGTAGCATCCTCTTCTGTAGCCTTGAATATATGCGCTGCAAAACCTGGGAAGAAGTTCCCGGCTTCAAAGAAGTGTGTACGGAATTCGTTCACGGTAGTTCCATCATCAATATATTGTAATCCTACAGTCGTTAGTAAACCGTCTGCTGCCCTAATCATCGCATTGAAAGCCAATTCAGCGGTTTTTTGATATTCATCTTTTTCTAAGGATAAACCGGATTCATATATCAACCGATCAGCTTCATCTAACTTCATAGAGACAAGAGCGACAACTTCTCCTGCACACTCACCGACACCTGTCTTGAGTTGGTAATCTTTAGTGTCACCAGTGTCAACATAGAATTCAGGAGCTTCTTCATAAGTAGGAATCTTATCATATTTTGACAAGATTTGCTTAATTTCTGCTTTACCGAGGCGTGCCACGTAATCTGTAAAGGTTTCTTCCTCATTTTTCTCCTCAGAATACCTACCAGTTAATTCTTCAATGAACTCTGGAATATACTTACCGTGTATTTTTCCAGTGGCAAGTCCATATGAACTGGCATTTTCTATCATATGTCCTCCGAGTAGGACTTGATAATAAGGAGCAATATGTTCACCGATTCGTCTTGATGAACCGAAGAAACCGATATTTGCTATATGGTGTTGTCCACAGGAGTTTGGACATCCACTAATCTTGATGCGGAAATCTTTTATATCTTCATTATGTCCAGCTTCAATGAAATGTCCACGTAGATGTGCAGCGAGACCACGAGAAGAAGAGACACCAAGTTTACATGAATCAGTACCGGGGCATGCGGTTATGTCCACAAGTGATTCAGCACCCGGATCACCCAAACCGACCTCGGTTAGTTCTCTATATAGTGCAGGTAGATCTGTCATAGTGACCCATCGTAGCACAATGTTTTGTTCAACAGTAGCCCGTATTGTATCTTTCACATACTTTCGTGAAATGTCAGCTAAAGAACGGGTTTGGTCTGCAGTTAGATCGCCTAACGGCAATGTAATGGTAACAAAAGCATAACCGGGTTGCCGTTGTAAACGTACATTGGATTGATACCACTCATCAAACCCATCGGGATTTGATGCACCATTTAGTTGAGTGGGTGGTTTAAGGGGACTTTCATCATAGGCATCCAGATTATCAAGGTATTCTGTCCAAGCGGGGTCATGTCTTAATGTTTTTCGATCTTCAAGAACAAAATTACGGAATTCTTCAATACCGTATTTAGCAATGACAAACTTCAACCGTGCCTTATTTCTGTTTTTCCGTTCACCTAACCGTGTAAAAACTCGGCATATTGATTGCGAAATAGGAAGGAGTTCTTCTGCAGGTACAAATTCATCAAAGACTTTTGCCTGATGGGGTACAGCGCCGAGACCGCCGCCAACATAGAGTTTAAAACCTCTCTTCATTTCCCCATCGACCTCTTTAACTGCGGCAACAGCACCGATATCGTGCATATTTGCCAATCCGCATGGGTGTTCTTCACAACCAGAAAATGCGATTTTGAATTTTCGTCCAAAATCTTTTGCATCCTCATGTCCCAATAAGAAGGCAGAAAGAGCTTTTGAATAAGGGGTAACATCAAATGATTCATCATGACATACACCACTAAGTGGACATGCGGTAACGTTTCGAACAACATTTCCACATGCTTCTTTGGTAGTAATACCAACACTTGCGAGACGTCGCATGAGTTCTGGTGTGTTATTGATATCGACATAATGGTATTGAACATCTTGCCGCGTTGTGATGTGAATGATATTATCGGAAAATTCTTCAGCGACATCGGCTAACATTTCAAGTTGGTCTGCGGTAAGTCCACCGAATGGAATTTTTACCCGTATCATCTGTGATCTATCATCGCGTTGCCCATAAACACCATGACGTAGTCTAAATTCCGTAAAGATTTTTTCCTCACCTTGACCTGCTAATGCGCGGCCAAGTCTGATTTCATATATTTCTATTTCGCGAGCAACATCTGGTGGGATAACAGATGCATCATAAGCTCCCGCGCTCTCAATAGCCATTCTTTACTCCTTATTACCTTAATATACAGTAAGGTTGTATAGGAAAGTTTCTTTGTTTATCTGAAAACTAAGTGCTGAATACGGTCAGATTCTAAATAATTCCTGAATACTGTTATTAAAAAGAAAAGTATATAGAATATAATTGTAATAGTCAAGTTAATTTAACATACTACAGAATCATTCAATTTTCCAATAATTACTAATTTCTTTGATACGAGGCATTCTCACTACCACTCAATATCATCAATTTTTTCTGCGGTTGCCACCTGTTCTAAAAGAAAGTCAAAACGAGACAGACTCCTTATTCTTGAGATCTTTTGAATAACGGTGTCAGGAACAGCACCGATCCGTAGTTCAAGTAGTTTCAAGAGAAACTCTCGTTTAGCTTGTATCTCACCTTTTTCAATACCTCGCTTCTCCCCTCGTTTCTCCCCTTGTTCAAACCCTTGTTGTATAAGAGCTTCTGCACCTGTCATAATGATGTTTTCTACCTCCTTATCTTGAGTTTGAGATTGTATGAGTTGTCTCAATTCTGCTTGTTCCGCATCAGGACGTCTAAAAAACACAAGAAAATATAAATATAGTAGTGCGTGGTTGTGTAGTTCAGGATTGTCATATGCTAACGATTCCAAATGTGTAAGTGCTACTGCCAATGCCTCTTGCATTGATGATTCATCTGCATTTTCTTTTTGCAACACGGTCATTAACCATCCAAAAGGATGATCAACTTCAGTAAACTTATCTATGTCTTCATCTTTCACGCCAAGAAATAGCGTCTCGAAAGTTGGGACAAAAGACGCCATCATCGCAGGTATATCCATCATAGTGGTAAGAGATATTGGTATTTTCCATCGTTGTGTCCCCGTATAAAAGACAATGGGAAGTATAGGACGCAAACGCCACTCTCTTTTCGGTACTTCAGTCTTTTTTTGTTCCGTCAGTTGTTCATGCCATATTTGGCACATATATGACAATACTCTGTAACCCATCAACTGATCAACGGTAGACTGATGCTCTATGAGGATATAAATAGTTAATTCACTTGCTTCGGTTGTGTCCCGAAATGGCACAGTAAAGACCATATCACCCACTAAATCACGCAACGTGTCATCAACAATACTCCTGTTTTCTATCCTTGCCTGATTGAAATCAAGTTGTTCTGCCAGTTCTCTTGCAAGGATTTGGACTAACCCTTGTAAATGCTCCGTTTTTTTGAATAACCACCTTGCACTTTTGTCTGCAAAATGTCCTACTTTCGTATTAAATAATGTGCGTATCTCATCAATATCTTTTATTTTACTATCTGTCTGCAATTTATCTCCTACTATATTACCTTTATCGTATAGGATAACATAATTTGATGTGGAGGTCAAAAGTTTCGTGGGTCTGAGGTATTCAATATCCAGACTGATACAGCGTATGTGGTGGAAGTCCCTATAAGTGAGGAAAGCCATTCCAACAAGAGCCTGGTATTAACTATTATTGCTAAAATTGTCCTGAGACAGAGATTCGTTGCGAGCCACCAAGGGTATGTGAATTAAAGGCGTAATCTACATAGAATGTCATACTGGTGACACTTAACTGTAATCCGGATCCTATTGATAGACCATGTCCGTTCCAACCAGTTCGTAATGCGAGTGTGTTAAATAACCAAAATTCCACGCCAGTACGGTAGATGAAACCTCCGCCAGAGTCTGCCCCTTCTGCGTAATCTGCTTGATCAGTTTCAATATCAGCACTAATTGACCCATTACCGATTCGATTGACATCAAATTGATATGCTCCGCCTACTCTCAATCTTCTACCGCGTGTGAAAATGGGTTTATCTGCAGTATCCCATCGAATTTGCGTTCCAGTTGCATCGAGCAACATAGTTCCCAATCTAATTCCCTTATATGGGTTAAAAATAAAGCCTAAGTCAATACCGAAACCGCTACCACTATAATCGAATATTGATTGTTTTAGAAGTTTTACACTTCCACCTACGGAAATAGCAGATTGAATATTTCGTGCATAAGAAATCAATAGTGCATTGTCTGTATTACTAAAGTATCCTGCAACAGTAGGTCTATCAATATAGGGTTCCCCAGTATCTTTTTCACCATTTCCATTGATGTCCTGATAATCGCCGAGTTTACCGTTGTTATCGATATCAATGAAGGTTGTGCGTGGAATATCGTCAATTCCGAGTCGAATCCAACTGAGACCGAGACTACCAATACCTTCGATTTGATGAACATAGTTTACAAAGTTATAATTGACCAGACCATTTGTAATAAAACTACCATCACTTGAACCAAATGTATCGGAATACATAGCAGAAAAACTATGGTTTTCGACATCTGTGAGTCCAGCGGGGTTCCAATATGTTGCGGTGGCATCATCTGCGATAGCGACAAATGCACTTCCCATACCAAGAGCTCTTGCACCGACACCGTGGCTGAGGAATTCAGCTGCATGTGAACCTTCATCTGCAGCGAAAGTTGTTTGTAATAGGAATAAACTAACCATCCCTATAGATAGAAAGAAGTAAGAGAATTTCATTGTGATTTATCCTGGTGCAAAATCGTAAATTGGTTCGCGTATGATAACACTTAAGACACTCCAGAAAGCTCCTACACAGTATTCTCCCAAAATTACACCAAAGAAGAAGAATATCATTTTACGATATGTTGTAGGACCACCAAATCTTAACGCCATCCATTTTAAGAAAGTACTTATAACAAGACAACTCCAAAAATAACCTACCCCAAAAGTCATTGATATAGGATATCCCGCAGGATGTAGGGGCCACCAAATAAAACGCATTCGCATAAACATGAGCAGGAATGTAACTCCCATTCCACCAGCCATAAAACTCATAGCGGGAACATTCGGGTCTCGTGGGAAAGCAAATAATCCAGCTAACCACCCAAATTGACCGATATGTCCAACAGATGGACCGATTCCACCACCTGCCCCTGTTACCGCACCACCAAGCCGATAGAGTTCAGATAAGGTTGCCCAAAAAGCAGAGAGAGAACCGAGAACGACGGCTATTATCATTGCGAATACCAATCTCTTCGTATTCATATTGGCTCGTTCAGCCATTTTAAATGCTTCAAGTTGATGCGGCATTATATGTTCACGGTATCCTCTACCACTGAAAAACCAAAAGTAGGGGAATACAGTTAGATTGTTTGGACCGATGCGACGTGTACCGAGTATATTGACTAAGAATTGTTGTGCGTTACACATCCCAGCCATTTCATGAGCTGGTGGACCGAGTTCTGCGCGGACACGGGTTATTGCAATAGAAATTGCATAATAGAAACCGAAAAACGGAAGGATAATTGGTAATGTCATTCCCGCTTTGATGCAGAACCATATTATATAAAGACTGGCGATGGCAATTAAGAAGAAGGCGGTCCTGTAGCGGATTGGTTCATCGGTATCGTCAATACCACCCTTCATACCGAAGATGGTACGTATCACATTCATAATATGTTTGCGTGTTACGATTAAGGCAATGAGAAAGATTGCCATCCAACCCCCAATGGATTGTTCGCTACTATAAGGGAAGGGAGCAGGGATTCCCATAGCACTGCCTAAAACTCGTTGAATCTTTTCAAATATATAAAAGAACCATAATGAGAAGGAGAGATCAAGTGGTAATAAGAAACCTAAACCGATGACAAACGGATAGAGAGGAACAGGTATGTTACCTACAGCGTTCCACGGTTTTTCAGTGAAGAATGCACCCCAGTTACGAGAGTTATGTCTGACACTAAAATCTGGTAGTATAGGAAAGAAGTGCGCCAATCCGTGCCATATATTCACAGCCGCAGCAATGATGAAGCCATACCACAAGATTCTATTCTTAAACAGTTGTGCTCTGCCACCCCCTTCCGTGATAGCCATAGGAAGTTGTATGATGGGGTATGCAAGTTTTTCATGTTCAGTCCACTGTTTTCGGATGAGTACATTGATACAGATCATGATAACACCCAAAGCCAATATAAAGGATGTCCACCATAAGGTGGGCATGATCCATGCACCTCCTATTTGTAGGTTATAGAAGGGTGTATCTCCTTCATAGAAACCTCGTATAATTTCTTTATCAGAAACGACCAGATGTTGTGGGATATATGCATGAAATGTGTCTGCCCAATCATTCTCTATAGTTGCGAACCAAAATGCATGTGGAAGAGCAGGGATAGTTAGTGCTAACATATCGTGTCCAGCCAAACCAGATGCGATAGATAGCATGGCATAAATTGTTATCAGCTCACCTTGCTTTAATGCTGAGTTGGGGGCTACTTTCTTTATGAAAAGATTGATAAGAATTAGGAAAAAGATATTCAGAACAACATTCCAAAACAGAGAAATCGTAGTAGGATGTCCTGAATGCCATACACACTCTACTTCAATTACCCAAAACACATTTGGGGGAATTAGGAAGATAGCGATAACGATGGCACGCCATGTGACGCCGAAATCTTTTATTTTATTTTGTTGAGTAAAATTACTTACTGAGGATTCCATCTATAGTTGTATCAAACGTTGTTAAACCATATCTAAATGATAATAAGACATTATTCTGTAGTACCAAATCAAGGAATCAAGGAATCAACGTTATGAATGTCTTATGACATTCACCGGGTATGAATGCGATTTAGACATTTCCCGGGAATTCGTCCAAATCAACACCGAATGCGCGTATGGCATTCGGTGGGTTTCGTTCCTCTACCCGACCTACGAAAGAATGGAATAAAAATAAATAGAATTGGTATTGTGTTTATCATTGATTCTGTAGTTATGCGTACATTATAAGATTCTGTATAACTGTTATTATTAAAGATAATAATCTCCAATTGTTCTTGACTGTTAGGAGAGTTCTGTATTTCGATTCATCTGCATCTGTGATATTAGAAACCATATTATCATGCGTATGATGTAGATATGTTAAAAATGTACAGGTTGTTCGCTTTCTTCTAATCTCCATAGGATATGTCCAAATTCACAGGCTCCGTATGTAGATCCGATAAAGATTTCTGTATCGATACCCCATGCTAATTTATATGCAGATATAATCTGTGTTAATGCCATCGAAACATCTTTATAGCATAACAATGCAACAGTACCGCCCCCGCCCCCACCAGTGATTTTTGCACCATATATTCCTGCATCCTCACCTATTTTTCGTGCAATGTTTACAAGTCCATCAATTTCCTTTGAACCGAGTCCCGCGAAATCACGATAACTATCATTAGATTCATACATCAATGTTCCAGCTTCTGATAAATATTTTGGCGTATTTTGAGGATATTTATTCGTGTTTTTTATAGCCCTGATAAACTTTCTAACCCGGTCATTCTCGTATACTGGATGTTTAACACGGTCTTTAACTGCATAAACTTTATTCGGGTCTACTACTGTAGCCGTATCGTCTGTATCATCATATTTTTTCAGAAATTCACTACCTTTCATTTCATTAGGTAATAACGGTAAACAGTGTTCCTGAAATTCCTGTACAGTTATGTGACACAGATAATTGTCATTTAATTTATCCCATTTAAGTTCATCTTTTAAAATACGTAGTCCCATAAATGCTGCTGTTCGCGTGTCAATATAAGCAGTACTCTTTGTACTGCGAGGAACTTTTGTGTGAATACCTAAAAAACTAACTTGGTCGGGTATTTCTACTGATTCGAGTATCTTATCAGGCTGACAAAGTATAGATAGAATTTTACCATGAGTTCCAACAGCAGATGTTAACTGATCCATTATTCCACATGGTGCCCCAACGATTTTATTTTCGACGATTTGAGCAAGTCTGGCAATGTCGAATCCATCTAATTTTAGATTGTATAGATGGTTGATAGCAGATATGGTAGCGACTTCAATTGCTGCTGAAGATGCTATACCTGCCCCCATAGGAATATCACTTTTGATAACTATAGCAGCGCCATGTGGGAAATCTTGAACTTTGTTTTCTTTCAGAAGCGTGTAAAAACAACCAAGAATGTACCCACTCCAAGATGTTTTCGGTTCATTGTTAAATAAACAGTTAATTTCAGAATAGGATTTTAATGAACCATCAGTGTAAAAATCATCAAGGGTAATTTGAAAATATGGTCTAATTTCTCCTTCGTGTTGAATTGTTAATGCTCTTAGGTTTCTATCTTCTCTTTTTTGACAAGCAACCACAGCGGCTCGATTTAAGGTCATTTCAAAGACATTTGAACCGGAATAATCTGCTATCCCACCCATAATATCAAGTCGCGCGGGTGCACGTGTTATTATGACATTCCCCTCTTTCTGTAATCCATGTATGCCAAAGACTTCAGGGGAATCGCACTGTATTAGATATTCCAGTTCAACAACTTGAGACGGTTTTACTGCAGGTCCATGCAGTTGTTCCACTTTCATTTTTAAATGTTAATCAAGTTATCAATTAAATGTTTGGTATTAACAATAACGAGAATTTTATGTAATACCATTTCTATATGAATAATTCTCTTTAATTCACCTGTAATTTTATATTCGGAGCGGTTCCATGTAGATTAAATAATACTTTGGGTAATTGACGGGCAATGAATTGCCCTACTACAAACAGTCTGGTTCGTAATGTGAACTAATTATATAGAACTTAGTATAAAAAAACCTCTGTTTTATTGGCTTTCCACTATTCACATATGTAATATATATTATTTATTGTGTTAAAAATGTTACACTTTTTGACACATTTTGTGTCATCAGTAAAACGGCTGTCCGCCCTGTAATAGTCTGCGTTCATCGGTGTTTTTTTAGAAAAGTAACAATTCTTGAATTGTGTTATTTTGTGTCCTTCTACTTTTTTTTATATTTTTTGGGGGGAATATCTGATACAGACATTTGTAATACATTTTCTAAATAATAATATCTCATTATTGCAACATAATATTTTAGGGTGTACCTAATTAGATGACATTCCCATAAACCATCCATGCAGCTTTTTTTCTCAGAAATGGTATCGGTGATGCTGTTCTTAAGATTAATTTGAAAGTATTGGATCGTCATTAGAAAGTTTCCTGCTATTTGAAAAAAGTTACGAAATCGTAACTTTTTTCTGTCACCCCAATTTTAGTATAGTCGTTGTTAGGTCTGTTCCCATCTATGTTTACAGGCAATTTACGAATTAGATGTAAAAAAATAAAAAAGTTCACTTGGTGGATTCCTTCGTAGTACATATCTCATAAATCCTAACAATTAAGGGCTATCATTTCGGTGTTTTTGTGTATCATTTTGTGAGATATACTGTATTTCGGTAGTATGTTCATGGGTTGACCTGATAGTCCTCCTTTAGTTCGTAATAACAAATAGTATTTTCACAACACATTTTTTTAAACACCATGTTTTAGAATGCCCTAAAGTCAGTCTTAGATTGGGTTTATAGGTATTCCTGAAAAACGTATATTTTTATTTTTATTTTTATGATTTTATGTTCTGTATTTGTTATAAGTGGTGTAAAGCCTTATCTGGTATAGGTTTGTAGACATCTGAGATTTTATTTTCAATTCACAACTGTTGTGAAAGTTTCACAACAACTTTTCAAGTGGTGTTTTTATTGTAATATATATAGTAACATAATAAAAATTGTGAGTCAAGGAAAAAGTTATATTATGTGATACTAATTTATACTTATTTGCATTTGTATTTGATGTAAGATTACATGATTTGATATAGTTAGTTGTGTTATGGTTAAGTTCTCTTCAATTATTTTTTGGTTGTATGATATTTCAATGTCTTTGATTCCGATTTCATGTATGCAAGAAATAGCTATATTTGAAATACATGCTGTATACGTGTTTATCAATTAAATCTATTGGTTCACGACAGTCACACTATCCCCAACCTTTAAGGAATGTTGTCCAGCAACAATTACAGATTCCCCACCGTTCAAACCTTTACGGATTTCTACCTGTCCACCACTTGTGAGACCAATTTCGACTGGACGTTGTTCAGAAACTCCTGCTTCTACAATGAAGACATTTCGGGTTTTGTTTTTAGCATCTTCAATTAGCGAAACGCGCGGGATAAGAACAGCGTCTGGTCGTATTTCGACCGGTAATGTGACTTTTGCAAACATACCGGGTTTGAGAATACCTTCAGTGTTTTCAATACTGAATTCAACAGTAGCCGTTCGTCTAACAGGTTGTAAAGTAGGACTAATGTATGAGATGACACCCGTAATAGGGGTGTTCACACCATCGATTGCAATATCAGCCTTTTGCTCTAAACTAATACGACTCAGTTGAGATTCAATCAGATCTATTGTAGCCTTAACAGTGTCAACATCAACAATCTCAAATAAGGGTGCTGTCGGAGCTGCCATTCCACCTAAATCCAAGAAACGTTGTGAGATTATCCCTGAGATGGGAGCCTCAATGGTTGCATCTCTCAGTTTTTTTCTTGCAAGTTTGAGAGCAATTTCAGCTTGAGTCAGGTTAGTATGTGCAGATGTAATTTCCGCCTTCCAACTTTTTGCTTCAACTAAGGCTTGTGCAGAAGTCAATCCGGCTTGGGCGGAATCAACTTGTGATTGTGCGAGTGCGATGTCCTTTTGCCATGTTTTTGTTTCAGCTTGTGTATGAACAAGTCTCAAGGATGCTTTCGCCTGTTCCACCTGTGCTTCCATGGCAGTGATGTCCTCTTCACGTGCACCACTGGTGATGAGTTGAAGCTGTTCTGTAGCAATTTTATGTTGTGCAGAAGTAATGTCCAATTGTGTTTTGGTATTTTCAAAGGATTGTAGACTAATTGCCCCATTCTTATATAGATTTTCTATGCGTGCATAGTTATTTTCTGCATTTAAGAGATTTGATTTTGCTTGGTTTAAACCAGCTTCAGCTTGTCTACGGTCTTCATCTCTTGCGCCAGATTTAATTTTTTCTAAATTTGCTTCGAGAGATTTTAGTCCAGCTTCAGCTTGGTCAATTTGTGTTACGGTGCGAATTTCTGCCAGATCCTTAACCTGTTTTAGAGATATTTCTGCGGCATGTAGTTGTGCTCTTGCTTGTGTAACCTGTGTATGTACCCGTACTTCAGCGAGTTGTTCAGTTTGAGAATATGCGGCATTTGCTGCATCTAAAACGGCTTCAGCTTGTTGAACAGATAACTTCAATTCTTCATGTTCTACTACAGCGAGAGTTTGTCCAACATTAACTTTTTCACCCTCTTTAATTGGTAATTCGATGATTCTTCCGGCTATTTTTGGGAATACATTTACTTGTGCGATTGCTTCAATCGTACCTGATAATTGTAGTTCAGACCTAATTTCTCCCCGCTTAGCCTTGGTGATTTCTACAGGTTTGACAACAGATGTATCAGCAACTTGTTCAATTTGAGGTTTTTCAGGTTTTAAGAATCTGAACATTGCAATAACTGCAGCTACAGCAATTATGATAATAACAATCCAGATTTTCTTCACTATGGGTAACTCCTTGCCAGTAATATTATGTATAAAATAGTATGATTATTTTCTTATACCGTTTCTAAATGAAAATATAACATTATTCCTTAGTTCCAAATCAAGGAATCAAGGAATCAACGGTATGAATGTGCACATAGTATTTGCCCAAATCAACGCCGAATCCGCATATGGAATTCGTCGGGTTTCGTTCCTCTACCCGACCTACGAAGAATGGAAATAAAATAAATAGAATTGGTATTATATATAGTTTTCAAATGTATAGGTCCGTGATTAGGATAGATTCAGTTTACAGAAATCACTGTATCCTTTGTCCTATTGCCTTTTCTAATCTTGCAAAGCCGATAACATAATCGTGTTGAGCCATAAGTCGATTAACTCTTGCCTGTAATAACGCAAGTTGTGCATCCATTAATTCAACAGCGGTAATAATACCAGATTGAAATTGTAGGTTTGCTATACTGATACTCGCTTCTGCTTGCGCGACAGTTTCCTTTTGAACATCTATTAGGGTTTTGGCTTCAAGTAATGCAAGATATGAAGACCTTACTTCAAACTCTACAGAAGATTTTATCTGTTTTGAAGATAATTCCATCTGCTTAAGTGTAGACTCAGATTTTTTGACACCGGCTCTTGATGCAAAACCGTCGAATATGGGAACATTAATTTGTAAACCTAAACTCCAAATTCTATTCATCTCTGTGAGTCTTTCACTATGTGATATTTGATAATTAGAGAAAAAAGCGAGATCCGGTAGGTTTTGTGTTTTAGCAACAGTGAGTTGTTTTTGTCCAATTTGTTCATTTAGGTTAGATTGTTTAACTTCTGGACGTTGTGTCATTGCGATAGAGATTAACTCATCAAGTTTTTTCTCAGTCTGTTGAATTTGGAACGAACCGTTAACAGAAATATCTTCTTTAAGAGGTATGTTTAATATAGTTTTGAATGAATCTTTTGCGGTTTTGACTCTATTTCTTGCCTGAATCAACTGTGACTTTACATTGGCAAGTTGAACCTTAGCGCGTAAGACTTCAAACTGTGTTGTTCTCCCTACACTAAAAGAACTCTCTGTTTGAGCGAATTGTAGTTCAACCAATTCGACACTTTGTTTTGCGACTTCCACAAATTCTTGTGCAATCAGCACACCATAGAAAGCCTCATAGACAGTTAATCGTAAGTTATCATAAGCGGCAGTTAATTCTTCTTCTCCTGCAGTATATCCGATTCTTGCTGCTTTGTAGTTATTATATATTCGTCCCCATGCAAATAGTGGTTGGGTCAAATTCACAGTACCTTGAATATTATGATGAGCACCGAATTCCAGTTCAATCAACTCAGCTTCATTATCCGGATCGGATGTGGACATCTGACCCATTTCTTGTCCTGGGGTGGGAAAACCAAATCCTCCTTCAGCCTGAATAACTGATTTCTGAATGTCCTTAAAATATGTGTAATTACCATTTGCTGATATTCTTGGAAATAGGGCTGATCGTGCCAAATCTACTTGAGTTTTTGCCCCAATTAGTTTTTGTTCAGCAGATCTGATGGATAGATTATTCTTTTCTGCAATTTGTAGACTATCATCAAGTGTCAATTCTTTGTATTCTTGTGCTTGAATTGAGATTGATAGTATAAATAGTAAAAAGGTTCCTACCCATATTGGGTGACGGAACCTAATTGGATTCATAGATTTATCCTCCAAAAGGTTGGTATATTACATTTGCTTTTCATAAATAAGAGGTGCATTTAATATCGGAGTATGGTTGTAGAATCGCCAACGATCCACAAGGAACCATCAGGTGTTTTGACGATATCTCTAAGACTATTTTTTGTAGGTGATGGATGTTCTAACCAAGTAACCCCGCCATCAGTTGTATGGACAATAACACCATTATCGCCAGCTGCCCAACCTTCTTTTTCATTGATAAAGAGTATAGCATTTAGGTTCTCATTTGTTGGAACAGTTTGATCAATCCAAGTTGTTCCACCATCAGTTGTTACTTGTATTGTACCTTCACTTCCAGCAACCCATGCGGTATTAGGGTTAATTCCGTATACATCTTGTAATTCGGAAGCCCCAAATGAAATAGCCCAGTTTTGTCCAGCATCTGTGGTCATAGCGATGGTACCTGCAAACCCAACAATCCATCCAACATCCTTATTGATGAAATGAACCCCGAATAAATTATTGAAACCTGCCCCCGTAAATGCGGGATCGAAATCAACACCGATCCAAGTTTCACCTCCATCCTCAGTTTTCATGACCTTACCAGTTTCTCCGACTGCCCATCCATTTTTCGAAGTTCCGAAACTCATTCCGTATGAACCGACAGCGCTCTTGAAACTGAATGTGCCACTGAACTTAATTCTTTCTGCAGTTCCGTGCCCTTCGTCTCCTGGATCACTAACACTGTGCCAAGTATTTCCACCATCTAAAGTTTCAAGTAAGGCTGCATTACTTCCGACAATATAGCCCTTCTTATCGGTAACAAAACCTACACCAAAGAGTTCAAAAACATCTCCACTATTTTGAGGTTTCCATGTATTTCCACCATCGTTTGTATGAAGAACACTGCCTGCTAATCCGACTGCCCATCCAAGATCATCATTATAAAAGTGAGCTGCTCTTAAATCATTTGCATTTGAAATAACATCCCATGTATTACCCCCATCAATTGAATGTAGGATAGTAGCTTTGTCACCGACTATCCAGCACTCCGTAGGACTAATCATATGAACACCTTGTAAACGTGCGGCAACAGGTCTTTCAGGGTATGGTTTCCATGTAGTACCGCCATCCTGCGTAAGTAGTATCACACCAAATTCCGCGGCAGCGATTCCTGTTGACATATCTGCAAAGTGAACATCCCAAATGGGTTCTGGCATTCCGTTTGAGTTTGGTACATTACTTTGTTGAACGGTCCAATTGAGACCATCATTTGTAGAAACAACTGCACCTCCAGCACCAACAGCCCAACCGGTAGATCCATCAAGCATAGATATAGCATCCAGGGTATTAACGGTAGCACTGGTCTGGAATCCCCATGATTCTCCTCCATCAATTGTATGGAGTAAAGTACCACCACCCCCAGCAGCCCATCCTATTTGTGTAGAAGTAAAATGGATTCCTTCAATTGTATTATTGGTATCGATTTCCTGTTGAGCCCAACTTACGCCCCCATTATTTGTATGCATGATGAAACCGCCGTCACCACATGCCCATCCATGCTTTTCATCTGCAAAGGATACTCCCAATAATGCAACATTGGTGTCTGTGGGTAATTTGTTCCATAATACTCCACCATCAGTGGTTTTTAAGACAGTGCCATTTTCACCAACAACCCATCCGATTTTTGGATTAATAAAGCGTATCTTCTTTAATTCGACTTTAAATGGTAGTGGTTGTTTAGGTTGATGATTCCAAGTCTTACCACCATCTTTTGTGTTGAGTATTGTAGAATTGCTCCCAACAATCCATCCATTCTGATTATCAACGAAGAATACATCAGAAAAGGAAGCGTGCCATTGAGATTCACTTACTTTAACCCATTCATTTTGTGCATAGCCAATTGAGATGACGAATAGTAACATTACTAAGGTAAACGAATAAAATATTCCCCGCGTCATGGTAATTCCTCCAGTGAAAAGTCTAAGTTATCTTACTTTATCCCAACATTCAATGATCCGTAATATTCTTATGCGTTAATCTTTTAAATCCGTTAAAGTATATCACTTTATCGTCTGAACGTCAACATGATTATGAGCTGATTTACCCCCAGTTTTTGCCTATGAATATTAAATGAGATTTTTGTTGTGTTATGAGAGGAAATGAATAACTCAACTAATATGTATTTGATTAGATACCATCACAAATCTGAAAAAACGGATCAAGAAAGATACCGGGTTCCCAAGTATTTTCAAGCACCCGTTTTATCACATAGATAATAGAATACGATTTTGTTTTACTTGTATTATAGCTTTTTGCCCATTTATCCGCAGCTTTCTCAAAATGGAGGAAACAGATACCATAACTTACACATCCGATAAACCATAACAGTGCAATGCGTGCTTGTTCTTTGCGTTTTAGACGCAAATGTCGAAATCCAAAAAGCGTTTTTACATCTCGGAAACTCTCTTCTATCTGCATCCGTCTTTTATAGGTCAGATAGAGTTGGGCATTCACCAAACAGTTTGAAACAAGGTAAAGCGGTTCTTTATGTTGTGGATCTTTGAAAACATAAAGGTTCAACCTGAGTTTCTCTGTACTGTGATAAAGTATATTCGGATAAGTTCCGGTTTGTTGGAGCGTTTCCAGCTTGATGCGTTGTCCATTGTCGTAGAAACAACTGTTTTTACAAACCCGTATTACAAACTCAATGCCACATTCCATAAAAGGTTTCATAAGGTGTTTTGTGCGTGCGAACC
>PYJD01000013.1 GCA_003635315.1 Candidatus Poribacteria bacterium
CCGCGGGGTCGTTTGAGGTCTGTGTTATCGCAAACCTGCTGTTTGGGTGCTGAAGGGGTAGGTTCCGATGATGTGTCATCTCGGACAATCTGCTCTATAAGCATTGGATAAGAATCTCGCTTTTTGACACTCACTATAGATACGCCTAAAAACGACATACCTGGAATCGTTTTTCCGTATAATGAGGAAAAGAAACGGGATAAACCGTAAGTGTTTTTCCCCGATTTTGACTTGACTGTTTCGTCTGCCGAAAAGAAATATTCGCTTTCAGGATCAAGCAGATGTGAACGAAAAAAGATCCAAAAGAGAGTTCCCCAAGGTATATCGATGTTAAAAAAGCGTTGTATCGTGCGGTAGCTACCCCCTTTTGGTGTCCAACGAGAGATATTTAGCATTGTGACCCGTCCAGTCATCGCAAGTAGTGCAAATACAACTATAGAAAAATGGCGTAGTGTCGCTGTTGATAAATGTGGTGCAAAAACTGTAAAAAGTGCTATAATTTCTGGCATGGCGAATGTCCTGTTGATGATATATTATGGTTTTATACCATAGGACATTTGCCTTATTTATTCAACTATTTTGGCGAAGGTATTGCAATTAGAAATAGTATTATTATAATTACGGATTTTACGTTACAGGTTTCTGTATTGCTGGATTGGAAATCATGTAGCAACTTGGAGGTAATTCGCTAAGAACGATTCAAAATTATGAATTGAACTATATTGGAAATGTCTATTCCTTGCAAATCCTAACATGAAACTGTATAATTATTGAATGTTTAATAGAGTGATATACGGAATTCTACTCTTATTTATTCTTACTTGCCTTATTGGTTGGATTGGTGGATGGTCTCGGAATATTAGATCTGGTCTTCAATTCTACTCAGATGGAGATTATAATGCAGCATTCGTACAATTTCAAAATGCTGTTGCTCATAGACCAAACGATTCTTTATCCCATCATAACCTGGGTACAGTCTTATATAAACAGGGTGAATATCAGATAGCAATTGGAGCATTTCAGACTGCACTTTTAATTGATAATTCATCTAATGAAGCCGCGATTTTATATAATTTAGGTAATGCACAATTTCAATTGAATGATCTTGAAGGTTCAGTTATTTCGTATAGAGAATGTCTAAGAATAAACCCTAATGATGCTGATGCGAAACATAATCTTAAAATTGCTTTACAACTCTTAAAGGAACAACAGAATCAATCGAACACACAACAAAACGAATCGAAGAAAAAAGATAGTATACAGACAGAATCAAAGAGAATCTCAAAATCAGAAACACTACAACTGCTTGATGAACTGAGCAAAAATGAGAATAAGCGTCGACAAGAAATCCTACAAGAAAAACTTAAGGATGGATATCGACGTGAGAAAGACTGGTAGTTTTCCTAAATTTATGTGGCATCACCGTTATTGTATTCTTGCAATTTTACTTTTTACAACAGTTGCAAGATGCCAGGATGTTACAGTTGCAGCTGTTATCACCCCAAAACATATACAGATAAATGAAAGAGCTCGATTAGATTTAACAATGTCAGGGAAGACATTGATGGGTCATATCGGTCTGCCAACCTTTAATTTCCTCCCGAATTTTCTCGCTATACCATTATCGAACAAAACCATACCTAAATTGATTGACGATAAAGTTACAGTCGAAATGAATTGGTCTTATGAACTCATTCCTCAAAAAGTCGGAAAAATAGAGCTTTCTAATGTTAAATTTTCTTACCAAAACACAAATTTTTTTGCTAACCCCGGAACAATTATCGTTGGGGCAGTTGACACATACAGAGACTCCTCAACAGGAGGAATTCATAAGGTTCAAGCAGAGGCAAGTAATAAGAAACCGTATATAAATGAACCAATCGAATATAAATTTCGATATCTCTATACGACGATCCTACCGACTCTTGAATCTCCGATTAAGACATTACCAGCCATGAAGGATTTTATGGTTGATGAATCTGTTGGGGAATTGATATCATCTGGAAAAGTTGATGGTTTTCATTATGAAGAATATATGCTAAGGATATATCCTGAAAAAGAGGGAAGAATTGTCATTCCACCTGCTGAACTCAAATTACCAATTCAAGGTAATCCCAAGATATTAAAGACGGATATGATTGCCATAAATGTTCAGCAATTTCCAACGATTGGTAAACCGTCTAACTTCGATGGTACGGTTGGCGATTATAAAATTACAGCACAAATTGATCGATCCCGATTGGAAGTAAGAGATGCACTTACAATGACTATAAAATTCATTGGAAAGGGTAATTACAGAACAATAAAACCTCCGATTATATCGAATATTGATGGATTTAGAGTTGATCCACCCGTCTCAGTTCAGATTCAGGTTGAAAAAACCCCAGTATTTACTTATGTCATTATTCCATTGAAGACTGGAATACTAAAAATACCTTCAATAAGCTTAACATCATTCAATACACAGAATAAAACATACCAAACAACCTCTACTACTCCGTTTCCAATTACTGTTGTCCCACGTCCATCTGACGTTATAAATGATGAAGAAAGTAATTTTAATTGGATCTGGATCAGTCTTCTCATCCTACCGATAGTATTAGTAATTGGATATATAGGTATTCGGATGTATAAAAAATATAATAAAATTATTGACAATGGATCTGGTAACGGTCCTTCGATTTCCCCTATTGAAAAAGCAATTTCAAGGCTTAATTCTATTGCTACAACTTCAGATGAAACCACAAGGGTATCTTTCGGTGATTCGATTACACGTATTTTGCATCAATATTTATGTGATCTCAAGGGGGATGAGTTGAGACAGCTTAATGATACAGAATTAGAGGCTTTTTGTACTAAATTAGGATTATCTGATGAGATTGTGAAGGAGTTGTTGGATATTCTTTCCAAATGTAAGTATCATAAGTATGCTCCTGTATCTATTTCTGCAGAGGAACAAAATGGATTATTGGAACGCACAGAAAACATAATTAAGTTGATTGAAAAAAATCAATGAATACAATTATTTAATATATGACATATATAAATTCATAAAAAGGGATGTAAATGGAAATATTTTGGTTATTTATTCGATGGATACATGTATTGGCAGCAGTGACTTGGATAGGAGGTAATCTCACTTTAGCAATGATTATTGTCCCCTATTTTAGGCAGAATTTACCTCCAGTAAAACGAATTCTGTTGCTCACAGAGATAGGAAAGAGATTTGAACCAATTGTATGGGGTTGTGTTTTTATCTTGTTATTTACTGGTATAGGGAATGTATTTGAGAGTTTAGGTTTATCAGATATTGAGGTAAATGCATATATGAGGACATTACTCATTAAATTGATACTGTTTATTATCTTAATTATCCTTACAGCAATGCATAGTTTTGTATTTGGTCCAAAACTATCGTCTGCAATTGAAGGGTTAGATGAAGAACTGGAAACACTTCCTACTGATGTGGACGCTATTCGGAAGAGACTTGCTTTTGTATCCAGTTTGATGGGTGTCGTATCATTATTAGTCCTACTTGCTGCAGTTGCCCTTAGGATGGGAATATAATCTATACATGCGTATTCAAATTATTGCTGATGTTGGAAAAGGGATCACACTACCTATCAACTATAACCATATGCTTGTAGGTATAATTTACCGTTTCCTGTCTGAATCTAACCCAGAGTATGCGGATTTTCTTCATGATGAAGGGTATAATGCTGCAGAAAAACGGTTCAAACTGTTTACATTCTCTCAGTTGATGGCAGATAATAGAAGGATTAATGGGGATCAGATCTTTTTTGGATCAAAGTTAATATGGTATGTTTCTTCACCAGTAGAAACTTTCCTATCCCACTTTGCTGATACTCTCCTAACACAAGGAATTATTTCATTTGGCAAACATCAACTCAGGATAATTGATGTAAAAATACCGCGTATCCCTCGTATACAATCAGAGATGATATTCAGATGTATTTCCCCTATTGTCATGTCCGCAGTTCGAGAAACAAACGGAAAACGTAGCATGCACTATTGCCTGTATGATGATCCGGAATTATCCGAACTCATACGTCATAATTTAATCCGAAAATATGATGCCATCAATGATCGTGAACCGTCCAGTAACGATCTAATATTCGAATTTGATAAGAGATATATTGATAGGAAACAGGGACGTGTTTCACGGTTAGTTGACTTTAAAGGAATTAAGATTCGTGGTATCTTGTGTCCATTTCGAGTAAGCGGGAGTCCAGAGTTGATTCAGATTGGGTATGAATGCGGTTTTGGCGATAAGAATAGTGCTGGATTTGGGATGGTTGAGGTATAGTGGGACAGCAGATTCATTTAGTCTATTAAAAAATCCTTCTAATAGGGTATAGTGATGTATCTAAAAAAACCGATTTTAAGAAAGACTCATCGAGAAAGACATCGAATCAAAGCTTTCGTAATTTCTTTAGTAATCCATTTCGTGATAGTGATAGTATTCTTCCTCTTTTTCCTCAATCAAGGAGAATTCGATATAGAGAAAATACCTTCTGAAACACTACCTGAATTACCAATACAGATGGTCAATAAGAAAGAGACATTAGATCCGAAATTAACTATGGTAAATGAAGAAATACCGGTTCCACAAAACAGACATGTAAAAAGAGAAGTAAATATCGTCAAACCCAATCAGTCAAAAGAGATTGCCAAGTTAAATGGTAACCCAATCCAATCGGAAAATCAAGGACAGTTAATGACATCATCCAAATTTGTTCCACATTTTGATAATCCTAACCTCTCAACGGATATCCTTTTAAAACCTAATGTCGAATCTATTATGTCACCAGAATTACCATCTGGTGTTATACGTGGTAAAGACTCAAAAGCTCGCAATTTTAAAAGTAAGGGAAATTCACAAAAAAATACCGGGAAAGGTGTCAGAGAAACAGGATCAGGAAAGAAAAACGGTAGTAGTAGTGGTGAGTCGGAAGGAAATAAAGACGGGAGTGGCACAGGTAATGGTAGTGGTGGCACAGGTAATGGTAAAGGCAACACTTCACGCAAAACCATTGAGAAAATGACAAATGATATTATAGCAAGCAGTGGTGGCAACCCCATAGATGTCGTCTTGGTCTTGGATAGATCCGGTAGTGTGAATGATAGTATCAGATCCTTGACAGAACATCTGTCTGATGAGAGTGATGCCTACAAAACTTCAAAGATAGACCTGTTGTTCGGTCTAACAATTTTCTATACCAGAAAACATTCGAAAAAAGAGGAACATATAATAGAGTTATTGCCACTCACGCGGAACATATCTGCATACAAACAGGAATATTATTCAATTAGGATCGCAGGTGATGAATACGTATTAGATGCTATCCTACATACAGTGACAAAAGTAAAGTTTAGAACAGATTCTATGAAACATCTTATCCTCCTCACTGATGAAATTGAGTTTACCAGCATACATAGGCATACATTAGATAGTGTTATAAAACTTTGTCAAAAAAGCAAGATCTCTGTGAATGTCTTCGGCGGAAATTATCCCGATCATAAACGCATTGCAAAAGAAACAGGTGGGAGTTGGTACAAAATACCTATACATGGAATGAAGTAAAGCATCTATTTATCTGTCTTCCCACATATCACACCATCTTCTGTAGGCGGTGAATGCCATACGCGCATTCATACCGTTGATTTGGATTCCGATCCCCGATCTACTTTACAACAGTTAATGGTAAAACTATTGTTAGAAATGGTATAACATCAATTATACTAATGTCTCCATATCTCATTAGAATTGAAGAGTAAAAACAATGTCAAATTCTACAATTTCTACAGGTGTAGTCCATGATGTACCACCCGATTTACGACAGACTTTAATTTCAACAAGTGATCTTATAGATGCTTGGAATGATTTAACACCCTTGCTCGAAATGAATGGATCTGTTGGGTTACATCTGCTAAGAAACCGGAAACTCGAAGTAAGAGAATTAAACGTGTAGGTGTTGAGTTGATTGAGGGTAAACGTCGACCATGTTGTTGGTCCGGATGTAAACATCGTAAAAAATAGATGATTTAAGTTTTCCAATAGATGAACCCGATTACCTAAATCTATAGAAATTCAAATTGGACTATCCTACAGGATTTAAATCTCTCCATTTCTATAACTAATACCATTTCTAAATGATAATATAACTCAAGTTGCTACATACAAGAATTTAGAACGGCAGACACCGTTTTTAATAGGAAATAGGATATTTTTCGTAAGATTTTGTAAAGCAAACTGTTAGTTTGCTCACTAAAAGACACAATCTAACAGATTGTGCTACATAGGTGGCAACTTGGGTTAATATAACATAATCCAGAAGTTACAAATCAAGGAATCAAGAAATCAACGCAGAATCCGCGTATGGAATTCGTCGGGTATGAATGTCATAAGACATTCCCAAATCAACACCGAATCCATGTGGGGAATTCGGTGGATATGAATGTCATATGAAGATTAAGTTATTAATTCAGTAATTTATCAACGAGCGATAAATCACACTACTACGAACCAGTCTGTTTGTAGTAGTGTGATTCATTGCCCATCAATTACCCAAAGTATTATTAAATCTTCATTAGACATTCCTCGTGTGGCATTTGTCGGGAGAAAAGGATGTAGTGAGTACGATTTCTATAAACATATAATCCCTATAATACTGAAGACCATCAAAATGGATTTATCTGTTAATGCCACTTTTCGGTATAACTTTCAGTAAATCAAAAAAACGAGGTACTCTTAAAACTAAATAACCCTGATAAAGATAAAAGAAAACTTGACATTTTTTTTGGCAAATGTTATCTTATTATTAATGTAACGACTTGTGCCAGTTAACTAAATGTTTGTATTAAATTTACATATGCTGTATTTAACATATAAACATTTCGTCCCTACAGGACTCAAGAGGGTTCAAAGAAAAAGGAAAACGCTCCAAAACCTTCTGTTTATGTGAAAAAAATTTTCTACAATTAGTTATTTAGCACAACTCGTTAAAGTAAGGTTAAGTTATACGATATAGAGGGCTATCGTACAGTCTGTTCAAGTCATTAGTCGTGTAAATCCCTCTTTTTATGTGTTTTAATTTCAAATGGATAGTATCAATAAATACCTCATGCAAATTACTACATTTTGCATAATCACTTAGTGAATACTGTCATTAATTGTAAGAGGATACTCATGAATTATAATATCTTAACAGAGAAATGGTTCATTGGATGTATAATATTCATTATTGTATTTGCATTTACATGTTACCTCTGGCATAAAAATGATATAGCATCATTTAAGAAACAACTGATCACAACGAATAACATAATGCCTGAAGAAGTTCAATCAAAAAAGAAAAAAAAGATTATCCAAAGAACAAGTCCTAATACAGATATGATGACAAAAAAGAATAAAAAGTTTCAAAACAGATCTAATACTTTGAATAATGAATCTGATTTAAAAAAGAAAACTACTGAAATTTCCTCCAACAATGAGGAAACCATAAATAAAGATTTTGAATTAGATTTGCCTAATAAAAACGTAGAGACACGAATATCACCATTTGGTTTTGGACCATATCCTGAAATTCCCAATGGATTTCCTTTTAAGGATCCCTGGACTTCTGTGACGAATTTAACCGACACACAAGCAAGAATCTCTGAGTTAATTCATCGTATACATATAAAACTATGGAATGAAGGAAAACGTCCTGAAGGTATCTCGTATGAAAATGGTGTTATTTATGCAACTTATCCAAATACAATATATGTAACTTGGGATTATGATGAAAATGAGGATGGCACTATTGAACGGTATCCGAGTGAAGTCACTTCTGGTACCCTTTCTGATGAAGCAAATGCTCTTCTGGATGAAGGTATAATTCCTCCAGATGTCATTGTTTATGACCACAATGAGGTAGGTATAGACCCTTATTCCTACCTTGGATTAAAATAGGAGAAGTATCATGAAATATATGAGTAGATATGTTGTGATTATGTTTATATTATCAATTTTATGTATAACTATAGAATTGGTATTACAATCGTAGTAGGTTAACAGACTTATCCTATCAAGAATATCAACTATAATTCATTCCTATATATATGGTTCGAAATTACATAATTCCAAGATTTGCTGCCTAAATAGGATAACTATTGTCTACAAATTATATAGTAGAAGAAATTATCTGCTAATCCTGACACTTCCCGCCTGCATAGCCTTTTCAGCCTCTGCCTCAGTTGCCCAATTGAAATCACCTGGGAAGGTATGTGCCAATGCTGAATATGCACCAGCAAAATCAACTGCATCTTGAGGGGACTTACCATTAAGTAGACTGAAAATCAGTCCAGAAGAAAAACTGTCTCCACCACCAACTCTATCAACAAGTTCTAAGTTCTCATATATACGCGATAGATAGAATTCCTCACCATCAAAAAGTAGTGTCCGCCAATCATTTAACCATCCAGTCTTTGCATCCCGTAGTGTTGTTCCAATCATTTCTATGTTTGGAAACGCTGCTTTAACCCTGGATGCAACCTCTTTATAACTCTCAGGTTCAAGTTTACTATAAGATTCAGTTGCACCTTCAGCAGCAAAACCTAAAGATTTTTCAAAGTCTTCTTCATTCCCTATCAATACAGAAACATGTTCCATCATCGGACTATTGGCAGCTTGTGCTTCTTCTGCATTCCATAATTTTGAACGGAAATTCAGGTCATAGCTTGTTTTCACACCTGAAGCACGAGCTGCTTTCAGTGCTTCAGCAGAGACAGCAGCAGCAGATTCAGATAATGCAGGTGTAATTCCACTCAGATGAAACCAACGTGCATTACTGAAGATTGACTTCCAATCAATTTCACCCGGTTGAACATTGGAGATCGCAGAATGTCCTCGGTCATAGGTGACACTACTTGCACGTGGACCTGCTCCCATTTCAAGATGGTAAAAGCCGTTGCGTTCAAAACCAACTCCATCAAAATCAATCCAAACGATATTGGACATATCTACACCGAGTTCTTGTCCCTTATTACGAATATATCGTCCAGACCAGTTATCAACAAGACGGGATACCCAAGCGGTTTTCAAACCGAGTTGAGACCCATTAACAGCCACATTCATCTCTGCGCCGCCAGCAGTCATATCAAGCATGTTCGACTGTTCAAGTCGCATAAAATCTGGTGATGTAAGCCGAATCATCGCTTCACCAAATGTAACTAAATCATACATATATATTATTCTCCTGATTCAAAACTGATTTTATTCTTATAGTCGTGATATAATGTTTCTATGCAATTCCCACAGAATACATACTTTTTTCCATAATCACCGATCTCTTTTTCAAGTAATTCTGCAATAGGATATTCATCATAGCAGATCGCACATTCTCTATTAATTTCTGTAGGAGTTATTTCTGTGTTGTTTTTCTGTTTGGTAGAAAGGAGTAAAATTACCAGTACAGTAAGAGGAATGATAAAAATACAGAACACAAAAAACATAGGTCTATCCTAACAAAGTCTAAGCCTTAAGCATAGATTTAATATAGCCGAAATACCCCATCAAGTCAACTGAAATCAGTTATATAACCCAGAATTCCTACCATGCAGATGTATGTATCTTCAGACAAAAAGAATCCATAAATCTGTGTCTCCTTATGGATTGATGACACAGTCAATAGTAAACTTATCTTTCTATTAAACAGTAGAAATGGTATGATTAACGACTATGAGTAAGATATCGAATATAGAAGTTTTTCCTACTTCTGTGGGAATGAAGGATAAATTCACCATTGGTACTGGATTTGTAGGTGATCCAGATGCTGCAGGTGAACATATATTTGTCAAGATAACAACCGATGATGGGTATATTGGTTGGGGAGAACAACGTGCCCTACCATCGTGGAGTTATGAAACTACGGAATCAATTACATCTACGATACGGTATCATATTGCCCCCTTACTCTTAGGACAAAATCCACTCTCACGGAATGAGATTGCGAAGAGAATATATAATTCATTGAAACCCGCAGTAAGCAATGGTCATCCATTTGCTAAGGCTGCTGTAGATATTGCGATACATGATCTCTGCGGAAAAATCTTAGATACACCCTTACATTCACTGTTCGGAGGAAAACAGCATAGTAGCCTACCACTCTGTTATGCCTTGAGTATTGATTCCCCAGAAATTATGGCATTGAAGGCAAAAGCACTTCAACCCTGTTCGTGTTTTAAGGTAAAAGTTGAAGGTGTACCTGAAAAGGATGAAGAACGGATCAAGACAATTAATGAAATAACACCAGATGCCAAACTGTGGATTGATGCCAATCAATCATATACCCCTGCTAATGCACTGGATCTACTGAGAAGGATTGAAGACGTTAACCAAGTCTATTGTATTGAACAACCGGTTGCCAGTCAGGATTGGTTCGGAATGAAACGGGTAAGAGAAGGATCACATCTACCAGTTGCAATAGATGAAGGATGTTTCTCACATTTTGACCTTGCTAAGATAGCAAATCTCGAATGTGCTGATGCGGTGGTGCTTAAACTATGTAAATCTGGTGGGTTATTAGAGTGTATCAAGACTGCCAATATAGCCGAAGCTAATGCTATTGAAATCCTTGGAAGCGGTTTGACAGAGGCTGGTATAGGTTTTATCGCAAGTGTCCATTTATTTTCTACGTTAGATCTGGTATTACCTGCTGAACTAAATGCTCCAGTTTTTTTGGATTCGTTGGTTGGAAGTGGAATAGAAATAGAGGATCATGTAGTAACAGTTCCAGATGGACCTGGTTTAGGGTTTTTACCCGATGAAGAATATATCAAAGCTCATCCTCTACCAAGTTAATTCTTCTTGCAATAAATAATTGTAGAACTATAGAAATTCCAATGACGATAGCACACAGTAGATACGGACTTTTAGGACCAAGAACTGTATCTGCTACAACGCCTCCCAACAATGGTCCCAATAAACTTCCAAAAGCCAAAAAGGCTTCATGCCATCCACTCTTATTCCCTTTATCTTCATGCTGATATAATCCATAGTATAGACTACTGAAATACGTTATAGCCGTAGAAATCCCTATGATCAAAAATGCACATATCCAAAATAGTGTATGTTGAATGTACCATACCCCTAATAAACATATTGTTGTGAATATTTGTACTATGATTATTGGATTTAGTCGAAAATGTAGTCGTGTTGAGAATTTTGTACCTAATAGTAGGAATGTAAGTGTCTGAATACCTCCGAGTGCTAACATCATATTACCAAATACAACAGATGCAATTCCCATTTCTATAGTTAACTTTGGTGCAAGCAACCGAAGAACACCAAGAACAAAATATGAGGAGAAATTCGCACAACGAGATAAGTTAAGATAGATTCTACGAACTGTTGGTGAGGGTAAACCTGGTGGGGTTGGTTCAGGGTTGATTGATGTAAGTTCAGGCTTGGGTTTGAATTTACTTACATATAAAACAACTATTGAAATAAGACCGATAATACTTGATAAATAAAAAGGACGAAATGGATTAATCTCATTATATAGATAACTGGATAATGTTGGACCTAAGGTGATACCCGTACTCCAAAACAGATTGAAGAGCATCACGCGATGTAATAATTGTCCTTCACCCTCCCGTTCGGCTAACCATGCCTCATAAGCAGGCCAAAATAGAGACATACTGACACCGATTATTGGAAAGATCAGTAGGAGATGTAATTTCTGATTGCAATAGGGAAGTGCGAAACTAACACCCGCAAGAAGCAAACACCCCACATACAGCATCTGAGTACGATTTACACGGTCAGATAGTTTACCCATAGGGACTGCAAGTAGTGCATAAATCGCAAGTGTGATACCATCTATCAATCCTAAGAAGGATGACGATAGATTTAAATAGCTTGTATAGAAGGATGAATTTGTTAATACACTACTAAATGCATAATCAAGCAATAAGGCAGGTAGATATATTATGATTATGTGAATTGGTTTTAGACGCATTTAGTGAGAATTGTTGGTGGGTATGTTTATACGATTTCAGTGTGATTATAATTCATAGAAAATAGTCTATGGTTCAATTATTTTAGCATCAATTGTATGATATCCAATAGCATCGACCGGTTCAGCAGTAATACCAATTTCATCTTGAGTTATTCCACTATATGTTGTAGCTCTGGCATATATCTCAATAGGTCCTATATCTTTTGGTACATTCCAGGTCCATTTCCACAATACCCATGCAAGTGGTGTGTCTTTAGCCCAGATTTCAGCTTCATGCCAAGTCTCACCATAATCAATACTAACCTCAATTAATTTGATACCCCCATGATGTCCACCATCAAAAGCTGCCCCACTCACGATGTATTCAGAACCGGCAACAATTTCCTGATCAGGTGCAGGTGTACCAATTACTGTGGCAAGTTTAATATTTGCAATCGGATCCCACCCTCTTTTTTCCCAATAACTCTCGTGTTTAGTGGCTAATTGTATGTTAACAATCCATTTTGGATTCTTGGTCCCATAATGTCCAGGGTTTAATAACCGTATAGGAAAGCCATGTTCGACCGGTAGTGGTACGCCATTCATTTCATAGGCAAGAATGGTATCCTCCTGAATTGCGTCCTCTAACGGAATAGCTGTATGGTAACCATCAGCACATACAAAAACCACAACCTTAACACCATCTTTGATACCAACCTTATCTAATAGATCTTTTAAACGTACACCTTTCCACATAGCATTACTCATCTGTTCAGTTCCAATGGGGTCACCAATACATTTTAGAGTACGCATCGTTTCCACTGATTCCATATTCTTGATTGTAGCCAGGGTAAATGGTGGAACCATTTTTTCAATCATTCCAGTCACCGCTAATCGCCAATTTTTTTCTTCGATTTTGGCAGGTTTATCAATCTGAAGAATATAGAATTGGTCATTAGGTGTAATCAGAGTGAGTGGTTTTAGCGTTTGATGATCATCTGCTAATAGGTCTAATTTTATCGGTAGTACCATACCGGCTGAACTAATTGCTGTTAATTTGATGAAAGATCTTCGTTTCACTTCGTCTCCAAATAGGTTAATTTTGCTTTTTCTTACGACTACGCATACGCATCGTTATTTTTGTAACACCCCTTACCATAATAGCAGCACCCGACAAGAGAAATAGATAAAGACCCATTTGCCATTGATAGAGAAAATATGAAAAAATACATACTACCATAAAGACAATAAAGGTGTTTAATAATGTTGTGTTCTCATACCACTTTTGCATAAAATTGGAATAGAAGAATATTAACTGCTACAATCTAATTTAATGATATAATATCACACTGGATGCTAATGATAATATCATAAATATACTCAATATTCAATTCATAATAGGAATAAACTATCTGTATTTAACCTATTTTCAAGAAGGGAAACGGACGATAATGGCAAAAAAACCAAATATTCTTTTTCTGATGACAGATCAACAACGATTTGATACGATTCGAGCACTGGGTAATCCAATAATTCAAACCCCAGCACTTGATCGATTAGTACGTGAAGGTACGAGTTACACATCTGCATATTGTCCTTCTCCAGTATGTGTTGCATCTCGTTGCAGTTTTCTACTTGGTCAATTTCCTCATGAAACAGGATGTACAACTAATTCAGCAATGCCACAAGATCGTCCATCCGTTATGGAAATTCTCAATGAAGTTGGATATCAAACACACGGAATTGGTAAAATGCACTTCACTCCCCAAGGTAAGAAGATGTGGGGTTATGAAACACGTGATTTTTCTGAAGAGGGAGCAGGACCGGATGATTATACCAACTTTTTAGTAGAAAATGGTTATGACCATATTGTTGCCCCACACGGTGAAAGAAGCGAATACTACTATATACCGCAACAATCACAAGTGCCAGAAAGACTCCATCATACACAATGGGTAGGTGATAGAACACTTCAATTTCTCTCTGATAGAGATACAGATAGACCCTTTTTATGTTGGAGCAGTTTTATCAAACCTCATCCACCCTTTGAATCACCTGTTCCTTGGAATAGATTATATCGTCCTGTTGAGATGCCACTCCCATATCTACCGACCGACTATCAACATCTCTATACCTACTGGAATCGTCATCAGAATCGATATAAATATCGGGATCAAGGTAGGGATATGAACTTACTACGAACAATGCGTGCAGCATACTATGCAGCAATCTCTTTCATAGATTATCAAGTAGGAAGAATCATTGAGTTTCTTGAAAATGAGGGTGATCTTGATAATACGCTCATTCTATATACCTCTGATCATGGTGAATTACTCGGTGATTATGACTGTTATGGTAAACGTTCCTTTCTTGATGCTGCGGCAAGAATTCCCTTATTGGTACGATATCCAGAACGGTTTTCAGAAAATATACAGTGTGATTTGCCTACAAGTCTTGTTGATGTATTACCCACCAGTCTATGTGCTGCAGGTTTAACACCTTCTTCTGACCATAGTGGTTTGGACTTAGCGGATATTGCTACTGGCAATGTTGACCGAGAAGGGATTATTGGACAATTGGCAGACCAAAATAGAGGTTTATATATGTATATGACCAGTGAATATAAATATATATACTCTGCTGCAGATAGAAAAGAATGGTTGTTCAGACGTTTACCTGGACACCTTGATGAAAGAAGTCTTGCTGGTAATCATGGCTATGGTGGTATATTAAATGACTATAGAAACAGATTGATTAACTGGTTCAAAGAGGATGGTTATGATATACCGCTGGATGGCAATAAATGGCGTGAATTTACACCACCTTATGAAAATGATAATCCGGATGCGGAACTTCTTTACCAAGATGGTCGGTCGTCAAGTGACCGTCTCCCACCAGGATATGTACCTCAAATTGATCCACTTCGAAGACGTTCCTAACGTACTGATTATCTCAGATGTCTAAATCTCGTTCATCGAAATATAAGCTCTCAAAAGCTGCATGGAATGTATACAATTCTTTCCGAATAGGCAGATCCTACCAAAGTCTACTTCTACATGAATCAAACTTTTTCAATTCTCAACGTCCAGAGATAAGACATCATCAGGTTGATAGTTTACGCTCCCTTATATTCTATGCAGAACAATCAACCCCCTATTATACCGACCTAATTAATGGTATAAGTCTTGATAATTTATATGAAACAATACATGATGAAAATATAGACCTATCTTTCATTCCCATTCTTGAAAAACACCATATAAGAAGTCATTTAGATACGTTATGTTCGACCAGATACAAACCGAGAGATAGAATCAAGAATTCAACGAGTGGATCTACAGGAACACCGCTCAATTTCTATCAAAGTAGACACTATTGGAATTGTCGTAATCTAAGTGTATACTATTTTGATCGGTGGGCAGGATGGGATTTCGGTGATCCACAATTGATTATCTGGGGTTCATTGGCAGAAATTGATAGTGGGAAAATCTTGAAAGAAAAAATAAACAGGTTTTGGCGAAATCAGTATTGGCTAAACGGGTATGAACTTACAGAATTACAGATGAAGATAACATTCGAGAAGATGCAAAAAGTTAAACCTACAACTATCCTGAGTTATCCTTCATCTCTATATCAATTCTCTAAATACTTATCTGAAAAGAATCTAATTCCAGATTGGAATATACAAGGGATCATTTCTTCTGCTGAGATGCTACACCCCCATTACAGAACATTAGCTGAATCTGTATTTAATACGAAGGTATATAATCGGTATGGAGGACGTGAGGTAGGATTAATTGCTATGGAATGTCCTGAAGGACGAATGCATATTAACTGTAGAGACCTATATTTAGAGATAGACAGTACGGATCCATATAATCAACCTGGAGATATTCTGATTACTCAATTCAATAACTATATTATGCCATTTATACGATATAGGATTGGAGATATTGGACGTATATCAGATGAAATGTGCCCTTGTGGAAACGAATTACCTATTCTTGCGGAATTATTGGGACGAAGCACTGCTACATTTAAAACTAAAGATGGGAAATTGATACACGGTGGGTATTTCACACAGCAGTTTTACAAGCTAAAGGGGGTTACGCAATTCCAATTAATTCAAGAAACTTTAGATCAGTGTAGTATAAACCTTGTAATAAATGATGAATGGAATGAAGATGAAAAGACCTTTGTTGAAAGTGTTGTCAAAGATTGTTTGGGATTAGGTGTGTCTTTATCAATGAATTATGTTGATGATATTCCATTACCGAGGTCAGGTAAACGCGAATTCACAATATCAAAAGTCACATAACTCCATTAAAGTCTTGTCTCGTTCAGTACCAGCTTCAAGATATGCTAAAATAAGACCGTCAACTGGGAGATCTTTATTTGCCACTACACCTGTTGTTCTTTCAGCGGTAACCCCTTTTGACATCAACAAATAGAATGTATCCATCATCCATCCTGGTGTTGTGAAGAAATTACCTTGTCCCTTTGAAATCACTATGTCTGATTCTAATAATGCATTCATGAATTCAGGTGAAGATCGGTATAAATTTGTTCCAATAGTCTTTGAACCCGATGAGATTAGCGTGACATCGCCATTCTGTATGGCAGACTTAAGTTCTTCAAACTCTGGATAATTAGATAAGTCATGCAGATCTTCAAGTGTTACATCGTTACTTGCATTTTCAACTTTTCCTACGATACATATTTGATGTCCACATATTAGTAGATCTTGTATGAAGGCGAGATCAAATATTATCTCTCCATCATTATCGACAAGCCATAATATCTGTTGTTGTGACGAATGAATTACTTTCTCATTAAATTGTTCATAGCAATCAATAGCAAAGGGAGTTTCAACAGCAGCAGTGAGGGCTTCAGTAAAATATTGTGGGTTAGAATTAACCCTTTCAACTACCCGTGAACTGCTATAATCAATTACATTTCCTGCCACCACAAGTTTCAAACGGGTTAACCAGTCATCATTCCAAAATTTGGGAAGTAATTCAACTGCTGTCTGGCGTGCCTTTATCTTATCACGGTGATACGGATTTAGATTCCCAGTATGGATCTTCACCATTTCAAAAATTGTACCCCATACCTCTTCTGCAGTTAGAGATTCAATGACATAATCGTTATTCTCACGACGCATATCTAATAACGTCAATACGGCTTTATGTATGGTCTCTTGAATTTGTTGATTTTTGGTAGATCGTGGTATTAACTCTGATTTACTATGAGAATCAATATGATTTCTTAAGTTATCCCAATCTGGTAAGTCCTTTTTCTCCCCAAATGTGTATACACCCGGTCTATAATCTAATGGAACAATCTGTTTGAATATTTGATTTGGAACATTATATGGTGTTTGAGCATACGGTACACCAAGATTTTGGTTATCTAATCTGATGTTTGATGGAATTACTGTAATGTGAGCATTGATTCGAGATAATTGAACATTGTTGCCAACTGATACTTGATTAAACTTACTATTATAAATGTTGCTAATAGTATTAAGTCCATGTACCTGCTTTGAAATAGTTGAAGATAAAGTATTGTTAGCAAACGATGTATCTGTAGCATCAACATTCTGTAATCCAACAGAATCACCGACAGATGTATTTCCCTGTAGAATGAGATTCTCAAGTCTACAGTAATCTCCAATTTTAACCTGTTTTCCAATATGTATTTTACCGATGAGGTAGCAACCTATGCCAATGCTCATGTCCTCATCTGCAAGGGTAATTTGAGCAGATGGATCAACCCGTACTCCTTTTGTAGCAAGTAATTTTCTTGTCTGTGCATATAACGTCTCTTCCCCTACGAGCATATTTGACCACCGATTTACACCAGATAACACTTCACCTTTGTAAATGAACGCGTTGGTCTTGAGTCCGTCATCATAGAAATGACGAATTAAATCAACATGATGTAGTTCATTGTTTCTGTTGGCATGGGGCTTTAACTTATCAATATATTTCAATAATGCACTTTTCCGTATAATAGTAATTCCTGTATTGGTATATGCATTCCCGTTGTCTAATCGATGCCACATCTCATTTTGTTCTTCCTCCGTCATATCGTACCATTCTTTAGTACACATTAACTCTCCTTTGTTATCAAAGAAGAGTCCACCCTTATCCTCAACAGTTTCAGGGATCTTTCCACATAATGTGATATCTGCATTAGATAAAAGGTGTGAAAGTAATGTACCAGCAAAGATCTTCTTATCCAGAAATGGTTCATCTCCGAATGCAACCCCAATCCATTCAGCATTGGATTTTCTTATTTCTGAAATTGCTGCTTGTAATGCTCCCCCTGTTCCATTCATCTCCTCTTGAACACACGGTATTACATCAGTGCCTAAGAGTTTTTCTTGCGAATTATGTTTAGTGATTCTTGCTGCCATCTGTTTGTTGATTATAACAATATTTTGAAGATTCCCCGGTAGGTATTGTCGTGAACGTTGGAGTATATTGTGCTCTCCCAACATTATGTCAAGAGTTTTACTCATCTTACCTGTTGGGTCAATTCGTGTACCTTTCCCTGCAGCAAGAATAACCCATTGAGGGGATAGATATTGTGTCAATGAATCTGTTGGTAGATTATTTAGAATAGTTTCAATTATACTTGTATCAAAAACGGAACCTGAAATAAGTTCATCGATTTTACAATCAAGTATATCTTCAAGAATCTGAATATTATCTTTAGAAAGTGTTTTTTCGGTAGGTGATGAATTTTTAGTCATATTCCCAGTATATCATATACAAAAATAGGTATCAAGATTAGTTAGGAATACTGCAAGGTTATTAGTTTTCTTAATATCCAACACACTTTATCTATCATGTTAATGAATTTATATGTGTCTTATATAGGTCTTTAGTCCCTACCAAATCAACGCCAAATGCGCGGAATCAACGGTATGAATGCCATTTAGGCATTCCCCGGGCATTTGGCGGGACTCATTATGGGGGTATACACCTTTGCTATAAACATTCCGTCCCGATGGGACTAAAGATATCAATATCAGACAACTATAGACCACTAAGTTGATACCTATGGTTATTTATATTTCTGTACCCATACTCGCAGTTAATAAACTATAATGAGAATCATAAACACTGAATTACTCTGGATTATAGTACAAACAGTTTTCTTTTTTAATTCTTATATAGTATAATATCCAAAAACTGACGATAAAAGGATAATTATATGAATATTCTCATGTTACGTCATTCAGCAGGTTTTGAACACAGTTATTTACCAAATGCTGAGGTGGCACTAAAAGAAATTGGGGCTGCAAACGGGTGGAATGTTGTCACTACACATCGATGTGACAGAATTACAGAGGACAATTTAGCAAAACAGGATATAGTTGCCTTTGCAACTACAGGGAATTTACCTTTTGAAGATTCACAAAAGAAAGCTTTATTAGATTTTGTTAAGAATGGTAAAGGTTTCTTCGGTATCCACAATGCTACTGATACATTCTATGATTGGCAAGAATATGGAGAAATGCTTGGGGGTTATTTCAACGGACATCCATGGCATGAAGAGGTAAATGTCATCGTTGAAGACACCGATCATCCTTCTACTCGTATGCTCGGTGAAAGTTTTAAAGTCGTCGATGAGATTTATACATTTAAGAATTGGTCACGCGAAAATACTCATGTCCTCATGCGTTTGGACAATGACTCTATTGACGTTTCCAAAGGTAATCGTGATGATAATGATTATGCGTTAGGGTGGTGTCATTCCTATGGTGAAGGACGAGTTATGTATACTGCTCTTGGACACCCAGATATACTCTGGTGTCAACCGTGGTTTCATGATCATATCGCAGGATGTATCAAATGGACTGCAGGAATAGAAGATTAACCTTTCAATAGTTATCAGTTCACTATAGAATTCATGCAAAATACTTGCCATTGAATCTATAGTAACTGATAACTTTATGGTATTCTATATTGCTCCCGTTGCTCGTAATAGGGTTTCCTGAACTAATAATTCATGAGATATAGGACGATCGGGTGGTTGTTCTCCTGCTATTGTCGCAAGAAAAGCGTCCAATTCTAATTCATAAGTTCTCTGACGACTTTCTCCATCTATCTTCACTATATGTTTACCTTCAGTATATCCGTTCTTTGCTGTTTGGAGACTTAAACGAATCGTAAGTCCAGGTTCGAACGGTTCAACGATGATGGCACTCCCCTCAGTGCCATATACTTCAAAACGACGCGCAACTGGACGTGGTTCTAAGGCTGATATTGATATAAATGCCATGGCTTTCTCAAATTCATAGACTGTCAGTGTATTATCCTTAAAGGGTTCAAGTGAACCACCATCGTTGCGAAGAAAACTGGTTACTTTTTCTGGTCGTCCCAATATCCAAAGAACCTGATCGAGAACATGTCCACCTAAATCAAAGAATATACCACCCAAATGTACACTTTCACGTGTTCGAGATTCCTTAGATATATTGGTCGACATATGAGCACGTACACTGAATACATCACCTAAGAAACCGGATCTTGCCCACTCAGTCACCTGTTTAAATGAAGAATGATACCGTAACATATACCCCAATTGAACATGAAGCGATTTCTGTTGTGCAGTCTCAATCACACGTTGCCACTGTTCCCAGTTCTCACCTGCCGGTTTGTCATACCAGACATGTTTTCCAGCATTAACAATCTCCTCAGTCTGATCTAAACTTTCAACATTATTCCCTTCAGATGCTATAGCAATTACACTATCATCCGTAAGCATCTCCTCAGAATCTGAATAGAAATATACATCTTTGAATGCATTTTCACTTGATTGTAATTGCTTACGTCTATCTGTATCCGGTTCATATACACCTGCAACCTCTACTTGAGGATTATTAAGCATTGCCTGAAGTTTTCCACGTGCATGTCCATGTTTTGTTCCATATTGTGCCATTCGTATTTTCGCCATATTCATACTCCAATGTAGGTTGATTAACTTCAATATTCTATACACATATAGTCATTAGTCAAGGGAAAAGAATTTGTGGAGTGTGTGTAAAGTTTTTGGCAATAGACACTAAAAACCTGTAGGAGCAATATGTCAGGAATCTAATACCATTATGTTAATTTTAACTTGCATTCAAATATAACGTATGTTATTATTATATTTGTCAAGTAGAAATGTATAATGTATTGTTCTGGGAAATGGATATGATCTCTGAGTATTACCTAAAGAAATTAGATAAAGCGAATCAACAGCTTGCTGATCAATGGCATCTCTTGGTAAAAACACGTTCTGAAAATGGAAGTACTGATAATACCAAGTTACAACAGCTGGAAATGGCGTATTTCCATTCACTTCAGATTGTATTAAATACTGTTGAGAGTGCTATTAATTCTCAAAGCAATTCCCAGACATTAAAATCTAAAGACCATTCTGCTAAATTATAATCTATGATTATAAATCAAACAGTCAAAATTATAACTTAACTGATGATTACTATTATGTTTATCTGATTAAAATTAAAATATTTACGAATGTTAACTATTGACAACTAAACACACCTATGTTAGATTAACATTATTGACATTTTCTAATTTTACCAGAACTAAAAAGTGAGGGATGATGATGTTTGTGATAATTGCACCTATTCAGATAAAAGAGGGACATAGAGAGGAATTCATTGAAGCAATGTTGGATGACGCAATAGGTTCAGTAAATGATGAACCAGGTTGTTTAAGATTCGATGTAATTCAAGATGGAGATGATCCAAATAGAATTTGGTTATATGAGATATATGTAGATGAGGAAGCATTCCAAGAACACCTTAAGGCACCACATTTCATTAAATGGCGGGATACCGTTAAAGATTGGTTCGCAGAGAACGAATACAAAGGTGCTGGCAGTGGAAGTTATACATTATATCCACCAGACGATGATTGGAAATAAGTTCATATTGTGTATTTCATTAATTAACCCACTTCAAGTTATTTTCCTTGCAATCCAGATAAAAATAATCTAAACTAAGCATAAATTTTCAATTATTGCTCAATAGGAGAATGATTATGGCAATTCGTGTAGGTATTGTTGGTACAGGTGGTATATCACGTGCACATATAAATGCATATCGTAAAGCCGGTGGATTCGAAATTGTCGCTGTTTGTGATATCATTGGGCAGAAAGCACGACAAGCCGCTGAAGAATGGGATGTTCCTAAGAAGAATGTCTTTACAAGTGTTCATAAAATGTTGGAGATGGATGGAATAGACACGGTTAGTGTCTGTACATACAACCAAGGACATCGACGTCCAACTGTCGCTGCATTGAATGCTGGAAAGCACGTCTTTTGTGAAAAACCTATGGCAGCTACGCTTGCCGATGCAACCGCAATGGTTCGAGCAGCAAAAGAATCCGGTAAAATACTTCAAATCGGTATTCATAGTACATTTAGTCCTGGACTTCAATTCGCAAAAAAGGTTGTTGAAGAAGGAATCCTTGGGGATATCTACTATTCAGAATCCGCGGGATGTAGACGTAGAGGGAATCCTGGACATACCTTTATCTACAAAAAGACTGCAGGTGCAGGTGCAATTGTGGATATCGGTGTCTATAATATGCATAATTCACTTTATGCTATGGGGTATCCAAAACCTGTACGCGTATCGGCAATCACTGAAGATTATATTTCTATGCAGGATCCGCGTTTTAAAGATCAAATGGATGTAGAGGAATTTGGTGCCGCATGGGTCCGATTTGAGAATGGGGGTGTGCTACTATTTAAAATCTCCTGGGCAGTTCACCAAAATACACTTGGTGGGAACTTCTGTCTTGGCAAAGATGCAGGTATCTCTTTGGATGGTCCAGTTGTATTTGCTGATTCTTATAGTAAAGACCTGCAGAAACTGGTTGAATCTGAAGGACTCACTGCAAATCCTGAACCTCCCGAAGGTATGACTACTATTAGTTTTGAAGGATTTCAAGGGGTAGATGTTTGGGAAGCACAAATGGTAGCTTTCCGGGAAGCAGTTCTTTCAGATGGTCCTTCACCTATTCCACCTGATGGTGTTCTTCTTACGAATGTTATTATGGATGGTATTTTTAGATCACATAAAACTGGAAAAGAGGTATCTGTGAAGGTACCAGAATTTTAGTTGCTAAACACACATTCCTAAGTTTTTTCAAAGGCGAGGTATCCTCCTCGCCTTTCCTATTTGTTAGTCGGTACAAGATTCCGATTGTAGATTGACATAAGTTTAACAAAGACTAACTAAAATTAACGATTAAGACTACAACCGTTGTATGTTATAACAAGAAGAGGACCAAAATGCTACGCGATTTTTTTACGAATAAATGGTTTCTCTGGGGCATTAGTTATCTAATAGTGCTTACCTTTGTGTGTTTATTGTGGTATCAATACGATATAGCACATGAGAGAAAAATTCTATCTGAGGGAGAGGAAATATTACGCAAATCGGAAATATTCGAAAAGGTATCCGATATGGATAGTGATGTAGAACAAACAGCGGATGCACCTATAGAAATTAATACGCAAACTGCGAAGAATCCTAAAACTAATATAAAGGATGAATTCGAGAAAGAGGCTACCACCGATAAAAACTCTGTGAACCCGATACAACAAACAGCGGGGTATGATAAAGAGATGCGTGTTTCTTCTTATGGTTTTGGACCGTATCCCGATCTACCACCAGGATTTCCAGATACATATTGGAATAACATAAGCAAGGAACATGAATTAATTGCGCGTGTTTGGTTTAAACTTAGGAAAGAAGGGGTAGATGTGGTAGGAGGTGCCATGCAAAACGGATTGGTTTATCCCAGTATTCCCGAAACAATCTATGTGGAATGGGATTATGTTGGAGTAGAAAAATACGTTCAACGTATAGCGGGGGACCCTAAAACGGTAGCGTATATAAGGAATTTACAAAACCCAGAGTATCCTCTGCGACAACGACTCACAGAGAAAGATATACCTCCAGGGGTCACTGTAAAAACATTTCCAGATGGAGGGATTGATCCCTATCATTACCTAAATTTAGAAAAGGAATAAAACTATAAAAAAGTTTACAGGTATTTCAATATTTCTGATGTTCGTTTTTTGATAGTCATCTACCCAGATGGATGAATCACAAGAATATGTCCTTCTGCATCTCTATTGCTAACATGAACCTGCTGTCTTAATCTCAATTTTTTATACTGGTTTAATATCTTCTTAAAATATCCTGATTGTGTGGTATGCAATACAATATTTCCTGAGGGTTTGATTAAATAATTAAACTGATCAAGAAAATCTTTACCTATACTATACTGTTCTAAATCCACCGGTAAATTACAAACGATCTTATCTATAGATCTCGGTTTTAAAGGAAGTGATTGGACATTCCATAAGAAAAACTGACACGGTTGATGTTGTCTCCCAAAATTATTCAAGGTAGCAGCCAGGGCATTCTTGGATAGATCCCCACCAATCAAGTATTTATATCGACCAGAATTGGCACGTTCCAAGAGAATAGTTCCTGCACCACACATTGGATCCAGAAATACATCATCTGGTTGCGGTTTCGATAACCTCACCATACTATAGGCTAAAGTAGGCTTGATAGAATCAGATAAATTAACTTGCTTTCTTGACCGTTGTGCAAAATCAGTGGTAGATAACCGTATACTTATATATGCATCATCTCCATATATCTCATTCCAAACATCTAATCCTGTATTTGACTCAGTCGGTTTCCAACCACGTTCAATTAATACTCTTTCAACCACCTGATGTAAGTCTCTCTTCTGAAAATTACGGAATCCTGCCATACGAGTGATGACTCGGAACTGAACACGTTTCTTTATTCGTAATCCAACTTGTCGACAAACCCCTAATACATCTTCAAAATTAAACCTTGTTAGAGATTGTCGAATGGATGCTAATGAACTACGAGAACGGGTAATTTTTGGTATATGTCTAATTACAAGAAAGAGATTTTCAGCTGACCTTATTGAGAGTAGGTCCCTTGGATTCCCCAAATACTGGAACACAATCCGTCTCGGTTTTCTAAGTATTATCTTGAATTCTTTCGTTTCACCAAATCGGGAATTCAATTCCTGACGTGCTATGTTTTCTAATCCACCGATAACAAATATTGAATATATCATTATCCTTACTCTGGTTGCGACCAATCTAAATGACGGTGAAGAAAATCAAATGTCGCTTGAGAATTTATCTGATGTCCACCATCAAAGAACTCAATCTCTGTCTTGTCGGCAATTCGAAGTCTAACATAGTGTCTACGGACCGTCGCAAATTCATGGGCAACCCATTCATCTGGTGCGACACCATCGTCATGACCACGTTCAACCATAAAAGGTCTTGGAGATATTAATGCTGCCATTTCTGAATAATTGAAAGTATTACCTAAATCAAACTCGAACATCTCATATTCACCTGTGAACATATAACTATACCCAGAATCGTAGGTTGCGTTCTTTACTATCCATTCATTAAAATCGGCTGAACAAATGGAACAAGCATAACGATCAAGAACAGCAGGTACACGCATCGCTGTTTTGCCACCATAAGAAAGTCCATAAAAGCCTATTCTATCTTCATCAACATAAGGTAGTCCTGCTAACCATTCGAGTGTTTGATCATGTTGACCAATAATTAATGAGAAGAGGGACCACTTGATGGGGTTAGCCTTCCGTTGAATCACACGAAATGCATCATTACCAATATAAGGATTCTGTGGTGCGTATGTAATAAAACCTCTATCCGCCAACTGGGCAGCGTATGAGTGATAAACTGTTTGTCGACTTGGATCAGCTGTATCTTGTGGTCTACCCTCTAAACCGTGTTGACATACAACTACAGGTCTTCTTTCATCTGGTTTAAGATTTTTGGGAATTAATATTATACCATAAGCAAATACCTCATCCCAAACATCCAGAACTACTTCATAACCTCTCCATTTTGGTTCATCATATATTAACCGTGTCTTTGGATTCGCTGGTACATCCGGTTCAGGACAACGACCAATTACCTCTTTCCAAAAATAGTCTTTGAATTCAACACATGAATTCTTCCAATTCTCAAGCGAAGTGTTGTCTGTCTTATTCCAGAAAAACTCTTGCCGACGCGTTGCTGCCTCTCTTAGCAATCTTTGTGTAAAATTGATGAGTTGCATAAACTGGTTTTGTTGTCGTGAAGCATAGTCAAATGAAATGGTTGAATCTATTTCTAATGTGGAATCCTTAACAGTGATGGCATCCTTAACAGTGATGGCATCCTTTATTCCAAGACCTTTCAAGAGTCCAGAAATTGCATCTAAAGATCCCGGTAATCTGTCCACTGGATGAATGAGGTGTATATTATTTATCGAATCAAGTTCATCATAAATATGTCTGGCACGATTAAATTCAGCTTCAACTGATTTTATTGGTGGGGATACCAATTGTCCTGGGGCTGCACCACCTCTATTATCACGGACTGATGGGGGACCTTGCACCTCTGGACCACGACTTGTTTCTACTATCAATGTACGAGGAGCAATTAAACTGGCTATCTCTGCATCACCAAATTCTTGTACCAATCCCCATACATTACGATAAATCGGTTCACGCCAAACCTCTTCACGTTCTTGAAAATAACCACTGACAACTGTAGATTGTATACGTTCGTCAATTGCAGCACTATACAGACCAATTAACCCTCCCTCACCATAACCGAATACACCTATCGGAAGTTCATTCAAGGACATCCAATCTACAAGTGAAAGAACTTTCTGTACTTCATACCCTATAATATGTCTTCCTAACTGATATGCCATACGATAGATGAATTCACGATGGGGTTGATTTGTAAATCTACCTATTTTAGAATTGCCAGAATAGGTATCATCTCTATTAATTAATAGTGGAACAACCACTCTCCATCCTAATTCTGCCAATCTTCGTGCAAACTGAGCAGATTCTGGTAGTTCATCTGTAATACCCGTAACCATCTCAGGTGTCCAATCCGCATCAGGGATTGCTATAACTTGTGCTATTGTACTTTGGTTATCTACTGGATCCAGAAGTAGACCTTCACCCACTACCTCATCAAACACTTGCCATCTTACTCTTGAGACTGTGTAATTCACACCCTTTGCAATTTCTATAGGTGTATGAGTTGATGCTATGTATGATAGAGAAGTAATCGGCAGACGTTCATCAACACAACCAATCTGTTTAATCAACCTTTCTCTGTTCGGTTGAATGGATTCTGAATATGCAGAATATGAACTATAGTTACGATTCCATAGAGATTCACGGTTTTCTTTTGAGGATACTATGGCACGCCTGACATAATTGTCAAGATCCTCCACCATCTGTGTAGCAAGATCCTGCTCTAAGGTTAATGCTTCCGTCCCTTCCAATACATGTGTCCCTTCTTTTGACATAGTAGTTCTCACTTTCTGTTTACTATATGATAATTGATTATGATTATATGACACGTTCTCTTCGTAATATTTCTATTTCTACTTCAGTGATACCCAAGAACCTCATCAATAACGGATCGGTGTGTTCTCCCAAAGACGGAGCAGGTTTGTCAACACTCCCAGGGGTATCAGACAACTTAATGGGTATTCCCGGTATTTCAACGATACCTGTTAGTTGATGGACAACCTGTGTTATCATCTCTCTTGCTTTTACCTGTTCATGATTAACAACTTCATCAATGGAATTAATTGGTCCACATGGAACACCAATTTCACCTAAAGACTCTATCCATTCTCCAGTAGTTCGTGAACACATTTTTTTTGATATAATTGGGTATAATTCTGAATGGTTCTCTGTTCTATCTGCATTAGTTTTAAAGCGAGTATCCGATATTAATGTTTCAAGTCCTACATGTTTACAGAATCTTTCCCATAGAGAATCATTACCAATCGCAATAATTATATATCCATCTTTCGATTCATAAGCTTCAAATGGTGTAATAACAGGGTGACGTGTTCCAAGGGGTTGAGGTATTTCATCTGTCGCAAAATAACGAACGATAGCATTTTCCAATACTGCGACTAAACTATCCAACATTGCAACATCAACCATTTGTCCTTTACCTGTTTTGTTACGTTGATGCAATGCAGATAATATACCTATTGTCGTAAATAAAGCAGCGGTTATATCACTTATTGATGTACCTACACGAACAGGAGGTCTACCCGGTTCACCAGTAATGCTTATTATCCCTCCCATACCTTGTATTATCATATCGTAGGCACCATGTTCTGATAACGGTCCAGTCTGTCCAAAACCAGAACATGCAGCATAGATAAGAGAAGGGAATTCACCAGCCAGAGCTTCATAATCCAAACCAAGTTTCTTCATTGTCCCTGGTCGATAATTCTCAGTGAGAATATCACACTGTCTTAGTAGATCTTTAAACAACTGTTTTCCTCGATCACTCTTTAAATCTAATGTAATACTCTTCTTACCTCTATTGATACTCATAAAATACAAACTAAAACCATTCTTAAATGGTCCGAAGTTTCTGGATTCATCACCTATTCGAGGTTGTTCAATTTTTATGACTTCTGCACCAAGATCAGCAAGGATCATTGTTGTATAAGGTCCAGCCAGAACTCGAGTTAAATCTAAAATCCTTAAACCAGACAAAGGTCCAGACATGTAATTATCCTTAAAATTGGTAAATTGGTTGCTTTTATGAGGTGGGAGTGATAATATGAAATCATTCCATATAGTAGCAGCAATCAGATACGATGTCCAAACGTTTATTGTATATTTAATATCTTAGGAGACAGATGATGGATAAGTTAAAAATTGCACATATTGGAACTGGGAACCGTGGTTCAAATACCTACCTACCTATAATAACAAAATTAAAGCATGATTTAGAACTGGTAGCGGTATGTGATCTTGACAAAGGTAGAGTTCAACAACAAGCAGACAAGTATCAAGTTCCCAGATATACAGATACTGAGGAAATGTTAACACAGATTAAACCAGATATCTGCTCTATTGTGATTACACCAAGTAATAATCATATCCCGGGTCTACTATGTTCTCAATTTGGGGTAAGCTATTGTACTGAAACTCCGATTAATACCGATTTAAAATTAGCCGATCAGATGATAGAAGCAGCTAATGAATATGGTACAAAACTGGAGGTAAATGAAAATTACTACCGAAATCCATCTGAACGGATTAAACGTCAGCTAATTCTTGAAGGTGTCTTTGGTAAGGTTAATGTGGCATATAACGACTTTCGTGGACATGGTTACCATGGAATTGGTCTTCTCAGAAGTTATGTCGGTTTTGACAATGAACCTGTACAAGTATACGGTTTTCGTAAAGGGTTTAGGGTCCAGGATCATGTCTGGAGAAAGGGACAACCGAAACGTAAAGAGGAAGATTGGCAGCATTCTGTTATAGAGTTTACAGATGGTGCTGTCGGTATTTTCAATTTTACGAGTCTATCATACGGATCACCCCTTCGCGGATTCAATGGGACAAAGTTCTATGCCGAACGCGGAATGTATTTCCGTGACGAAGCTGTAATCTTAAATGAGGATGCAGATACGCAGATTCCTATTACCATTACACGCAAAACAAACAATGTGGAAGGTTATGATACACTCGCCGCACTTGTAGCAGATACGACACCAGAAGTGGTCTGGGAAAATCCTCTACAAAATTATCCACTTAGTGATGGAGAGATAACTGTAGCTTCAGAATTAATGAGTCTTGTAAATGCGGTTCGTAATGATACTGAACCGGAATATGGGGCATATAACGGAAGAAAAGACCGTGAAATAGATGTCGCAATGTCTATGTCATGGAAAAACAATGGAGCACCAGTTGCCTTCCCATTTGACTACTAATCAAAAATCAAGACCTACACAATATCTCTTAAAAGTCTCATGATAAGGGGTTGGGAATTTTCAAATGCATCCATAACGTTCAACCGTTTCGATTCCCTGTAATACCATTTCTGATATTTAATGTCTTTCTTGTAGCATAAACTTTCCAGTTTGTGCTTCATACCGCTTCATTTCTAATAGTAGGTAATAGGACAAAAATTAATAGAAATGGTATAGCTTTATATTCCGTACATGGCATGTGTTTATTATTCACACGAAAGTTTGCTAACATCATAGAATTACCAATTTATTATATACAACTTCAAGACCTATAAGAGTTCATAATGGTACAATAACAAACAAAAATCCTTGTTATCAATGTAAATTTGGAGTATACTTATTCTTTGAATTTGTCCTACTGGAGGTATCAAACCTTGAAGTCTTTTCGACTATTTTTTACGATAATATTTATACTACTATTTACCTCAATTATTAATAGTAATGAGGTAGCGAAATACTATTTTCCGGATAAACTTGGTAGTCTCTGGACTTATGAGGATCAAGATGGAAATGAATTTACAAGATATGCCATTGAAGAAACTACCATTGATGGAGTTTCATTCCGTGCTTTTTCTTATGATCCTGAGATTGATGATTGGGAAGACTACAAGTACATAATGCATCCATTCTTATATCAAGTTAGTGATCATTGGATTTCTCTATATGTTGGGAACGACATAGAAAATGGTACCAAATCCATAGTTACGAATAAAATGCAAGAAGTAGTTGCAACTATGCGGCAAGAAATGGCTGAAAAACTACCGGATGGAATAACAATGGACTTTGATTTTTCGGTCGAACCCACAGCACAAGACTATTTCTATCTCATGCCAATTTCTGAGGACAACAATGATGATTGGGTGGCTATGAACATTACATTAAAGGTTGTGTTAAAGCTTGATTTACAAGGCGTTCCTGTTGAAATTCCCGAGGAGCTTAAATCTATAACTGCTACTACTACTCTTGAACAAACCGGTTCAATTCTTGATACTGAATCTATTGAAACGAACGCAGGGATATTTGACGATTGTTTCAAAATACAATATCGCCTAACCGCCACTACTGATACATCTCTACCACAAGAATTCAAACAATTCTTACCTGATCAAGAAACTGGTGGTTCTACTACAACAATTTGGTTTGCGCCAAACGTCGGAATTGTCAAATACACAAGTGAAGAAGACTCTGGTGATGTTGAAACGATTGAGTTGACTAATTACGAAATAAAAAATGATAATGCACAAGAAAATAATGAAAAATAAACATAGCAAGAAGTGTAGGTGTGGATTATAGACCTTTAGGATTCCTGGATTGATACACTCCAACTATAGACAATAGTCATCCAATCTATCTATGTCGAATTAAAGCTATAATAATTAAAAAAGTATTACATAATATATTCTCATGATTAAGAGTATTCTCATATCTATCTCATGTATAATGTTGAATACATCTATTCTATTTTCAATGAGTCCTGTAGAAACAATATTCCCTGTTGATATAGGGAGTTATTGGACTTATACAGACCAAGATAGGAATGAATTAATTCGAACTGTTTCTGAAGATAAAGAAATTGATGATAAAAAGTATAAGTCATTTGAATATCAACCTGAACTATCAGATGATTTAGATTTACAACCTTTGCTCCATACAACACTGTTCAGTATTGATAATACCAAGGTGGTCTATAAATTATCAAATGAGTTAGAAATTGCAATAAAGAACAGGATAAAAAAGGAACTTGATATTTACTCACAATTGGCAGAAAGTTCTTTTCAAGAGATATATCCACCTGATTCAGGGATTACATTAGATGTTAAATTTGAAATTGATATTAAGCCAGAAAAAGAACTTCTCTTATTTGATATATTAGTTCCAGTACGTAAGGAATGGGTGGTAAATACTACAGAAATAAAAATTAAGATAATTCAAGATATTCAAGGATTACCTGACTTTGGTAATGAAATCGATAATCCTGAATCTGTAATAACACTTAAAATTACACAAACAGCAATAAAGCTTGGACATGAGAATGTGGTTACTACTGCTGGAGAATTTGATCGTTGTATTAAAATAGAATACAAGACTAAAACTGAAGTCAAATCTGATAATATTCTAACACCTGAACTAAAAGCAGGTGAAACAGTGACTACGATTTGGTTTGCTGCACATGTAGGTATTGTGAAAATACACCAAGAAACATACAAGACTTTCCTGAATATTTTCGCTGAAAGTGAAATGATCAAAAAAACAAAATTGGATATTGATACAAATGAAATCATATCTCCTACTGTTACAACATTAGAACTTAAAAAGTACAAGATCGAATCAGCACATATGGAGCAGGAATGAGTTTCTTTCCAATCTATCGTCCAAGAAGAATTCGAGCAAATGAGAATATTAGACGACTTGTAAGAGAAACTCAATTATCAGTTGACGATCTAATCTATCCAATGTTTGTTATTCACGGACAGGATACTGCTATAGAAATAACATCTATGCCTGGATGTTTTCAATTTTCTATAGATCGTTTAGTTATTGCTGCGAAAGAATTGAGTGAACTGGGAATACCGGGTACAATTCTGTTTGGAATACCTGAGAGTAAAGATTCTATTGGTTCAGAAGCTTACGACGTAAACGGTATCATTCAACAAGCTGTTCGGGCAATCAAAGATGCTGTACCAGACTTATTAGTCATCACCGATGTTTGTCTATGTGAATATACGGATCATGGACATTGTGGAATTATTGAATCTGGTGAAGTGAAAAATGATGCGACGCTTGAAGTATTGGTGAAAGAGAGTATATCCCATGCACATGCTGGAGCAGATATAATTGCTCCTTCTGATATGATGGATGGAAGAGTTGGAACCATCCGAAAGGCTTTGGATAGTGAAGGATATGAAAATATACCCATAATGGCATATTCTGCAAAATATGCATCAGCATTTTACGGTCCATTTCGTGAAGCTGCAGAATCTGCACCACAATTTGGGGATCGTCGTTCCTACCAGATGGATCCACCAAATTCTGATGAAGCAATACGGGAAGTTCATCAAGATATACATGAAGGTGCTGACATCGTGATGGTTAAGCCAGCGTTATCATATCTTGATGTAATCAACCGTGTAAAAACGCAATTCCAAATACCTGTTGCAGCCTATAATGTCAGTGGTGAATACGCAATGATTAAAGCAGCCGCTCAAAACGGATGGATAGATGAAAAACGAGTTGCATTAGAGGTTTTAACAAGTATAAAACGCGCTGGAGCAGATATGATTCTAACCTATTTCGCAAAATCTGTAGTGAAATGGATGAATCAGTGAATTGTAGATAATAATTTTGAGAAATTAAAATAGATATTTGGGAAAGAAAATAATTAAAGTGCATCAAACTATTAGGAGGTATAAATTTGGAGTGTAGTAAATCTCTCTCTGAATGGAATAAATCACAAAAAATCATACCTGGGGGTGTAAACAGTCCTGTCAGGAATTTTAGTAAAGTTGGGGAACACCCAAGGTTTATAGATCGTGCAAGAGGGTGTAGGATTTTTGATGTTGATGGGAACGAATACATCGATTATGTTGCATCATGGGGTCCATTAATATTAGGACATGCACATCCAACTGTTGTACATGCTCTCGTTGATGTGGTACACCGAGGTACAAGTTTCGGTGCTCCAACACCTTTAGAAACAGAACTGGCACAGATTATCGTTGATGCTGTTCCTTCTATAGATAAAGTACGACTTGTAAATTCTGGTACAGAAGCTACAATGAGTGCAATCCGTTTAGCACGTGGGTATACGGGACGCGATAAGATCCTTAAGATTGATGGTTGCTATCATGGACACGTTGATTATCTGTTAGCTAAAGCTGGTTCTGGTGTGGCAACTTTCGGTCTCTCTGATAGTGGAGGTGTTCCAGAAGATATCGCACGAAATACGCTTACTGTACCATTCAATAACGCAGAAGCCGTGAAATCAACAATTGAAGCAAATTCAGATGAGATTGCTTGTCTTATTCTTGAACCTATCATGGGTAATATGGGAATTATACAACCCAAAGATGGATATCTAAATCAACTCAGAGAAATCACTGAACAACATGGTGTAGTATTAATATTTGATGAAGTAATTACTGGGTTTCGTGTAGCTTATGGTGGTGCTCAATCCTACTATAATGTCACTCCTGACATGACCTGTTTAGGCAAGATAATCGGAGGTGGATTACCCGTAGGTGCTTATGGCGGTAAGAATGAAATAATGAATTGTGTTGCACCTGAAGGGGATGTATACCAAGCTGGTACATTATCTGGAAATCCATTGGCTGTAACAGCTGGGATTACTACATTAAAGCTCCTTTCTGAACCTGGTGTCTATCAAAAACTTGAGGCTAAAGCTGATACTCTCGCTACGGGATTGGCGGAAGCAACCAAGAAAAATAGAATTGATGCATGCCATAGTCGTGTAGGATCCATGCTGATGTTTTATTTTACTTCTGAGATTGTTACTGATGCTGATGGTGCACGTACTGCAGATACAGATCGCTTTAAAGATTACTTCTGGGGACTTCTTAATAAAGGGATATACATTGCTCCATCACAATTTGAAGCAGGTTTTGTATCGTTAGTCCATTCTGACAACGATATACAGAATACAATAGAAGCTGCATCAGAAGTTATCGCACAAATGTAGTATGTAAGAAGTAAAGGTATAAAATATATCCACTATTGATGCGGATACCACGCAAAAATACTGCATAGGCGGATTCTGTAATCAGTTGTAAATTTGCTATGAATTAAATGAGATGTATTTATGAAGGTTGAATATAAAGTAGTATTCTATCACTTCTTGTCAAATTGTAATCGTTTATATGATGTCTTATGGAGTACTATCAATCCAAATTTCTTGTATGTCCTGAAAGGTAATGAATGTCAAGGTTTGAAGACATTGTTAGTATAATTAAAGATGACCTAATCGCTGTCGAATCTATTCTAACTGAAAATACGACAAGTGAATATAGTTTCGTTGACATGGCAGTGCAGCATGTTGTTGAAGGTGGTGGGAAACGTCTCCGTCCAATTCTTGTAGTACTTACAGCAAAAGCAAGTGGATATACAGGAAAGGATGCTCATTTACTTGCCGCTGTAGTTGAACTCATTCATGTTGCATCACTTGTTCATGATGATGTTCTTGACGAAGCAACAATTAGACGAGGTAGAGAGACACTACAAACAAAATGGGGGAATAAGGTAGCTGTTCTTGTTGGTGATTATCTCCATGCTCGTGTACTTTCTATGTTGGTTTCCCGACATGCCGATGATCCTGCAATGGATATTCTGGCAGATACTACACAGGCAATGTGTGAAGGGGAAGTCATTCATGCATATAAGAGTGGGGACTTTGATATTTCTGAAGAAGAATACCTAAAGATAATTAGTTTTAAAACAGGTAAATTAATTGCCGCATCTTGTACACTCGGGGCACAACTCGGCTCCTTAAATAGTGAAGGTGTCGAAGCTTTCACTTCCTATGGAAAATATATTGGTGCAGCTTTTCAAATGGTAGATGACTTACTCGATTTTGTTGAGGACACGGAAAAAATTGGTAAAAATGCATTTGGAGATCTACGAGAAGGTAAACTGACATTTCCAATAATTTACACACGGAAGGTTTGTAATGAAGATGAGAAGAAGATTCTTGAAAGAGTGTTGGATCCTGAAACAGACGAATTAGAAACTATTGAGTTTGTTAATTCGCTGTTTAAGAAGTATAATGTTGAAGATCATTGTCTAAAGATAGCACAAAGTTATGCAGATGATGCTAAAGCATCATTGCCATCACTCACAAATTCCAAAGAACTTACAGCACTTCTTCAACTTGCGGATTATGTGGTCTCACGCGACTCATAAAGTCATAGAAAAATAAGTTTAACCTAATGAGATTTCTAATTGACCAGAATAGTCGTTCTTGATGTAACTCATCCTTCTATGTTTTGAAGCCAATTAACATTCAACACCTACCATCTAATACCGTTTCTAAAATTTATGATGACAAATAAACTTCATCCAACCAACATGGTTCCTTCGGTTTTGAAGTACCCCGAATATAAGTTAACAATTGTATTTATGATAACCATTCATTTTGAAATGGTATAACTTCATGGAACAAATACCTAAATGTTTTATCCAGCATACATAAATTTACAAAATCGGAAATGCTTGGTTATTGGTGGTGGGGTTGTTGCTGAACGAAAAGTTGTTTCTATGTTGGTCAGTGGTGGTAATGTAACACTCATCAGTCCAAATGCAACTGAATTGGTTATACATTTAGCAAAGTTAGGTGCTATTTGTTGGCTAAAACGAGATTTTAATACTGGAGACACAGAAGGATTCTATTTAGTTTGTGCTGCTACAGATGAAACAGATGTTAATACTTCAGTCTACACAGAGGCTGTAGAAAAATTTAATATACGATTAGTTAATGTTGTGGATGTAATCCCACAGTGTACATTTGCCGCTGCATCGGTTGTATCTGATGGGGAAATCATGATTAGTATATCCACAAGTGGTATGAGTCCTGCAACCAGCCGTCGAATTCGAGAATACTTCGAAAGGACTTTAAATGCTTCATCACTATATACACTTGGGTATGTCAATGATAAACCTACACCTATTAAGAATCAAAATCTTCCCTATCCTGTATATTTTTTATTAGAGAATCGAAAATGTATTGTAATATATGATGAAATGTCTGAAGAATTGATTCAAAAAGTAAATCTCTTGGTAAATTGTGGTGCTAATATTGATAGAATAAGATCAGAAGATGCAGAAGAATTGGACTTTGAAGATACTTTTCTTGTACTTACAACAGATGATAATTTTGTTAATTCAGATTATATAGAGGAATTTGGTTTTATAATTGAAAATATTAGTAATCCACTCAACGGATCATTCTATACTCCAAATATCGTTTTTGATGATAACTTGATTATAAGTATTTCTACAAATAATTGTATTCAGACCGATAAGTCGATAGATCTATTTGATATTATTTCTAAACAATTTACCAACAACGGTTATGGGAGATTTATCGAATTTCTTGGTAAGATCCGACCAACAGTTCTCAATAGGTTCAGTTCTTCTAAAGAACGAGCTGATTTCTTTGACAACCTTATTGACTTTGTAGATTTAAACAATGATTTTGAGAAAAATAAAGACCAGATAATTGAGCAAAATGAACAGAAAACTATAAAATGCTGCCTTCGCTTAACTGATAGAAACTGCACATATTCATGTCTTTTCAATTGGATCTGCCATGGGAAGACTCAACATGCCACGGATCTTGTGGAGTCTTTCTTATTATCAAGGATAAATTAGAATCTCGATAAATGAATTTTTTATTTCTCATCACAGTATTATTATATTTAGCTACTACAATATTTCATGTACTGAATCTTGCATTAGGTGAGAGAAATGATGCTGTGAGTATTCGATCCAGAATTGAAATGATTGCATTTTGGGTGACAATATTTTCTTTCTCTTTTTTAACGCTGTTTATTATTCTCTGGTGGATAAGACAAAGCTATTTTCCAATAACTAAATGGTCCGATTCTATTGCATTTTTCGCATGGACAATCACGCTTGTTTATCTCATTATAGTGCGACTAACGAAACTCCGGACATTAGGTAGTTTTGTTATGCCAGTAGCATTTATTTTCATACTCATTTCCTATAGCTTTTCTGAAACCACATCCCATCGATCAGAATTATTCACGACTAACTGGGTTATTCCACACATAATCCTTATCATATTAGGATATGCATCATTTATAGCAGCCTTTGGATTTGGATTAATGTACCTTATAGCTGAGAAAAAAATCCGTGAAAAAAATCAATCTCTTTTCTCTAATCTGCTTCCTCCATTAGATGTAGCAGATGAACTTGGTTACATCTTTATTCTACTGGGAGTAATTTTACTTTCTATTGGTGTGATAGTCGGTTCATTCCTCCCAACATATCTTAAAGACTTACCATGGAACTGGTTTGATCCGAAGGTTATCTCAACATTGGTTACATGGTTAATTTATGTTGTTTATATAGGTATTAGACAATTCTGGGGATGGCGTGGGAGAAAAGCGGCATTCTTGTCAATACTTGGTTTCCTCGCGGTTTTATGTACATATGTCGGTGTTGACCTTACACTTGATAGTCTACATGAATTTCAATAATTGTATCTGACCTATTTTGACATCAACACTTAGATGTGGTATAATTTTACACAATAGAATCATTAATATACTTTCCATATTTTTGTGATAGAATGAACAATATTGTATCTGTCGGAACAAGTCATCATATAGCTCCTATTGAATTTAGAGAGAAATTGGCTTTTTCCGAAGAACAACTCATCGAATCCCTCCACAATTTACGTAATTCATATCATTTGAAAGAAGCAGTGATTTTATCTACCTGCAATAGGGTAGAAGTATATGCTGTTGCCAATTCCCAAATGATATCAGAATCACCTACTAAAACGCTGATCGATTTCCTTTCACATTATCATCGTATCGGTGTAGATATGCTTAAGAAATGGAGCTATTTACATCAAAACATAGAGTCAATACAACATCTTTTTCGTGTCACCTCAAGTCTTGATTCTATGGTAGTTGGTGAATCTCAGATATTAGGTCAGGTGAAAGAAGCTTATGATATTTCTCGTTCTGCTGGTGGGTCGGGAACAATATTAAATCGATTATTCACCAAAGCATTTAGTGTGGGAAAAAGAATACGTACTGAAACAACAATTGCTTCAGGAGCAGTTTCAATCAGTTATGCAGCAGTTGAACTCGCTAAAAAAATCTTCAATTCATTAGAGGATAAAACTGTTGCTATCATTGGCGCAGGTGAAATGAGTGAACTTACTGCTAAGCATTTGGTTACTAATGGTGTATCTAAAGTTATAGTTGCTAATCGTACTTATGAACGAGCAGTTAAACTTGCTGATAAATTTAAGGGTACACCAGTTTCTTATGATGAGGATTTAAGTTTTCTGATTGATGCTGATATTGTCATTAGTTCAACGGAAGCACCTACCTATATGATAAAAAGAAAACAACTCGCTGAGATAATGAAGAAGCGAAAACATCAGTATATGTTCTTGATTGATATTGCAGTCCCAAGGGACATTGAACCAGATGTAAATAAGATTAACCATGCTTTCCTCTATAATATTGATGATTTAGAAGCAGTGGTTGCATCAAATATTAAGGATCGACACGAAGAAGCATATCTCGCAGAACAGATTGTTACTGAGGAAGCACAAAAATTCCACGATCAATTACAAATTTTCGAAGTTAATCCCACCATAAAAGCTCTACATCAACAATTTCAAGAAATAGCAGATGTTGAACTTCAAGAATGTCTAAATTTGACTGAGTTATCCAATACGCAAGAAACCGCTATTACTTCAATGGCTCATGCAATAGTGAAAAAGTTACTTCATCATCCTATACAGAACTTACGGAACTCCGTGAACGATGGTAATACAGATCATACTCAGTATGTTCATACTTTAAAACAACTATTCGCATTAGATGAGAAATATGATAAGGAACAGGAATGACCTCATCAATTACCATTGGTACACGTGGTAGTCAACTCGCTCTCTGGCAATCCCAATATATAAAAAATCAAATTAACAACCATTATCCCCATCTTGATGTTCGACTTAAGATTATCAAGACCAAGGGGGATACAATACAAGATCGCTCTTTAGTAGGATTAGGCAAGGGAGTATTTACAAAAGAGATTGAAATTGCTCTTCTTGGAAAAGAGATTGATATTGCAGTCCATAGTCTAAAAGATCTACCAACAGAAATTCCGGAAGGACTCTGTATTACAGCTATTCCTTCGCGTGAAGATCCGCGAGATATACTCATAACTGAAAAACACATTACATTTAATGATTTACCTAATGGGGCAAAAATTGGCACTTCAAGTCCTCGTAGAAAAGCACAACTTCTCCATTTACGTTCCGATTTAAAGATAGTAGATATACGTGGAAACGTCGATACGCGTATAGATAAATTATATAATACTGATATTGACGGAATTATTCTTGCTGCCGCAGGGATCAAAAGGTTACAAAAGGAAGATATAATTACACAGTATTTTGAAATTAATCAGATTGTTCCAGCAGTCGGTCAAGGGGCTTTGGCTATACAAGTATGTGAAGATAATACGGGTATAATTGAATTACTACAACCCATCAATGATACAAAAACTTCTACTGAGATTTCTGCAGAACGAACCGTCTTAGAAGTTATTGGTGGAGGATGTCAATTGCCAATTGGTGCTTATGCAGATTCCAGTGACGATGAACTATTACTAATCGCATCAGTATGCCATCCGAATGGATCCCAACGAATTTTTGAAGAATATTCAGGAGAACTAATGAATGCAATTGATATAGGTAGGATTGTTGCTGAAAAACTACTGAACAATGGAGCAGAGAAATTATTAGATTTCCAGGTTAACAAGCAATGAATCAATCCATAAATAGAAGCAGTGAGGGTTTTGTATATATAGTTGGTGCTGGTCCCGGTGATAAAAAGTTGATTACCGTTAGAGGGTTAGAATGTCTGAAAAAAGCAGATGTGGTGATTTACGATTTATTGTTGAATGAGAAACTACTTGAATATTGTCCTCACCATGCAGAGATTATAAAAGCACCAGATCCAAGAACCCATGCAGACCGTCAATCAGAACTAAACCAACTACTAATTCAACATGCTAAAGCCGGTAAAAAGGTGGTTCGACTAAAGGGTGGTGATCCCTTTATCTTTGGTCGGGGTGGTGAAGAAGCATTGGCTTTAGTTAAGGAAGGACTCTCATTTGAAGTAATTCCTGGTGTGACATCAGGCATCGCAGCATCTGCTTATGCTGGTATTCCTGTAACACATCGAGACTATGCATCATCAGTTGCATTTGTTACTGGTCATTCTGCGGCATTGAATCCAGAATCAAAAATCAATTGGGTTGCTCTGGCAACAGCAGTAGATACACTTGTAATATATATGGGGGTAGGTCATTTAAGTCAAATAGTTGACCGTTTAATTGAAAATGGTCGAGATAAACTGACACCTGTTAGTTTAGTTAGAGTTGGCACGACACCCAATCAGGTAGTCGTACAAGGAACACTTGAAGATATTGTTGAAAAAACACAAGAAATTGGTTTAAAAAGTCCCGCAATAATAATAATTGGTGAGGTGAATAGTTTAAGAGAACACCTGCAATGGTTTGATAATAAACCTTTATTTGGTAAACGTATCCTTGTGACTCGTGCCAGATCTCAAGCGAGTGAATTTGCAGATATCTTAGAGGATTATGGGGCAGATGTCATTCAATTTCCTACTATAAATATTGTACCAATTGATATAGATATTACTTCCCTTCCTTTACCCGAACAATATCATTGGGTTATATTTACAAGTGTAAATGCAGTGGAAATATATTATGACCGACTAAGGGATAACGGCTTGGATTCAAGGTCTTTCAGTAATAGCAAAATATGTGCAATTGGGGTCAAAACTGTTGAATCATTAGAAAGGATAGGTATTTATCCGGATTTTATCCCTTTTCAATCCAGTAGTAGAGGAATTGCAGCAGAGATTAAAGATGTTAAAGATCAGAGAATACTCCTACCTCGTGCTAAAATAGCTACAGAGGAATTACCAGAGACCTTGAAAGCAAGAGGGGCAATAGTAGATAATTTACCACTATACGAAACAGTCAAAGTCTTAACTAAAGATAGTCATCTGATTCGAAAAGATTTGAAGGATGGATGTATTGACATGGTGACTTTCACAAGTTCCTCTACGGTAAGAAATTTCTTTGATCTTTTTCCAAAAATACCAAAAACACATTTAGTAAAAAATACGAAGGTTAGTGTAATAGGACCAAGAACAGCAGAGACTGTAGAAAAATATGGTGTTAAAGTAGATGTTGTAGCTGATGATGCTACTATTCAAAGCTTAGTAGAAGCGATTCTGAAGGAATATAGAAATCTTATAGAATAGGTATTTGTTAAAATCAAAAATAAATTTACATTGTTTTCTGTTTTTGTGATAATAGTTATATTATGAGATATTCACAAGATTTACGAAAACGCGTTCTTGATTTCATAGCAACTGGTGGAAGTAAAGCAGAAGCTTCCCGTAGATTTCAAGTTTCACGCCGTTGTATCTATAACTGGTTAGACGCAGCAGATCCTTTTAGTTACGAGAAACCGGGGCCTCGTAAACCTTATCGTCTTGATCCAGAAGCACTCGCTGAACATGTCAAAGAGTTCCCAGACAGCACTCAGAAGGAACGCGCTGCACATTTTGGTGTGTCGCAGCGGTGTATCTGCTATGGTCTGAAGAAGATCGGATGCACGCGAAAAAAAAGACTTTCACCTACAAGGAACAATGTCCTATAAAACAGGAGGAATATCAAACTGAACTTCAGGCAGCACTTCAAAACGGAAAAACACCTGTCTATGTTGATGAAAGCGGTTTTCGCACAGAAAGTGTTCGCCAGTTCGCTTATGCGCCAAGAGGAGTTTGCGTCTCGGATAAAATCTCAAGCAATCGGTATAGATGCACAACGCTCATTGCTGCACAGATGCAGGGGCGTATCACAGTCCCCGTCCTTTTTGAAGGTGCTTGTGATACGCTTGCCTTCAATGCGTGGCTTGAGAACGTGTTGTGTCCGCTACTTGACACATCACATGTTGTCATATTGGATAATGCTTCCTTCCATAAAAGTCAACAAACAGAGACATTGATTACTGGTTGCGGTGCGAGTTTATTATTCTTACCACCATATTCGCCCGAACTCAATCCTATTGAAAGAGATTTTGCCAACATAAAGCGTAAATGGGAATACAATGCCGAAGCGTCAATCGATCAAATCATAAAAATGTATAAGTAATTATGATTTCTACTATAA
>PYJD01000014.1 GCA_003635315.1 Candidatus Poribacteria bacterium
ATGGAATTGAGTGATAAGGAATGGGAAGTTATCGAACAACTAATACCAGAACCCCCTTCGAATAAACCAGGGAGACCTTGGCGTGGTAATAGAGAAGTGTTAGATGGTATACTCTGGGTGTTGCGAACAGGTGCGCCCTGGCGGGATTTACCAAAAGAGTATCCCCCCTATCAAACCTGTCATCGTCGTTTCCAGCAATGGTCTTCGGATGGAACACTTGAAAATGTCCAAATAGCACTCACAGAAATGCTTGAAAAGCGAAAAAAAAATAAATGTGAGTGAGTGTTGTGTTGATGCGAAGTTTGTTCCTGCCAAGAAAGGTGGCACTTGTGTTGGGAAAACGAAGTGTGGTAAGGGGACAAAACTGGTAGCGATTACAGAGAAGAGTGGGAGACCTGTGAGTGTATTGATTACAGATGCTTCTTGTCATGAAGTGCGTTTAGTTGAACCGGCATTGGATGCGTGTTGGACATCGGAATACCCCGCAGTGTTGATAGGGGACAAAGCCTATGACTCTGATCCTTTAGATGCGTCTTTGAGGAGTCGTGGTGTTGAAATGGTAGCACCGCATAAAAAGAATCGTAAAAGACAGGCGACACAGGATGGTCGGCGTTTACGTCGGTATAAGCATCGTTTCAAAGTAGAAAGATTTTTCAGTTGGTTAGAGGATTTTCGTCGTTTAGTTGTTCGTTGGGAACATTATGCCGAAAATTATTTAGGTTTTGTACTTCTTGCTTGCATACGAATGTCATTGAAGTATTTATGAGATACGCTGTACTTACTACTAATACCATTTCTATTTGATTATATGCCATTATATCAAACTCTCCTCTGCAGGCGGGAACTCCGATCCCGATGTTCTTTACAACGGCTAATGGAAAAAGTATTATTAGAAATGGTATAAATTCGACTATAAAACTGAATTGGTATCAGTGCAATAATTCATACAGTTTGAAACTTTATACTAAAGTAGAATTCTACTTTATGGATCAAGTGATAATGACTTTAATTCGTTCGGTCCTGCCTCATACAGGTATGCATCTCTTCCCACGAAATATTGCTCGTAGACCTTCTTCCAATCGCTATTAGTCAACCGCCAACGGGGAGCAGGTCCAAGCTTAAAATAGACAATATCCGCTTCTTCCAAACTATCAAACGGATAATCACCAATGGGAGCATCTCTGGTTCCTGGAATAAAAACAACAGCGTTTTTAAGTTTTTCTTTCTTAACAAGGGGTGGTAACTTCTGATAGACTCTACTCCAATTCTCATATACCTTCCCAATCCGGACATAATTCCAAACAGTATTCACGCAGAAAATACCTGTAAATATACCTGCAATATAACATATTGCTACAGTATACGCGATTTTATCTTTCAAAATTGGTCTCTTTAACCGTTCAAATTTAAGACGTTCATAAACAATTAACATCCCACGTGCTATAAGTGGTATAAACCCAAGAAATATGGCTTCTGTATAATATCTTGCACTCACAGGTGTGAATCCCCATGTAGATCCCTCAAAATAAAAGAAGGCATAAAGCAGAAGACTCCCAACTATAAGAGCAATACATAATACATCAAATCTGTTCCGTGATTTATGAAATAGCGGTAGAATAGCAAGAAACCACGGGATCAATAGGGGTAGAAAGTCTATCAGAAATCCAAGTGAAAAATTCGGTTTATCAAGAAGTGTCGGACGATAGTCTCCCCAACCAAGGGCATTAAAACTTAGACAAGGTAATATATTTCGCCATGTCCTCTTAATTGCCCATTCAGGTTTAAACATGAAAGCATGGTCAAGATTCGGATCGTAACCTTCCATCCGTTTACCAAATCCAATTTTATCATAAGGTTGTGCAGCAGTATGTGTGAATGTAAACGGATCTCCTGTAAAGTGAGAATTCCAAGCCATACACACGAAAACCATCAAGGCAAATGGTATAAGGAATATTCCCAACCGGACTATCAACTGTCCTCGTGCTGGTATATCCTCCTGATTTCCCGTATCAACTTCAGATAACTTACCCAATACTATTGGTTTATATAGATGATAGAGAACAAATCCTCCTCCGATAACACCAAACACAATCGCAGAGAGTGGTCGTGTATTAAATGCGTACCCCAAGGAAAAACCTGATATGAGCGGATAAACTAATTTTCCTGATCCTTTTAATGTACGTACAAGTGTAAATAGGAACAGTGTTAGATAGAATCGACTCACTGGTTCACTGAACCATGTTGATCCCATCCCAGCAGTTGCCGGGGAAATCAGTGCAACAACTACAGCTATTATGGCAATCGGTTTTCCGTATGTTTCTCTCAGAAGTAGGAATAATAGATACAGGGCACCACCTGTGGCAAGTGCAGGTATAAGCCAAGGAGCATTAACAAACACACCGAACATTAACATCAAGGCGTTACCAAAAGGATATTTGGAATACCATTTTCCATTGAGAATGTTTATATGTGGAGAAGAAGATAGTCCGTATTCAGGAGGTTCAGGCATTGAGATTTTACCAGAAGCAAACAACTTTGCCTGAAAGAGATAGGATACCGTATCGGGTTCAAAATAAGAAAAATCGAGATATATGCCACTTAGGATGATTGAGAGTAGTACGCCGAATATGGATATAATTAGAATAGTCTTGTTTTTCATCTTTTAAAATTCATTCTTCTTGTAGACAGTTAGAATTGTATCATCTTTTAGATACTAATTCTTTTGCCTGTTTAAAACCTACCTGTTTTTTCTTTGACACACACATTAGATATGATACAATACCGTTAGCAACAGAATATCACATTATTGAACAAATTGAAAGGATACGAATTATGGATTTAAGACGTCAACCACCGCGTAGACCGACTAATTTAGGAGTTGCAGGGATTGTCGGAGCTGCCCGTATGACAGACAAAGCTCGGGCATATAACGCAGAAACTCTTGATGACTTTGTTTATGGTAAGGAATCAGGATTAGATATGCGTATTCTTAAGTTTTTGAGTATTTCTCCGGACGAATTCGCAGAAGCAGCTGACGAAAATGATGATGAAGCACTCGGTAAATGGATGCTTGAACAGGGAAATAAATCTACTGAACAAATTGATGAATTCAACCGAAAAGAACTGGAGAGAATTCCTGCTGATAGAAAACATAAGCGAATGTTGGAGGAACGACTCGCTAAATATGCCCCCGGACGAACAGACATTACTACTGTCTTACAATCAATTGAACTGGACGACTGGGGATGTTATTGGCAGGTGGACCTCACAGAACGTCCCCCACGGAGCGCTCGTTCAAGAGACATTGCAGGTATATGCGGTGTAGCACGCATGGCAGATAAGGCGCGCGCAGAACGTGCTGAGAAAATAGGTGAGTACAAATTTGGTGATATTTCTGGACAAGATGTCCGAATTTTAGAATTCTTAGGTGTTTCTGCAGAGACATTCCAGGAAGCCGCTGTGAAGAATCCTAATGATATTGAAATTGGTGAATGGGTACAGGAAAATTGCAACAAGACCCAGGATGAAATACATGCATATAATCAAGCAATGGTAAATCGTGGACCCGATGAAACATCCCGAGAGCGGTTTGAAGCACGCCGGCAAGAAGTGGCTCCTACAAGAACTGATATTAATACATGGGTTGCATTACAAGACTTGGATGATGAACAAAGTTTTGGTATTGTCGACCTGCAACGACGTGCTCCCCGCAGTCCATACAACACAGATGTAAATGGTATGGTACACCTTGCACGGTTGATTGATAAAGGCAGAGCATTTATCGGTAATACATTAGGTGAGTATTTCTATGCTGAGGATTCAGGTATTGATCGTGCAACTCTTGGGTTTCTTGGTGTTACACCTGCTGATTTTACCGAGGCATTGAAGGAATATTCGACTGATCAGGAGATTGAATCGTGGTTGAAGGAGAATAATCCAAAGAGCGAAGAGGAGATTCAAGAATTTAATAAAAAAATGACACAAATGGGACCAGAAAATGAGCGATATAAAGCAATGATGGCTAATATGTTACGAAAACTTGGTACCGATCGATCCGATATTAATACCTGGTTTGCTTTGATGGATCTTGATGATGAAAAGACCTTTGCTGTTTAGGTATTTCATACAATTCTTCTGGAGAAATGCATGAAAAACATGGATGCCATCGAAGATCTTCAGTCAGGTAAGACTACCGTTGCTAATGCAGCATGGTGGGGATTCGATCCTGAAGATGCAACAGATGCTTTGCAATCCGCAATTGATTCTGGGGCACAACGATTGATCGTACCAAATATGCGGTCTGATTGGGTGGTACGTCCCATAAAACTCGCCAGTAATCAAGAAATTATTTTTGAACGCGGTACCGTCATCTCTGCCAAACGCGGTGAATACCGTGGTGGTGGTGATTCCCTATTCACAGCACAAGATGTTCAGAATCTTACCATACGCGGATACGGCGCAACCTTCCGTATGTGGAAACAGGACTATATCAATGGACTTGTCCTTGAACAACTTGATTGGCACCGTTGGTACGGACAATATCCAAAAGCCGAATGGCGTATGACGCTTTCTATTCGGGGTTCCAAGAATATTAATGTATTCGGGCTGACACTAAAAGATAGCGGGGGTGATGGCATATATGTTGATGGTGGTAAGGATAGGAGATATTCTGAAAACGTCCATCTACGAGATATTATCTGCGACAACCATTATCGACAAGGCATCAGTGTTATTAGTGCTGAAAATCTTACTGTCGAGAACTGTGAATTTTCAAATACATGGGGCACACCCCCAGCATCAGGTGTAGACATTGAGCCTGATTTAGCCGACCAAAGAATTAAAAATATCGTTTTCTCAGGTTGTAGATTTATTGATAATGTCGGCGACGGGATTGAAGTTTTCTTGGCACACACATCCAGCCAAACTGAAGACGTATCACTCCTCTTTAAAGATTGTTATGTAAGTAGTCATCATGGAACGGGTATCCGTGTCACGAAAGTCGGAGATGACGGTCCTGCCGGAAGGATTGAATTTGAAAACTGCACAGTTGATACCACTGTTGGTTATGGTATAAAGGTTCAGGAGAAATCTTTAAAGGGTGCACGGGTAACCTTTACCAATTGTAATGTGATTAACGCAGCACAAGATCAGCAGTTTGGCGGAGAATGGTCACCCATATCGTTATCCCTACCCCAGCCAGATATTGTGCAGACAATGGGAGGTATTGATTTTATCAACTGTTTTGTTGAAGATAATCGCAACCGTCCAGCTGTCGAATTCACACAACCCAAGAGTGATTTTCCTCTACACGATATTACCGGAGATATTACGGTATTGAATCAAAACGGGGTCTACGCAGAATTAGGAAAAGACGGTGAAAAATTATCAATAAACATTCAAGAATGTCAATAGAACGCAATCATGTCAAATGCACAAACACTTCCGGCTGAACCCTTATCCCAAAAGGAACTTAACCCTATATTGGATGATTTCTACCAAAATGGGGTTACAATTATCCGAAATGTGCTTTCACATGATGAGTGTAGACGTATTGTTACACGTATTGACGAAATCTTCGCGGAACCTTACTTCCTGCAGATGCGGAATGTTAAAGCCACAAGACAAGATGGGAAAGATCCAATCGTCATCCATCGGCTTTTTGAATGTGATTATCTGTTTCGCGATTTACTGGTACGTGAACCCATCATTAGTATCGCAGAGACGGTATTGGGTGAACACTGCCACTGTATAGCACAAGGGTGTATACTCAATAGGAAAGATTTAGGTATCAACCGATTTCACATAGATGACTGTGTTGAATTTCCAATCACACCGGAAATGGATCGGCATGATCCCAGATTGAGAATGCCTGTACTTCGCATGTCCGTACAAATTGCTTTGACAGACCAAAATGAGGTTAAGTATGGTCCCTCCGAATTCGTCCCAGGGAGCCACTATTCTGGTAGACAACCAGATGATCCAGATAACCCAACCTTTGAAGGTAAAAAACCTGTTTCACTTCTAATGAACGCGGGAGATTTGTATCTCCTCAACGGACAGACATGGCATCGCGGAGCTCCTAACCAAACAGATAGAGTTCGTTATCTCTTCCATCAAGTTTATGGACAACGTTTTGTCGCACAACGCTTCTGGCCATACCTAAACTATCGTATACCTGATTATGTATTAGACGGTGCAGATGAACGTCTTCTAAGGATTCTCGGCAAGCATCCAGAAATGGCATACGGATAAACACCAAAATATAACATATTGAACATAACACATATCATCATTTATATCACAGAGGTATCCCCAATGGATGACTATAATAGCAATACCTTACTGGAATCCAGTGGACTAATTCAAAATATGTCAAAATACTTATATCATGGGAGCAAACAATCTTTCAAAAAATTAATAAAACAAAAAGCGATTGCACCACCTGGAAGACCGCCTGAAGAGGCATTAGATGCAATATACCTTACACCGGATTTTCTATTCGCGTTGGCTTGTGCTGCCAGACCACCCGGTACATCAAATATAGATCTGGTTAGACGAATCATCTCCTTTCAATATCCTGATCAGTTTAATCCAGACGAGACCATTTATATCTATTTCGTTGACCCAATAGGTATACCAGAAGAAAAGAAAATACATATTGATCCATGGCAAATCGCTGTGATTGAGGATGAAATTACACCTGCTAAAATTGAAACATACAAGTCTGGAGATCTGTTAAAACACTATAAGGTTGTTGATGAATTACCTAAGGATCAAGATGAATAGGGTATGTAGATCCACCTCACAAATGCAAAGATAAGAGTATTATTTATGATTACTTAAGTTGAACAAGTTTCATAAATCATACCATTTCAATTTGATTATATACCATTATATCACTCTCTCCTCTGTAGGCGGGGAATGCCAATAAGGCATTCATACCCGGTGAATGCTAAATAGCATTCATACCCGGTGAATGCTAAATAGCATTCATACCCGGGGAATGTCTAAATGACATTCATACCGTTGATTCCTTGATTCCTTGATTTGAACTCCGATTCCCGATCTTCATTACAACAGTTAATGGAAATACTATTATTTGAAATGGTATCATTACTAAAATACGGTTTTACAAACGCGACTTTTCGACAAGGAAAACCATACCTTTTACTTTCGATACACAGCAAAGGAGTATATTTAATGTTTTTTTCTACATACAACGCAATCTACGCCGTTGAGGATAATGGAAATGGTGAACCCATCCTGCTTTACGATGACACCGACCCTAATGATAATGGAAGGAGCACCCACGGTACCATAGTGTCACTGTCAAACAATCAATCCGTAATAACTGCCATGTCTGATGGAACACTCATGATCTTATCAGATGATGACGAGAGACGAATTCCAACAGGTATAGACGATCCAATTGCTTCGTTACTCGTCGTCCGTGAGGATCCATTGACCATACTCATTGGAACAGATGAGGGAGCACATATCTATCGTCTCGTTGGAGAAGAAGGTCCGGCTGAACGCGTTACCACATTCGATGAATTAGATTGTCGAAAAGATTGGTATACACCATGGGGCGGTCCACCTGCCGTCCGAACTTTAGCAAAAACTAATGATGGTTACTGTTACGCAGATATCCATGTCGGAAGTATCATGCGTTCCAACGATGAAGGGATTTCTTGGGAACCCGTCACCCCAGACCTTAATAAAGATGTCCATCAGGTTGCTACATGTCCTGTAGACGATAATAGAGTTTATGCAAACACGCAGAACGGTGTTTATGTCAGTGTCGACCGTGGGCACTCTTGGAAGAATCGGATCGAAGGGTTGCCGGTACGCTACGGAACTGCTATAGCTGTACATCCAGAAGATCCTGATTTAATGATTGCCGCTGTACAAAAAGGACCACGAGGTGGTGGGGCATGGCTGTGCCGATCAGAGGATGGTGGTGGCACATGGACTGAACTCAATGATCAATTTAATGAATCCACGGATCGGATTAGCACAGGTTTTATTACGTTTTCATCAGAAGGAACGGCGTGGGCAGTTATTGGAAAGACTCTTTACAAAGGAAACAATCGCGCTGCAGATTGGAACCCATTCTGGACAGTCCCAGATTGTGATGAGGAATATCCAATCAAAACACTTACCCCTTAGCATGGTACTGAATTAAGGAGTATAGGAGATTATTTTTATGAATGTATTAGGTATAGACTTTACTTTCTTTGCAGTGAGTGACATGGAAAAATCTCTGGCATTCTATCGTGATACACTTGATATGCCACTGGCTTGTTTGGTTTATGAAGGCAAATGGGCAGAATTTGAAATTAATCCCGGTACATTAGCATTGGGTGAAGGTGATGAATTCACACAACCCGGTGGGGGAATGGTTGCACTCGCAGTCGAAAATGTGGAGTCTGCGGTAGAAGAATTAGAACAAGCAGGGATTCCTATTGTTTTACCTATTGGTGAATCCTCGGTATGTTATTGGGCGGTAATTGAAGACCCTGATCAGAATCGTATCATCATTCACCAAAGGAAAGATCAATCTGTCGGTTAAGTACATAAAAACGCATAATATCTGATAACCCAATAAAATAGTTCCAATCTATTAGACATATAAACTTACAGTTATATATATTTTACAATTCCCGCATAATATGTTATAATAACGTGAGTTTGATGTGAGGAATATTAGGTGTCTAATTAACTATATTCTAATATCACGACCACAATAGGTGCGGTTACTTAGGAATGTCTTAATCACATTCATATCGTTGACTCATTGATTTCTTGATTAACCCACCGATTCCTCATATTACTTATACTGAACTCACGATTACTATAATCTTTTATCTATTCATCTAAACTGCACTATTATCATTCTATAGACAATTGAGGATTTCGAATTGAATATTAATAAAGTAACATTTTTCGCAATTATATTTACCATATTTACTATCGGAATTACAGGATGTGAAAGGATACCAGATGTAATTGAATCCCATAGCGTACCGACTATTCCAATAGAAGAACGTGACCATGTATGGCCAGTTGACCAGAACGGTGTTGAAATTCCTATTCCGGGTACTTGGGTTTTGGTTTCACATACACACCTGAATTCCACATCCACAATTGGAGAAAGTTTCACATTACCTGCTGATCCACAACCCCAACTACAAGTGTCTGACGGAACTTATACTGATGGAGAAGGTATTCTCTGGACAAAAATAAGACTGATTACCGCTGATGGAGATAGGTGGCAATTCCTTGAAAGGATTGATACAAGTGTTACTCCCCATCAACTTTATGCTGTCGTAACTGTTGATGGTAATGGAATACCTATTCTTGAATACGCTAAATACCCTTTTGATTTGCCAAGATATAACGTCCAAATATGGGAGAAACAGTTTTATAGTGAGTAATTAGTCTAAATCTTTAATCTATGCGTATCCCAATGCTTTTCCGTTTTTCGCTCTACGGATTCTTAAAAAATCAACGTTATTATGATCCCTTCCTAATTTTAGCCTTCCGCGAAAAAGGGTTATCCTTTTTTCAAATCGGTATCCTAATCGGGTTTCGAGAGGTGTGCACAAACATTTTTGAAATACCTTCTGGGGCTTTAGCAGACCTATACGGTAGACGCCGCGCCATGATTCTTTCGTTCTGTGCCTATATAGCCTCTTTTGCTACCTTTGCTGTGAGTGAATCTCTGTTATTATTGTTCGCTGCCATGTTCTTCTTCGGTTTAGGAGATGCATTCCGTAGCGGTACACACAAAGCAATGATCTTTGACTGGCTCAGTATAATGGGACGATCTGATGAAAAAACAAAAGTATACGGATATACACGATCTTGGTCTCAAATGGGTTCCGCACTTTCTGTCCTAATAGCAGGGGCATTAGTTTTTTACACCGGTAATTACACAGATATTTTCTGGTTCTCTATCATTCCATGCTTTATAAATATCGTTAACTTCATCGGATATCCCGCTCAATTAGATGGGAATAGACAGTCCGAGTTTTCTCTTAAAGCTGTTGCTATCCTCCTCGGTACGGCACTGAAACAGTCGGTAAAGTTTCCACCACTCCGACGATTAGTGTTTGAAGGCATGGGTTTTGAAGGGATGTATAAAGCAAGTAAAGATTTCTTACAACCCATACTCAAACAGACTGCATTGGCACTACCTTTTCTTATTGCACTGGATGAATCTAAAAGATCAGCATTACTGGTAGGTGGGGTGTATTTTATATTGTATTTCATATCCTCCTTTGCATCCCGAAATTCTCATAAGGTTTCAGATTGGAAGGGAGGTGATGAAGGGGCTGCACAATTCATGTGGTGGATTAATCTCACTCTTTTTGCTCTCTTAATACCTGCACTTTGGTATAGTCTGTATCCAGCGATTATAACCCTTTTCGTTGCGTTAGCAATCCTACAAAACTTCTGGAGACCGGGATTAATCAGCCGTTTCAATGAACAATCTACACCTGAAATGAGTGCTACAATTCTATCTATTGAAGCACAATCTAAATCTTTAGCTACTATTATATTGGCACCATTACTCGGTTTGTTGGTTGATCTGGTGGGCAATTTCTCACCAGTTGGTATTGTTGGCACATGTATTGCACTCGCAATTCTATTAGCCTATCACAGCGAATTAGAACCGAATCCTGCATATAGTCAGAAGTAATACGACCTATGGAACAGCAATCCCTCTTCCCAATTATTGACCAACAGTTTTTTCAGCCGTACCCTCCTCCAACTAATCAACATGCAGTTGAGGTAATCAGAGGACTTAGGTATGTCCCTAACTATATTACTGAATTTCAACATGAATGGTTATTGAATGAGATTGAAAAACACACATGGGGTAATTTTTACCAACGACGTATACAACATTATGGTGAATCATATTACCGAGACGATGATGAATCGGACAATGAAAGATCTGTTACAGAGATGCCTGAATGGCTCAAAAGACTTTGTCTGAAATTACATACAGATGGATATATGCCAGTTGTAGCAAATCAAGCTCTTATTAGTGAATACGAACCCGGACAAGGTATTGGTAGTCATATAGATAAGGAAGCATGTCATATGGATACCATTATTTCTTTGAGTTTAGGCTCAAGTTGTGTCATGGAATTGACAAATCAAGATGATGAAAGTCGAAAGGTTTCAATCTGGTTAGCACCCAGAAGTATTGCAGTATTAAGTGAAGATGCGAAAACACATTGGATGCACGGTATTCCTTCCAGAAAAACAGATATATGGGAAGGAAGAAAATTTGAGCGAGGACGAAGAGTATCGATTACATTCAGAAGTCTAATGTAGAATATCAATCCAAGCATGTAATTGTATCTAAATCAGGTCTTTAGGTATATGAATTCAAAATAAAATAACACATAAATAGATCACTGATAACTAATCCATAAATTACATCATGAGAAAATTATAAATACATACCGTCAAGTATAGGAATGCATCTATATCCGTTTATTTAATTTCAACTTGAATGAAAAGCACATAGATCCTACACTAAAATTATGGGGTATCTTATTCTTAAGTTTACTGCTACGCTTCCATCCCGCAACCCTCTAAGCGATCATACTTTTATACTCATCTGTACCTAAAGATTAGAATCGATTGTTTTTCCTACTAAAGCCATATCATACATCCAAATATGTTAGGATGTGGAATACTTGACTAACATTAAAGCATCTGTTAAAATTCTCTTATATAGGATATAGGAGGGAATTGTATATGACACTAATATCTATGTTTGACCAGACAGTTCAGCAGTTTGGGGAGCAACCTGCCTTAGCACATAAGCCAAAAGGTGGTACTTATCAGGACATAACTTATTCTGAATTCGGGGATTCTGTTGATGCCTTCAGTAAAGGATTAAAGGCATTGGAGGTCGAAAAAGACGATAGAATAGCAATCTTATCTGAAAATAGACCTGAATGGGCAATATCTGACTTTGGAATTCTAAAAGCAGGTGGAATCAATGTACCGATGTTTTCCACATTAACCGCAGCACAAGTTGGTTACATTCTCAATGACTCAGGCGCGAAGATAATTTGTGTATCTACCAAAAACCAGTTGGATAAAGTTATTGAGATTCGTGATGGTGTTGAAACGCTTGAACAGATTATCATATATGATTCAAGTGAAGAAGAATTACCTGAAGGTGTAATAGAATTTAATGAAGTCTGCGAACGTGCAAAAGAAGTTGATGAATTGAATATTGATGTGAGTGAAGAAGACATTGCTACAATTATTTATACCTCCGGTACGACTGGTAACCCAAAAGGTGTGATGCTTACACACACGAATTTCTTATCAAATTATAACGCCTGTAAAAGCCTTATTGATGTTAGTAATTCTGATGTTCTGTTATCTTTCCTACCGTTATCACACGTTTTTGAACGACTTGGTGGACATTATGTGCCGATATTTTCTGGTGCCAAAATTGCCTATGCAGAGAGTACGTTTACTGTCGCACAAAATATGCAGGATGTATCACCTACCGTCATGCTAAGTGTGCCACGGCTATATGAAACGATGCATGATAGAGTGTTACGAGCAGTAGAAGCAGGATCACCACTAAAACAGAAAATATTCCATTGGGGCGTATCCGTTGGTTCTGCTGTGAGTTCAGCAATTCAACAAGGTAAGAAACCTTCTGCAATGCTACAATTGAAACAGAGTGTTGCGAACAAATTGGTATTCGCAAAGCTAAAAACTGCCACAGGTGGTAGACTGAGATTCTTTGTTTCTGGTGGTGCTGCCTTACCCCAGTCTATTGCTGAGTTTTTCCATGCAGCAGGAATCCTGATCTTAGAAGGATACGGTCTAACTGAAACATCTCCTGTTATCAGTATGAATTACCCAGATAAATGGAAATTTGGAACTGTAGGTGCTCCGGTTCCTGGAATAGAAGTTAACATTGCTGAAGACGGGGAGATATTAACCCGGGGTCCACATGTTATGAAGGGATATTTCGACAATGAAGATGCCACCACTGAGGTTATCAATAAGGATGGATGGTTTCATACTGGGGACATCGGTGTGATTGATGAAGGTGGTTTTATTAAAATCACCGATAGAAAGAAGAACATCATTGTGCTATCAAACGGTAAAAATGTTGCACCCCAACCATTAGAAAGCCAGTTGGTTCAAAGTCCATATATTGATCAGATCATGTTGGTCGGTAATGAACGGAAGAATGTGGCTGCATTGATTGTTCCTAATTTCGATGCGTTAAAGACTTGGGCAGGTGAGAATGATGTAGATGCATCTGATATTTCCACGCTTGTCACCACGCGTGAGGTACAGCAACTTATTCAACGGGAAATACGGGATCGTCTATCTGATTTTGCTGACTTTGAACAGGTTCGACGGTTTGTTCTACTTGAAAAGGAATTCTCTCAGGAAGAAGATGAGATGACACCGACTTTGAAATTAAAGAGAAATGTTATTATGCAAAAGTATAGTGATATGATTGAGGGTATGTATCCAGAGGAAGCATAATTAGAGAAGTCTGTCTCTATTAGGGAACAAGGATAGTGAGTCCATGTTGGATAATCTCAATTGTGGCAGGAGTCATACACATAGGTTCACCATCCGCATAAAGCATTGTCGGAGGATCGGTCTCAATCTTCATATTTCGCGTCTGCTGAATATCAACTGCAGGATGATTCGTGTGTCCTCCCCAGAAGAGTGTAACCATTAGTCGGAGTACAGTGAATTTCGATACTGGACGAATCAGACAGACATCAAATAATCCGTCATCATACACTGCATTTGGAACAATTTGAAATCCTCCCCCATAGCTTTTCGTGCTGCCAGTTGCCGCAAGTAAGAGGGGACCTTCATGCGTACCAAAATCTGCTTCAATTCGGACGAAGGGATATTTATAGTGAAACAATGTTACAATTGCCGCGTAGATATATGAAGCCGTACCCGAAAAGGGGGTTGAACGTTCTGATCCACGCCGGCTTACCTCTGTATCATAACCACATGTCGCAATTGTTGAGAAATAATGTTCACTACCCGCATCAGATCGGACATAACCTAAGTCAATTCTCTTCTTTTCTCCTCTGAATAAAATATCAATTGCCTGTTCTGGTTTTCGAGGTATGCCGACAGCTGTAGCTAAGTCATTTCCACGTCCAGCAGGAATTATACCCAGAACCACATCCGGAGTATTTCCAATACCGTTGATTGCCTCGTGAAGTGTTCCGTCTCCTCCACAGACTATTACCCACTTTATTCCATTTGATACCGCCTCCAGAGCAAACTGCTTCGCATCCCCACTTCCTGTGGTAAGCTTTAAATCTCCTTTATACTCTTTTTTCGTTAGGATAGTATGTGCTTGTTCAGCGACAGTTCTGGCTTTACCTTTACCAGATATCGGATTTGCGATAAGAATGAAATCGTCCATAATTTGTCTATAGGCTATGGAAAGTTATTTGAAATGACTTACTGAAATATAAGTTCACTTAATCACTGCTATTTTACCAATTTTTTTCTCTTCTTGAAATTCAAGGATATAGATATAAATACCTGTAGCAATATCACCGATACTACCATTTGTTAGCCACCATTCCTTACTGTTACCATCACTTTCAGACACTTGTAACTCCTCAAGAAGGTCACCTTTGGAAGTGTAGAGATGGATGCGTGTGCCGACTGGCACTTTATCAAATGTTATCGCTCCTTTATCTGAAACGTGGGGTTGGATTGGATTTGGAAATACTCGCAGATTAGAAAGATTGGTGATTTTCACCACATCAATAATCCGTTCTATCTCAACCAGTTTGGTACCGTCTCTAATCGAATTGTCGTCTATATCTGCCAAGTTATTAACAACAATCTCATATTGATTGGTTTCATTGGCAATAAAGGATTGTAATTGTTCTGGATCAAATGCTAATAATACTCGAGTTCCCATTCTATCACGGATTGCAGACACAGGACTTACTCCACCTAACTGTCTTTCAATTCGTAAAATATACCTTCTTTCATCACTAATTGTTGTATCCATTCTTCGATTAAAAGTGACTACAATCCAATTGGGTGGTTGGTATATAGCACTAAGGATTATAGGAGCAGTACGTGGTGTCGCTGAAACTGCTTCAGAACGTCTTGTTTCACTCCCTTTTTCATTCGTTGCAGTCACTGCATACCAGTAAGTTGTATCAATTTCGACAGATCTATCCAGATATCTGGGTGTAGATACATCCATTGCAATTGCCTTATATTTTCCATCAAGTGGTTTTTCCTGTTTATCTCCCTTCGCACGATAAATAGTAAAATTGGACACGACATCGGGATTCTCTACAGATTCCCATGTAATCTGCACGACTCTTGATGTCAACGGTTTTGCCGATAGGTCCCAAGGTATAAGTGCGGAAACTGAATTTCTATTCTTAGCTAACGAAGATTCTATATAACCAAGTCCGTCCTCAAGATTTACATAGAATTCGTGAAATCCATTATCGTCCATATCAGCTGTAAGCAGCGAGGGTGTTTCAACAACTTTTTGATGATAGATGGGAATGAAAGTATTACCATTCCACTGCATTATGTATAGGTTTGGATTAGTTACAACTATCAATTCATTGGTCTGGTTCCCATCAACTTCAGCTATTCCCAAACTGTTTCCTTTAAGTCGATACGGTGCAATGTTCTGTTCCCACAACCGTCTATATTTCCCTGAAAAATGGGTATAAACAACGAACTTCCATATAGGTGAGGCAGCTGTAATATTAGGTGGTGAAATTGTACCACCTACCACTAATTCTGGTTTGCCATCACCTGTTAAGTCTCCTGAAATTAATTGTCTTACAACATCAAGTTCGGTTTTGATTGTCAGTTCTAACTGATAACTGTCGTTTCCTGTAGCAATATAGAAAAAGAGTTCACCTTCACTATCACCAACTACGATGTTTTTCTTCCCATTACTATTGAAATCGTCAATAACAATATCTGGGGCATAAATATTCTTTCCATCGGTTTCATTAGTTAATGCTGCTGTCCTATCAAGCAAATTATTATCTCTATTTTCAAAAATAAGGATGCGATTATTGTTATTATCAACTCCAACAATTTCTTTATGTCCATCACCATCAAGATCGGTAATTACACCACCAGAGATAAATGGAGTTTCCCATATTATTTGGGTCGGATAACCTTCACGTTTACTACTTTCTATTAAGAAGGTACGATCATGATCATAGGCAAGTATTTCAGGTAAGCCATCCTTATCCACATCATCTACTGTCGTTGGTATGAAAGTCTCTATATCAATATTCGAATTTAGTCCATTCCCTGTTTCAACTATTTCAATATTATCAGTAAGACTATGTACAAGATTATATCTTCCAGTAGGTGTTCGTTCATAGATAACAAGACTTGAAGTTGGGGTGAGATCGTTAGAGGTATCAAAAAGCGATGTACCGATGAATTCCAATAAACCATCCTTATCAAAATCGAAAACAACATCAGCAAGGTGGAGTGAGGAAATACTGAGACCTCTCTCAATATACCCATTTGGAGAGATTGAATGTCCCACAACATCAACGGTATAATACTTACCATCGTTATTATCAATCGTATTTAATCCAACAGTATTCTTTGCTGAAAAATAGAATTGATATTGTCCCGGATCCAGTCCGAATGAGAACAAATGCTCCTTACCAATTTCATTCTCTTCAATCGATGCAAAAGGTGCAATATGTCCAACACGACGATAAAACACTTTGTTTCGTGTGACATCATCTGTTATCCAACTTAGTATTGTTGTAGAACCATCCTCGTATATAGCTTCTGCCACATTAATTGAATCTATTTTGGGTGGTGTGCGGTCAACTGTTAAGATCACTTGGTCATGGGTTTCGCTGCCATCCCTACCCGTAACAACCAGACGTACTGTGTAGACATCCTCTGGAATATTCGTTGTATCCCACTCTATCAATTGCTCAGATATTTTTTGTGTTGGTTGCGTATCAGTAAAAGGGGTGAATGTGGTAGGGACAGAAGTGTTACCATAAAACATTTGCCATGAATCAAATTTATACCCTCCTGCAGTACCATTAAAAAGGATTGATGTAGAACCACCACTATTCGTTTCTGGAGACTGGATTCTCGCTTTAAGGACACCACTTGCTAACAGTGCACGTTCAGCATTAACTGTACCAGCACCTGCAAGCGTTGTGTCTGGTTCAGCACTATCCTTCTCAAAGATAAGATCCGTTGTATTTATAAGTATATGTCTAATTTCTTCATGAGTAAGCGCGGGTCGTTTTGACTTCATCAATGCTGCTATACCAGCTATATGGGGAGCTGCCATTGAAGTTCCAGTAAGAATTCGATAATTGTTCCCAATTTGTGTACTCAGTATTGCATTTCCTGGGGCTGCTATATCAACTGACGCTCCAAAATTTGATTTGTAGTAACGTTGTCTGTGTTGGGTTGTTGAAGCAACTGAAATAACTTTACGATAACCCGCGGGGAAGATACTCGTTGCTTCTCCAGAATTACCAGCAGCACCAATTAACACAACGTCACGACTATGCGCGTAATCAATTGCATCTTCTATAACAAAGGAATGTTGTGAACTCCCCCAGCTCATATTGATTATACTAGCTCCATTATCTACAGCATAGACGATTGCTGCAGCTGAGTCATCATCTTGCATCCGTGAACTACCGCCAAGTGAAAGGCCTGCTCGTACTGCCATGAGTGGTGAATTCCACGCTATACCCGCAATTCCTATTCCGTTATTCGGCATTGCTCCTGCTATACCAGCAACATGTGTCCCATGTCCAGATTCATCTATCGGTTCGTTATCCCCTTCCATAAAATCACCTTCCGCCTGTAGATTCGGAGCATCTGTAAAATCCCATCCGTGTATATCATCTATATATCCATTACCATCGTCATCTAATCCGTTATCAGGAATTTCGTCGGGATTAACCCAGATCTTCTGGGAAAGATCGTCATGTCTGTAATCAATTCCAGAATCAATTATGGCAATTACTACCTCACGACTCCCCTTTTCTAATTTCCATGCTTGTGGCATATTAATTAACGGCAAACTCCACTGTTCCGCATATTTTGTATCATTTGGTATTATTCCGTCGGCTAAAGTTGGTCGGATATAATTATATGATATTTCTTCTATTAGCTCGCTCTCATCGAAGACTGTTTTAAGTTCCTCTAAATTGGTATTTGGAGAGAATCTGAGAAGGTAGGTTCTTGATATGTTTGAGTTATCGTTGGATCTGTCAAAGGAAGAGCGAAATACAGGTTTGTAGGATTCTACATTGTGTAATCTGAATAATTTAGCAATATTAGATTTTGCATGTAAACTGTGGAGATCATCATAAGCAATAGAGGTTAAACGAATCATTAACTCGCCAGGTGTAATGTCTGGAATAGCAGCATTAACAACTGGAAAGTAGTTTATGCTGATTATGAGTAAAAGCAGAATATAGTATCTTCTTTTAAACGATTGTAGATTCATATGCTAATTCTCAGATAAAGGTTTTCCTGTATGACCATCACCCTTCAAAATATCAATAACCTTTCCTGTCTGGTCATCTATAATTACGATTGCAAGATTACCCCAATTATGGTTATAAAAGCTTACTGTCCATGCAAACCCTTGAAACCAAGTATATTCATGATAGTTTTTCTGTTCTTGTAATAGTGATTCTATCCGTGAATCAGACTTCGCTGTTTGTAGTATGATGTTTGCGTCTCTCTGTGAGGATGTCCTAAAATTCGAACGCTTAAAATGTAGATGCTTACCATAGTTTGCTTCATCGGGGAGAATCTTGTGAGTTTTCTGTGAGAGGGTTCGAAGCAAAGTGGCGTGTTTAAGGTGATTATTCCTTATTTCCACATATTTGTTTAGACCGTTAGCAATTGGAATCTTCTCGTAAAGTGCGGCACATATTTCTGCTGCATGTGCCTCTAATAACAGTATTTCTTTGATGTTGTTTTCATTTTCAGCTATTTCACGGAGTTCTCTAAAGAATGTTGGGTATAATCCATATTCATAAAACCGATTGGGATAATGTGGTAGCCATGTAGAGATGAATTTAGCAATTTTTTCACGTTCTGTGGTAATCAGATTTTCTGGAGTTGTGGATTTCTTCCATGCATCTTTAGCTTTTTTGAGATGAAATTGTAGTCTTTCCTGAATCTCAATTGTTTCCTTTTCAGTACGTTCCACCCATTTATGGTACCCGTTACGCTTATAGTAATCGAGAACAATCTCATTCATAGGTATCGAAATAAGGGTAATACATCGGGCAGCTGTTTCATGCCAAAGTGCAAGTCTACCAAAATCTTCTTGTTGTTCATAAAGTCTAATAAATGTGTTAGCGTTTGTAGTGCCTTCATAGATAGCACTACAAGGAAGGACTTGTATAATAAGAATAGAAACGAGTAGCAATTGATAGAGTCTCATTTACTATTCTCTTTGTCAGCCGTTTTCGTAAGGTATATACGAACTTTAGCTGAAAATGTCTCATCTGGAGATAGGACGATTATACCAGCGGGTATACCCTTCGTTTCTAAATTAATAGCATCTGTTGGGCAGGTATACGGTTCAAAACAGATCGCATCTCTTCCGGGTGGAGTATAAACAACCAGTTCTCTAAAAACAGAATCTGACTCCATAACCATACCATGTCCAGTATCCTGATTTTCTATGATACAACGACTGACCCCGTTATCCATTATTACATCTGTGAAGACATGATCCAATTTCAGTTTTCCAAATGGTTGACCTGCACGTAAGTCCAATGCTCCTGAAACATCCTTTTGTAATCCTGTTGGAACAAGGACATCATCCAATTCCCAATATTTATTAGCTGGTACAAAAATTAAGGCTTTAGCTGCATCAGCTTTAACAGACAGTTTGGTATTGAAGTATGGATGAATACCGAATCCCATCGGCATGTTACTGTTTCCTGTGTTCCTAATCATAACATCCATTGTTAATATGGCATCTTTAATTGTATAGGTAATCTCAATTATAAATGGAAACGGATATTGGCGACTGATATCAGGAAAATCTGTAGAATTAAGTGAGCATACCAACGTTGCACCGTTTTCATCGGCTGTATGTTTGTCAACATTATAGGGACAATTCAACAGCAGACCATGAATTGTCGTTGGTGATTCAGGTTGTTTATCGAACTGATAAGTTTTTCCTTCAAATTCCCATTTTCCATCACGGATTCGATTTGGAAATGGAAAGAGAATAGGATTGCCAAAAGCAGTTGGTCGTTCTTCTAATGTTTTTAGATCTGGTGGAGGGTCAATCAAGTGGAACCAGTGATTTCCATCACTAACCCTGAAGACGTAGCAGTTGTTACCGAGTGCTGGGACAATCTCAGCTACGGCTTTTCCTTTCTGTTCTATGGAATATACATCATAACCGTCAGACTGTATAGACTTACCTGTTATATAATATGTTTGCGACATTGTTTTCCCTTTATCAATGTATGAAAATACAAGAAAAACACAGATTACCCAATACAGAGTACATATAGGAAAGAACAAGTAGTAAATTCCATCGTTTTTTCTTTTAACTATTGACATTTTGAAAATCTGAGTAATCAAGAAAGAGCATAATTCTTTACCTAATACCTACTACCATTTACATCTGAGAATTAGGTAGTTTCAATCCAAAATACTTTGAAGGAAGTACTCAAGTGGATTTCCTCTTATGCCAACGATCATATATACTCTGTTACCAAGTTTATCAATAACCTGTATTTTGATCCAATTGTTTGAAAATTTCGGATAATCCAATTTAACTGTTGCCATTTTCTCACAATTCAGTGTCAGAACATCATGCAGAACGTTAGATCTTCCTTTGAAATTCTGTTCCCATTCTGTTTTGTTTTCAGCAGAATCTTCTTTCCACTGAAAATTTGGAGGAGGATTTTCGTTGGTTGGCTCAACTAACAACCGAACCTGATAAATTCCATCCGCATCTTCAACTTTGAATCTTGCTTTTCCTCTTGATCGTGAGAATTTCCCAATTACCGTTTTATCATCAAAATAGGTATTTACAGAATTAAAAAACTGACACTTATTTAACCACGCCGCACTACTTTTGGATAAATGTTTAGATTGTTCGTTGTATGACATTAGAAAAGATGGACTTCTGTAATCACGGTTTAAACCGAAGGAATGTGCAAATTTATAGGTAATAGCGTCTTTCGAATATCTGTCAAGTGAGTTTTTTAAAATAATCTCACCACCTTGTTCCCTGAAAACGATATTTTGTAACAGGATGTTAATGTGTCTTCTTACATCAGAACTGTCCTTTATATAAGTCGACATTCTGCGTTTTATATCAGCAACAGTAGGTATATTTTCATCATCATCAGCACTAAATTTTTTCTTCTTGCTCTTATCCACGACGATAAAAAAGAATTTGTTGTATGTCTCAAAATGCTGTTTAATTTCTTTCATTACTCTTGAATTAGTACTTTTATGATAGTATTCATCCGCTGTATTACCTTCAAATAGATATACCTTTGCAGAACCATTTTTATTTTTTTCAAACTCAAAAGACTTTCTTCCATACCCGTGTCGTTCCATTTCATCAGCAAAAAAAGTTTGAACTTCTTTCAATATTTTATCTATTTTCTCCGATATATCTATTTGAGGTAGACGGTTGGTGGGTAAGAAATAAATCGGTACAACGACATTTGGGATATTACTTTGTCTTGAAGGTAAAAAGTGTGTTATATCCCAAACACGGATGATACCATCATTTCCACTACCAACGACATATCTTGAATCTGCTGAGACATCGACACACTTTACCCAATCGGAATATCCTTCTAATGAAGCGTAACAGTTTCCATTGTCCGTAGACCAAAATTTCAACTCTTTTGTACCGCCACTGATAATTGTGCTCCCATCCGATGTAAATACCAGATCATAAACATTTCCTGCAGGAATCACAGTATAGTTTTGCCAATCTGGTGGATGGTACAATCTGATATCTTCATCATTACCTGCGATTGCAAGAATAGGATTTTGGATATTGGGTGAGAACTTCATAGCCTCAATCCGTCCATATTTTTTGTTTGTCACATCAATACTTTCCCGCTTGATAACCTGATTTCCATCAATCTCCCAGATGTTAACGATATCATTTCTTGAATCTATCGTTGCCATAAGTTTACCATCTGCAGAAAATGTATGGTCATACTCAATGTTTTCACCATTTTGCCTGATTACCTCTACAGGTTTTGTTAGATTACTAACATCCCAAAGTTCTAAGCCGAGAGTCTCAACTGCTAAGTGTTTTCCATTTGGTGAAAAAGCTATATTATGATAGACTGGAACGCTTATAGAGCTAATAAACTTTTCCTCGGCAATATCCCAAAATTTTACACCATCTTCAATACCTCTATAATCAGAAATGGCAAGTATTTTTCCATTGGGAGAAAATGATACTGAATATCCACTGAATTCTGCTAATGGAGTCGTAGGATTGTTGATATTCCACAATTTGATATTATTTTCATTATTTCCCCTTGCCATACTTAATACTAAATTGTGATTGGTAGGAGAAAATTTGACAGACTGAAAATAACCACTTTGAACGAATTCTGCGATAAGGGTTGGTTTTTCAGGAACAGTAGCGAATTTCTGTCGAATGTCATCTGGTATCTCCACAGTTCGGGGGATTCGGGGAGACGGATCTTCATTTCTAGATAGAATCTTGTCGATCTTCTGTTGTCTATCGGTAACCTTCTGTTGTAAGTGGTTAATCAGTAATATTACACAAAATAGGATTCCAAATCCAATGAATAAGAGTGATAAGAAAACTTTGATTTTCATTTTGTAATCCTATTTATACCGCATCATTCTTGGACTTACACTTGGGGATTAATTTATATTGTCATATATTGTTGTGTAAGCACTTCTATTGTTTAGCACACCACTTGATACCGCGTTGCAAAACCTCTCGGAAGTTTGGATCAGAATAGGTGACGTTGTCGTGTCCGCTTTGTAGGCAAAAAATACGTGAGTTACCATATTCACGTGACCACCCAATTACATCCATACTATTCGGATGATCTACAGTGAGTAATATCTTACTATCTTCACCTGCTGACTTCATTAAATACGTTTCATCTCCCATCTCCCAATTATCAAGGTCTTTTGTGATCGGATGATTGGGATCGGAAACTTGAACCTGTAGGGTCTGTTTTGGGAAGTAGTCAAAATCTCTATCCTTAATACCACACATATCGGAATAGGATTCCCATTCTGGAAATGCAAGAATAGCATGGTGAAGGATTACCACCCCTTGTCCACGTTCTGTTAGATTAAGTATCGTTTTTGCCTGTTTGTCTGTTGGATAGGGTCGGTGGAAGTTATAGAAGACTACTGTTTCGTATTCTTTCTGATCTGGATCTTCAACAAAGACATCCAAATCCTCACGGACAAAATCAATATCTTCCATACTACGAAATACTGCATCGAAATCCTTCTCACGAAACCCATGTTCACCTGTAACAACGGCGATTTTCATAGATGTATCTCCAATGATCGTATGTTAACACTAATCTATTATGGATTGGTAAGTAAGCACACGGAATTGCGCATGGAACGGTGAATCCCCTATCAACTGTGTCATTAGAATAGCAATCAACTCTTCCATAGGATCAATCCAGAATGTTGTGCTTGCTAAACCTCCCCAACTGTATGTACCAACCGAACCCAATGTATGTGTATCTGCAAGATCAGTAACAACTGCAAAACCAAGACCGAAACCACAACCCGTCCTTTCAAGAGGTTGCCAGTTATTGGATATATGATTGATTGTGATGAGTTCGACGGTTTTTCTACCAAGTAGACGTACACCATCCAATTCACCATCATTGAGCATCATCTGACAAAATCGCAGATAATCAGCCGCAGTTGACAACAGACCAGCTCCACCGGAGTGATGGAAACTGAGAGGACCACTTGAAACAGGAGCATCTTCAAGAACTTTAATACCACCATCTTCAGTAGGTTCGTATAGTGTCGCATATCTACTCGCTTTATTATCTGGAACAGAAAAATCAGTATCAACCATACCTAATGGTTCAAATATACGTGTTTTAAGGAACTCAGCAAACGGCATTCCTGAGACCACCTCAACGAGATAACCGAGTACATCCGTAGACATGCCGTAATTCCAAGCATCTCCAGGTTGATGAAGCAGTGGTATATCTCCGAGTTCTTTTGCCATATGTTTAAGGTCACCACCATAAAAATCTGCCTCGTAATATCGTTGATTGATCGGGTGATCCCATTCACCACCATAAATCAATCCTGCAGTATGTGTCAGAAGATGTTTAATTGTCATCTCTCGTTCTGTATCAACAATGGCATCTCCATGATTCGCATAAGACTTCATGTCTTTGAATTCAGGAATAAATTCAGATACAGGAGAGTTGAGTTGAAAAAGTCCTTCCTCATAAAGCATCATCACTGCAACACTGGTAATTGGTTTTGTCATAGAATAGATACGGAAGATAGTATCAAATTCAATAGGCTTTTCAGATGCGATATCTTGATGACCCACCTTTTCAAAGTGGACAAGCCTTCCTTCACGAGCAATCATCGTTAATGCTCCAGGGATTTTTCCATAATCTACCCATTCTTGCATTACAGGTTTAATGCGTTCTAACCGCGCTGTGGACATACCCATATCCTCTGGTATCGCACGCGGTAGTCCTTCAAATTCTGTCATCAAAATCTCCTAAAAGTTCGTGGTTGTTAAATGTCGTTTAATCTGTGAGTGCCTGATAGGTTAACACTCTAAATTTTTGATGAATTGGATATCTGTTATTCATTAACTGTGTCATCAGCAAGGCAGTTAAATCCTCTTCAGGATCAATCCAAAATGTGGTTGCAGCAGCACCACTCCATCCATAATTTCCAACGGAACCGAGTGTGTTAGGAGGATCTTTCAGTGTAGCAACTGAAAAACCGAGTCCAAACCAATTGTCGTGGTGAGGATACCGCATCAGTTCAACAGTTTTCTTACCTAAAATCCGGACACCATCCAATTCACCACCGTTTAGTAGCATCTGTGCAAAACGCATATAATCACCAGCAGTTGACACAAGTCCACCACCGCCTGATGGGAAAAAGCTCACATCATCCTTCGCGAGCGGAGTTTCTCCGATACGATCCAATCCATTTTCCTTGTTCGGTCTGTATAAAGCAGCAAATCTATCTGCCTTTTCACTTGGTACAGAAAAACCTGTATCTACCATGCCAAGTGGACCAAATAGACGGGATTGAAGAAAATCCTCAAATGGCATACCTGAAACTACCTCAACAAGATAACCAAGGACATCCGTTGATACACCGTATGTCCATTTTTGACCCGGTTCATGTACCAGTGGAATTTCGCTGAGTTTTTTTACCATATCGGAAAGTGTTGAACCACTGGCAAGGACTTTTAGCTCTCTATAACGTTTATCGACAGGTTTTCCTCCCCATCCGTATGTAAATCCTGCGGTGTGCATGAGAAGGTGTTTTACTTTAATATCATTCTTGGCATCAAGGATTTCTGTCTGATCCTCATTGTATACCTTCATATTCTTGAATTCAGGTATGAATCTGGAGACAGATGTACCGAGTTGGAAATGTCCCTCTTCATAGAGCATCATGACAGCAACACTTGTAATCGGTTTTGACATCGAATAGATACGGAAGATTGTATCAGCTTCAACAGGTTTGGTATTCTCAACATCTCTCATTCCTATCGTTTCAAAATGTACTATTTTCCCTTTTCTCGCAACTACAGTAAGGAATCCAGGCAAGTTCCCTTTATCCACGTAACTCTGCATGACAGGACGGATCCGATCAAGACGTTCAGTAGATACACCGACCGTCTCCGGTACAGCCATTGGAAGTCCTTGTCCAAGTGCGAATGTTGTTATACTAAATAGAAATAATATAAGAAAAACTTTACGTTTCAATCTAATCTCCTTCTATGTTTGATTTTTGTTATCGTATGTGTTTTAAATAACCCCATCGTGTAGTAAGTTTCCCGTGAGGATCAACGCTGAGGATTTGTGCTAAACCTACATCCATCGCCTCATTAATTTCAGCTGCTGTACGTGCAACATCAGATATGCGTATCTCTTCAATTAAACCCTTTAATCCATTGTCATTATCAATATTTGGGACACCGATTGTAATTGGATCATCACTTTGAAATGAGGCTTGGTTTGCTTTCTCAGTTTCTAATTCACCATCTACATAAACACGACCCATCTCACCATTGAAGGTGAAGGCAAGGTGATGCCATTTATTATCTGTGATCTGTGTTGTACCATTCATATTGAATGCACACGCTCCATTAGCACCGATCTGTGCGTGTAGGACTTTCTGATTGACTTCCACCCATATACCATAGTTTCGATTTGTACAACCTGCTTGCTGTTTGCAAACTATTCCTTGCCATTTCCCTGTAGGTTCGCTCACCTTAACCCATGCCTCAATACTGAGTTTTTCTAATTCAAGCTTCTTAGAGGAATTGACAACAATGTAACCTCCCTTATCTCCAGGGAATTTCAATGCAGTTCCAAACCTCCCTTTTACCCATTTAAGTGTGCCAATGATTTCACCATCATGTCCGTTACCTGAGGCATCCTTGACCTTCTTTCCACCACCCTCTTCAAAGAGCCATACCGCCATGGTGTTTTTGTCTACGGCTGCTTCTACCTGAAAAGATAAATGCAAAGAAAATAATAAAAGAATAACATACTGTGTGATATAGATATATCGTTTGTATATATGATGCATATTTTCACCTTACATTGTTTGGAGTTATAAGTCCTGTTCACTTATTTTTTCTAAGTACAACATACTTTCATTGTAAGTCAACAAAGATAGTTACCAAATACGTTAGGCATATTATCAAAAAATGTCGTTAATGTCAATTTTGGGTTTTACACATTCTTACACCATTTCTAAGAAATGAGGATGTATTATCGCTTTATGTGAGATGTCATCCCCATACTCCCCAACCTACAAGTTATGTGTTTCTGTCTAACCTAAAGGTTATGCATAAAACTTTACAAACAATATGATACCATTCCTAAATGATGAATACTCCCTACTCATTTTAAATATCTGGTAGCTAAATGATTAAATCGTTGACATCAACGTATAGATTCTATACAATTCTCAAAACAAATATACTCATGACATTAAATGAATGTTGCATTAGATTCAGAAGCATTCAATTGTCCAGTTTATCTGAACGAGTTAACAGAATTTTTCTATTAACATATCAGGATTTCTTATGTAGGAATTCCTATTGCTGACCATTGGGGTTATTCATACCAATACGGAGATCCCCCTACAGAAGAAAGTTATATCCTACAATTGAATATTACATAAATTGGGTGCTTCTCGTGTTAGTGAGATTTTTAAGAATGTTCAAACCGTATACATTTTGAGTGTAAGTAGTATTGCCTAAGGAGGCATCAATGGCAGAACGAATTAAAATGGGTTTAGCTGGCTGCGGTGGTATGTCCGGCTCACATATGAACGGTTACCGTGAGCTTTGGAATAATGACTTAAAGGAATATGATATTGTCGCTGCATGTGATATAGATAAGAATAGAGCCGAAGAACGGTCGAATCAAGCACATGAATTTCAAGGTGGAACAAAGCCAGCTGTATATACTGAAATTGATGAAATGCTTGATAAACATCCTGATATGGATTGTATAGACATCTGTGCTCTTCATAGTGCTCATCATGTACTCGCTGTCCCCGCACTTGAGGCTGGTAAACATGTGATATTAGAAAAACCTTTTGGTATTACGATGCGTGCCTGTAAAATTATGATGGAAGCAGCGGAACGGAATGATAGAATTATTTCTGTTGCTGAAAATTATCGATTAAGCCATATGGAACGGACACGGAGTTGGGCAATTGCACAAGGGCGTATCGGTGACCCTCGTATGTTTTTCTGGATTGAAGTTGGCGAGGCATTGGGTAAATGGGGTTGGCGGAACTTCAAAATGGATGCCGGTGGAGGCTGGGCATTAGATGGTGGCGTACATTTTACGGATCTAATGCGCTATATCCTTGGTCTGGAAGCTGAAGAGGTATATGCTATAAATAAGTCTTATGAACCCTATCGCTACGATAATCCTGGGGCACGTGAAGGTGGATATGCAGTTGATGTAGAAGATGCAATGATATCTACCATCAAGTTTGAACAAGGTGTTACCGCTCAATGGACATGGGTTGGTTCTGCACCTGCACACGGTTTCGGACAAAAGGTCATTTACGGCAGCGAAGGCGCTCTTGACTGGGGGAGAGGGTTAGTTCCACGCGGTGGAGAACCAATTTCAAATGAGGATTTAAGAAAAGAATTCAGTGATAGTCTATCTGATGAAGAACGCGAATATTTCTTCCCAGCAGGAATCGGAAATTCGGTTGCGATTGAACTAAAATACTTCGCTGATGCAATCAAAACCGGTGGGAAACCAGAGGTTGATGCAGTGGAAGGAATGAAGTCACAAGCAATCTGTATGGCAGCCTATGAATCTGGTTATTTCGGTCGTCCTGTTACAATGGCTGAGATCGAAAGTTGTGAGTTGGAAGGCTATCAGAAGGAAATCAATGATAAGTTAGGTATAGAATAAATTATTCGAATGTCTTGATACCTAAATTAATACTTCTATATTCAACCATACATCTCACTTAATAGAATCCTGAATTCATAAGATAGGCGCGTTATCTTAACGTGTCTATCTCTTCCATTTAAGCAGATACGTAATACCGTAATCCTTTATAAACATACGATTAAATCTAATGCTATATCTATAAATGTTTATCTCATAAACAGTTGTTAAGCAAGTCTTTCATCACCGTGGTCTGTATGAATAATCTAATAATCTTCAGAAATGTACCAATATTAGACAATGCTATAAGGAGATCTCCTTGAGAATGGTTGTATCCCAATTGTCTCTAATCGGGGTAATTGCGGCTATTTTCATGTTGTCTTCTTCTGAGGATATATACGCTTTTGAAGAAAGAAACATTATTTCAAAACAACAATATATAGGACGACGTCCAACCAAACTTCTCGGTAGACGTAAAGGGTTTATTTTCGGAATTGGGGCTGGTGTCGGTAATGTTACATTTACTGCTCCCCTTGCGGATTATTGGGGAAGTAGTTTTACAGGAAACTGGCCTGATCCGCGAGAGATTCGATCCGCTTTTGCTACTGAGCTAAAGGTTGGACACGGTTTTTCTGATCAATTTCTTCTATATTATTCAAGTCGTATCACCTGGTTACCATTATCAAATCTCTACAACGATACAATGATTGTTAATGGAATAGCTGGTTTGGGAATCATGGTTTATCCACTCCTAAGTGCAGATTTTTACTTGGTTGGAACTACAGGACTTGCTGTGCTGACAACATATCAGCCACCTTTCAGATTAGAAAGGGCAAGACAGACTGGACTTGCGGTATCCTGCGGGGTAGGTTATGAGCTTTTGCCACAACTTACAATTGATTTTTCCGTGAATTTTGGCAATGCAAGAAATACACAATTTGATGTAGAAAACAATATTACCCTTACAGGGGAGATCATAACTTATTTACTTACTATAAACCTACTTGCATATTAGATATTTCTGAAAGATTAATGTCTGTTATTAAGATAAAGAATTTTATAATTACAATATTATGTCTGATATTACTAAGCACATTTAGTGGTTGTGGAGACCTAAGTGATGAGGAGAGAATTGAACGTATCCGTTTCACTGAATTTTTCCTGTTTCCTACAGCTCCATATATTGATAAATCCTACATAGAGGTGGAATCAGAAGGGGAAGTTGCATCTGTGGAAATTGACTTTCCTGTAGAAATGCAAGCTATTCAAAAGGTATATAGTGAATTCGTTTCTGCTTACATCAAGGAAGATATGGGAGAACTTACATTGACTCTTGATACTGCAGCAGGTATGGAATACGGCACTTCAAGTGTTATCATTCACGGATGGAATAATATAAAGAATTATATTGAGGTTAATTGGACAGGACAGTGGGGTACAGATTGTACAGGGGATCCTAATTCACAACTGACTGAATTTCATATTCGACCCAAAAATGTGAAAGTTCCATGGATGGAGGCAAGTGCTAAAGGACCTATGTTTTATTACCATCCAGATCGACCTGTATGTTATCAGGATATCGGACAATTTTACTTCACAAAAAGGTCAGGAAGCTGGAAGATTCACCAGATTGACGGTTCAAAGTTCTTCACAGACACAAGATACAAAGCACCGTAATAAGAAATTATCAAATACTACTTAAGAGGAATCCATAAGGAAAAGAACAATGTCAAAATCTACAGATATCCGTATTGTTGATGTTCAGTTTGAATTCGAGGAACATCAATATCGTACACCACTCAAGTTCGGGGGTGTACCAACAGATCATTGTATTCTCTTTAATGTGAATCTACAAGTGCAGACCCGTGATGGTAAAGAGGCACAAGGGAATGGTTCTATGCCACTTGGGAATGTTTGGGCATTTCCACCACGATATGTTCCGTTTGATCAAAGTCTCAATGCAATGACAAGACTTGCGGAATTGGCTGTAGATAACACACTTGATTGCACTCTATGTGCACACCCCCTTGAACTCTCAGAGGAACTTGAGCCAATTTTCTTACAAACAGCAGATGACTTGTCGGAGTCAATGCAGCTTGCCACACCTATACCTAAACTCTGTACCGTTGTAACTACCAGTCCTATTGATGCAGCGATTCACGATGCGTTTGGAAAAGCAAATGGTATTAATAGTTACAACGGGTTGGATAGAGATTACATCCAATCAGATTTGTCTCACTTCCTTAATGAAGAATTTTCGGGTAAATATCTTGATCAGTATACAACCCGACACCCAAAACCCAATATGCCGATTTATCACCTTGTAGGGGCTTTGGATCCACTTACAGATGCAGATATTGACCAACGACTAAACGATGGTCTGCCGGAGACACTACCAGAATGGATCAAAGCTGACGGATTGACACATTTGAAGATTAAGTTAAATGGAGATGATTTGGAATGGGATGTTGCACGCGTATTGGCAATTGATCAGGTGACAGCAGAAACACAAGCAAAAAGAGGGGTTCAATCCTGGAATTATTCTGCTGACTTTAACGAAACATGTAAGGATGTAGAGTATCTACTTGATTTCCTTAATAGGATACAGGAGACTGAAGCAAAAGCCTTTGAACGTCTTGCATATATCGAACAACCTACAGATCGCGATCTGGAGGCACATCCTGAAAACAAAATGCATAAAGCTGCTGAGATTAAACCCGTTGTAATAGATGAATCTTTGACCGACTTTGAAACCTTATTATTAGCACGTGATCAAGGTTATTCAGGTGTTGCACTTAAGGCGTGTAAAGGACAATCCCAAGCACTTCTCATGGGGGCAGCAGCACAAGAATATGAGATGTTTCTCGCTGTTCAGGATTTAACCTGCCCGGGGGCATCATTCCTACATTCTGCTGGACTTGCTGCGCGTATACGTGGGGTAACTGCTATTGAGGGAAATGCACGCCAATTTTGTCCGAGTGCGAATGATGGGTGGAGAGAGCAGTATCCATCAATTTTCAATATCACAAATGGGACTGTGGGAACACAAATACTCACAGGTCCGGGGTTGGGTCATTAACTGTTTCCGTTTCTGGCTTAGCATCAGACACGGTTATATTCATGACAACATTTCGTTGTTCAGGATGTCTTACGGGAAATTCCTTAATCACTTCATTGATCAATTGTTCTATCATAGATTTTACATGATCAAATGGTATACATTCTAATACGATAATTGCTTGCTGTTTTGATGGTGCTATATCATATATCAACCCGTATTGTATACCTAAACGCAGGATCTCTGGTTCGACGTTAATGGTTATCTGTCTGCGTTCCTGTTCAGTTATGAAATAACTATCAACAATAAAGTGGGTGTGAATCCAAGCTTCACGGACTTCAACAATCTTCATATTTTAGCAGTGTATCATGTCCTTAATATACTGTCAACGTTGCTGAATAGTAAAGGGAATAGTAAAGGTAAAGTTCCAATCTCCATCATTGTCAGAATCAAAAAGTGTACCACCACTTCCCATCGTTTGAACAAGACGACGTTCATCTGAAAAACCATTTATGTGATGGAAATCAAGATTCATTTCCTTCGTGACGTCCAGAAAATACGGTTCAGCAAGGACTGTTAAAGGTGATATAAAAATTAATAGGATAAGGAAATAGTAAGGTGTTTCTTGGTTCATCAAGTCTGAATGAATATGATATTTATTTTAGAAGATTATTTTTTGATTACTGGACTGGGACGAACAACACGAAATCCAATCGTATGTGTGGAATCCAGAGGATAGAATTTAAAACGCAATCCTGAACGTAGGAACGCACTGCCTACATCCCACGCGCCTCCACGAATCACTCTTGCACGTAATACATCGCGAAAACGAAGATTTAATGGATTTTTCTTAACTTCCTTCTCACTCATTTCATAGAAAGTGGTATTATATTCATCAAGACACCATTCCCATACGTTTCCAGCAAGATCATATATTCCGTTTGAAGATATTCCATTAGTGAATTGACCAACAGGTGTTGGTCGATTAAACCGACGTGCAAAATTCGCATGGTGCCGTGCTTTAGGTGAAGCGTTTCCCCAAGGATATATTCGTCTTTCTGTTCCCCTTGCAGCACGTTCCCACTGTGCCTCTGTTGGCAAACTTGCCCCTATCCATTCTGCAAAGGCTTGCGCGTCAAACCATGTTACACCAACAACAGGTTGTTCATCTGCATTAAAGTTCTCATCCTTCCACGTCTCTTCACCATCATGTCCACGGGGTGTCGGTCGTCCTGTATCATCTATGAAGGCGCGATATTGTGCATTTGTTATTTCGTATTTAGATATATAATATGTTGACAAAAAGACGGTATGTGAAGGGACTTCAGCCTGAAATGTATGTTTTTCAAGGAGAGAACTTCGTAATTTTGCGTCAGTATAGGCAGATTCTGCTTCCTCTGGTGTTGAACCCATAACGAATTCACCTGCAGGAATACTGACCCATTGAATAGTGGTAAGTGTTTTTTCTGCCGTTGGACTTAATTCAGCTTTTGTAATTCCTCCGCATGTAAGAATTAGGAATACAGATATCGTGATATAGATACGTCGCATTCCAGATATTTCCTTCAATTGTTCCTTGCATTTTCTTCAAAATTAGATATTCTTAGAGAAAACCTGGTCCATACTTTATCTAAATCGTCATTTCCATTAGACGATCCACCGTAGGATCCAATGCTATAGGGTTGTCGAGTTTCTGTTCTTAATTTTTTTACTATTTCATATATGTCATTGGCATGACGAGAAGAATTAGTAGAATCATTATTTACACGACACCGTAATATTTCTGGTGGCTCAGAATGATCCTCATCATAAGTAAGATATGGATACTCTGTAAGTATCTTATTGAGAATCTTTATTGTTTTTTTCTCTATTTCTTTACCAACCTTTTCTTCGTTCTGATCCCATCTGTTGTGGCTGCGATATAGGTCCTCAAAAGGTAAATTATATCGAACAATTTTAGTAATATCGTCGGCGGCATCTTGTAGTGTTCTTTCTAATTCATCACGAGTGATTCCATTGAGTTGGTCATCCCTCAGTGTTGCAATGAAAATCCCTTTACTAAGATCCATCGCTAATCCTTCATCTTGTTCAATACCGTTACGAGCATATCTCACTCTTCCAAAGAACGATGGATTAAGTCCTTTAAAAGTAAGAATCTCTACGCGAAGGAATTGAATACACTTGTAGTCTGGTAATTCTTCTAAGTCAATGATATGTTTTATATATTCACTCATTGAAAACCTTTCGCTTTGATATACTAATCAATTCCAGAAAATGTCACATCAAACCTATTCTTGACACAAGATTTGGGTATATCTCCAAGGATCAATATTTCAGCATCCCGTAAGGTATTAATCAACGTCTTTAACGGTGTTTTTGGTTGTGTAGGGTACTCCGTTCCAGGACCTGGTGGGGCAGGTGACCTTCCTAACAGATATCTCTCCATTTCTTGTGGATTAACAACTCCCAATAAATAACTTTGCAATCCATTATGTTGGTAATACGAATACTCTTCTGGGGTATTAACTTCAAGGGGTTCTAAGAAACTTAGAGCAACTTCTTTAATTGGATCTATTAGTTTAATATCTGATGGTGAAGAATTATTTATTTCTATTTCGTAAATGTATGCTGGATTATCTGGAGTAGGTCTATCTGTCTCACCTATCATCGCGTAATTCCAAGCTACTGCATAAGATCGTGTAACTGAAATATAAGGACTATTCAGAGTACTTGTAGCAATATGCTCAATTAACACCTCAGTTGATGGATTACTTTCGGACGACCTGGCTGTAAATCCAATTTTACGGGAATCGTGTATATGCCAATGTGAACCGACTCCTGCTCCCTTATAAAATATTGCCATAAAAACCTAATTCAGATATTTAGTAACTGGAAATATGAAAATTCCTGTTACTAAATATTAATGGTGCTTATTACCAGTTTTTGAGTTCACCCCATGTAACAGTAAGACGATCTTGCAGATCAACTGGAGCCGGGGCAAAGGCTTCACGGAAGTAATCAAACGTTTCTTTCATTTTACCTGCACCACCACCATCAGCTATTCCTGCGTAAATGCCTACTTCAAACGGTTCTTGAAGTTCAATTGAGAATAAACAAATGATTTTATTCCTTAATTTTCCTCTAATATATAAATGTAATTTGGTAGTCTAATATGATAGAAATTGCAACCATAGTTAGATTACACTACCTATTTTCAATTTAAGAAAATTGAATTAGTATAATTCTATCATGCAGATATTGGACTGTCAATAAATTACAGATGTATCGTGGGTTTGATGTCAAGAGATTGTAGTATTTATAGGGAACATTGAAAAGAATATAAGAAAATCCCTGTAAGAGCGATTTCCGATTCGAGACTTAACACAGTGATAGTCGGGAATCGGAGTTCCCTCCTACATCTCAATATATACCAAATCAAATTTCAAGGTTGAAGGGTTGTCCTAAATCTGATATATTATGAGTAGCAAATTTCGTAAAATAGAGACGAATACCCACCACATGCAAAATAATTCATCAAACAATTTGATCGTAGACGCCTTTGTTGCCGATCCAGGTACACGTGTGGAAGGACGTCTTCCCGTCGCAAGTTTACCCGACGGAACTCCTATTCGTGTACCAATTGTCCTAATCAATGGTAAGAATCCGGGGAAAACACTATATATTCAAGCAATAAGCGATGGAAATGAACTAAACGGTATTGCAGTTATCCACAAGGTATTATCCAAAATTAACACGGATGAATTAAACGGTCAAATTATTGCAGTTCCAGTGCTAAATATACACGCTTTCCATGCAAAGCAAGCATATAGTCCGGTTGATAATCTCAAGATGAATCGATGTTTTCCTGGACGTGCAGATGGAACTTCAAGCTATCGGATAGCGCATCAGTTGTTTGAAAAGGCAATCAAACAGGCAGACTACTGTATCGATCTACACCAAGGTGGTGTTTCACCGATGATTGATGAGGTAAGAGTTCGGGTCGGAGAAAAACATGAACTACATAAAGAATGTCTTGAGTTAGCACGTGTATTTGGAATTGGGTACATCCTTGATCAAAAGGGACCAAAGGGGCAACTTGCACAAGCCGCCCCCGAAATTGGTATTCCCACGATTGATCCAGAATTGGGTGGGACACACGGATGGGATAAAGATAGCATCAACAAAGGTGTGCGTGGTGTAAAGAATGTACTTAAACATTACAAATTCTTAGATGGTGATCCAGAAATTCCTCCACAACAAATTGTCGTAAATCGATTTGAATCCATCCTTAGTAATCAAGCCGGTTTTGTCTATTATAAAAAAGCATTGTATGATCACATCACACCACGTGATACCATTGCCGAAATTAGAGATGTGTTTGGACATGTCATAGAAACCGTACGAGCTACTGAAGAAGGGATATTTTGGTCACATCCAATTTATCCTATGGTCGCAAGTGGTGGGATCATTGGAAAAATCGGAACACCGGTCAGTCATATCTGATTTATCAACAGCAAGGTAGACATAAATAATTATACGAAAATCATAACATACCCTTAGGAATAATTAATGCATAAAGAGAATCGTGAAAAATTCATTGAGAAAATGCGTTCTGGTGGGGTTGCGATTTTTGCAAGTGCCCCTGTAGCTATGCGAAATCACGACACGGAACACCACTATCATCCAAATCCAAATTTCTATTATCTCACCGGTTTTGAAGAACCAGATTCAATTTGCGTCATTGCCCCCAATCATCCAAAACATCAGTTTATCCTATTTGTACTCCCAAAAAACAAACAAGCTGAAATCTGGAATGGCAAACGTGTCGGTGTTAAAGATGCATGTGCTGTCTATGGAGCTGATAAAGCATATCCAATTGATAAGTTCGATAAGAAAATAGGTAAATACTTGGAGGATGCAAACAGTCTTTATTATAACCTCGGTTCTAATCCAACCATTGATACAAAAATTCTGAATCTATATAAACAATCTGTGAAATCAAGGGTTGGAACAGGGAAAGGATTTCATACACTTGTTGATCCGAGTCCGTTTCTCAGTGAGTTGCGTCTTATCAAAAATGAAGAGGAACTACGACGTATCCGCAAAGCAGCAGATATTTCTGTTGATGGACATATTGCTGCTATGACTGCCGTACATCCCGGGATGTATGAGTATGAATTGGAAGCTTTTGTGGATGCCACATTCCGGAGCAGTGGTGCAAACGGTACAGCGTATCCGTCAATCGTAGCCAGTGGTGGAAATGCCACAACACTTCACTATACCTCAAATGACTGTCAAATAAAAGATGACACACTGGTTCTTTTGGATGCAGGGGCTGAATACCAACGATACTGCGGTGATATAACCAGAACCTTTCCTGCTAACGGCACTTTTACCAAAGCACAAAGAGAGGTATATCAACTTGTCCTTGATGCACATTATAAAATTATTGATACTATCCGTCCCGGTGTCTCGATTGACGAACCGCACCAGAAATCTATTGAGTTGTTAACCGAAGGTATGTTAAGTCTTGGCTTATTAAAAGGGAAAGCAGAGAAAATAATTGAAAAGTCTAAGTACAGACAGTTTTACATGTACCGTATTGGTCACATGCTCGGATTAGATGTGCATGATGTAAACTGTGTTCGTGATGCTGAAGGTGAGTATAAGACTTTCGAACCGGGTATGGTAATTACAATTGAACCTGGACTCTATATTGCGGAAGGCACAAAAAAAGTGCCTAAACAATATCTCGGTATTGGTGTACGAATTGAGGATGATATCCTTGTAACCGAATCCGGTCATGAGAACTTAACCGATACTGTTCCCAAAGAAATTGATGCGATTGAGGAACTGATGAATAAGTCGTAACTTATGAGAAATTGTCGGTTGAATGAAATATACTACTTCTCTATGAATAATCTACAATGCTGGTTCATTAGCAAATTTGGAATAACCTAAATATCCCACTAAGTTGGATTACCATGTGATATTGTATACTTGTATAATACAATAACCGGCAGATGTGGTTTCTAAACCCAGAGAATTCCATATACGGATTTGGCGATTCATAAATACAATAGATTGGATGTTGATTCCGTTCCGATGTCTAAAATACTTAAACAGAATCCCTTTATACTAATGTAACGGCTTCAAGTTTCCATTTTTACAGTTACGTGCAGAGATGTCTAACAATAATATCCTACAAGAATATATTCAGAAAATTACAGACTTAAATATTGACAGAGCAACTGGTAATGCTCCACACCAACCAATCTTACTGTTGTCAATAATTGAATTGATTGAACAAGAGATAGTCTGTGAAAACAAAATCATTCCATCACCAGAATTAGTAGAGATATTCATAAAATATTGGTCAATAGTTGAAAACCGGAAACCGAATCTTGCTATGCCTTTTTACCATTTAAAGAAAAAAGGATTTTGGCATCATCAAGCAAATCACGGACAGGAAAATACATTATCAGTTATCAAACAAATAAGAAAAGGGCAAGATTTACGTAAGATTATAGCCTATGGATATTTTAACGATGATCTATTTGAGTTACTCAAAAATCCAGACAGTAGAGAATTAATACGACAAACAATTATTGAGAAATACTTTGTTGATAAGAAGCAAGAAATCACACGTCTTATTATTGAAGAACACAAGATTGGTGAGTATAGTCAAAAGATACTTGAACAAGTAAAACATGCATTTGCTTCGGGTGAAAAATTCATACCGTTCAAAACAGATAAGAATATACGAAAAACAGCTTTCAGACGCGCAATCATGAGTATTTACGATTATACATGTGCAGTATGCCGATTACATATCATGACTATGGACAGTGTAAGTGTTACTGAGGCTGCACATATTATCCCTTTCAGTATATCGAAAAATGATGATGTTAGGAACGGTATTTCTCTTTGTCAATTACACCATTGGTCATTTGATAAAGGTTTAATTTCTCTCAGTAATGACTATACAGTAATTGTCTCAAAGAAGTCATATTGAGTAAAACCTATAAATATAGTAAAATAAGGGCACATAAGTTAAGAATGTAGGTTCTAATGTTTTATAATAAGGAACTCTTATGGCTGACCCAAATGAAAAACAACTGAATTACAATTGTCTTCCGAAACAAGTGAAGCTTAAGGATTTTAACCGGTACATTAAACCCTTTTTGTCTGTAAGACATAAAGGACCAAAACCTAAAATATCTTCATACAAGATATTCAATTACATCCTCTATGTATTACATACAGGTATGCAATGGAATCAACTCAGGACACGGCGCAACGAAATCCATTGGTCTAATGTTTACAAATGGCATAATCGGTGGTCAAAAGATGGTTCTTATGAGAAACTTTTTGAAGCATCTGTTCTACATCTTCTTGACAGTGATCAACTTGACACCTCTTGTTTACACGGTGATGGATCAAACACCGTTGTAAAAAAAGGGGAGACGGCAT
>PYJD01000015.1 GCA_003635315.1 Candidatus Poribacteria bacterium
GCAGACTATTATCTTCTTCAGTCCCGGGACACATCAACCGGACTGCCAACGGAAAAAGACGCGTACCTTCTGGTGTATCGCAGAGCCACCCGATAGCACCGAACTGGTGTCCGTGATGGGACTTGGATTGATTTTTATTGCGTTTGTTATACCGAGTGTTTATGAAAAAATGCGCGCCGAATTGACGATAACCATCATTGGTAGACTTCGTTTCATCATAAACATAAACACCTTTGCTGTAAACTTTCTGAACTTGTTGTGTCAGAACGGATGTGACTTTGTCAAGACACCATTTGCTACGAGATAGAAACTTCGCTAAAGCCCAATATGTTGTTGTAGGTCTTGTTGATTGATAAATCTGTGTCATCGTTCCACGATGCGGTGTATTGATCAAACCCATTACGATTGTTGTAAAGTGTTTGAAGTTATTATACTTGAAGACCGACTGATATTCTGATAACATTGTTTCAAAGTGGGAAAGAGGTTGCATTGTAATCTCCTTTCAAAGATTATAAGTATTTTGAAAGGATAACCTATTTTCCACTTTTTGACTCTAAAAATCTTAAAACTGTCCAAACTATAGTAATATTCTAAGGCATCTAAAAAAAATACAACACATGAAACAATACAAACTAACATTCCTTACGATAGAATCCCTCTATATCAATATTTGATGGGTGAAGTAATAGATTGGAATAAGGGAGTTGGGATAGAAATAATGTAAATTTGTAAAGTTGGCACGATAGTTGCTTAAGATTGTTAGGTTAATATCACCATATCATAAATTGTTTGAATACAATGACGATCTATTTCCCATCTTATGAATATGTCAACCAAAATGGGAATATGAGGAATGGAGTTATTAACAGCTCATTACCGACTGTTAGGAACGAATCAGGGACTGACAAACTGACAGTTTATGGAACAAAAAAGAGATATTCTTATTTAGAAAGTGTATAAAATTTTAAGTAAGGAGGGAAACTTATGAGAAAGAAAATGTATTGGGGGATCGCTACCCTCATTCTATTACTCGGTGGATTTGGTGTGTTCCTGTTTATTAAGGAACGCGCTGAAATTAGGCAACTCAAAGAAGAATTAGCCGAATCGAATAAACTATTGGAAAAACAGTATAAGGAAAGAGCGAAACAACCACCACTCGCGAGAGAGGGGTTCAAGATGGTGCCGCATGGCGACCATTGGCATGAACTGCCGATTGACGCACCTGGAGTGAGGCAAGAGGGAACGCCTGAACCGAACGTACCGATAGAGCAACCCATGCAAGCACCTAAAACGATCACCGGTAAGTTGACATACCACAAGCAACTTTTAGAGAAGCATCCTGTAGAAGCAGTACGTCAGCAAGCTCGGGAATTGGGGCATTGGAGTGCTGACCATATTCCACCCTTTCCACCAGAGGATGCAGAGGCAGCCGAATTCGCACGAGAACTGTATCTCTATAGATACTATAGGTGGACAGGACAGACAGACAAACCTGAATATCAAAAGCATGGAATGGCACAGAGTGAAATATTTCATGCGATCAGGGATCGTGAAAATAAGACCCCTTGGGAACATGCACGAACCTATGACTTGAAGAAACTAACATGGCCCGATTTGACGATTGGCCCCTTAAACACTCGTTTACCAACAACATTTACAGAGGGGATCAACCCATTAACTTCTCGTCCTTTATTCCCGGTTGAACTTGAAATGTCAAATATGGTAACGAAGGAAGACAATTGAACACAAGGAGGTATATAATCATGACAAGATTCTTCACAGCCATCACACTAACATGCTTAATACTCACATTTATTGTGGTGGACGTTTCACACGCTAACTGGGATAGTAATGTCGACACCGCTGAAAAGAACGAAGACGGGGATCAAGACTCTGCGGATACAGCATTTGATTACGTGCTGAATGCCAATATTTTATATCTTCTGGCGAAAACAGAATATGAGAAAAACGAGGCAAAGATAGACAGGGGAGTGGCTGTCACTGCTTCTAAACTGCTGGTAGCAACTGCGACCGTCTATCTTAACGGTGTTCTGACCCCTACCGTCGCCGTCAGTGCGCTTGTAGATATGGTCGATTTAGCTGAATCTATTGATAATTCAACTCCGCTACTTAGTGCGTATGAAGCGACTATCTACAAAAAACAAGGGGCGATCTCATCTTTTGAAAGTGCCAAAACGACATACAATACCACGTATGACACATATATCGGGGTGCTTGCGACACATACAGGGTGGACGAAATCTGAGGTATACATGTACATTTCAAATGATACAAATCGCAAAAATGGGATAATACATAAGGGCAGTAGTGGCAGTAATAAGCATGGGGTACGGGGACGAAAGGAATGGAATGCTTATGATAAATCTCTTCCCTACTATACTTGTAAAGGTTCCTGTTCAGATACGTTCATCACGCCAACACTTGCGAAAACATCGCATCGCACAAAATGTGGCACTGGAACTAATGTAGATACGGAGGTATTAGCTCACCTTCCGGGTTCTGATAACCATATCTCCGCAGCTAAGACTCTCCGAGAACGATCCGTTGATGAAGGGTGTGGTCGTAACTACTACGAATGTCCGAGTTATCCCGATCACTCGGATGTCCAAAGGCATAAAGTGCGTGAATGTAATAAGTGGGTCTATACCTATGATCCTCACTTCACAGATCGGTATATCCGAACAAAATGCACGAAATCTTATAGAAATTGCATGGGGCACACGTATGATCACAACAACCGAGTGATTGGTACGACCGCCCACTCTGATGAGGGTGATAGTAGTACGGAAGAGACTCCCTCTACCCCGACACCAACGCCGACACCAACACCGTCAATGCATGCGTGTGGTATTCATGAGACGACAGTAAGTGGTTCGCATAGTGCTGCGGGTTGTGGTACATCGGGGCATAATGTGTGTGATGGTTCGGACCATAGTTTACAAGCGAGTTGTACGTCTACGAATAGTAATGGTGATAGTTGTACGGTGACAAGTTTTTATGCTTGTCAGTATCATACACATGCGTATCCATCAATAGACAACACGCAGAATTGTTCTAATTGTACCGATGGGTGTTCAAGCTGCCCAGTGACTTGTGCTAATGGTCATTCTTATGATCCGAATAATCCCACAGAAAATCGTAAGCACCGCACCCGGACTTGTCGTTTTACGGAATGTGGCAAGACTTGGCAATACTGTAAGTCGGCAACACCGCTCTGCGACAAACCCTATCGGAAAGAGAATGGCTTGCCATGTTGGCAAATACAGTAGTATTGTCCATTTGATTACACACTTTTAGGCAGGTATCCGTTTTGGGTACCTGCCTTTTTTATTTCCTACTTGTTTCGTTTCGTCTAATACACTGTCTTTATGAATAATTGTGATAAATTCATAAGTTATACCATTTCTAAATAATGATTATTCATTACTAACGGATTACGCGGATGGGGTTGTCTGAATCGCGGAGGGCGCGATTCAGACAAAAAACCATCCTTCCACAAAAACCACTTACATTACACCAACATCCTCTTCTCAACAAAATCCGAGATTCAGATTAAAAATAAAAAATAATGAAGAAAAACTAAACATACACATCTAAAGTAACATACGTGAAAAATAAGTTTGCATATTATTTATGTGTATGTTACAATAGTCTTGTATATAATGTGATATATAAACAACAAAGGTTTATTATGTTATGATAAATTATAATTCAAAACCTAAAATGATAAATATCGGGCAATTCTATACAATCCCTTTACACTACTGGGTTTACAGAAGATTGACCAAAAAACACAGTTTTCAAGTTTTTCAAATTTCTAAAAAGTCACTTGTTTATAGTAATTCGCTATGAACATAGATCCAGACTTACTGCAAGGCACTTCAAATTCGAAAATTATAAAAACCGACTTGAAAAACTTGAAAAACTAAAAATCAAGGATCACCATGATTCCTGCACGAATTGCAGAACTAAAGACAGAGATTTTATGAAGGTACATAAAAATGAAGCTAATGAAAGATATACATGAAAAAAGTTACCATCTCGTAACTTTCTCAATTATATCCAACACATTCTGGATCAGAAAATGTAAACATATTTCTCAAAAAAACACCGTGAGATATACAGGAAATCCTTGTTCAGAAATGCCATTAACTATAAATCAACAACCTACAAGTAAAAGATATAAACGAATAATTGCCAACATAATATTAACATATGTGAAATTGCATCACAAAAACTGAAATTACACAAAAATGAGAAATTAGAAATTTCACTTTCTTCTATATTTAAGACAATGAATCCAGTCCAGTACTGGTCTGAAAGCCATAATTTTACCGAAAACAAATGACACACGATGTGTCAAAAAGTGTAACATTTTCCCGTTTTTCGACACATTCTAAGCTTTTGAATCAAAACTCTTGGAAGGAGATTTACACCCAAATAAATTAACGTTATAGTAATTAATAATGCGTCTCTAAAAGACGTAACAAGTATAGAATTACTTCGTTTTTTATTTTATATTTCATAATGATGATTGCCAATTACGGACAGAAGAAACCATAAATTCTCCTTATCAGAATTATTAAGATGACTCGTATTTTGAGTAATTTATAGTAAACCTTCTTAGAAGAATTCATAATCAAATATTTCAGTTGTATATTCTTGAAGTTATATATTAGATTTGTTAGAATACATCAGTTAATGCAAGTTCAAAATAGATTCATTGATGAATCACGATAAAATATATAAATTACATTCTTAAAGTATTACCAACCGTTCATTACGGAGGAAACTAATGGCTGAAACCGTATTTCTTGGTGATCACGAATTGACATTTCCCGGACCTAACCTCGGTGTATTGCGAGACTGCAATGATGTTCTTGATTCAGCAGAGGACTTACATAATCAGATAGCAGAAGATGGGTATCTACTTGTCCGTGGTCTAATTGATAAGGACAAAATCCTCGCTGGAAGACGATCTATTCTTGAGTATGCCGAAGGAAACGGAAAAGATGAGGTCTTTATGCCTAATACACAACTCATGGATGCGGTTGCGGGTACCGGTAGTCCAGGTCGGACAATGGGAGCACCTGCAGTTACACACAACGATAATGTATTATCTGTATTAGAAGGAGATGAACTCTTTACTTTCTTCCGTAGATTCTTCGAAGGTGATACACGGACCTTTGATTATAAATGGTTGCGTTTTGTAAGACCGGATGGCTGGTCAGGTCCGCATTTTGACTTTGTCTATATGGGAAGAGGTTCGAAGCAACTCCATACCTGTTGGGTACCATTTGGAGATAATCCAGCTACTATGGGAACTCTCACTGTTCTTGTTGGTTCACATAACCTACCCAGTTTCGCACCAGTTCGGGATACCTATGGTCAGACAGATGTAGATAAAGATGGAACACCAGGACATTTTGGAAGAGACCCTATAGAGATTAGTGAGAAATATGGAGGTGAATGGCAGACAGCTGATTTTGAAATGGGAGATGTCATCATATTCACAATGCATACGATGCATACTTCTACTAAGAATTTATCAGACAGATGGCGTGTAAGTTGTGACATTCGTTTTCAGCCAGCAGAACACCCTATTGATGAACGCTGGGTAGGGAAGAATCCCATATCGCATACTGGTAGTCAAAGATTATCATTTGAAGAAGCCAAGAAAGAATGGGGATTAGAATAACAGGCAGGAATTTAGGCGCGGACAATACCGCGCCTTTCAGTTTACAGTATATTAATTGAACAAAGCACGTTTTATCTGACGTACAGCCTGACGAATTCTGTCTTCATTTTCCACAAGCGCAATTCGTATATAACCCTCACCATTATGTCCAAATCCAGCACCAGGTGAAACACAAACCTCGGCTTCATTTAGGAGTTTCATCGAGAATTCTAAGGAATCCATGTGTTTCCATGGGTCAGGAATTGGTGCCCAAACAAACATTGATGCCTGTGGTTTTGTCACCTTCCATCCAATACGATTTAAACCATCAACCAAGACATCTCTACGATTCCAATAGACTTGAGTATTCTCCATCACCTCATCAATAGGAGTTCTGAGAGCCATTATAGCTGCAACTTGTATTGGAGGGAAAATACCATAATCATAATATCCTTTAATCCGACCTAATGCCTCAATAATGTCTCGATTTCCTGCAGCAAATCCACAACGCCACCCAGCCATATTATACGATTTTGATAATGATATAAATTCAACACCAACATCTTTCGCTCCTTTTGCTTGTAAGAAACTTGGAGCATTATACCCATCAAAAACTATATCAGCATAAGCTAAATCATGGATAACAATCATATCTTCATGTTTCGCAAATCCAACCACCTCTTCAAAGAAGTCTAAGTCAACAACTGCACCCGTAGGATTATGTGGAAAACTAAGGATCAATACTTTTGGTCGTGGCCATATATCGCGAGTTATCTCCTCAAGGGAAGGCACAAAATCGTTCTCCTCTTCAAGAGGAATACTTACAACACTTCCACCGGCTAAGACAACACTATACATGTGAATTGGAAATGTAGGGTTAGGTACCATTGCCAAATCACCTTCATCAATCAATGCTAAGGCAAGATGACCTAATCCTTCCTTTGTTCCAATAACAGCAATTGCTTCTTCATCGGGATCAATATCTACACCAAAACGGCGTTCATAATGCCAACTAACTTCTCTACGAAGATTGTAAATACCACGTGAAGCTGAATATCTATGATTGCGTAATTCCTGAGCAGCCTCAGTGAGTTTATCAATAATTGGTTGTGGGGTTCTTTGATTGGGGTTCCCCATCCCCAAATCAATAATGTCGATTCCTTGTTGTCTTCGTTCATGTGTTAACTGTTTTAGCTTTCCAAACATGTACGGAGGTAATCGATTAAGTCGTTTTGAAAAAATATTCATCTGTTCTATTGCCCTATTGACTTTTAGCCAACCTTCTCAAATTTTTATTTTCCATCTTCCCAATATTCGCGCAACCGATTTCCCCAATTCGAAATAAGTCTTTGAGGATTTGGGTGGGAAATATGGCGTCTATTTAGTTGACCTTCCTGTTCAGTTATTTTTTTTCTATATTTATTGACGATATTTTTATATTTAGGATTAAATACAAGATTATTTTTTTCTAACGGATCAACATTTCTATCAAATAATTGTGCAAGTCCAAGTTGTTCTATATCCGGTCCTGGCGGGATATAATCTTCTATGTCTTTTGGTTTATATTCAGTTATAAATTTATATTGGTCATCAACTATAGCGCGTCCCCAATAATTGCTTTCAATATAAGCACAATCCCGCCAGTTTTTTATATGACTCCCTTCAATAAGTGGTCTGAGACTCATCCCTTGTATTCCGTTAGGAGGTTTAATATTTGCATAATCACAAATAGTTGGAAATATATCTACCCCTGATACAAAATATAATTCATTGAATCTATCTTTCTTAACAGATACACCTTCTCCAAGACAGGAAAGGATTAATGGAACGCGTACACTCTCTTCATATAGTGCAAATTTCTGAAACATTTGATGACTTCCACATGCTTCACCATGGTCAGCACTAAAAATTATCAACGTGTTATTCCAAAATGTGGTTTCTTTTAGAATTGATAAAACTCTACCAATCTCTGCATCAACTTTTTCAACGAATCTGTAGTAATTCCATGTTAAATAACGCCATTGCAATTCATCCCATTCCTTTACTGCTCTTAGAATTGAGGCATGAATCAATGCATTATCAACTCTCCGACAAACTCTATGTAAAACTGTTTCACGTTCGTCATAATTAAAGTTTTCTGGAAGTGGAGGAAGATCATCCTCAGTTAGAATTCCTTGCTCAACAGGATTTGGAATCTTTTTTTCTTCATGATTATGTAGATACTCACAAACATCATGTGGATCCACATATCCAACCTGAAGATAAAATGGTTCAGAGTAATTATAATTGGTTAAAAAATCTACTACTGCATGAGTTGAACCTGAATCATAGAATGCAGCACCACCCGCCCCAATATCTCGTTTACCAAAATATAGAGTTTCGAAACTCTCCCGCACATTCCGACCAGGTACATGCCATTTACCACAGTGAAATGCTCGATAACCTCCAGATTGAAGTACTTGTCCTATATCTGGAATGTCATCGTGTAGTCTTCCACCATTAAATGGAACACCAGTTTCAGATGTATATAATCCAGTTGCCCAACTTGATCGAGAGGCAGCACAAACAGGATCGGTACAATAAGAATTTCTGAAAGATGTGCCATTTCGATGAAGTTGGTCTATGTTTGGGGTGTGAAGATACCGATTTCCATATGCAGAAATGTCATTCCAAGAGTGTTGGTCCGTGTTAATGAAAAGGATATTTGGACGATTACTCATTTATAATCTACAATTCTCTCTTTCAATATATATGTCTCAAAGAAATTAGAAACAATCACCGTAGTCTTCTTTTCATCAATCCACCAATAGGAGGGTAGTAAACCTGTCCCATATAGATAAAATCCATCAAGATGAAATGGGGATCGTAATGTATTGAGGAAACCTATCTGGTTAATGGGTCTAAGTTGTTCAAGATCTTCAAGCAGAACAATTTCTACGTTCTCTCTATTATCTATAAGCTGATCAGATAATTGTGGGATTACATCAAAAAGGGTCCAATTGCATGTGATAGGTATATTCTTATCAGGGATAACAAGAGATATTTCAACGTCATTTATACAGAGACCTACCTCATCTTTGGAGATAATCCTACCTATGAAATTTAATTCTGAATATGTATCCTGACAACTATTTCGAACCTTCCCATACCATTCGTTTAAAAGGTTTCGACTCCAAGAATCCTCACTGCTAAATTGGAGGAGTATATGTTCTCCACTCGTGTCGTTTTTGTAATTAACTTCATAATACCAAATATGATCTTCCTTTTTACTTTCAATACTTACTGTACCAATACCTAATTTTGCATCTGGATTACTTCTACCTGCATAGCCACGCCAATAATTAGGTAATATCTGGTATACATGCTTTGTATGATTGGTCTCTTCAGATTCATTATTGACGAGAGACGCAGAAATTTTGTCACTCTCTATAAGTTTAATCAATTCATTGGCATAATCAGGTTTATTAGATCCAGTATTATAATCAATTGACCAATGTATCGGATTCATTTCATTCATCCTACATTCCGCACTTTAAATTTGCAATTTTTGATATTATAGTGAACAATAAAATTAATACAACATTTTCTATTGGCTCAACATCTGTTCGCATCCCACAGCTCTTCTGTAGGAGCGATCTCCTGGTCGCGACCTTGAGGACACTTTCTATTGGCTCAACATCTGTTCACATCCCACAACCCTTCTGTAGGAGCGATCTCCTGGTCGCGACCTTGAGGACACTTTCTATTGGCTCAACATCTGTTCGCATCCCACAGCTCTTCTGTAGGAGCGATCTCCTGGTCGCGACCTTGAGGACATTTTCTAAGTGTAGCAAAAACCCAATATCCTAAAAGTGAAAGTGAAATTAAGTGATTTCAGCACTTAATTCTATTATATCATACACTCTTCAGAATAGGTTCTAAGGATTGAATTGAATGTAGTTTATTAATGTAGGATACACCTGTAGGAATATCACCAGCAGCTGCTTTATGTGCATACCGTGTGGTAACAGGTATTCGGAATTTTGGACAGCAATCCAGAATAATCCTTATTGCTGAATCTAATGAAATTTTATGTCCTATTGATACATAAACCGGACTAACTCTTGTCCGGGTGCGAAGAACAGCACCAATAATTTCAGTGTCATCCATTAGATATGTGTATGATCCTTTTTCAATCTCAGGTTCAGTATATGTACCACACAAGCGGGATTTTGCACATCCAATTGTAGGTTTGTCTAATATCAGTCCTAAATGAGAGGCAAGACCGAAATGTCTTGGATGTGCAATACCTTGACCATCAACTATTATCAGGTCAGGTTCCGTATTTAAATACGCGAAAGCCACCAATAGTGGTGGAATTTCGCGATATGATAAAATTCCAGGGATATAAGGGAAAGAGATTTGGTATTGAGTTACAATACCGTCGACAATATGTAAATCAGGATAACTAAGAACTATTACGGAGGCAAGTGCAATATTATCTCTGATACCAATATCCACACCAGCAACTGATTTAATTACCCCAAATTCATCTGTCTTAATTACTTGAGTATGAAGTTTGTCTTGAAGAACACGTGCTTCTTGTGGTGTTACATTCCATGAATGTAGATCATAATAATGCATAATTCTGCGAATTTGCTAACTATGCACTTTCCTCAAGTTAAACAAATACTATATCTATCTAATACTATTCTCAAAAACTATGCTATGAATTCAAAGTACTAAAATAAAAGTTCAATAGAACTATTATCTCTATATACTCTGAAACAATCCAATGTGTTAACTGTCAAGAATTTTTGTAGTGGCTTCTTTTATTTCAACGATACGGGGTTTAGCAATGAGTTGGACACCAGCAAAAAATACATTTAGAATCAGATACCCGGCTCCAATTCCCATTAATGAACACAAACCACCAATTATTATCCCGTTAAACATTAATAATGCCTCCTGCAAACCTAATTTCTAATTAAGCCCTTGGATATGACAAACAACTAAAACTTCTCGAATAGACTCTTAAATCAACTACCATTCTTATTACACTATATACTTTAGCACACACTCAATTTTAAAATTTCGTGTTTAAAAATATAAAGTGTTGCATTACTATACGAATGTTCCATTATAGGGTTACATTTATTATGATTCTATTAAGCAAAATCTATGCCATTAATAAAATAAGGATTAATCTACTAATATTTTTTTAAATTTCTCCGTAGAATTATCTTACATAGATAAATTTCTCCGTAGAATTATCTTACATAGATGGTATAAAGCCTATACTAACAAGCAACAGAATTAGAATACTAACAACTAATGAATAAAATTAGTATTTCTTACAACAGTCCTACAGACAATTGATATGTAACTATGTTGACACAGATGTGGTAAAATTGAAACACATAAATTTGGTGATGTATGTGGAATGTGAATGATATATATGCTGAAATAGGTGGTATGGAATTAAGTATTTACTGGCAAGAAATGATAGGTATAGCAGATGCATTTGAAAGAATCGAAAAGGATAACAATGTAAGATCATGTTAAAACTGTGAATTTATAGATGATGGTATTTTTATCTACAAGAAGTTAGGTAAACAGTAATTCAATATAGTTGGGATTAGGTAAGTTGTTAATCGAAGAAGTATGTGATGGATGGAGGAACGAGATGTGAAATCTTTTCACCAGCATCAATTCTATTCCTTATATCTGTGGATGACAGATCTGCATAGAAATCTGGTAGGTTTATATATTCTATAAATTCCTGATAGGATCTAAGATGAGGTTGATTCAAAAATTGTTTAATGTCGTGAATAGAAACACCTTTTCGATTTGCTACGATAAATTTACATTCCATAAATAATGTAGTTAATTCATCTTGAATATCATTGTAATATTTTGGATCAAATATCCTTACTAATGTATCATAACCAACGATAAAATTGAATTCAGTGTGCTTCGGATAGATTTGCTTTAATGCAGCTATTTTGTCTATATAACGACCATGACTTGAGATGCCAATTGATATGTTGGATTGATTCTTAGCATGAAGCTTTAGTGTTAGTAATCGTGCTTCTATAGGTAAACCAAAAACACCTTTATCAACATTTGCTTTAGCTATTAATAATAGAATTTCATCAAATTCATAACATTGATGTGCAATTTCAATCATCTTCGAATGTGCTAAAGTTATAGGATTAAAGGAACCAGAAAAAATACCCAGTTTCTTACACGATGAATTAATTTGATTTGAAGCACGATGTGTTAGAATTATTTGTGGAGAATTATTAGGGTCTACTTGATTAACAAGATCTGAATAACATGTATATTCTGGATAGCTGTTGAATTTCTCAAGAGATATCATCTTTTTTTACTTTCTCCCAAATTCTATCAAGTTCTTCAAGTGATTGATCCGATATATTCTTGCCTTGTAAATTCAATTCAGTTTCCATACGTTTAAATCTTCTTACAAACTTTCGATTTGCTTTCCTTAGCGTTTCTTCTGCATGCAAATCAACAAATCTACAGAGATTAACCACTGAAAACAGAAGATCACCAATCTCCAATTCTATTTCATCCTGATCATTTTTCTTTATACTATCATTGACTTCATCTAATTCCTCTACAACTTTATTAAATACATCCGATATATTCTCCCAATCGAAACCAACACGTGCAGCACGTTTTTGTATTTTCTGACTGCGTAATAAAGATGGTAATGCATTAGGAATTCCATCCAGAACTGATTTTCTATCTTCAAATCCTTCTTCTTGGCTTTTTATGGATTCCCAGTTTTTTACAACTTCATCCGCATTTTCAACTTCAACATTCCCAAATACATGGGGATGTCGTCTAATAAGTTTTTCAGTTAATGACTCAATGACATCATAAATATCGAAATTCTCACTTTCATCTGCGATCTGAGCCTGTAACATTATATTCAGAAGTAAATCACCGAGTTCTTCTTTTAGATGATTAGAATCCCCGGAATCAATCGCTTCAACCGTCTCATAAGTTTCTTCAATTAATGTAGATTTTAATGAGGTATGCGTTTGTTCACGATCCCATGGACATCCATTTTCTCCTCTCAATGTTGCAATAACATCAACCAGTGATTCAAAGAGTTCTTTCTGCATGTGACTAATCCTTTAGGAGTTGATTAACTATATAATGTCTAAAGTATCCTATTACCAATTATGTCCTGAACTTGAAATAACAAAATAAGAGCAAATACCATTTCTAAATGAATAGATGCCATATATACGCATGTTATAATATATTCGGAGCGGTTCCAAACCGCTTTTTACGGGTTGGATGAATGGTGTAGATATGTCATAGTATTTCTTAGAAATGGTATAATATCCAAAACTTTTACTATATCCATCTGTGAGATAAATCTTCTGAAACCCTCCTACTAAAGGTATTATACTAAAATTCAGATATATAAGTACAGATTCAAATCTCGATACCCAAAGATTGATTACCGAACTCATATTATTATAATGTGTACCTAAGTAAAAGTATAAAATATATAGATATCTAAGAAATATATCTAAAGTTAATGGGAGAGGGATATTATCAATAAGAATGGTATATTTCCGTTTGAAAGAATTAGTAAGTGATAGAAAGATAATATTTGGGTAGTAAAGCTATATATTGAATGGAGGGTATTATATTAACTGTATTAGTAATTGATTTTGGTAGTTAAAAGATTATTCCGATTCATTATCTCTTTGATTCTCTAATAGTACAATGAGTTGTCCAAGTTGGAAACGGAGTAGCATTGTATAAATCTGCATTAGCAATGTAACTTGTGCTTCAGTTGTCAATTCACTTAGATGAATAAACTCCACGAATTTTTCCGCCCGATCCCTAACCTTTGCTGCTTGTTCCAAGTCCATCTCTTCTGTTTCCTGAGTAGTCTCCTTGATAAACTGCCAAATCCTATCTTGAATTTCAAGCATATAGTTTTTTGCCATAACAGTTCGTGCTTTCTTGGCTGAATCCACCCAAATAGTGTTTGCCTTCCAATTCAGCATAAATGCAATACTATTTATTATTACATCTCTAAGACTATCCTCTCCCGAAATTAATTCCTCAAGATTTGTTATCCCTTCTGCCTCAGCAGAAAAAGTACGTACACGCGTAAAATCTTTTAAGTTTGTTAATAGCATTTCATTGTCAGATAGGAGTTGCCAAAAGCTACCACTCGTGGATAATAGGGTTTCTACCTGTTTGTTAATTGATATAGGAAATTCAGCACGAACACAGAAGTAGTGGATACTATGTAAATAACTCCTGAACTGTTGCAATTCTGTCGGAGTTTGAAAATCGGTTAAACTGGCAACATAGGGAAGTAGATGTCGTTGGATCTGTGTAAGTAGTCCATCAATAGTGGTTGGTTCGGCGTTCATTCCAAATACCTTCCAAGATTGGTATTTACAATATAATAACAGATTTTGCCAACTATATCAAAGGCAAATATAGGTCGATGATTGTATATTCATGTAAAATATTCACATAGAGTAAGTTCGATATAAGAAATTAAGATATAAACTTAAAATTCTACTATCACAATAATAACTGATTACAACAGTTGAAACCTTTCAGAATCTTGACATTCTATCTTAATCTATGCTAAAATGACAATATTATGAAAGGGTATATATGTTTAATCTTATTCTCATTTTTATTCAGTATTCTTGCTGTTGCTAAGCAAGATGAACCGCCAAAGATTGGTGATTCCGCCCCAGAATTCATCTTACAAGATACTGAAGAAAAACTGTATAACCTCAAGAAATTACGTGGGAAGATGGTTTTTCTAATTATGGGTAATCGGAAAATTCGTAAAGAGGATGACAAATGGGCACTTGCATTCCATAATGAATATAAGGAAAATGAGAAAATTACAGCATTTATAATTGGTGATTTACGTAGTGTACCTGCTTTCATACCAAAACGATTTGTCCTATCTCAATTAAAGAAAAAACCACCTCCACTTCCATTTCTACTTGACTGGAAGGGGAATATACATCAAGCCTATCATACAGAAAAGAAAAAACCGAATTTGTACCTCATCTCATCTGAAGGAAAGCTAATATACCATCGTAAAGCCAATTTTTCAGACGAAAATTTCGTTGAATTAAAAAAGAAAATTGATACAAATCTCAAACTAACTCCATAGATCATTCATATATTATTTAACATTGTTCATGTAAGGTTAAGGAGAGAAAATGGAATCCAAAAATGAAATAACGAAATATGTGACATTACCTAATACGCTTATTGGAACTGGTTCATTTTTTGGTATCTTAGGTTGGTGGGGTTTAGCCCAGGCTGCTGGGAGCATTCTATTGTTTAGTGGTTCCATGCTTCTCTCAGTGTCTGGTTCTATAGCAACTTTAGTTGGATTATTGAGTATAGAGAAAGCAAAACCTAATAAACAAAGAGTAAGAAAAATCAAATCACTCATTGCAAATGATATAAAAATACAGTATCCAAATTATATTCTTCAAGTAGAATATATCAAGCAACAACACCAAACACTATATGATAAAATGTCAGTTATCTGGAAATATAGTGAATCATTCAAATTAGATGTCCTAAAGCTTAAAACCCAGTTAGAAAAACTACAACGGAATTTACAAGAGAATCTGAAAAGAAATACTACTATACTGAATGATGACAGTGTTGATGACATTGCACAAAAAATACTTTGGTCAGAAAAAGAAATTCAACTTTCTGAATATCAGGATAGTTTAAAAACCTTATCCAATCATTTGACAACATCTGATGTAGATGGGTTTCGTGATGAATTATCACACATTAGTCGTTCCATTAAACAACTTGAAAATGGTATTGGATATTACCGTAACTTATTGATTTTCTGTAGTCAAGAAGAGGAAGATAACTATGACCAAATTCTTGATGTTAAAGAGAAAATCGAAAAAACTGATGTATTAATTTCTCAGCAAAATACACGTTTAGAACAACTTAGAGATAAGATGAATACAAAGTATGAGCAAGCTGAAATTGAATTATCAAATTTTCAAAGTCAACTCATTAACTTTCAAGAAGAAGGTGTATAATTATCTTAAATGAATTTGATGTGTAATTAACGAATAACTCAATGATGATACGGAAAAAGTAAATGAAGTATCTTGTCACTGGTTGTGCCGGTTTTATCGGATGGAAAGTTACAGAATTTCTTATTGCTGATGGACATACAGTTATAGGAATCGATAATATAAATGATGCCTATGATGTATCAGTAAAAAATTGGAGACTGACACAACTTCAGGAATTACCGAATTTCCATTACAATTGTTTAGATATCTGCGACCCAATAACACTCGAACCACTATTTGAACAAGAATATGATGCAGTAATTAATCTTGCTGCACGCGCAGGTGTAAGACAATCCGTTGAAAACCCTTGGGTATATATAGACACTAATATCACTGGCACATTAAACCTTCTTGAATTATCCAGAGTACATAATATCAAAAAGTTTATCCTTGCCTCCACGTCAAGTCTATATGGAGCGAAGAATCCCCTTCCTTTCAATGAAGAAGCAGATACAAATGGTCCTTTATCTCCTTATGCAGCATCTAAAAAAGGTGCAGAAGCACTATGTCATAGTTATCACCATTTATATGATATTGATATAACTATATTTCGTTTTTTTACGGTTTATGGTCCAGCTGGACGTCCTGATATGAGTGCATTCCGCTTCGTAAAATGGATCAGTGAAGGATTACCTGTAACTGTGTATGGGGATGGAAAACAATCCTCACGCGATTATACCTATGTAGAAGATATTGCACGCGGTGTGATTGCTGGATTGAAACCCCTTGGGTATTCTGTGATTAATCTTGGTTCAGATAGTCCAATCGTCCTGATTGATACTATTAGACTAATCGAAGAATTGGTAGGTAAAAAGGCTGAACTTTCATATCAACCATTCCATCCGGCTGATGTACGTGCCACCTGGGCAGACATTAATAAGGCAAAAGATCTGTTAGATTGGTATCCACAAGTATCATATCGGGAAGGTATCACTGAATTGGTAAAGTGGTATCAAACACATCGTTCTTGGGTAAAGGATATTCCAACAGGTTAGGCTGCGAACAGAAGTTCCACTGCTTTTTGTAATGCTTTCTCATCAACTTTCAATTTTGCCAGTTCGACTTCCTTCTTCACATAAGTAATAGTATTGTCTAAGTTCATGGGTGTAGCAATATCTTGAAATATCTTGTGAAGACGTTTCACATCCGTTTTCTTAATACCCGTCTGTGCTTCAATTCGAGTGTGCAATTCCAAAGGAGATTCTGGTGGTTTCTCAATTTCTTTCGGTTTTGAGTTTGAGGTAGAAGGTGAATTCTGTTTTTTCGGAGTACTCGAACGTTTTCTTGGTGTGCTCTTTTGAATCTTTCCTGATTGTATAGATTTTATACTACACTCCTTACATAATTGTGCCGAAACATCCGCTAATGTCATCTTTACGATGAGTTCGCTGATTGAACCACAGAGATCGCATTCTGTTAATCTTTCAATACTTGATAATATTTCTGATTGAAGTTGGAGCATTTTCTCCTTATCTGTTTTTGTAGTTTTCTCTTTTTGACATAAGACAATTAATTTCTGTGCTGTTTTTTGAATGTTATCTAAATTTCCCATATTCTACCTCCATAAATGTAATATTTATTTTAACACTTATGGATATTTTTGTCAAGTAGTCTGTTTATATCTTATTCTGATAAACTGCTAATTTTTTTATTATCCTTATATAGTTTATACTCAAAACTCTCAATCAATGCTTCAAAACTTGCAGAGATTATGTTCTCCGATACCCCTACAGTTCTCCAACTTTTTTCACCATCCCCCGCTTCAATTAACACACGTACTTTTGATCCTGTCCCAGCTTTTGTATCTAAAACACGAACCTTATAGTCAATCAATCTAACTTTCTGTAATTCAGGATAGTATTCTTCAAGAGCTTTCCTAAGAGCAGTATCAAGAGCATTTACAGGACCATCTCCATCTGCAGCGGTATGGGTAGTTGTGTGATCTGGTGTTGTGACTTTTACCGTTGCTTCTGATCGCATAGAATGATCAGTAAACTTCTCAATGATTACGCGAAAACCGAGTTGTTCAAAAAAGGATTTATATCCATTGAATACTTTATGAGTTAATAACTCAAACGAAGCTTCAGCTGCTTCATATTGGTATCCTTCATGTTCAGCCTCTTTTAAAGAATTAAATAATTCTAAGACCTGTGGAGAGTTCTTATCGAGATCAGGATATTCTTTCTCAATCTTTTTCATGATTGTACCGCGTCCTGACTGGTCTGAGACAAGAATTCGTTGGCTATTTCCTACCTTCTCAGGTTCAATGTGTTCATACGTTAGTCGATTCTTCCGAATAGCATCAATATGCAAACCACCTTTATGAGCAAATGCTGAGCGACCGACATACGCTTGACGTTCATCATGCGGTAGGTTTGCTAACTCACTAATTAGACGTGATACATCTGTAATCCTTTGTAATTGTTCATCAGTAATGCACTGTATTCCAAGTTTAAGCTGAACTGTAGGGATAATTGATGCCAAGTTAGCATTACCACAACGTTCACCATATCCGTTGAATGTCCCTTGAACGTGGTTTGCACCGGCTTGTACTGCTAAGACAGAATTTGCAGCACCCATTCCTGCATCATTATGTGTATGTATACCAATAGGTAATGAGAAAGTGTTAAGGGCAGCTTTGACGCCTTCCTGAATTTCTAAAGGTAGCCTACCTCCGTTTGTATCGCAGAGAACAAGACATTTTGCCCCACCCTCTGTTGCAGCTCGTAATGTTTCTATTGCATAACCTGCATCATCTGAATATCCATCAAAGAAGTGTTCCGCATCATAGATAACTTCACGACCATTGTCCACCAGAAAACGAACTGAACTCTCAATTAACGCTAAATTCTCTTCAGCAGATACTCTTAGAACATCGGTGGCATGAATACGCCAAGATTTACCAAAGATTGTAACTGTTCTTGCTCCTGTATCCAGTAGAGCGGATAAGTTTGGATCTGTTTCAGGAGAGTAGGTCGGATATCGAGTACTACCAAATGGTACAACCGTTGCTGACTCTAAATGCATATCTTTTGCACGTTTGAAGAATTCTATATCTTTCGGATTGGATCCAGGGTAACCACCTTCAATGTAACGAATTCCTAATTTTTCCAACTCATCTATGATAATAAGTTTGTCCTCAACAGAAAACGCTACACCTTCCGCTTGACTACCATCCCTGAGTGTTGTATCGTAAAATTCTACCATGCACTTCTCACAGCAATTATTGGTTTTGTCCTTGAAAATTTAGATTTATACATCTAAATGAAATACCAAAATTTGGTGTCTCCTTTTTTATATTAATGCGAATTTTAACATAGGAATTCTATCACATTTTGGTGTGAAAGTCAATATTATTGACAGTGACTTTCAGTTTATTAGGACTTACACATTTCCTCGTAAAAGTACCTATTCAGGGGTAAATTGAGGTTTAAAATCCCATAGAACGATCTATTATATCCTATGTATCTTTTTCTACTAATTTTATGTAAATCCTATCTAAACTATCCTGTTATTCACCAAATAAGCAATTATTCTATATCATGTACAACCTGTCCTTCTTTTTCACTAAAACCTTCGGCTAATTTATGTGGTATAGGTCCTATCATTTTACCTGATTTAATACAATTCCAATAATATTGTATGGTGTCGTTTTTTGCTATCCTTCGATCCAATTTTCCTTGTTCCATGCAGTTTTCGCCCGCGTGAGTATGTCTTTTTATCCACTCAATTAGTGATTGCCATTTTAGTTCATCATGATCATAAATAGGTTGTGAGAAAGTATCAATTAAATGTTTGATGAGGATATGTGGTATCGCTCTACTCATATTATAACAGGGTATACAGTACCAATAATACTGAAAAGTACCGTTTTTTGCTACCTTTCGATCCAGTCGACCATGTGCTCCACACTTTTCGCACTCTGGAGTATGCTTCTTCATCAGATCGTCTATATTTACTCGTCTATCTTGAATATACCATTTTTTAGAATCAATTTTGATAACGAAAATATCTGCTTCCTTCAATAATTCTTTATTGGGGTGATAGAATACCCAGAAATTCTGATTTGGTACTGGTGTCTCACCTTGAGTTTCTAATTCAGGGAACCGTTTTAACATTTTATTCCGTAATTCTTTTGCATCCATTACTCTTATCTCCTATTTCTTCTATTTACATAAATTCAGGGGAACTTATACAATAATTTATCACTATAATATACTATTCCATGGTGATTACATTTACATTTCCTGAAAATGAACATAACTAATTTCACATATCATGTTTTCGGTTCATTTTCTTTATTAAAATTTTCAAGTGTCTCCTTGATAGTTTCACAACCTTTTTCTGATTCTGGTTCTTTTGAACGCATCATCGCTGTTTCCATTATATCACCCAATATCTTCATCTCTTGCTTGTTGAAATTAAAGAACTTAGAAATTAATGATATTAGTGTGAGAACATAGTCACGACTGTTGATTTCTCTGGTAAAGTATGCTGTTGTTATACGCATAACATTTGAGGCTAATTGTAGAGTTTTCATATTCGTTTCCTTTGGTGTAAAGTGTGGTCAACATGCTAAGCAGGAGACTCTTGTGTCTACATGACACGTCATCTGCAATTAGATTTTTACATTTTTATATTTCACCATAGCTATGTTGTATTTATGTCGGCCAGAACTCCTTTCTCAAATTCAGAAGCGCTTATTTTTCTTAGTTTCTCGTCATAGGTTTTCTGGAAAAAAGTCCATGCATCATGTTCGGTACTATTGGCAAAAAGACCATAACCTGTATCTTTTGAGGTAATTAGGTAAGAATATAACTGATCTCTACCTGTACCTATGTATTTACTACGCTTACACTCTACTATGGCTGCAACCTTTTGTTTGGAATCAATCAAGGCAACGTCAGATCTTCTGTCTTTACCATCTATTTGAAATTCATATTCCAATTTTATATACATTTCAGGGAAACTACTTCTAAAATATCTAATGACTTCACTTTTTACTTTTTCTTCATTTGGACTATTCTCATTATTTGGACTATTCTCATTATAAGGTTCGATCCCTTCAAATAGGGATATTTGTTCAATATCATCTACATTATATATATCAGTCATCGTTTCGACACATAAATGTGGTAATTCTTTAAGACAGTCGTCAATAGTATCAAGACGTTGTGCCCCCTTCTTAATTAACTTATGGCAGCCGCTTGAATGATCTGAAAGAATCTGACCGGGAACCGTGAACACTTTTCGTCCTTGTTCGTGGGCATGTTCTGCTGTAATCAGTGATCCGCTTTTAATAGGGGCTTCTATTACAACTGTCCCAAGTGTTAATCCACTAATGATGCGGTTTCGTTGCGGAAAATGTATACTTTCTGGTTTCACATCCATTGGAAATTCAGATAACAATGCACCGGACTGCACAATTTTGTCAGCTAGTTTCTTATTCTTAGGTGGATAGATATGGCACAAACCAGTTCCTAAAACAGCGATTGTTCTCCCTCCAGCCTCTATTGCTCCATTGTGTGCACAGGTATCAATACCTTCTGCTAATCCACTTACCACTGTCACATCCTGTTTAGCAAGGGCATAACTGAGTTGTTGACTAAATGTTTGACCGAAACTGCGTGCCTTCTTAGGTCCGACGATGGCAATACTGCTTTTATCTTTAGGATCTAATTTGCCTTTGATGTAAAGCACTGGTGGTCTTCTATCAATCATCTTCAAAAGTTCCGGATATACTTCTTCGTCATGAAGCGTTACTACATTACAACCTTGTTCATAGATGAGTTCCAGTTCTTTTTCCAGTGGATAATGAAGTAATCTGGTAATTAGACCAGCAGGAGCAACTTCACCAACTTGAAGTAGTTCCTTTTCAATCTCCTCTGGTGATGCTTTTAAGGCTGCTGTAGCACTCCTGTAAATTTCAACCAACTTTCGAATAATTTTTGACCCTGTTACTCCCTGCATTAAATTTAGATGGATTAAACTTTTGGTCTCATTGTCAATTTTTTTTAACATGGTACAACTCCTTTAGGTGTTATGGTTAAATATGCCATTGTCAATATACTATATCACTGCAAACATTTGTAGGTTTTGTATTGGTTATCAGCATTTTATATTCACTTATGGTAATTTCAGAATCCAATACCTCCTGTAAGGGTAAATGATTATGTAGTAATAGTTGTTTTTATTATTGGTTTGAAGAAAAATTCATCATAAGTTAATATCAGTCCTCCGCATATTGTCGGTTTATATTAATTTTCACGACTACTTTCAGGAACATAATGAATTTCCCTATGGATACCGAAATATACTGCACTGTGGATGTAATATAATCTATAAAATAGTGTAAATCCTATATCCGTCGAAGTGCGTTCTTCGTAATCATCAAGTGATGTATAATCATATGTCCAAAAGACACCAACACCTGAGTTATCTGCAGTATGTGTATGTAAATATAGCATTACACCGTATTGACTTAGTTTTCATGTTCCGCAATGTAGGGGCCACGTGTTGTGAAAAATTTGAGACGACTGTCTGCTATATTTACATTTGTGATGATGAGTAGGAGTATAACAATATTATAAAAAGACTTCACTTGATACATCCTGAAATTATTAAGTTTATAAGGTTGTAACTTATTCCGTCAAGTCCTGGCAATTGAGAAACTTGAACTGGACAAACTTGGAAAATTCTTATGGTAATTTATTAGTAAGTATACCTCCTAAACTATACCACATTAGACGTTTCACACCCTAGATGGTTTATGCTTTTTCTAATCATATTTTTGCATATCTGGCATATTTTTTACATAATTTAATAAAAATAATATATTCATTCCTGCGAGTGAACATTTAAACTTATACAAATTCAATACGACTTATCTAAAGGATTCTTATGAAAATTATATATTACATCGTTAAATATTTTATTGAACACAAACGTTTTTTACACGGTTTTAACACCTGAAGGATTACTAATTTATAGGTTTGATGGCTGCTTTCATCTGATTTCTTTTCTTCGTTCTGAGAATCAGAAATAATCTTGTCTAAATATGGCTTTTCAAATATGATTTCCTAAACAGAGACAAGATGGCAACGTACCTCAATTTACTACTTACTGTGTAGATTCAAGATTAACTTCAATTTGGAGATTTAGATTTTCGATAGAGAATTTTTGTTGTAAAATGTCGTTTAGTTTAGAGGATTCTGTATTTGATGCTTCCTATTGTGAGTTTATCTTCAAACTTAGTGAGTCCTGAAAATTTTTATCAAGCTCTATAGGATCAGAAATCGACCTTCCAATTTCCGATGAAAACAGGTGCGTAGAAAGAGATTCCAAAAGGACTTCATGTAAGATTGTCCCGATTAGCATCTTCTAATGGATACACGGAATATAGTGTGATAAATATTATCTCAAGGAAATTTGGATTCGACAATCCAAGTAGATCAAGTGGGTTGGAGGATTAATCGTCTTCATCGTATGGTAAATAAGTAACCGGGAATGGTAATGGATATGTCGTGTGTTGCGTATGCAAAGAAATCATATTGCGTGTTGTTTTCAAGTATGAGTCCGTCTACAGCGTATTGACCGGAATTTGGTATAACGGTTTATGACCATATAAAAAGGTTATTGAGTGATTACATGCAACAATAATTCTCAATCCTTCAATAATCCTATAACTGTGTAAATTCTGTATATTTATAATAAACATAACACTTTGTTTTTCTTTCTTATTCAAGAAAATTGTGATAATATTACATCTATGAATTCCCTTACTTTTCTACCGATATTTCTTATATTCCTACTCACAAGTTGTGGGATTTTTACTAAGAAACCTGTTGAACCTATCCCACCTATAAACACGATTAATCCGGTTGAAAAACTACAGGTGGATATTAATTCTATCTTACAGGATGACCTTTTCAAATCTGCAAGTATTGGAATTAATGTGATTTCAACAGAAACTGATGAGATTCTCTACTCTAAAAACTCCCTAAGATTACACCATCCTGCATCTACAACCAAACTCTTTACTGCAGCTACTGCATTGATTAAACTTGGTACAGATTTTCAGTTTGAAACAACTCTTTACACTGACACAAATACTGAAACTGATGTTAGAAATAATATCTATTTAAAAGGTAGGGGTGATCCAGTGCTGAATATTGATGATATTGAGGAATTAGCATTCATATTAGTTGAATCAGGTGTTAAGTCAATTTTGGGAGATATTATCGTTGATGAATCATATTTTGATTCCGTACGTGAGGGACCAGGATGGATGTGGGATGATAAACCGTTTCAATTAAGTGCTTTAAGTATTAGAAGTATTGAACCTGAGAAAAACATGGGTAGTAGAGCAATCGCTTGTGGACACATTTTGAAGAAAAAGATAATTGAATACGGAATCGTTGTTTCTGGTAAGGTTACCTCTGGTGAAGTTCCTTCAAGTGCTATAATTATCAGTCAAAATCTATCGCCACCCCTTGGACAAATTATTAGATTCATGAATAAACCGAGTGATAATTGGATAGCAGAATTTCTATTTAAGACAATAGGGGCAGAAGTCAAAGGTGTTCCGGGGACATGGAGAAAAGGCAGAGAAGCAATTACTGAGTTTTTAAATGAAATATTAACTGAACCACCACCACATAGGTTCGTTGATGGATCCGGTCTTTCTCGTTACAATCTTACAAGTAGTGAGTTACTTACGAAACTGCTTTATCACATGCATAAACAATTTGAGATAATGCCAGAATTTTTATCCTCTCTCCCAATCGCAGGTGTTGATGGTACGTTAAGAAATCGGATGCAAGGTATGTATGCAGAGAAGATTTTACGTGCAAAAACCGGTACGCTTAGTGGTGTATCAGCTTTGGCAGGATATACTGTGACAGCAGATGGTGAGGTACTGGTTTTTGGAATCCTGATCAGTCATTATTTGGGCACATCTGCAAATGCAAGAGGAATACAAGATAAGATAGGGAACATACTTACAGAGTTTAGTAGACATTAAACCGAATAACGTTAGAATATACTTTCTTGAATCGTATAAGGATAGCTTAGCATGTTTCTTTATTAGTCAATATTCTTGGTAGATAGATTTTTCTATGATATAATTAATATTATTCTCTATTTCAATGGGACTAACACCATAAATGAATTTAATTTAGTTGGCATTTGGGATGTAAGACTACAAATGAAGTACCTACTAATGTTTTGACATATAAAAGTTGAAGGTTTTAGAAGTAACGACCACAACTGACCCTTACCAGCAGATGCGCAGACTGCATGGCATCCAGACACACTCAAAATACTTTTTACACATTATTGTAAGTTGGACAGAACACGAAAAAATAGACAGAGTTTATAAATCACGATGCATGTAATAACGCGGAAGCGATTAAACGAATATGTCCAATACCAAGATCCAACTGCTAAATCAGGACTTGACCGTTGGTATCGATTGATGAAGCAAAGCAACTTTCACTCACCTAATGAAATGTTACAAACATTTTCATCTCATAAGGTAGATCAAGTAAACAATTTTACAGTTTTTGACATTGGGGGCAATACTGCCCCTCGTATTATTGCAGTTATACACTATAACCGAAAGAAAGTCTATATTCGCCATGTGTTAACACACGCTGAATATGACAAGGGAAAATGGAAGAAGTGACTTATGGATAAACAAACCTCACCTGCTCAATCAGAACGGAAATCAACAATATTGCATGACTATGGGATGGATATTCTTGATAAGTATATGTATAATCCCCAATATCAAATTGATACTGATTGGATGAAAGGATCCATTGATGAGAAAATGGGACCTATTAATGTGAATACCAAGAGTGATTATCATTTACTGGTAACATCCGTGAAAAATCTGGTTGATATTGTTGGAAATAGAGAAACTCAACTCCTTGACTCATTGACAGAAGAAGAATATCAAGGATTGGGTATGATTCTTGATAATTTAATCGATATAGTTAGAGAAGACGAATCTCATATATTAGCTACAATGATGGATTTCGTTGGTATCCTCATTGAGAATTATGAGGATAAACATATCCCAGAATTAGCAGAGATTTAGTAATGAAACAACAATGAAATACCACTATTTTAGGTTATAAATGGTTTTTTGTTGCTGCCAATTCATATTTAATGATTGACACAATATCCTTATGAATTGGGATTAGTTCAATTAATTGAAAATTATACCTATTTTCCTTTAAAATCTTATATGAAAAGAGGTTAGTGGTGAACGCAAACCCAAAAAATACAATAGTTGAAATCCTGCAGAATTCGGATCACAATGGAGAATCCGAGGAAATTATGCGTTCACTCCAACATAACTCGGAGATTCCTCTCGTATATAAAGCTATCATACATGCATTTTTGTTGGAAAGGAAAGGTAAAATTACTGATGCCGTACAGAAGTGGCAATCTATAGCAAATATATCTGAAGGATTCGATAATGAACTTTCAGCAATCGCTTGGTTTTCCATAGGAACACTGCATATTAAAGAGAACCCAAAGAAAGCTTTGTCTGCTTATAACAAGGCAATTAGTCTCAAGCCGGATTATGTGGAGGCTTACTACAATCGTGGTTGTACAAAGTATGAAATAGAGAATTATAAGGAAGCAATTATTGACTTTGAGAAATGTATCCAACTTCAACCGAATCACGTACAAACTTACTACAGACTGGGATCAGCCAAGATAAAGTTAGAACGCTATGAGGAAGCAATCAAAGATTTTGATATGAGTCTGCAACTTAAACCTGATGATGCTTATCTCACCTTATTACGTGGTTATGCAAAGTATGAACTAAAACGTTACGAGAATGCAATTGAAGATTTTGATAAGAGTCTGCAGCTTGAACCTGATGATGCTTTCACATACTTTTTACGTGGGTCAGCAAAGCATGAATTGGAACGTTATGAACAAGCTATTGCAGATTTTGATGAAGGGATCCGTATGGAACCAAACAATGCACAAGCTTACTTTGATAGAGGATTCTCAAAATATGAAATAAACCGTTATGAGTCTGCACTTTCAGATTTTAATATCAGTATAAACCTAAAACCAGATGGAGTTAAAGGCTATTTCGGGAGAGGCTTTGTATACTATGGTTTAAAACAATATAATACTGCAATCGCTGATTTTGATGAATGTATTCGATTGAATCCCGAATATGCAGATGCCTATAATAATCGTGGACATCTGAAGAACAAACTTGGTCAATATAAATCTGCACTTATTGATTGTAATAGAGCAATCGAATTAGAGCCAGAACACGCTTGGGCATACACGAATCGGGCGTATGCACAAATGAAATTAGGGGAAACTGAGACAGCTCTGAGTGATTGTAACCAAAGCATACGATTAAATCCAGATTTAGCAGAAGCCTATCAAACACGTGGAATGGTACAAATTACCTTAACGAAGATTGAGGATGGAATAAGAGATTTTCAAAAAGCATTGGAATTAGCAGAAAAAACAGATAACCAAGAACTAATAGATGAAGTAAAACAATCAATCCAAAAGCCTGAAAATATTGAGTAAGACAAATATCCCAACCCAACTACGAAATTACTGGTGGGGGTTCACCAACAGCGGATTTTCCATCCCTCAACACAGGTTCAGCATTACCCCATAGACGGCTTCCATCACTGGAAAGGAGTGGCTCAGCAGAATATTGTGCCAAGTATGCTCTCCGCATATTCTTTGTTGAATTTGTACCGCTACAGTGGAAGTTGACACTTGTAAAAGCGACTATACTACCAGCTGGAACAATAGCAGGAACACCTTTTTCCGGTCCAAAATATCCAATAAGATCGTTACTTTCTTCTTCTCGGATATGTTTCACCCAAGAACGGATACCTATGTGTGAGTATGGCAAGACATACACCGTTCCATTCTCTTCGGACATATCATCTAAAGCACACCAACATGTTAGATAAGGTTTATGATCGGGATAACCAACATAACCTGAATCTTGATGCCAACTAAACTTCATCCCTTCTTCAGCACCCTTAACGACATACTGTTCCCAAAAGAGATAGGCGTTATCACCTAATGTAGCACGACAGACTTCTGCCATTAAGTCACTAAATAAAAAATCACGGAGTTTAGGTTGTTGTCTAAAGCAATTTGAAACAAAATAACGTTTGTTCCTGTGATTTAATCCTATGACTTCCTTATTTTCTTGCTCCATTCGAGCATCCATTTGACTGATGAAGGTACCACATTCCGCGCGTAATAGGTCTAAAAGTGAATCTGGAATTACACTTTCTAAAATAAAATAACCTTCGTCTTGATACTGCTGTTTCTGTTGATCAGTTATATTGATCAATTCAATACTCCTATTCTATTCTAATCTTTCGAGTAATTTGTCCATTACTTTCCCAGTAGGTTTCTTTGTCAGCAATATGTGCTGAATCCCCTTCAGGTTGGATATTTCCCTTAGTATCAATCGATCTGGATACGATAGTATGTACACCGGGAGAGGGATTATTCCAATTATAGTGCCAAACCTTCCAAGCATACTCGGCATCCTCAACAGTATCAATTTCTGCGGTTTGCCAGGGACCACCATCAATACTAAGTTCAACAGTTTTTATAGGAGCTCCCCAAGCAGCCCCATAAATTCTGTATTCATCTCCGATACGTGTCACCTTTGCAGGAATAGACTTTAATTGTGTTTTGCCAACTGATGTTTCCATCCAGACAGTCTCACCATTGGGACGGGTTTCCTTCCGTATAGTTACATAGTCCCGTGCCATGAACCTCCCCATAAAACGTCTATCCCGGATCTCTATCCTATTTAACCACTTCACACAGGCTATACCATACCAACCAGGAGCAATCAGCCTTAATGGAGCACCATGTTTATCAATTAATGGTTCACCATTCATTTCATAACAGAGAAGATGTGATTCTTGTAAAGCCTCTTCAACAGACATACTTCGTGCAAAATTCTGTTTCATTGTGATGTCCCGTCGTTTTTCTTCACCAGAATCATATCCAAAAAAGATCACTTCAATTCCATTTTCTTTGATACCTGCCGTTTTAAGTATAGGTGCAAGAGGAGTTCCTCCCCATTTTGCATTCCCAATCGCTCCAGTAAATGTTGGAAACCCATGATTACCAGAACATTCTAATGTATAGGTCACTTCTGTTTTTGGTAATGATTTAATTTCCTCAATAGTCCAAGTAATAGGATTATCTACCAATCCACTAATCTCTAAATTCCAATTAGAGAGTTCAGTCGGATCTATTTTGGGTACACCATAATGAGAGACATGAAAAAAGTCTTTATTTGGTGTTATGAATGTATCGAATTTGTGCCAATCTAATCCGCGGTTAGATTCTGGTTCATCTATGAATGGTATAAGTTCTTCCCCTTCTCGGTTTGGAAATGCATAGAGTGCCCAAGGACTTAACAATAAACCAGTAAGTGTTAATCCTGATTTTTCTAAGAAATGTCTACGATCCATAGGTGTACTCTATCCTTTCATCGCATCGATATAATTGAGATTAACCTGTTTCCAATTCACAACATTAGTCCAGGCATCAATATAATCTGCACGTTTGTTCTGATATTTTAGATAATATGCATGTTCCCAGACATCAAGACCGAGAATTGGCGTGTGCCCATCCATCAAAGGACTGTCTTGATTCTTTGTAGAGTATATCTGAAGCTTCTTCTTATCATCAACTACAAGCCATGCCCATCCTGAACCGAAATGTGTTTTTGCAGTTGTGAGAAATTTCCCTTTAGCAGCATCAACAGATCCAAATGTAGATTTCATCGCTTCCGCTACTTTCCCATTTAACTCCCTACCTCCTTTAATCATAGTTGTCCAGAAGAGTGTATGGTTGGCATGTCCACCACCACTATTGATAACTGCTTGACGGATAGTCTTCGGCACTTTATCAATATTTCGAAGTAAGTCTTCCACTGACTGGTTTGACAAATCATGATAATCACCTATTGCAGCATTGAGTTTATTGACATAACCCTGGTGATGTTTTCCGTGATGAATTTCCATAGTACGTTTGTCAATATATGGTTCAAGCGCATCATGTTTATATCTTAGATTTGGTAATTCATAGCCATGAGAATGGTCATGGTCATCGGTTTCGTGTTCTGATTTTTGATGACTATCGGCATAAAGACGTAATGGACTTGAAGTAAGAACAATCCCTGCTATAGCAGTACTACCGTTTATAATAAAATTTCGTCGGTTCATAGGTTAGCCTCGCGAGTATGGTTTGATATAAATCTTAACAAAAGAAATGAATGTATGTCAAGAAGGATTTGATAAAACCGTTGATTTATGTAAAAATATATGAAATAGGGAAATACCGGTATAACATTAGTAAATAGAATATGGAGAATATTGAATATGTCAAATGAACTTTCAAGATTAAAAGAAGTGTGTCTTAGGAAAATTTGGGAGACTGAACCACAACATTTCACACCTTGGTTGGCACAAGAAGAAAATCTATCGTTATTAAGCGAAACTCTTGGAATGGAATTAGAACTTGAAGGCCAGGAGATTCGTGTTGGGGATTATCGAGCAGATCTACTGTGTATTAATGAGGATAATTCTCGTGTCTTAATTGAGAATCAATTAGAGGATACAGACCATCGTCACCTTGGCCAAGTAATCACATACTTTGCTGGATTGGATGTTAATACAATTATTTGGATAGCAAAGAAGTTTAAGGATGAACATAGAGCTGCCATTGATAAATTAAATGAGATAACAGAGGAAAGTTATAGGTATTTCGGAATCGAAATAAAGGTCTGGCAAATTGGAGATTCTCTCAAGGCACCACAATTCGACGTTGTTTGTAGTCCAAATAATTGGAGTAGAAATGTGATTAGAGACTCTAAACAAGAGATAGCTAAAAACTTATCAGATACACAAAAACTTCAAGAACAGTTTTGGACTGAGTTTAAAAACTATCTAACTATAGTTGGAAGTGAATTAAAAATGCCACAACCACGACCACAAGCTAGAATCGTATTTAGTATTGGAAAAGCTGATATCAGTATTTATTCTATTATTAATATTAGAGAGCGTAAACTTCGTATTCAACTTACTCTTTTGGGTAAAAATAGTAACCTGTACTTCCATCTATTAATGAAAGATAAGAATGAAATTGACGATGAAATAGGTGAAAATCTTGAATGGTCAGAACGTCCAGGTAATAAAGAATGTCAAGTATATTTAGTCAAATATAATACAGATATCACGAATAAAGAAAGTTGGGAACAAACACATAGTTGGCTCCATCAAAAATTAGAGCTCTTTTATACTGTCTTTCATCATAGAATAATAGAATTGGATGCAACAGATTGGAATTCTGAAGATTATGGGGAGGAGGAAAATCATAGTTAATTTAGAAAATTTTAACATCCTTGCATTGGATGGTGGTGGAACACGTGGAATATACACCGCACAACTCCTCACTAAAATAGAGCGAGAAATAGGTATACCAATTCGAGATTGTTTTGACCTAATTGTAGGGACAAGTACAGGGGCAATTGTTGCTGGGGCTGCTGTCTCAAAGATTTCTATGGAAGAGATTGTTCAGTTATTTGATCAAGAAGCACCAGAGATATTTAAGCAAAAATGGTATCGAAATCAACTATTATTCAGTAAATATTCACAAGATACTCTGGCTGAAGTAATTGCAAGACACATACCACCCATACGCTTATCGGGTGTGGAAACACCTGTATTATTAACATGCTCTGAAATAACGACCAGTGATTTACATGTCTTTAGGTCATATAAAACAAATCAAGCTAATAGTAAAAATCAGAGTTCGGATATATCTCTAAGGGATGCAGTCGTTGCGTCTTGTGCTGCCCCAACTTTCTTTTCTCCTAAGAAAATAGAAGAACTTTACTTGGCTGATGGTGGTTTGTGGGCAAATAACCCTTCATTGGCTGCGCTTGCTGAAGCAAAAACACATTTTGGTAAAACACCACGAGAAATTAGAATTTTGTCTATTGGTACTGGACATTCTGTGTCAATGTATAAGGAGAGAAGGGGTTGGGGTTTCTTATCAGGATGGGGTGGTACAAAGTTAATCTCTTATGTAATGGCATTACAATCACAGACTTCAGCATTTTTAACGCAACAACTATTGGAAGAGAATTACATGAGAATAAATCCTGTGATAGATTTTTGGGATATAGATACGATCAAACATTTAGACCAATTGAAACGACAAGCAGAAATAGACTTTACTGAGTATATATCAGAAATTCAGGACTTTATTCAAAGACGATAATGTAGTGCTTTAGAAATTAATGGAATTCATTCGTTGAGAAATCTTAAGAATTCATCACTAAACTCAGTAGGACAGTCATCAAAGAAAAAATGTCCTGATATACCCGATGGGTTATGACATCTGATACTGACAAACTTTGCATTTGGAATAATATTACCGTATTCTTGACTGCCTTTAAGAGACAACAGGTCATCTTTTCCATGTATAATTAGCGTTGGGGCAATTATCTGTTTTACAGCAGAACGAAACCTGGGTAATCTACCTGTACTAAAGTAGACTGCAAATGTACTCCATCCACCTGGAACTGGATGAGATTCAATGTCTACATCTTTATAACCCATCCCTTTTAATAGATACTTGCCAATTCTCTTTTGTAAATCTACAAGATCGTCATCGGTTTTACTGAAGATACTTCCAAAATTGAAATACTCTTTGACTAAAACATCATAATCTGATAAATCCTCCTCAGGTAGTTCTTTACGTATGTTTGCAAAAAAATCATCACCGTCTTTGGGTGGAGATAACATGGCAGCCGGTGCAACGAGAAGAAGTTTTTCAACATTTTCAGGGAATTCTGCTGCATAGAGTGCAGCAATAAATCCACCGAAGGAATGACCAACTAAGAGTAATTTCTCTTCATTCAGTATCCGTCTGATACGTTCTATGTCTGCTATCTGAGCACCGATACCAAGAGTTTGTTCCAATACCGTAACATTTTTTGGGTAGTTCTTTGACTCAAAACTTTGGATGGGTCTGGTAGATTTACCTGCACCACGTTGATGATAGTAGTAGAATTTGTAGCTTTCCTCTAATGATCTGAGACCATCCCAAGGTTTTGCATAAGGTATTCCAGGTCCACCATGGACTATTATAACCGGTCTACCTTTACCATAGGCGTCATAGTGTAATGAAATGTCTGGTTCAACTTGCCATCTATTCGGATCCATCTGTTCAGGAGGAGTTAGAGAACTTCTAAGATTTTCAGCACTACTAACTGAACCAAAGGTATATATTGGTTGTCCCATTTGCCAGAACATGTAAACCACACCAATACCAATAATTAGAATAACTATCGCGACTCCAATGAGTATATATTTAAATCTTTTCATTTTACCTATTTCGTAAAGAATCTACTCTCTGAGGGATGTATTATTCAGAAAGAAGTAGAAAACTAAAATAAGAATGCCCGATTTCATCGGGCATTGTTTTTATCTATTTCAATTAATTTGTTATATTTAAACTAAACCTGATTCTCTTAATGTAGTTCTAAGTGATTCAAGATTTGAATCTGACATTGGGGCAAGCGGTAGTCTTAACTGACCATTTAGTTTGCCTATCAACATCAATGCAGTTTTTGCGGGTATTGGATTTGTTTCAATAAACAGATTTACTGCTAATGGCAATGTCTTATAGTGTAGTTTCCGTGCAAGTTCCAAATTTCCCGCATGGAAGGCATTACACATGTCTGCAATATCTGATGGATTGACATTTGCAACCACAGAAATCACGCCTTTACCACCAACTGCCAGAATCGGTAATGTGTTGACATCATCCCCAGAGAGTACTACAAAGTCTTCTGGACATAGGTTGACAACTTCACTTGCTCGTTTTAGTTCTCCAGTTGCTTCCTTCAATGCTACTATATTATGATGCTGTGCTAAGCGTGCAATTGTAGGAGATAGTATGTCCGTACCACACCGACCCGGCACATTATATACTACGATGGGTATATCAACAGAATCGGCTATCTTCATATAATGTGCGTATAGACCCTCTTGTGTAGGTTTGTTATAGTATGGCGTAACAATTAGTGCAGCATCTGCTCCAGCAGATTTGGCATGTTTAGTAGCGCGCAACGTTCGTGTTGTTGAATTTGATCCTGTACCAGCAATTACCGGCAGTTGCCCATTCACCGTTTCAACAGTAATTTCCACTACACGGTCATGTTCTTCCTCTGAAAGCGCGGGGGATTCTCCTGTTGTTCCACACGGAACGATGCCGTGTGTGCCGCCTTCAATCTGAAACTGAATCAGTTCCTTGAGTTTCGCTTCATCTAACGATTCATCGTCCTTAAATGGTGTTACGAGTGCAACATAAGAACCCTCAAACATTTAAATACTCCTTAGTTACTTTAGCACAGAGAATTGTGCTGCCAATCTAATAATCCCATGCATCAGATGTCAGTTCACCAACAAAAATGACCCGTGCATCACCCTCAAGATAGACATTCTTCGGTTGGTTATCTTCAAGATCAAAATGGATTTTCAGTATAATTCCACTGGCAGTTTTTACGGATACGGGTGATTCAACTTTGCCTAATGTTGCTGAAATGACAGCGGAAGCTATCGAACCAGTTCCACAGGCTAACGTTTCATCTTCAACACCCCGTTCATACGTCCGAATATCTATCTGTTGTGTAGAATGGATACGTATAAAATTTGCATTTGTTCCAGCAGGTTTATAATCCTCATGATACCGAGTTTGTTGTCCAAGGTCAAATACATCAGTACTCTCCAGATCCTCTACAAAAAAGACAACATGTGGAACGCCACTATTAGCAAACCCAACAGTATGAATACCATCTTTTAAACGGAGTGGAACATTAATCCGAATGTCTTCTGGATCACTCATACCTACCTTAACGTTGTCATCGACTATTTCAGATTCATAAATACCTGCGTTTGTAAGAAAACGCATCTTTTCAGAGACAATACCATTCAAAAACGCGAATTTTGAGATACATCTTGCACCATTTCCACACGTTTCAACTTCACCACCATCCGCATTGAAATATCGCATTCTAAAATCTACGTCATCTGCTGGTTCTACAAGCAGAATTCCATCTGCTCCAACCGACATTCGACGTTGACAGACTTGTGTGACAAAATTTTTAAATGTGGCATCATTACAATCAAGCGTCTGATTTAGATTATTGATAATGACAAAGTCGTTCCCTGCACCACTGAGTTTCATAAATGGTATTTTGTTCATTCCTGTACCTCGCTAATCTGTGTAAAACTTATGATAAAAGTATATTTCTCTTATGTCAAGGAATTCAATTTAGAACAACAGATTCTTGGAAATTATATGGTAAATCGATAACACGATATGCATGTAAACGAAGCTCTTCGACGATATCTAAAACACCGTCATAGGAATCACATGTTACTAATCGTGCCCGGAATGGCTTAACATGAGGAATCCCTTTAAAGTAATTCGTATAATGTCTACGCATTTCAAGTAATCCGCGTTTTAATCCTTTCCATTCAATTGAGAAATCGAGATGTTTGCGGTATACACGAATCCGTTCATCAATAGAAGGGGGATCAAGTAATTCTCCAGTAGAGAAATAGTGTTTTATTTCATTGAAAATCCAAGGGTATCCTATTGCAGCTCTCCCAATCATAATACCATCAACACCATATTCCTTTCTCATTTTCGCTGCTTTTTGAGGACTGTCAACATCACCATTGCCGAATACGGGAATTGACATTCTTGGATTATCCTTGATTTTACCTATCAGGGACCAATCTGCTTCACCTTTATACATCTGTTTCCGTGTTCTGCCATGTATTGCTATAGCTTGAATACCCACATCCTGTAATCTTTCAGCAACATCGACAATGTATTTTGTATTTTCATCCCATCCCAATCGGGTTTTAACAGTAATCGGCAAATCAGTTGTCTTAACCATTTCAGCTGTCATCTCAACCATTTTTGGAATATCTTTTAGGATACCGGCACCTGCACCTTTACATGTGACCTTTTTCACCGGACAACCGTAGTTGATGTCAATAATATCAGGTTGGACACGTTCTGTAATTTCAACAGTTTCACGCATCACATCAATATCGTGCCCGAAAATTTGGATACCGATCGGTTTTTCGTACTCGAAGATATCTAATTTTGCTACACTCTGTGCAGCATCACGTATCAGTGCTTCTGAAGAAATAAATTCTGTATACATCAGATCTGCACCGTTTTCTTTACAAACCACACGAAATGGAGGATCACTTACATCCTCCATAGGTGCAAGTAATAAGGGAAAATTCGGAATGTTTAGGTTACCTATCGATATCATATAAAGTTGTACTGTATATTGTTATTATTCTTATGGTAATCTTTTGTCAACTAACAATTCTCCAAGTGATTTAAGTGTTGATTTTCAGATATAAGAATGTGTAATAATGCGATTTATTATACCTTGTTTTAACTGAATTGTCAAGAAAGCAAGAAGTAGATCATAAGATAACGAATTGACTTTTTTATATAATGTTATCATATAGAAATTGTATTAGAATTAATAGGTGTAAATTTCAATTTTAATCCTAATATCCAGACAAAAAATAAGGTGCAAAAACAGACCTTTAATCCTAAATTCTCTGATGATAAAACGTGAAAATGTTGAGTTTTTCACTGGTGTGAACAAGGGGCGAAAAAGTGAAAAAAGTTACACTTTTTCCTACATTTTGTAGGATTTAAATTGCTGTAAATTACCCCTCTAACCCCTGTCATAGACTGACTTTACTCCACTTTGAATTGACTTTATAAGAATATGCAAAAAGAGTGATTTTGTGTTTTTGTTATCCATGCGGATTTTGTATTTTTCAATCTGCATATTATTTTCAACAAATGGGTGATTTTTTGACATAAATAAGGATTTGTATTTAGGATCATTTTTATAGATATTCATCATTTATTCTCTTATTATATACTTCTCATAATCGCTATGATTTGAAGTCGGATTTCGATATTTGATCTCTCATAATAATTTTATACCTGCTAAGCCTTTAGAGATGCATTATTAATTATTATAACGTTAATTTATTTTGTGTGTCAAACTTCTTTCCATTTTATTGATTTATACGTTTAGAAGGTTTCGAAAAACGGGAAAAAGTTACACTTTTTGTCACATCGTGTGTCATTTATTTTCGGTAAAATTATGGCTTTCAGACCAGTACTGTACTGGGTTTATTGCCATTAATTTAGAAGAAAGTAAAATTATGAATTTTCCCATTTTTGTGTTATTTCTCAGATTTCAGTTTTTGTGTTAAATTATTACAAGTGTTATTATTTTGTTGATGATTATTGGTTGTTAGTTTGTAGTTGATAATTGTCAGTTTTGTGTTATCAGTTAATGTGATTTTTAAATGAGGTTTTACTGGTATATAAGCATCTTCAAAAATTTCTGTCTTTAATTCTGAAATTCGTGTAGGATTCATTGTTAACATCCCTTTCAAGTTTTTGGGTCAATTTGTCTTAACCATAAGGATAAAAAGATTGAGTAGAATTGCCCGATATTTATCATTTTAGATGTAGATTCATAAAATATCATAACATAATAAATTTTTATTTTCGTTATACCCTATTATATATAAATATATATTAACACATACATTAAGTATTTGCAACCTTATTTTTCACGTATGTGACTTTAGATGTATTTGCCAAAATATTTCTTCATAATTTTTTATTTTAATCGCGAATTCCGTGTATTTCAGTGAATGGGGTTTGTCTGAAACAGGGAAGACACAAACTGAAAGTTAGTGCTACAGAAAGAGAGTTTATCAATAAGAAATGGTATAAGTTTTATGAAATATGGTTAATATAGAGAGGTATTTATGAGATGTATTTTTGTTGGAATTGAATATGCAGGAAAATCAACCCTAATTAATTTATTGACTGAGTATTATCAGCACCGAAAATTAAGTGTCCATGTAGATGACCACTTTACTATACCTGATTCAACCTTAAGTCCTGAATCAAGGGCTGCATATATAAACTTCCCTAATGATGTAAAGGAACGGATGCAGCGGATGCAGATCCAATATCATGTTGAAGTAATTAAAAACTACCCAAACACCTTGATTGCAGGATGGCATATTGAAGAGTTGGTATATTCTACAGTGTATGGTGAGAAGCCGGATAGTCCATATTACAGCAACTATCACCATCGAGCACAACGTGGTTATGAAACCCAAGTTATGGAAGCACGATTGCCTGATGTAGTGATGATTCATGTGAAGGCAACTGAGGAAGCAATTATAGAAAGGATGAAGACTGATCCGCATGAATATCAGATAATATGTAGTGAAGACATACCAAGACTCAACGAATTATTTCAGGAAGAGATAGACAGATCGCTGTTCACCCATAAGGGGAGTAAGATAGAGTTAGATACATCGGATAAATCACCTACAGAATCACTTGATGAATTATTAAAATTGACCGAACCACATATTACTTTTGGGGAGTTAGCGGTTCGATCAATTGATGTACCGGAAGGTGATTATGAAGTATCCTATGAAAACGGTGTTCGAAAAATGATACCCGTTTAGACACCACGACTTAATGGATGTTCACGATTCTCAATGGGGAACTGAACCCGTTGACCTGTTAATTGTGATTCATAGGTGCCTAAGATCATCTCCAATGCAGCGACAGCATCTTCTGCAGCGGAAATAGGTTTCCTATCGTTTTCAATAGAATCTATCAGGTCAAGAATAGCCAACTCGTTACCTTGTGAGAAGGGTGTATCATCAAGATCAATGGCTTCCCATTCTTGATCAGGATTAGAAGGGAGTAGAACAGGATACGGGTAGACCATGAGACGATTTGCTACATCACCACGGAGTGAGAATATACCGTCACTGCCAACAATCTCCATACCGTATCTTCCAGATCCAGCCTGATCTCTTCGAGAAAGAAAGAAGCCTGATACACCGTTCTTGAAGGCATAGTAGCTATTGATGGTATCTCCAGCCACTGCACCTACAGGTTCAGTAGGTTTGTGATCATCACCATATTTTACCTCTACACCGTTGTTGGTTACATGTGCCTGCATCCATGCGACATCACCAAGAAAGAAACGCATCATATTAAATGTGTGTGTACCGAGAACAATCATATCCTCACCACCACCCCGATGGTCCTGTTTTCCACTGGCATAAATTGCTTGTACTGTTCCAATCTTTCCATCCTTAAGCATTTCTCTGATGGCATGTGTTGCTGGTAGGTAAACTGCCTGATGAGCAACAGCAACTTTCAATCCATGCTTTTTGGCAGTTTCTACGATGATATCTCCATCAGCGAGGGACATCGTCATCGGTTTTTCACAATATACACTACATCCTGCTTCCAGACATGCAGTCACCATATCCACATGTTCTGGCACCCAACGTGGACACACACTCACAAGATCCAATGTCTCTTTTTCTAACATATCACGATAATCTGCATAGCTTCGTTCAGCACCTGTATCCTCAACAGCTTTAGCTCTACCTGCTTCATCAGCATCAGAAATTGCGATGAATTCAACATTTTCAATATTCTTATATGCAGTATGCAGACCATGTCCGAAGTTTCCTGCTCCAGTATGACCTATTGCACCTGCCCGGTATAATTTATTACTCATATATTGTTCCTTCCAGTAGTTTTGTAAGTTTTAAATGACTATTTTAGTATCTATAAGTTAATCAGATAAATAAGAAACCCTAATAAGGGGATTGAGAAAATCAACACCTTAACTTCAAGTAAACACTTTCTATATCTCATAATAGTTGGCTTCATCTCTTCTGCATTCTCTAAGAATTGTATTCGTCGTTCTATAGATGGATGTGTATTGAAAAGTTCGATTAAGTAACGCATGGATGTTGGTAGATTACTAATCAGGCTAAGATTCAGTAGTGCTGATTTGAATGCATTTGGATTTTTTGTTAGTTCAATTGCATATAAATCAGCTTGATGTTCAAACCGTCTGGACAAAAAGCCTAATACCACTTTAAAGTAGAACACAAAAAAGAGGATATGTATAGCTGTAATCAGTAATGGATATCCTGGTAATATGGATTCAAGTGGATCAGCGATTAATTGTATAAAGAGGGTATAACTCAATATATAACATACCATGATTATACAAAAGATCGGTAAGTGTTTGTGTCGAATATGACCGATTTCGTGTGCAACAACCGTTTCAACTTGTTCGGCAGTAAAGTTCCGTAGTAATGCGTCAGTAATGAAGATTCTTCGATTTTTCGGTAAAATGCCAGCAACAGCAGCATTGGCAATTGATAATCCACCAGTTTCCCATACAGCTATATCTCTGTACTTAATACCACTTTGTTCAGTTATGTCCATCAACTTCTGTTTTAATTCCATATTCCTTAGTGGTACAGTCTTCCATAAAAACTGCATCAACAATGGTGCAATAATATGAGGTAATGCAAGTAAAGGGATAATTAGAGCAATTAAGAGCAATCCCGCAACAACAGTGGGAAATAGACTCAGAATGTCTAAGACGATATTTATCAGAATAAAAGGTATTAATGGGAGTAGTAATAATCTAAAACGAAAGTTAAGGTATTCTTTTCGGGTTCTGGATACATCATGCATGACAGCATGGATTCCAAGTAAACCGACAAAGAAAGGGGTAATTAGAACTATCTCAATTGAGTTTTGTAGAAAGTATAAGATATTTAGATGTTCGTAAAAATAATCCGGAAAACGGTACAGGTAGACTGCACACACATAACTCATAAGACAAAGAATTTCAAACAGGATTGTAGATCGGAAATCAGTCAGTTTTCTTGTCAAATATGCTAAGAATATTGGAAATGATGTGATGACACAGGTCCATATTATAGTAATAATAGATGAATTTATTATGCCAGATTCGGGTGGTTCATAACGGATAAGAAAAATAAGTCCGGCTAATAATATGATACTTGTTTGTGCCATCTATGGGAAATAATCCTTAATCAGAATATATATGCTTAAATATAATGCACTATTCACTAATTGCATCAGCAGATTCAGCAAATTTGAAGTCTAATTCCGTAATTCCATCCGCATCGTGTGTGCTCATATCTATTGTCACTCTATTATAAACATTAAACCATTCTGGATGGTGATTCATAGATTCCGCGACTAATGCAAGTTGAGTCATAAATCCAAATGCAGTAATAAAATCCTTAAATTGAAATTCTTTATGAAGTTTTCCATTTACTACAGTCCATCCGTTCAAATCACCTAATTTCTTTTGTATCTCAGAATCTGTAAGTTTCTTACGTGACATTGTCAATCCTCCATTTTGTTAGTTTGATAATTTAGTGGAATATCAGTTTAGATTACGTTAAAATTGTATTAGAAATAAGGGATTATAGCAAGTAAAAACAAAGGTGTAATGAAAGGAGAAATGAATGGCTCTTGCAACAACGTTATATTTTCCAGAGGTAGGTCCCCAATGGGAAGATTGGGTACAAGTGGTAAATGTCGGCAATGAAGAAGCACGTGTTACTGGATTAGCAAGGCATGCGAGAAATGGGAATCCGACATGGACAGAAGAAAAGGAGATTGGACCCTTTGAATGTTGGACACCAAATGTCGAAGCAATCAGAGAAAATTCGTCTATGCAGTTAACTTCAGATCAACCAATTGTTGCCGAAAGACATATGCATAACAAGACCAACATCCTTGATTTTGTGGGTGCAGCATTTGAATATGAAACTGTTGGAGAACGACTCTTCTTTCCTGAATTGGTTGCTGGTGCATTAGACTGGTTCCGATTTTTCAATGTTGGGGAAGCGGACGCTTTTGTTAATATTATCATTAGAAATAGACAGGGAGATATAATCAATCAAAAGCACTATGAGATTGATCCCTTTTGCTGTGTGGATATTGCTGAAGGACAGATGGGGAATGTTACGGGTACAGTTGAAGTACAAAGTTCTCAACCCATCGTCGGTGAACGGCATTTACACTATCAAGGCGGAAAGACGTGTGTAGGTCAATATGGACAGGTTATTACTGATGCACCAAAAACATTGTATTTTCCTGAAGTAGGACCCGCATGGCAAGATTGGTCAATTATTGTGAATGTTGGAAAAGAACGTGCTCAGGTAACTTTAATTGCACATGATGATGGTACTGGAGATCCAGTAACAACAATGGAACATGAGCTGAATCCATTTGAATGTTGGACACCCAGAATGGACGATATTAAGGTAAAATCTTCAATTTTAATACGATGTGATGAACCTATCGTGGCTGAACGACACATGCATAATGATACTGCCATAATTGACCTACCCGGTGCTTCAGAAGAGGGAGGACATGTTGGACTCCGGTTATTCTTCCCTGAGGTTGCAAGTGGTGCAAGAGATTGGTTCCGTTTCCTAAACGTTGGAGAAGATGATGCATTTGTAACTATCATTGTTCGGAACAAACAAGGAAGAATTCAAAGACAGATACATCGAGAAATAAAACCCCGGTGTTGTGCTGATATAGACGAAGCTGCGATGGGGAATGTACGAGGAACTGTAACCGCACAAAGTACACAACCCATCGTCGGTGAGAGACATTTACACTATACCTCTGGACATAAAGGTTCAGTTGTTGGGGAATATGGTGTTGTGATTGGGGAATAAAATATGGCATGGATACAGACGATAGAGGAGTCTGATGCAACGGGTATTGTAAAGGAAGAATATGACGCATCAATAGAACGTGCAGGACATTTGTATAATATTGTCAAGCTATTTAGTATTCGTCCAAAGAGTATGCAGGCATTTATTCAACTAAATAAAATTGCCTTGTATGACGATTCATGTCAGTTAACTCGTATCCAACGTGAGATGATAGCAACAGTTGTATCTAAAGTGAATCAATGCCATTATTGAATAGTGGTACACGCGGATGAGTTGCGTGATCAACTCACAGATGATACCCTTGTGGATAATCTTCTCACAGATTTCGACACTGCTAACATTGACGATACGACAAAGGCTATTCTTCAGTTTGCAGTTAAAGTAACCGAATCCGCGCATACCGTTACTGCTGCAGATCTTGACCATCTACGAAATTTTGGTATCACCGATGAAACCCTATTTGCTATAGTGGAAATAGTCGGTTTTTTCTGTTACATAAATCGGTTGGCTTCTGCATTTGGTGTAGAATTAGACGACTTTATTGAAGGGAATTATAGGAATGAATCTAAAGGATAAGATCGCTATTGTTACCGGGGCAGGACAAGGCATCGGTAAAGCAATAGCATTGAGATTAGCAGGCACTGGAGCTGATGTTGCAATCATGGATGTTAACTTTGCTTCTGCATCTGATGTATCTAAAGAGATAAATACTCTTGGGAGACAATCATTACCATTAGAAACTGATGTATCCAATTCTGCTGATGTTAACACAGCCGTTGAAAAAGTAATTTCAGAATTTGGTCGAATTGACATACTTGTTAATAATGCAGGTATTGCTGGCAGGACACTTCCTCTGACTGACCTTGATGAATCCGATTGGGATCAGGTAATTGGGGTGAACCTGACGGGTGTGTTCTTGTGTTGTAAAGCAGTTATAGACCCAATGATTGCTCAAGATTATGGTAGAATCGTAAATATTGCATCGATTGCTGGAAAAGAGGGCAATCCAACATTGATTCCATATTCAGTATCTAAGGCTGGGGTTATATGTCTGACAAAAGCATTAGCTAAAGAGGTGACAGATTACAATATACGTGTGAATGCTGTGTCGCCAGCTGTAATTGGCACACCAATTTTGGATGGTATGGCACAGTCTACAATTGATTATATGGTTAGTAAGATTCCATTAGGTCGGGTAGGGAAACCTGAGGAGGTTGCTGCAGTAGTGAATTTCTTAGCATCTGATGATGCGAGTTTTGTTACTGGACAGTGTTATGATGTTAGTGGTGGTCGTGCGACCTATTAAGTAATACCCTATATAAATTTTGTCAATTTTCGTTATTTCTTTAACAACTGTATACATACCCCATTCGAACCGATGATGCTTGGTTACTTGTGGCATTTACGTTTCTATACACCATTTGCACCACTGGTACAATTCCATTATGTATACGAGGTTAATGTTGGGTTTCGTTCCTCAACCCCATAGGTGTCAACTTAAGGAAGAAAACCCTTGTGAACCCAGACCCGGTAGGTATTGAGTCCCATAGGGACGGAATGTTTATAGCAAAAGCGTATACCCGATAGGAAGTGCCATTCGGTTCCAAACCGAACCTACCATGTCAGGGAAATGTGCTAAATTGACGCCTATGGTTCGGTTCCAAACCACTCCTACCGGGTTTATTGGATGATGTTTATATGGCATAATATTTCTTAGAAATGGTATAAGATACCGATATAAACATTAATTGAATAGATATAATGTATTGGAAATTTAGAAAACAAAATAACCCTGAATTACGGATACTACTTTAAAAACAAAAAGGAGTCGTATTAATACGACTCCTTTCTGTTAGTTCATTCTGATTATTCTGCTATACAATAGAGATTTTGAGAACCACGAAGATATAATTCTGAACCAACAATCGCTGGAGAAGCATTGAAACTATCATCTAATTTATTCTCAGCAATTATTTCAAAATCAGCACCGTGTTTTACGACAACAACATTACCATCTCTACTTGCTATATACACATTGTCACCTGCAGCTACAATTGAGGAGTATACCATCTGCATATTCGGGAGTCGGATGGGTCCGTAATTGACTGATCCTGTATTTGTATCAATAGCAGATAAGATCCCCCTATTTCCACTTAAAAAATATATGACATCACCATGCAGTAATGGAGATGGAACATAAGGTGTATCTGCCTGATATTGCCATGCAATCGCTTCATCTGAATAAGAAATATCCCCTTTTGCATGAGCAAGATTTATGGCTTGTAATGCTGCACCACGGAATCCGCTGATCAGATAAACGAACCCGTTGTCTGCAACTGGGGTGGGAACAACGTTCCGAGTCATTCCACCACATTCCCAAATCACATCCCCATTTTCAATATCATACCCACGCGATCTATTCGTTGCTGCAACAATTACCTGCGGTTTACCTGCTTCTTCAACAACTATGGGTGTCGTCCAAGTCGTACGTTCGTCTCTATCAATTCTCCATAATTCATCACCTGATTTCTTATCCAGTGCAACTATGAAAGATTGACCTTCATGGTCTTGTAGGATGACTATTGTGTTCCCGTAGATTATGGGACAACTCCCTTCACCAAATGTCCCACTCTTACGCATAAGACCAATATCCTTCTCCCAAATGAGATTTCCATCCATATCTAAACAATAGAGACCACGTGAACCGAAATAGGCGAAAATATGCTCTCCATCCGTAATAGGTGAATTTGAAGCAAAACTTGCAGTATTATGCATACCTTCGTGAGGAACAGTCTCACGGAGGGTCTTTTGCCAAATTACATCTCCATTACTTCGGTCATAGGCAAGCAATTCAAACGTATAGTTTGGTTGAGGTGTATTATTCCTTCTGCCACGTCGTCTGCCACGTCGAGATTCCTCAGGTGGATTTTCAACTTCAGGATTCTCTTGTGGTGGTGTTTCAGGCATCTTCCCTTGAATCGCTGTTTGTACAAAGATTCTGTCTTCCCAGATAATCGGGGTAGCATGTCCCATACCCGGAATTGGAACTTTCCATTTTATATTTTCAGTTTCACTCCAAGTCGTGGGAGGATTGGCATCAATCGCAACACCTGTGGCAAAAGGTCCACGCCATTGTGGCCAATATTTTTTTAGGTTAGCATCATCTGTAGTTTCAGCTCCGTGATGATCTGCATTTGTACTTAATGTGATTATACCTAAAAGTACTGCAACGCAGATATAAAAGGTTTTTATAGCAATTGTTTTTAACATTCTAATTCCTCAATTAAATTTCATCTAATATCTTCACATTCATGTTACGACTTGTGCCAGTTAACTAATTTTAGGATTTCAAAATATCCTCAATTGTAAGTGGTAGATCTAATTCTTGGTTTGCAGCTTCAAGTTTTTCACGACTTGAAACAACACATACCGATGCCTTATCCTGATTCTCTTGAAATACTTCAAGTAATGCACGTTTAACTTCAGTCGGAGTAGCACCCAATAGTTGACTATACCGGGATTCTCGCATTTCATGGGTTTGTCCTGTGAGGTGTTGACTTAGTGCATCACTTGCAGATTGACTTGGACGTAATGGCTTTTCAGCATCTTTAGCAGTAGCAATAATTGCACGGTCAATATCTATCTGCGACCATTCGACTTCTTTTATATAGTCAATCGTCTGGTCGAACACGTTTATGGTTCTGGCAACATGTGGATCCCTAAACGAGGATTGATACAAAGTTCCATCTAATGGACTATAAGTTAACCTTGCTCCGTATGCATTCCCCTTGAATCTGATTTCACTTAATATATATTCAAGTCTTAGAAGATGTGTACCAATTGTCAACAAAGTTGAATCTGGATGTGAATAATGCGGTGCTGGTATCACATGAGCACAATGTGCAATTTGAATAGGACCTGCTAAACCTTCTCTTGGAGGTATATCAAATCTATCAAAGGAAATTGGTTCATCAATTATATCAGCATCATCCATAGATTCAAGCCACCCGGTTAATTTACTTACAGTTGTATCATAACTATTATCTGAACCTGTAAAACTTATGGTTACTCGATTGCTGTTTAGTATGAAATCGCGTATCTCTTCTATATGACACATAAGGTCTGAATTTAGTTCATCAAAACTACTAAGTAATTCTTCACTACTCCGGAGTTGGGGAAGTCCATAAACTAACTCAGATAGGTAACCTTGAGGTGATAAACCGCGTGATGCATGGTGTATAGCCGTGCTTGAACCATCTTGAACCATCTCGGTACGATATTCAGTAACCGCTTGTAATAACACATCCTGTAGACGATCTTTATCTCTTGGATTTACTGCGAAAATAACATCATGAAGGACATCAAGAGCTTCATCAATTTTTTCATCAAGTGCTTTAAGGCTAAATCGTAAATTGAACAACGATCTACTTAAATCAACAGTATGTGTACTGAAACCTGCTCCGCAACCAATTCCCCCAGTAACAGCAGATTTTCGTCTTGCCAATTGTTCATAGTTCATATCCCCCGCACCTAACTTTCCAATAGCATCTGTGTATCGGGGTAAATAAGACCACAAATGTTGAGGTAAACCGTGCAAGTCAAAGTTAAGAATAAGGTAATTTACGCCATTCGCAAAGACATCACTTCTAAGAATGTTTGCACCGGCAATTTCATCAACTTCAGTTGGAATATGCTTCGGTTTTTCAGGGAGATCACTCACATGGAGTTGTGGCAGTTTTGCTAACGCTTCTGGAGGGTTAGGCTGCCCATTCATTCGTTCAAGTTCAGCGGCATCAGCAGCAATCTTCATGGTCTGTTCATCTGATAGTTGATCCCGTATAGATTTAGTTCGTTTTTCTAATTCAGCATCTGCTTCAGCTTGCATATTCTGGTCAGGAGATAATATACTTGTCAATCTGTGTGGATTATCAATCAGTCGTTCCCGGATAATCTCATTAAACAGATTAGGATTATCTTCCCATCGTCTACGGATTGTTGTAAGACTTTCTCCCATCTTTAAAAATGTATCTGTATCGTTTTCATAGATCCAGGCTTCAATTACCCTGAAAAGTATTCGCAAAGGGAACATTGGGGATACTTCTTGGTAGTGATATGTAGATTGTTGAAATGCTGCTTCGACAAGAGAACTATCAATTACATTCTCAGCAAGTTCAGACAAAGTATCTATTACTAATTGGGTATAGGCATCCACTCTATCTACTTCACTTCCCTTCAGACCGAGATAGAAAGTACTATTAGGTCCAATTGAACTTAGACCTGAAAAAATAAGGTCGGCACCTAATTTAGAATCAATAATTGCTTTTTTCAAAGGTGCTGCCTCATTTCCAAGAAGTATTAGACTTAGGATATAGCACATTGCCACATCTTCTGGATCAGTTGCATCTCCAGTCAACCAACTTAACAATAGATATGTCTTCTCATTGAGACTCTCATCAGGAGCAACTGGATAGATATCCGAATTAGTCTGGGGAGAATCCCATTTATGTTGATGTGTAACCTCAGGATTAAGGGGTTTTAGCGCGACAATAGATTCATCTCTCGGTATCTTTTCAAGCTTATCTGATAGAAAAGCCAAGTAATCAGTTGTTGGAATATCTCCATATAGAAAGAAATAAGCATTACTTGGATGGTAATAAGTTTGATGAAAATCTTTAAGTTGTTCATAAGTCAAATCGGGTATGGCATCTGGATCTCCACCTGATTCCTTGGCATATAAGGTATCTGGTAGTAGACGACCTGTCATAGAACGATATAATTTGGATTCCGGATCAGAAAAGGCACCCTTCATCTCATTATAGACAATACCAGTGATCTTTAAATCCCCTGTTGGATCTTCAGGGTCAACAGGTGCAAGATGGTGGCCTTCCCTTTTGAAAGTCTCTTCGGTAAGAAGTGGATGAAAGACAGCATCAAAATAGACTTCAGCCAAGTTGAACAGATCTTTCTTAACATTGCTTGCTACCGGATAATAGGTATGGTCCGAACTTGTCATAGCATTGATAAAAGTAGCCATACTCATCTTAATCATTTCAAAGAATGGCTCTTTTACCGGAAATTTCTGCGATCCAGCTAAAACTGCATGTTCTAAAATATGGGGAACACCTGTATCGTCAGTTGGAGGTGTAGGGAAATTTATTGAGAATAGGTTTTCAGTATCATTTGTATATAGATGTAACAAACGAGCCCCGCTAAATTCGTGAAATAATTCAATTGTCACTGCACGCAATTCATCTATAGGGGTAATAGCTTTTACCGTAAAACCGTTTATATTCTGTCCTGTTTCTATATCTATAGGCGGGTGATTATACCCGCCATTACCATTCGAAAGTTTCGCTTCCATTATTGTCTCCAGTTATTTATCTATGTAATTTTATAGATGGATATGAACCTATGATATTAAGTCTTTAATTATTAATGGCTCAGTCAATTTTTCATTTTCGCTTTCTAATTTATCTCTACTGGCAATTACACATATTGATGCATTTTCTTCATTCTTATCGATAGTTTCAAGAAGGGCACGTTTTACATCTCTCGGTGTTGCATTTAGCAATTGTCTATATCGTTCCTCTATAATCTCAGATGTTTGTCCCACTATAAAATTGAACATGGACTTCGATGAAGCATTACTCGGTTTTGTGTATTGCAGGTATTCTGATACAGATGAAATAATTGCCCTATCAATATCAGATTGCGTCCATTCTACCTGTTTGATATAGTCCTTCGTATCTTTAAATATATTAAGGGTCCGCGAAATGTGAGGATCAAAATGGGAACATTGGGATAACAGTGATTCATAGGGATGGTATGAGAAATCCCAACCGTATGCATTCCCCTTAAGTCGAATCTCTGGGAACATATAATCATTTGATATTAGATTTGTTCCAATTGTGAGTAGTATTGAATCTGGTTCCGAGTAATGGGGTGCTGACATTATTCGTGAACAGTGCGCAATTTGAATAGGAGCAGTAATGCCCTCAAAGACAGGTGATTCAAATGGACTGAAATCTATCTCTGAGGAATGGATAGGTTCATGTCGCATATTGTCAATCCATTTTGAATAATGGTTTTTTAGCTTTTCATAAGCCGTATCACAACCCGTAAAACTTGCCGTAACACGGTCTTTTGATAAAATAAAGTTTCTAATCTCATCAATATGACCACATAGTTCTTCAAACGAATTTTCAAAGTCCTCTTGTAATGTCCAAGTTAATTGGTGTTGGGGTAATCCGTATATGATGTCATTTAGATGTGCATGAATATTTATCCCTCTTGCAGCATGTCGTTGTGGAATATTTGGACCTTGATAACCATGTACCTGATTCTGATATCCAATTGCAGATTGTTTCAGAACTTCGTAGAGTCTTCCCTGATCGTATGGGTTCAGATTAAAAATCAGGTCACTCAATATATCCAATGCATTATCAATCTTATCATCAAGAACTTTCAGATGGAATTGCAGATTCCAAATAGAATGATCTGGGTTAAGTGTATGCGTTCTTAAATCTACTGAACATCCTATACCGCCAGTCGAAGCAGCTTTACGTCGCGCAATTTCTTCGTAATTAAAATTAGCGGTACCGAGTTTGTCTATGGCATCTGTATATCTTGGTAGATATTGCCACAAATGTTGAGGTAATCCTTGTAAATCAAAATTCAAAACAAGGTAATTAACACCATTTGAGAAAATATTATTTTTTAATACTGGACGATCATTTATTATTTCAATTGTTGGCAGTAAGTTGATAGGTTTCTTTGGAAGATCAGAGGCTTGTAATTGCGGTAATTTCGCTAAATCCTCTGGGGTATTCTGTTCACTATCTGACTTTTCAAGTTCTAAAGCCTCTGCAGCTATCTCTCTCAATTGTTCATCTGTAAGTTGAGAACGAATTTCGTTAAGACGTTCATTCTCTTCAGAATCAATTCTTGACTGCATATCTACATCAGGAGTTAGTATGACTGTCAATCGATGTGGATTATCCAGAAACCATTCTCGAATTAATTCATTAAAGATGTGTGGATTCTTGTCCCATCTTTTCTTTATATTAGCAATATGTTTTCCCATTTCTAAAAAGAGTGTTGGTTCTTTATCATATATCCATGTGTTAACAACACGTACCATTGTACGAAATGGAAAGTGTGGAGATATCTCTTTATAATTAAAGGCAATTTGTTGAAAAGCAGTTTCAACCAAATCTTTATCAATCTCATTATCGGCAATTTCAGTTAGTGTATTAATCACTAAGTCTGTAAATTCTTCAACATGTTCCGCTTCACTCCCTACCAGACCAATACAAAATGTGGTTTGCGGTCCTGTGTGACCATCAAGCATATTGAGTAGGATGTCAATTCCAAGCTTCGATTCAAGAATTGCCTTGTGAAGTGGTGAACTTGTATTTCCAATCAATATCTTGTTTAGAATGTTGAATAGGATACATTCTTCAGGATTTGTTGCATCACCTATGAGCCAACTTAACATTAAATATGTCTTATCGGATAAAGATTCATCTGAACTAATAGGATATGTATCTCTTACAATCCGTGGTGTATCCCACTTAGGTTGAATTGTAATTTCTGGTCGGAGAGGATGAAGTAATTCTTCAGTGTTATTTTTTGGAATATCACCCAACTTATCTGCAAAAAATTCAAGGAATTCTGTTGTAGGTATATTCCCATAAAAGAAAAAATAACTAAAGTAAGGATGATAATATGTCTCGTGATATGTCTTGAATTCTTGGTATGTTAAATCTGGCATCACCAAGGAATTACCACCACCATTTTTTGCATAGCATGTATCTGGTAATAACGCTTTATTCATAGTAAGATACAAACAACCTTCTGGACTGGATAAACTGTTCTTCACTTCATTATAGACAATTCCATTAATTTTTAACTCTCCAGTTGGTTGATTAGGATCTACAGGTTCAAGATGGTGTCCTTCACGTTTGAAGGTCTCCTCTGTCAATAGAGGGTGAAAAACACAATCGAAAAATACCTCAGCAAGATTAAACAGGTCTTTTCTAACGATACTTGAATTGTAATAGAATGCATGATCTATATAGTTCATTGCATTCGTACTGTCGAATGTCGAAAGACTCCTCTTCATTATCTCAAAGAACACCTCATTTATAGGAAAATTACGTGACCCTGTCATGACTGAATGTTCAAGAATATGTTGCAATCCTGTATCATCAAAGGTAGGTGTAAGTGGACTGATTGAAATCCAGTTTTTTGGATCGTCATTATAGAAATGGAAGAGTCTTGCCCCACTATGAGGATGGTGAAGTTCTATGGTGATCGCACGTAATTCATCTATAGGTGTTATTTTCTTTACATCAAAACCGTGTATATTTTGTCCTGGTATAAGGTTTACCGGTGGTAAGGCAGTTTCACTGTCTCCTTCAGATTTAATTGAATCTTTTTTAAGCATTATTGTTTTGATCCTTTGTGTTTATTATTTTAGATATTAATTTTAATTATTAATGTCAATTCTCTGATAAGTTGGCACATATTAATTCATTATCATTTCGAGCGAAAACGTGTTTATATGCGTAAGCAGGATGTGCCCATGTAACACCCCCTCTTTGGTTAAGTTGGTCACGAGTTGGTTCAATTAATTTAGCACGACTTATGATATTCAGTCCTTCAGGAGTAAGTTCTGTTATAAGTAATTCACCTTCTTCATTAAACATCCAAACTTTATCAGCATTTTTTACCATATGAATTGTACTCCATCGTGCAACTCGGACAGCAGAGAGATCTTCCCAAATACGATCCCCTGTTTCTGAATCTAAACAACGTAGTTCTCCATAACTATCCACTCCGTAAATATTATTTCCAATCCAAACTGGTGTTGACATTGTTGTTTGAAGTGCATCCGTATTTCGTTCATCTTTTCCTCTCCTATGCCATACAAGTTCATAATCTAATTTATCTGATGATAACTTTAACAAAGCTGCACCTTCATAGAAATTGGTAACAAAAATTTGATTGTCATGATATATAGGTGTTGCTATACCAATTTCCCAATTTGTTGGTGGTATATGGTATTTCCAATGAACTTTACCGGTATTTGGATCTAATGCTGCAAGATTATGTCCAGTCCAACAGATCAAAACCTGTTGACCTGCTTGTGAAATTAATATTGGTGCAGAGTATGATGCATTATCTTCCAACGCTCTCCATTTTTCCTCACCAGATTTGCTATCAAACGCCACAATACAGGCATCAGGTTTACCACCAATTTGGACAATTACCATTTCATCAATTACGATCGGTGCACACGCGATTCCCCAAATAGGCATGTGGATGTTATATTCTGAGTTTAGATCTTTCTTCCATTTTAAATCCCCATTTGCAGCATCAAAACAATGAAGATGTCCCATTGCTCCTAATGCATATACCAACCCATCCTGGACAGTTACATTTGCCCGAGGTCCTGCAGCATAATCAATCCTATAAATGCAATCATACGAATAAGACCAAATTTCGTCCCCTGTTTCCCAATCAAAACAGAGGACACGTTCAATATGCTTAGGTTTGGTTAGTTTATCCGTAACATAAACCCGACCATTCGCTACAGTGGGACCACTATAACCACTTCCTATCGGTACACTCCATCGGTGGGGAATCTGATTTCCATCAAATTCTGCCAGTAAACCAGTTTCATTCCAAATACCATCACGATTTTCACCACGCCATTGAGGCCATCCTTCAGCAGAACAGGTAACAATAGGTAAAGTTATAAGTAGTAGGACTGTGCTAATGAGACATAATGCAGTTTTCATAATCTTACGCAGAACTCCCTTAGAGTATATTCATGGATAGAAGATTTGTTTGATACAATGTTGGGGTAGAATATTTGGATAAGGTAACAAATACTATCTAATCATAATATTTTCAATCTACATCTATTTTATATGAAGATAAGAAGTATGTCAACATGAATATAAGAAATATATTCAGGAATCTAAGTCTCATCCAACATAAGAGGGCAGATACGTAAATTAGAAAGACCATTAATCTCTTAGGAGTATTTGGAGAAAAAACTTCTCAGTTTGGAAACCAGAGGTATTCAATTGTCGATATTAGTTGGCGTATATTTTTTAGATATCAGATATGGCGTGAGAAGTCACGCCATATCTGATATACTTTACCTCAAAGTTTTATTTTAGCATTATTCTTTGGAGGTAAAAATGACGAATGAAAATCATCGCCACTTATTGAATAAATTAGCAGAAGTTCCTGATAAACGCAACCCTCGTGGAAAACGACATCCGTTATCTGCTATCTTAGGGCTTTCCGTGGTTGCCATGATGTGTGGATATCGCAGTTATAGTGCTATCGCACAATGGGGACGGACTTACCCACCCGATTTTGCTATAGCACTTGGGTTCACTTATCCGAAGACACCTTGTGCTTCAACACTCTATTATTGTTTCAGAGATTTAGACGTTCTCGCTTTAGAAAAAACACTCAGTGAGTGGGCACCTGAAGTGTTCACAGCTATGACTGAAGAAGATATGAAGGCGGTAGCGATAGATGGAAAAACCTTACGTGGAAGTCTCACTCAAGATGCTCAAATCACACATCTGTTATCTGTTGCGACACATCAACTCGGTATAAC
>PYJD01000016.1 GCA_003635315.1 Candidatus Poribacteria bacterium
CTCCCTTGTGCTTTATAGAGGCTTTTGTCTTCATATACAATATCTTGGGGAGATTCTGTATCTAAGTCCACACCTATATCACCGAGATATTCAATAAACAATTGGATCTTCTGTGATAGTTGTTTATAGCGACGAGAAAGCGTTGTTCTATGTGGAATGCTTTTAAACTTTAGTCTTTTCACCCAGTCCGGGTGTTGTTGTAGATACATATACTGTGCTTTGAAATGATTTATCTGTTTCAATGTCATTATAGTAAAAAAGATAATCAGTAAACAATCAGAATATTTTTGAGGGCGTCCAACAGAGACAGTTGAATCTAAAGATTTTTCAAAATCCATATAACGTTGAGAGAGAAATGTGATATAATACTTTTCGTCAGGATAACTCATGGTTATACTCCTTAGAATCTAAATTCAAAAAATAAAGTATAACCTATATCCTGACTAAATTCAATTATGCACACCCCTCATTTAATTATATGTCATTATTTTACACTCCTCTGTAGGAGGGAACTCCGATTCCCGATCTTCTTTACAACGGTTAATGGAACAACTAATATTAGAAATGGTATTATAAAGGATGAATTGATAGTGATGTAATAGACAAAATTATAGGCAAGTAACACTTCTGTTACCTGCCTATGATTTTCTTAATAACCTTACTATTTTTGCTGTTGCAACTGGTGTATTACAGAATTTATGAAATCTGCATCCCATGTTCTACTCAGTTCTCGACGAATCCCTTCCATGACTTCTGTACGCTTTTCAGGTGGTATTCCCAAAAGCTGGGCGCGAATCCGTAACGCATATTCGTTATGCAGTTCTGCTTGCCTGCTCTCATAATATTTGCGAGCATCATCGGTTGGCAGTTGTTGTGAGAACGCGTCTCTTGCTGCTTTATCTGTATCCGTAAACAAATCCCGATAATCATCCATCAGCGTACCGTTCCATTCCGTAATAACTTGGTTCCATGGATTACTTTCTGGTGGTTTATTAGGTTCGGTAAATGGGGAAACAGGTTGAACAGGATTCCGTTCTGGACGCGTGGGTTCATCGAAATTTCCCTCAGGTTGAAAACTATCCTCAATGTTATTTGGGTTTTCCCGATTCTTTTCCAAATATCGTTGTAAACGCCGATCTATTTCCTCATTCCACTTTTTATTTTCTCTTAAATGTTGCTCTAATTTCTGTTTGAATTTCTGCTTGAGTTCAATAGGTGATAAAATGGGTGTATCGCCTTCGGTTTCCCATCTTTTTCTTTCCTTTGCCATTTTTTCATTAAATTTTTCATGTTCAACTTTCCACTCTTCATCAGATAATGCATTGAGTTCTGCAAGTATCTCAGCTGGTGACTTTACCTTTGCCACAATCTCTTTGTGTATAAAGGAGTTCAAAAATTCATCTCGAATCTCAGGATTATCTGTATCAATTTCCGTCATATACTTTACAGATTGACGATACCTATCATCTGCAAGTTCTGCATCTGTAAGTTTTGGCTCAGTTTCTGAATCTACCTCAATCTCAGATTCCGTTACTTTAGGAATCTTCTTTGTGATTTCATAGTTCTGTAGAAAATAGAAAACACCGACACCGAGTAATAAGAGCATTGCTAAAGCGATGAATGTCCTACGTTTTGTCATTGTTGTATTTCTCCATACTTAATGATTAGCCACTTTCGGTAGAGTGTATTGATTTTATTTTGTACATCATTCGCCATAAGAATTGGGGATGTGCCAGATACAAGCACAACGACAACCAATAAAGTTAGGAAAATCCTTTTCATTATTATGTCTCCATAAAATATAGAAATGGTTATACCTTTGTCAAAAATAAATTATGTTTTTCAATTAGAACTTGATAATTTCTAATCGTTGATTTTTTGAACAAAATGCTACTAAAATAGTATATGTCTGTCTGTTTTAAGAAAATTTATACCCAATAATCCTTAATAATTTAGAAACACTGAGAAACCGGGTTTAGACAATACGTATATTATCTGACTTACACAGAAAGCAATTATCCCACTTAATCTTAGAACCTATAATATGGGAGACATAATGGGTTGGCATTTACTTAGGATGGAAGTAAATTGGTGAGGTGGTAGTCTGGATGGAACTATATTAATCTGGAAAATTCCAACTCATTAAATTGATTCTCAAAAGGTTTCTGATTGTAGAAACCATCCATCGTTTTGGCAACTACGTGTCTTGTGAATCCTTCACAATTATTGCGTCTTATGTTCAGTTTCGGTTAAAACTGTTTTCAATATCGGATTGCGTTCAAGTAAATCTTTATTAGCTTTTTTAACACGTTCCACCCGCTTTGAACAGCATTTGCAATTTTTCTTCTTTGCAGAGGGTGTTGTGAAAGCAGTTGTCTGCTGTTGTGTGTGCATGGGGAGTGTATTTGTTGCATATCCAATAAAACAAACGAGGACACCAACAATAGCGAGAATGCTAACGCTATATAAGAAAAAGTTGTCTTTCATAAAAGTGACTCTCCATTTTCTCAAAACTTAGGTTCAAATCCAGGGTCACGAAGCTTCTCTAAATGCCTTTTCGCGCCTGCTTCTGAAGCAAAGTTCTGTATCACCTGTTTAAAAGAGCCAAGGACTTCATCTATTGCTTCCTCTGAATATTCTTTTGATTGCATATTTACCCTTGCTGATTCAAAAAAATTAGGTGGCATTTCTTCAAGTACTTTACCACTTCGGATGTTTTCAAAGTAAACTTGCTGTTCTTCAGCAGAAAGAGAGTTTAAATGATTTGCATTTTCTTTATTTCGTATTTCTGAATGCTTCTTGAATTCATTTATCCTAGCTTTAAATACACTTAACTTGTTATTGACAGTCTCCATATACTTTCTTTCCTTATCCATTTCCTCGGCACTTAAGTCTTTATGATTATGACCATTAGAATCATCCGGACGATGTGTGTGCTGATTTAATACTTCTGACACAGAGTCTGGTAATGTGTTTACTGACCCCTCACTTTCTACATGTGTATCAGTAGTGTCATCATCATCTTCTTCTTGAGATATTTTCTACCCTTGAGATGTTTCTACAGACGCTGCGTCTGACGTGTTTTCCATTGTTGTTTGGGATTCGGTGTTGTAACGCATAACCGGTTCCGCTATGAGTTTAGGACGTACAATGGAGGCATACCAAGCTGCCCATCCTAATATGACGGTAAGAAACAGAAACACTAAACTGAGAAATAGACGTTTCCATGTGAACATTTTTTTACCTCAGTTAGTTTTATTGCGAGGATGCCAACGATATATACGAAAAAGTTGTCTTTCATTGAAATATCTTTTTACCTTCAAAACTTCGGTTCAAATCCATAGGCGCGTAGCGTTTTTAAGAGAACATCAACTGAATCAATCGTCTGGGTGGGTGCCTCAACCACTGTTCTCATCAATTGTCGCAACTGTGTAAAAAGTTCACGTTGTTCCGTTGCAGAAAGCGCGTTTAATTCTTCAATCAAATTAGGCAGAAGTTGATTGAGTATTTCTTTTACTTCAACCTCAGATAATTTCCCTTGCCTTTGAGAGATGGGGATCATGTCTTGAATTTCCATGTATAGTGCATGTCGCGCTAAGGTGTTATCTACCGAATTCTGAAGTTCCTCTGCTTCTACCAGGATTCTCGTGATTTCTGCATATCTCGTAGAGTTTGCTGTGTGTTTCAGGGCATCTTGTTCAGGGTTTATCTGTCCCTTTTCATCAACTGGAACGACTACATTACCAAGACTTTCTGAAGTTGATAAGGCAGCAGCTTCTGCTTTACTCCCATTCTTCCGAATCTCTTCTGTATCCGAGGCTGATGATACAGATTTTTGATATACTTCAACAGTATCTTTTTGTGTAGGGGTAATGGTGTTATATTTTTTTACTAGGACAACGTTTGTCCGAAGTCTAATAAAACCAAAATACCATGTTACACAACCTATCACTGAAAGGCAAATTATTCCTATTACAATATATCCTAGGACGCTTCGTTGATTTTTCATCGGGATCAATCTCCTAAATTTGTATAAATTGATGTAATCTCTTTTCAAAAAGAGATCACATCAAAAAATAAAACGGACTTTAGTAGTTTCCAATCAACACAACCTTTAGGCATTAGAACACCCACCACTAACACAACCGCCAGCGTCTGCACCACCTTGGTCGTCAGTGTGATCGTCATATATACAATCTAAGTAATCCAACAAGGCCGATAAATGTTCCCCTCTAGCTTCTTCAAGCTGTTCTGCAGCTCTATTCAAGTTAATTCTCGCCGCACGTTCAAGAAACGGACTTCCGCTTAGCAATGCAGCATACCACAACAATTCCGCAATCCGGTAATCTGATAGTTCTTTTTTAAGTGCCTCTTGAGCTCTCTCAAGTCTCTCTTCTGCTTCATCGCAGTCATGATGTGCAATCACAGAAACCGTAGAAAATGCCATTGTAAGCAGCACAATGAAACTTATCACGCTCAGCAAATTCGTGTTTAGTTTCGGCAACCTAATTATATTCGTCATTTTCTTTTCCTTCTTTTCAACTTCCGGTCAGGAAGTCAGTGGGAGTAGAAGGAGAAATTGCCATTTGTAAACGCTATCCGAATCGGGCTTCCATTTAAACTTATTGCGAACAGTGATATGCAAATTGTACCATTTCTCCCACAATTTATTAACTAAAATTAATCAATTACTCTCCCGCTTAACTGTGGTGGTGGCATTTTACGTTACGGCCTTCTTCCACCGTATTATCACAAGTTTCAACATCAGTCGGGGAAGATACTTAATTTTTCACTAATCTTTTCAAGAAGCTGATTGTCTAAATATCTTTCCATAATCTTCCGTTCTTGAGGTGGAAGGTTATCAATCAGTTCGTCCAACTGATACGCAATTGGGCGTAACCATTTGAATATGCACTCCACTCTTTTTTGTACTGCTGCAGCAGTTCTTGAAATCACAACTTCTTCAGATATAGACACAATTAAATTGACTCATTATCAATAGAAATGTCTAACTCTATAATATAAGACGCGTTGAATAGGTGTAAAAATTGCATCATCTACAGAATTTATGTAAATAATGAGGATTTAGATGGTTTTGTAGTAAATTCGTCATTTAATCATTAGTAAAGTATCACTGTATTATAAAAGACACGTTGAATAGGTGTGAAAATTGCATAATCTACAAAATCTATGTAAAATAATGAGGATTTAGGTGTTTTTTATAGTAAATTCGTCATTTAATCATTATAGGATTAAATTATTTCTATAGAATTGTGTAATCCAGGATAAATTAGGAATAATCATTATAACGGTTAATAGACAATTGTTTTATCTTGTCTCTCATCAATAGGTTTCGCAACGTTTGTATAATGTAATCTTTAGCGTAGTATTTCTTAATGATCGTCTCTACTTTTCTCTCAATAGTGACAAAAAACGTAGGCGGTGGCATAGACGTATAAAATGATGAGGACAATTTTGGGAATAGGGCAATATACTTATGTAATCCTACAGACTGGAAAATATAAGAATAGGTTTTCAGGTAACATAGGAGATTTGAATTGTGTAGTATTCAGTCCAGATGGAAAATTACCGGCAAGTGGATGAGATAATGTTGGGATGGAGATATGGATGCTGTTATAGTTTGGGATGTTGTATCGGTGAGTCAACTGAGTATATTAAAAGGATTGGAGTAAATTGGTGATTGGTAGTGCGGATAGAACTGTATTAGTCTGGAGGATTCCAATACATAAAAATGATTCTCAAAAGGTTTCTGACTGTAGAAGTCATCCAATGTGTTGGCAACTCCGTGTCTTGTGTATCCTTCACACTTATTACGTCTTGTATTCAGTTGCAGTTAAGACCTTTTCACTATCAGATTGCGTTCAAGCAAGTCTTAATTGGCTGTTTTAACACGTTCCACTCAATCTGCACAGCATTTGCAGTTTTCCTTCTATCCAAAGGTTGTTGTGAAAGCAAATATTTGCTTAGACGTGTGCATCGGGACAACAATTGTTGCGTATCCAATAAAACAAACCAAAACACCAACAATTGCGAGGATGCTAACGCTATATAAAAAATAAGCATCTTTCATCATTCAATTCCTTTTGGTGGTGTGTAACCATACTCTGCAAGCATATCTAAATACATTCTCCATCCTTCTTCAACAATATTAAATTCTTCTATAAAAGGTTGGAGCTCTGAAGGGTATTGTGAAATTTGATTGGCCATTGTTGTTTTGGTTTGCTGCAACAATTCACGTTGTTCGTCTTGTGACAGTGTGTTTAGATGATTTACTACTATTGGCATTGCTTCACGCATCAACTCAAGACTCTCTTTTTGGGATTGCTTAGCAAGTTCTAAGACCGCTTCTGCCTCGGCTTTCAGTTTCTTTGATGCCTCTTGTTCCTCTTTAGACTGGAGATGCTTGTGTTCTACTTCCTCTTTTTTTTCGGAAACAGATGTGTCTCTGCTTTGATCGGTGTTTTCCCGCAAATTACTCTGTTTCTGATCTGAAGGCGCGTCTGCTTCTAATATATCTTCCTGATGGCTGTGTGATGTAATAGTACCGGGTGTTTTAGATGACTGATTTTTCGGTTTTAAGGGCGTAACTGTATTATACTTCTTTACCGGTTCAGCATTCAGTATTTTCTGTGCGGGGAGATGTACAAAATACCAAAAAGAGAATCCGATCAATATAGATATAAAAACAGTAAGACATATTGAAACCGCATACGTTCGATTATTGAATATACTAAACATTTTTGTTTCCTTATTAAAGCGGTTAGTATTCATGTATACTTCAGAAACTTTCATAATAGCAGGTATATACCAGAATTTCCCAACTAAAAAAGCTATGAGTAGGAATATCAATATAACACAGAAAAATAGTTTTTCTGTGACAGGTGAAAGTTGTAGATCGGGTGCCAATATATAAAATAAATAATATAATAGAAGTCCCAAAACTGTGATAATTAAGGTCACGAAAAATGCCCATGCTATCCAAAAACTTCTACTTACTTTTTTTTTATAATTGGATAACTCATTTTTCATACTGACACATTCCTTTGTAAGTTTGAGTCGCTTGAAATTCCAAATAAACAAGCGACTCATATTTCTATGCTAATGACTGAAAGCAAATTTGAGTTCACTTTCGGTAGTTGAATGGAATTAAAGTCCTTAGTTAATGTATTTGCCATTTTATTCCCTTCTAACTTCCGTGCAGGAAGTTATACCATTTCTAAGATATATTATGACATATAAAATTATTCACCCCACCCAGTAGGAGCGGTTTGCAGCCGCTCCATATGCATCAATTTAAGGAAACAATCTTTGTAAACCTATACCTGGTAGGAGCGGTTTGTAACCGCTCCAGATTTTAAACATAAACCGTAAATCCCACAAAATCCTCTGAAGTCTTGTAGGCAACGAAACCTACTTATAGAATCCTACCATTGTGGGTAGATAATTGAAACCCGGTTCGGTTAATGAAGTTTAATTATTAAAATCGGTAATTCTAATTTACCGCTGCCCCGGTAGGTGCGGTTTGTAACCGCACCGGATTTCGTCAAGATATTACCGAATGATTAAATTAATCTACATCAAACCGAACCTACCATGTGTAGGAAAGGTGCTAAATTGACACCTATGGAGCGGTTTGCAACCGCTCCGAATATAATATTACATGCATCTTTATGACACCTATTCATTTCGATTCGATATAACAAGGATTCAAATCCTAAGATTCAACCCCAATCCCATCCTCTAATTATACTGTAAATTTTCAGTATACGGTATAAATTCTACACCCCTTCAGTTTATCATTTTAATATATACAAATTTTTGTGAATAAACCATCTTCATATTACAACAGAATAATAGACCGAGGATTTCTTCATCTTGAATTCACAAATCGCAAGAAATATTGACAATAAAAACAATTATATAAAATCAAATGAAGAAAAACCTACATTATTACAACTATGTTACAGGTAATATCACATTTACCTTGACATTATATAAGAAAAATGTTATACTTACAATTAGCATTAGTAATTCTCTTGCCAGTATTAGGTTAATTAAGAATTACTATACTTAACCATATGTATTTTCAAGAGATGAAATTCTCAACTCTGAAACTAACAACTATAATCGAGGTATATAATGCGACTTACAGAAGAACACAAACAATTCGTAGTTGAGTGTTACGCAAAATTCATGAAACGCGCGGACATCGTAGAAGAATTCGTTGAGAAGTTTGCGGATGATATCGAACAGATCTGTCTTAAATATCACAAACCGAGAGAAGTACATATACAGAATCAGTTATAAACCACTATAAAAAGGCTTTATTCTGAGGATGAACGAATAGAAGCATTTAATGAAGAATATGACGAATATATCGAACCTATCATTAGACATACTAAACGGAAACTTTCAACCCAGTTTAGAAGATTACATATTGAACACCCACAATTTCCACAAAAATATAGTGAACTGTTTCATAAGACACGGGAAGAACATCTTAAGAAGGATGCAGAAATTAGTTCGCACGGGATACAAGATTCTTTGGCAGAATTAGAAGATCTATACAACTACGTAAAGAGGATGATCTATGTGGAAAATCAAATTTCTCAAATACCTTTAGCACATAGTCTCCTTAGGACAATCATCACATGCCAACTGATGGACAACAATCAGGAGATTATAGATATTACACCTACAGAAATTAAGAAGATTGAAAGTAATTCCAAGAAAGAAAACGAATTAGCTATAGCAGAAATCCCAAAAAATGATCCGATTCATAGTAATCAGAACTAAAAGGAAATCTGTAATTTTTGAAATTCTTTTTTTTGAGTTAGAACCCTCATAAACCCTGTCTATATATAGGTTTATAGCCATTTTTTAAGCTGTTTTTAATGTCACAACATGTGACAAAAAGTGTGACATTTTAAGGAGAATTACCAATGCAATTACAGGAACATCATAAGAAATTTGTTGTCAAAGGATTCGCACAATTCATGGATCTTTCAGAGATAGTAGAAGAATTCATTCTGACATTTCCGGACGATATCAAAGCAATCTGCGGTATGCCATATAATGATGAAGCGAAATACCTGGATGCCTATGTCAAACGACTACGGGAAGAGGAAGCGAACGATGAGCATGAATGGATTCTCGACTATGATGAACACCTTAATGATGGTGCAAAACTTTTCTCAAAGGAAAAAGAAGGAAAAAACGAAAGAATACTTGATATGCTTTCGAATCGGTTCCGTAGGTTAAATATCAGTCATACACGGTTTCCAAATAAATATCGAAAATTCTTTCAAGATGAGAGGAGGGCATATTTACAGGATCTACAAACAAACTGTCTGGATTGCCCATATAATAGTATTGAAGAATTAGAAGCACTATACCAGATAGCAAAAAAGCAGATAGTTGAAGAAAACGATATGACGCGAATACCACTCGCACACCAAATCCTGAAATCAATTATCACGACTAAGAGATTACTCCAAGAAAAAGAAACTGTTGAAGCCAAATTCACGGAGAAAGAAGCACTATCAGATCATAAAAAGGAAATTCCAGAATAATTCAAACCATATCTTCAAATAAGTCTATATTATTTGGATAGGTTTCTGTAACAAGACACATAGGTGTCAATTTAGCACCTTGTCCACCCCCTGTAGGTTCGGTTTGAAACCGAACCGGGGCTTCCGCGGGGAATCGATATATTTTATAAATCTCCATATCATCTTTCCACGGAAAACCGGTTCGGTTTGGAACTGCACCCAAAAAACATGCGAACTTATGACAACTATTCATTTAGAAATGGTATTACAAAGCACAAAATTGAATAAAGATATGAGGAAATTCTACTCCAAAATCATAACCTTAATGGAAATAAATAATAAGAGAAATAATGATGAAAATCTATAAAAACGTCCTAAATACAGAAAATTTTATATGTCAAAAAACCAACTATAATACACAGGTTGAAATTGGCAAAATCAGCAAGAACAACAAAAACACAAAATCACACTTTTTGCAAATTCTTAAAAAGTTAATTCAAAGTGGAGTAAAGTCAGTCTATGACAGAGATTAGAGGGGTAATTTACACCAATTTCAATGACACAGAATGTGTCAAAAAGTGTAACATTTTTCACTTTTTCACCACTTTTTCACCACATGGAAAATCACAACTTTTTCGCAATTTATTGTCTGGGAATTTAGGATTAAATGTCTGTTTTTGCACCTTATTTTTTGTCTGGATATTAGGATTAACAATTGAATCTACGATATATAATTTAGCGCCATTTCTAAATAATATATATCCATTTATTGGGTCCGATGTAATTCCAAAAACAATTGTCATTAGATCCCGTATATGCTACAATAATCACTTGAAACACCCTACAGAAAACGGAGCACACAGCAATAATTCAGATATGACTTTTCAAGAAATAATATTAGCTTTAGAGAAATTTTGGGCAGACCAAGGATGCATCATTCAACAACCATGCGATATAGAGGTCGGAGCAGGAACATTTAACCCCGCTACATTCTTGCGATGTCTCGGTCCTGAACCATGGAAAGTCGCATACGTCGAACCTGTACGAAGACCAACAGACGGCAGATATGCTGAAAACCCTTTCCGGCTTGGGGCATACTACCAGTATCAAGTCATCTTAAAACCCGCACCCGAAAATGTACTACCTCTTTACCTCAAGAGTCTTTACCATCTCGGTATCTCTCCACGGAAAAACGATATACGCTTTGTTGAAGACGACTGGGAATCACCGACCCTCGGGGCATCTGGTCTCGGTTGGGAAGTCTGGTGGAACGGCGCTGAAGTCACTCAATTCACCTATTTCCAACAAATGGGAAGCATTGAACTCAACCCTATTTCAGCCGAAATAACATACGGATTAGAACGCATTGCACTCTACCTACAGGATGTTGATACTTTTTTTGACATCCGTTGGAACGAACACCTTAACTATGGAGATGTCTATCATCAAGCTGAGGTCGAATACTCAACCTACAATTTTGAACACGCCAACGTCGATATGCTGTTTCAACAGTTTAGCACCTACGAAAAAGAAACCTATGCATGTTTAGACGCTGGTTTAGTCCTTCCCGCAACCGACCATGTTCTAAAATGTTCACACACCTTCAATATGCTCGATGCCCGCGGTGTTATAAGTGTAACTGAACGGGTAAGTTATATAGAACGTGTTCGAAGACTTGCACAAAGAATCGCACGCGCCTACGTAGAACAACGCGAAGAGATGGAGCACCCGCTCCTCAACAAATTCAAAACAGAATCTACGCCAATTGAAGTCCATGAATCTGATTCTAACAATACCGATCAAGAACAAGATCATGCTGACCTACTCTTTGAAATCGGAACAGAAGAAATACCAGCAAGCTATGTTCCTCCTGTTCTAAATCAACTTAAAGAATTCGCAGCCCATTCCCTCTCTACAAACAGAATACAATTTGGTAAGATCCAAACTTACGGCACGCCACGTCGGATTACACTTACTATTAAGGATGTTAAAACACTGCAAGATAGCCAAGAAACAGAAGTCGTTGGACCACCAAAACAGATTGCATACGATGATAATGGTCAACCTACAAAAGCTGCTATCGGATTCGCAAAATCACAAGGTGTTGATATTTCTGATCTCCGCATTGTTCAAACCGATCGTGGGGAATATATCGCTGCTTCTAAAAAAGAAACAGGTCGACAAACACAAGATATTTTACAATCCCTACTACAAGAGTGGATTGAAGCACTTCGTTTCCCCAAGACGATGCAATGGGAGAACATTGACGAAAAATCACATGCAAGACCAAACTTTGCACGTCCTATCCGATGGATAGTCGCATTACTCGGTGAAAATATCATCCAATGTTCTTATGGGGCAGCACAAGCAGGACGACAAACCTATGGACACCGTTCCTTATACCCAGATCCGCTTACATTAAATTCTGCAGATGAGGATTCCTATATAGAAACATTACGTGATGCTGGGGTTATTGTCTGTCCAAAAAAACGCAGAGAGACTATTGAAAAACAGATTCGAAATACTTTAGATTCTGAAAACTGCTTAGTCAACATAGACGAAGAACTGTTAGATACTGTCAACTATCTTGTTGAAAATCCGCATCCTATTGTAGGTAATTATAGTGAATCTCATTTGGAAATTCCTCCTGAAGTATTAATTACTGCCATGAAAAAACACCAACGTTATTTCCCTATGTGGAAAACCGAAACTGAACTTGTACCGAAATTCATCACCATTTCAAATGGAACAGATGGAAATATTGATGGTGTACGACACGGAAACGAGCGCGTTCTCAATGCTCGGTTAAATGATGCTGAGTTCTTCTATAATGAAGATCAAAAAACTTCTCTGACGGAAAAGGTTGACCGTTTAGATAATGTCATTTTCCATGCTAAACTGGGCTCTCTTTTGAAGAAAGTTGAACGACTAAAAGTATTGGTTCGGTTCATTTGTACAGAATTAAAAGTTTCTGATACAACAATACATCATGTTGAACAAGCTGCTTGGTTATGTAAAGCAGACCTAACCACACATATGGTTATCGAATTCCCATCTTTACAAGGTATTACAGGACAGTATTATGCAAGAAATTCAAGTGAACCTGAACAGGTTGCCACGGCAATCGCAGAACATTACCAACCCTTAGGAGCAGACACCCCTCTCCCCAAAACAGAAGTTGGGGCAATTCTCGCTATTGCTGACAAAATAGACACTATCGTCGGATACTTCGGTATTGAAGAACGACCAACAGGTTCACAAGATCCATATTCATTACGTAGACATGCTTTGGGAACTATACGTATTCTGCAAAACCGTCTATTACCACTTTCTTTAGATGTTGTTGTGGATAAAGCCATCTCACTCTATGAAGTTGATTTAGTCGATGATACAAAATCAAGTGTACTGAATTTTATTAAGGAAAGATTACGCGTCATCCTACAAACGCTTGAATACACACCTGATCTGGCAGACGCTGTGTTAGAAGTTGGTGATGTAGATATAATAGATATACTCAATCGTGCCAAAGCTCTTGCTGAATTTCGCTTGACACCCAATTTTGAGGATATATATAATGCACTCAATCGTGTGTTGAGAATATTACCAGATGATGCATCAGAGAATGTGGATAATTCGCTACTAAGTGATGATGCGGAAATACAACTGTATAAGCAACTTACGGATGTAGAACCCAACCTTGAAAATTCTGAACAAGAAAGATCGTATTCACAACTCCTTAAAAAGTTATCCGAATTACAACCGGCAATTGATCAATTTTTTGATGATGTTTTAGTAATGGCAAAAGAATCTGATATACGTGTAAACCGTCTTGCATTGCTCAATCGAATTGCAAAACATATCTATGCTGTAGCCGACTTGAGAAAACTGGTTATCGCTGGAGAATAAGCAAAAAGTTTACTATCTTTTACTAATTTTAAAGTGCCGGACAACAGAAACATAACTAATACCATTTCTGATATAATGTCTCTCTTGTAGCATAAACTTTCCAGTTTGTGCCACATTCCGCTTCATTTCTGATAATAGGTAATGGGACAAAAATGATAGAAATGGTATAAAAATGAATAAAATCCTATGAAACAATATTCTTTTTTTCTAATTACGCTCATTCTATGTGGGGCATTTATTATCGGTTGTGCTGATAAAGAAGACAAAGCACTTCTCTCTGCAAGACAATCAATCGTTGATGGAAACTTTTCTGCTGCAAAAACTGCTGTAGATAAATCTCGTCAAAACAACCCTGACAACCAAGAAGCTGTATTCCTAAGTCGGCTACTACAGTTAAGTACCAGTGCAGATACAAATGGTTGGCATCAGGTTATCGCACAGATATTAGATCATCTAAAAACAGTTAATACTGATATTAGAGCAATAACAATACTTGATGACCCCGACTCAGACGAATTAAACAGACAAGAAAGACTTATAAGATCACGGAATTCTATATCAGGACTACTCGTTTCCGCACTTGCAAAAGCCGTTGAAAAACAACCCACACTGTTATCCAATTTAGCCAATAGATCCGATGCAGTCATTGTAACCGCCCTATTAGAAGCTCAAAAATGTTATCAACCGAATGTTCCTACCACCATTGAGAATCTACTACAACAAATCCACACGACAACAGAAAGTACAATCGATAGCCTTAAAGCGATTCTAAATAATACAAATCAGACGGATCCACAAATTAGGGAAGCCGCTCTACGCGAATTATACACATTCCAGTCCCCGGATCTGATTCCAATATACCAATCAATACTGTCCAAGACAGATGAAGCACCAGAGGTTTCCTATAGTGCAATTGTTGCTGTTGAAGGTCTATGCCAACCCGATTCTCAACTGAATGAACAAATTATACCCCTACTTCAGTTAGCAACAAGAAATAACAACGCACAAGTTCGAATGCACGCTGCAAAACTTATCGGTAAACTACAAACACCCTCTGCTGTTGATGATCTCATCAAACTCTTATCAGATTCCAACACATACGTTAGGACAACAGCAATAGTTGCTCTTGACAGAATCGGACAACCATCCGTTCTACCGTTATTAGCTGTTCTTGAAACCGGTGCAACAAATATAATTCCTGATGTAGATAATGGGTTTTCTGAGCAATACAGGTATATAGCAAGTGCTTATATTGACGATTCATGGATGAAAAAATATAGACTCAGAGCACAAACTGCTGCCATTGAAACACTTGCAATACTCCGAGCCAATGAAGCTATTCTCCCTATAATCAATCTTTTAGCCAATGAAGACCTGAAAGGTGCCGCACATACTGCACTAATTACTATGCGTGGCACAGCTGTTCCAACGCTGATCCATGCACTACAAACTGCGGAACACACAATACAGTTAGAATCAGCAAAAGTATTAAGTGCTATCGGGGACCGACGGGCAATTCCATCTCTTATTGATATATTAATGGTTGACGTTGATAAAGAAGTGAAAGCAATTGCTGCACAAGCTCTCGGGAACATGAGAGCACGCGGTCCAGAAAACAGTGCCGTTATCGCTCTTTCAAATGCACTCAAATTAGATGACACTACTGTCACCCAAGCTGCAGAAGCATTAGGGAAAATTAATGTCAATATTGAAGACACGACTCGTAAATTGATCGCTATCGCTATGGATAAACTCCGACGTGAAACTGTACGGACAGCAGCATTAAACGCATTATGGCAACTAAAACCTGCATCCGCTACGCAACCCATGTTGTTGCTCATGCTAAATGATGAATCAAGTCCTGTTATCCGAGCGAATGCTGTGAAAGTTCTCAGCAGAATTCAGGATACCGAAACCCTCGACGCCCTGTTTTGGGTCTTATCAATGCAATTTGATGAAATATCAGATTTTCAACGGCATATGAAACGTAAATTCAAAACACTGGATGCATTAAGGGCTCATCTTGATTCTCTCAATATCACGTGGACAGCAGATTACCCTCGTCCATACTATCGTATCTGGGGTGAACTTAAACCCATACCAAGCCTTGTTCGGAGTGAAGTCGCAAAAGCACTCGGTATCTTTAAAGGTGAAGTCGTCGTTGAACCATTAGTAAATGCACTTACCGATGATCAACGCGCGACTGTCAGACGGAATGCAGCATGGGCACTCGGAAGAGTGAGTGGCGATAAGGCAATTGATGCACTAATTACCGCACTAAAAAAAGATAAGCAAGGTGTCGTCAGACAAGAAGCTGCCATCGCTTTAGGTACAATCAAATCACCGAAAAGCGTTGACGCACTGATAGATATCATAAAAACAGACAAATACGAAACTGCACGTCTCCAAGCAACCAAAGCACTCCGTGAAATAAATCCAACTCTGGCAGATAAGGGGCTGGTGGATATTATTAAGAAAGGTCGAGGAAGCTTCGAAGACGGTTTTGAAGTACAATCTGTACAGAACGAAGTTATCGGCGCATTATTACTCAACGGGAATGCTGTCACTACTGAGCACTTACTAAATGCACTTAATTCCGCTGATGACGAATGGACACACTGGGCAATTGTACATATGTTGGGTGTAATCCACCACAAGTCATCCTTAGATGCAATATTATCACGTATAGACCACGATAGTTATATAATTCGTAAAGAGGCTGTAACCCGATTAGGAGGTTATAAAGACCGTAAAACCGTCGAACCATTAATCGCCATCGTTGAAAACAAAACTGAATCAAAATCAATCCGTGCTGCCGCAATTGGATCATTAAATGCTCTTCGGGATGAACGCTCTGCACCTATACTCCGGCAAGCCTTAAACGATGAAAATAGTTCCGTACGTTGGTACGCTGTAGTTGGGTTAGGTGGTATTAAAGATGCACAAGCAGTTGAAAAATTACGACAAATGGTTGAAAACAATTTAGAAAATGATGCAATACGGGCTGCTGCTGTATCTGCAATCGGAAATATAGGAGATAAATCCTCAGAAGAACTACTTATTCGTGCACTTAGCAACCGAATCGGAAATATATCTAACAATGCCATAGCTGCGCTTGGAAAAATGGAAATAGAATCTGCTGTTCCTCATCTCATTAATATTATGGAAGATGTACGTATTCCATTGAATGCGGATACTGCCTTATTAGCAAATGCTTCCCCTCGCAGCAAAGCAACTGTTGCTCTCGGAAATATTGGTGGACAACAAGCAATTACGGCATTATCAAACCGTCTTATTGAGGATACTGAATACATCATTGCTCTGGAAGATGCGGCAAATAGAAAGAATTTAGCTTTGGATGATAGAAAACGAAATTGGAGTTGGGAACCTATTGTCGCCGCTGCGAAAAAACATAAATTACCTGAATTCATTGCCGAAAAGATGCAGATCCGGGCGGATGACAAATGGGAAAGTCCCCCTATTAGAAATGCTGCTTCTGTTGCTTTAGGACGCACACGTTCACTTGATGTTACAAAACTTCGAGAAACGCTTGCAGACCCTGTTGTTGATACACGGAAAGATACAGCACGCACGATCGGTGAATCAGGTACAGTTGCTCTCATAGATGATCTCATACTTGTTGCAAATGGGGAAAAGGAAAACAATAAAGATGTTCGACGATTGGCAACACAAGCTTTAGGTGCACTCGCTGAGGCTTCCACGACTGACCCTTTGATTCAAATTATGAATAATGATGACAATCATATTGAAATACGTAGAGATGCTGCGCGCGCCCTTGGTAAAATAGCTTCAGATGGTGCGGTAAAAGCTCTTGTAGATAAATTTGAAAAACTATATGCTGATAAAACTGAGCGTGCATTACAGTTAGATATCATACGTGCTATGGGAGATGCAAAAAACGAGAGTACAACAAGTATTTTAGAAACGGTCTTAGAGGATAATGATGCTGATATACATTTTCTGGCAGCATCCGTCCTTTTTGATATAACAGGGAATGGATACGGATATAATCGATTGTAACGAAAATCAAAATAATTATGCATTCCAATGCAACGAATTGCTCATAATTTCATTTCTACTATCATGTGAAATTATACAATTTCTGATATTTAATGTCTCTCTTTGTAGCATAAACTTTCCAGTTTGTGCTACATTACGTCTAATTTCTAACAATAGGTAATAGGAAAAAATTTAATAGAAATGGTATTACAACCATTAACCAATAACGAATAGGAGTTCACATGGCATTTTTTGAATTAAGACAATACCGAACACAACCCGGACAACGGGACAACTGGGTAAAATATATGGAAGAGACGGTCATACCTTATCAAATTTCTAAAGGAATGGTAGTCATCGGTAGTTTCATCGGTGAGGAAGAAGATGACCTATACGTTTGGATACGACGGTTCGAAAGTGAAGAACAACGGGAACAACTTTATGCAGCTGTTTATGAAGATGACCGATGGGTAAATGAAATTTCACCACGAGTCGGTGAACTCATTGACAGATCCAAGATTGAGGTTACCCGTATGGAACCCACTTCACGGTCACCACATCAATAAAATAACGGAGATTCCGCATGAACACAGAAGAAAAATATCTGTTCGATCTATGGGGATATGTCAATATTGAAGGTGTGTTGGGTGATGAAGACCTGACAGAACTAAATGCATTAATCGATTCACAAAACTATCCTGACCCAGCAGATGACAATATTCATTCTCAACGTTTCGGTGGTTTTTTAAGCTGGGAAAATGACGCTTTTCGCAGACTTCTAAACCACCCACGTATCATGCCATGTTTAGCTGAGATTGTCGGTCCTAAATTTAGACTGGATCATGTCTACGGTATCTTAATGATAGATGGGAATCCTGGGGGTACACTTCACGGTGGCGGCACCCCTTACGACCCATCACAATATTATGTTTTCAGAAATGACCGCATGTATAACGGTCTAACTGTTGTCTCTTGGGCATTAACAGATATGCTTCCTGGTCATGGGGGTTTCTGCTGTATCCCCGGAAGTCATAAAAGCAACTATCCATGTCCGCCACAGTTCCGACCCGTAATAGACAACAAGACCTGTATGGCACCCGTTCATCAAAAAGCAGGTGATGTCGTTATTTTCACTGAGGCTTTAACACATGGAACCCTACCATGGACTGCATCACATGAACGACGTTCAATTCTTTTCAAGTATTGTCCTGGGCATGCATCCTGGGGACAAGGTAGATATGACGACGACCTACGTGAACTGATGACCGAAGAAGATCAGAAGCTGATGCTTGAACCCCCGTACGTCGCACATCGAAAAACAGTGGTTTAGAGCGTAAATTCGGTAAATTAATAAAACCGTAGATTTTGACACACATGAAATCATTCAAAATAAAGTATTAACACTGCACCAGAATTTGTATAGATCATCTTGACCACTTTTCTAACGGACAAGATGTGGAGGAAAGTAAATGATTGACGTAGAAAATTTTGTAGCACAATTGAAAAAATTTGATGCGTTACGTGACACTGATAAAATACGAAAAGACACCCTTCCGCATATTCAACCCAAATTTGCGAACGAGTGGATGCCTGAATTGGAACCATCTGTACGTAATGCGCTCAAAAAAAATGGAATTAATCAACTCTATCAACATCAGGCCGAGGCTATCAGGAAATCACTGAGTGGAGCGGATGTGGTTTTAGAATCACCTACCGCCAGCGGAAAAACGTTAGCATTCACCGTACCGATGCTCGATGCTTTGGTGCGCAATCAGGGTTCTCACGCACTCATGATTTACCCGATGAAGGCATTAGCCTTCGACCAACGAGAACAAATTGAACAACTTTGCAAACCACTCTCACTTGATGCAGCCCCTTATGATGGCGATACAAGTAAGAAACGCAAAGATCAACTGAAGCAGAACCCACCGCCAATTCTATTGACAAACCCCGAGTATATAAATATGGCGTTCTTAGGTTGGCGAGATCAATGGGAAAGTTTTCTACGTAATTTAAAGTATGTGGTTGTTGACGAGATGCACGAGTACCGCGGTTTTTTCGGTGGTAATATGGCTCTTTTATTGAGGCGTTTTTTTCTACACCTAAACAGCATTGGAGTGAATCCACGTCTATTTCTATCGAGCGCGACTTGTGCTAATCCAGGGGAGCAAGCCAAAAATCTTACAGAGCGGGACATTGAGGTGGTATCTGCCGGAAACGCGTTACGACCAAAACGACATTTTTTATTCGTTAATCCTGACGTTCCGGATTTCATGCGTAAAGAAATTGTCCGGCTGCGTGTTGAACATGCTGCGTTAACTGTTCTCGCAGAAGGATTACAAGCACTTGTATTTTGTCCGACGAAGCGATTTCTTGAGGATGCATTCGGAAACTGCCAGCGTATTGTAGAAAAAAACAACCTTGATCCGGAAAGAATACAGCCTTTTCACGCCGATATGAAGTCTACCAAAAAACGCGAGATACAACAAAAAATTAAGGAAGGTAGTATCAACGTAGTGTTTACGACTAATGCTCTGGAGTTGGGAATCGACATCGGAGGACTGGATGGTGTCATACTTGCAGGTTTCCCATCCAATGTTATGTCCGCCTGGCAACAGATCGGACGCGCAGGACGAGGCTGGGACAAAGAAGCATTTGTACTGTTCTATGCTATGAATGATCCGATCGACCAATTTTTTGTAGGCAATTTAGATGCATTTCTGAACAAACCATTTGACGAATTGGTAGTTGACCCAAGCAACGAAGAGCTGATTGAGGATCATATGCCTATGCTCAAGGCGGAGACAAACGGTACTCTATCTGCTTCGGCAAAAAACATTCTCGGCGATGCCTTTTACGATGCGGCAAAGAATAACTCAGGAAGGTTACCTAAGTACGTCAGACCACATCCTCTTCTGAAGATTCGCGGCAGTCTCGGTCAGTCCTACCAATTAAAATGTGATGGTGAAGAAATCGGGCAAATTTCAGACATGCGTCGATTCCGTGAAGCCTACATCGGCGCGGTTTTCACTTTCTTTGGGCAGAAATACACCGTACACGCCCACGAGAAAGATGCTGTTGTTTTAAATGAGACCGAGCAACATCGTAAAACAGAAGCCAATTTTTTCACGAAGATGGAGTCATTGACGCCTTTTGATGGAGTTGGTTATGGTAAAATTGAGATGTTCTATGGTGCAATGGATCTCTCAATGAGGTTTACAGGTTACAAAGTAATAGATGAACGCACCGGTGAAGAAATCGAAACGCAACCGGCACATGGAGCATATACTTTTGACAATCGACATGCCTTTTGGGTGAGTGTGCCTCCCAGTGAATGTGCTACTGAGGGAATTGGTGCGTTGGAGCACATGATTCGTGTCGGAGCAATGTTTGTAATTCCGGCAGACCGATTCGACACCAGTACTTACTCAAGGACAGGTGACGAACCCTTCGCTTCCTACTATGAAAATTACTCTAGCGGAATTGGTATTGCTAAAAAACTGTTCACGATATTGCCAGATGTCCTGGAAAAGGGAATTGAAATTGCCGAAAAATGTAGTAATAGTAATTGCCAATTGGGGTGTCAGAATTGTATCGAACCCCCCAAGTCCTACAATATTAGCAACGCGGACATCAACAAAATACGCGGTATTGAACTAGCAATGGATCTTCTTGAAGCCATAAATAAAGGACCTGACCACAGATTTAGAAATGGACTGATGGTTCCGGTGTGAGTAGGAAAATCAAGTGGCAGTGTTGGAAAAACTAATAAATGACAATTGGATATGATAAATCATCTTGTATCAATTATTATGCAATAAAGAAGTATAATATATGAAACGCTTATATAATTTACTATTACTCTTGGTATTAATATCAGTTACAGGATCTGCAAGTGCAAAATTTGATGTCTATGTTCTATATTTTAAACCGACAGATGCACCTGATATAGATCGTGAATTTCATGATAAGATAATGAAAGATATTCAACAGTATTTCCAGTCTGAAATGACTCGGCATGGGTTTATTGATAAGACATTTCCAATTGAATTAGATGAGAACGGCAAACTTATTATACACATAATTAATGCAAAGCATGATAGTAACCATTATCGCATTATTGAAGATGGGAACTTGGATATATTTAAGGATGGAATTGAACCTGAACTTCCATTCAGATTCAATAATCAGCAGAATTGGGATTCCCGAGACAATGTGCATCTCATTATTATAGGTGGATTAAAAATGAATGGAAATTGGCGAGGAGGACCTGCTTTTGGCTTTACATGGCATGGTGGCAGATGGGGAGGAAATGCGGTTGAAACTATGGACAGAATGAATGATTTTCCTAATCATTATCTTGCAGTAGTAGCCCATGAGTTAGGTCACGCATTTGCCCTCGATCCTGGACATAACAATGTGCCAGAATCTTTCAATGGTACTATTATTGCGTGGGGAAAAACAACTGCAGAATGGGGCGATAGAATGCGATTATTAGATTTTGAGGCTGCATTGCTGGATAGTCGTCCTATATTCAGGAAAATCAATCTACAGGAAAATCCTCCCAAACCCAATAAAAATGAGAATTTAGGACAAGGTGAAGAAAATAAGGAAGATAGAGATAAAGGCGATCCTATATTCGTTAACCCCCGCAAAAAGTTAACTATAACATGGGGCGAATTAAAAAAGAGAAAATAATGCAATTTTCTAATTTTCCATTTGTAAAATCGTTTTTTTACTTATGTAGAAACTGAATCGCTACTGTAGTTTTTGGATATATGTAACGCAAACAAAAATAAACGCTGCAATTGGTGAGGTTTTGGACAAATTTGGACGTGTAAACAGCATGAAATTGGCAAATAAATATAATATTGCAAATTTAGAGAGTGAATATTGGAACCTAATCTACCAATCCGCAACACTACCATCAGATTCATAATAATACTCACCACCGAGTTCTTCACTATAGGTGTCAAGAATTTGCTCCGCCTCCTTCTCATCTATCTCAAACCCTAAACCAGCTTTTGTCGGTAATTCAATATGTCCATCAATTACCTGCCAATCCTCTTTGAAGAGACCTGCACCTAACCCGGCATCAATTTGTTCCTGAATGAGAAAATTTGGCACAACAGCATCCACTTGAAGGGAAGCAGAAAATGCAACAGGACCAATTGCACAGTGTGGAGCAATATGCATATAGTATACCTCTGCCATGTTAGCGATTTTCTTCAGTTCTGTAATCCCACCTGCATGAGATGTATCCGGTTGCAAATAGGCTACAGCCTGCTTCTCAATTACCTCACGAAATTCCCATCGCGAAAGAAGACGTTCACCGGTAGCAATTGGATATGGTACATGGTCAGAAACCAATTTTAACGCATCTACATTCTCTTGTGGAACTGGCTCCTCAACAAACATGGGACGCATCCCCTTTATCTCATTACACACCTCGATCGCAAGTGCAGGCGTCATCTTACCATGAAAATCAAACGCAAGTTCTATATCTGGACCAACCATTTCACGCATTTTATAGGCACGTTCAACAAAAGCATCAATCACAGCAGGAGGCTCATGACCACGCCATTTTCCACCTGGTCCACTCTTGAATGCGGTATAATTACCTGTACTCTGCAGAAAATCAAGACGTTCTTTTGCTGCACCCAACCCCTCATCACTCATACTACCGATACCCCAGTGAGCATACACACGGATACGATCACGTACAGCACCACCTAACAGTTTGTAGGATGGTACATCATAGAATTTTCCAGCGATATCCCATAATGCCTGATCAATACCGGACAATGCAGACATCAAGACATTTCCACCCCTAAAGAATGCGGATCGATAGACATGTTGCCAATGATGTTCAATACGTAATGGATCTTTACCGATAAAATACGCAGACAGTTCTTCTACTGCTGCCCATGTGCTTTTGGGTTTACCTTCAAGCGTGGTTTCACCCCAACCAACGATACCAGTATCCGTCGTTATCTTAACAAGTCGCATACGATGACGAGGATAGAATTGTTCAATCTTCGCAATTTTCATGACTATTCCCTTACCAAATTTTTATTGATTTTTTATAATATTCGTATTTTAATGCCTACAAGAATTATTCACAACATTTTAATAACATCTGATTTGATGTACAAATCTGAAATCAACAACACCTAATACCATTTCTGATATATCACGACTCTCTTTTGTAGCATAAACTGTTAGTTTGTGCCACACAACACTTCATTTATAGCAATTGCTATGGTAGATTATACAATTAATTCCACATACTGTCTTGTAGGAGGGAATTCCGATTCCCGATTATCAAAGGGTTTGATCGCGATTCGGAGATCACTACTACAAGTAAGGTGTGTAATTATGTCAATATTTCACCATAATGGAACAAAAATTAATAGAAATGGTATAAGTACTATTACAACCACTGACTTATCAAGGAGAAACAATGCCTTCACAACCAAATATACTCTTTATGATCGCGGATGACCATAGGTGGGATGCAATTGCAGGGATGGGTGATCCCACTGTAAAAACCCCAACTATGGATTCACTTATGGCACGGGGAACAACCTTCCATCGAACACACATCATGGGTTCACTCGTTGGTGCAGTCTGTGTACCAAGCCGCGCAGCTGTACTCACCAGTGCTAACCTATTCAGAAGCGGTGGAAACCAGATTAACCCGGATTTAGCTGTCTGGCCCCAAACGATGCGTGAATCTGGATACCATACTTTCTTCAGTGGAAAATGGCACAATGACAGAAACACATTCTACAATAGCTTTGATGACGGAGCAAAGATATTCTTCGGTGGTATGGGTAATCAATATAAAGTTCCTGTTTTCGATTTTGATGCCACCGGAAAATATCCAAATGAAAACAAGTATATTGGTGATAAATTTTCTACAGAACTGTTTACGGACGCAGCTGTCCAATTCTTAGAAAACTATGACCAAACGGATCCATTTTTTGTATATCTCTCTTTTACCTCACCACACGATCCAAGAACCCCACCAGGAGAATATGCAACTATGTATTCACCTGAAGATATTCCTTTACCAGAGAACTTCTATCCCGAACATCCGTTCGATAATGGTGAAATGAGAATCCGAGACGAAGTGTTAGCTCCATTCCCTCGCACCCCAGAAATAGTGCAACAACACATCGCAGATTACTACGGTATGATTTCAAGTCAAGACGCTGAAATGGGACGGATGATACAAACTCTTGAGGAAATCGGACAATTGGAGAATACAATTATCATCTATACCGCTGATCACGGACTGGCAGTTGGACAGCACGGATTATTTGGCAAACAGAATCTATATAACCACAGTATTTGTGTCCCTTCAATATTCGCTGGTCCAGGTATTCCTGAAGGACATAATGTTGATGCTCTGACCTATTTATACGATCTATTCCCAACCGTATGCGACCTAACAGATGTTGAATGTCCAAATACTGTTGAAGGCTGTAGTTTAGTTCCATTGATGGAGGGTTGTGTTGATAAAGTTCGTGATTCTGTCTTTGCAGCATACAAAGACATACATCGCACAGTTAGCGATGGTCGTTGGAAACTGATACGGAACTATGTATCCAAGGAAACTGGGAAGGGTACGGATATAATTCAACTATTCGATCTGGATAATGATCCTTGGGAGATAAACAATCTGGCTGAGCAATCAGAATATACTGAACGGATCAATACGTTAGCTGCTGAATTGAAGAGATGGCAAAACGAAACCGATGATTTCATGAAGGATGTACCTGTCTTGTTGAACGGATAAATGAATAAAAGATTACGGGTAATGAACTTTAGTCCATTACCCGTAATCTTTTAGATTAACTACCCTTGAGTTAATACGTGATTGTTATACATACCTTATCCCACTGCAGAAACAATCTGAATTAACTCAATACCGTTCTAACAAATCTATCTAAAACAATATTCTCACAGTGAAATTAACAGTTAATTCCATTCCGTACAACATTAGATGTCAACCATTCTATAACAAGAGGATTTCAATCTACGCTTCATGTTGTACAGTTTCTTTGTTAATTCACCCATTCATCCTAACATGTGATACAAAATGTGTCAACAATTATTTCATTAGATATTCAATTGGACCTTAATACAGACTAATTGTGCAATATATAATGATTCTAAATTCTCTAAAAAAGGGAAAGATATACCTCACACCATATAGATTAGAAGTCTGCTTATCTCACCAACAGCAAATACTCATGTATCATTTCCTCCAAATACCATTGACTTTAAACCCTCTATTACGTTAATCTATTTAACAAGAAAACCCGCACCTGCGAAGGTACATACAAATGAAATTAGATCGCGGAAACTTGAACCTGTCTACCCTATGGATTATTACTATTCTAATTCTTAGTTTTGCATTAATTTCACCGGAACAGGCAGCATCCCGTTCACATACATCTGAAATTACCCTGTTTATATCTGGATTAGGTTTACAGGTCGGTAGCACTATTCTTAACACATCTGCTCAAGAACGGTACGAGGAATATCTCACCGCTACTATACAAGAGGATATTCAAAATAAGAAAGATGCAGCTGCTACACACCAGAATGCAAGTGTTATCATGCGACGGGTTGGATATGGATGTATAGGATTAGCAGTTGTAATTTCTATTTTCAAACAGATAGATTATATAGAGTCTAATACCGTACCATCATCAGAGATACAAACCATGTCAAGAAAAGAATTCTTTCTTACAGATTACAAATTTAAACCGACTGGATTATCATTGAATGAATCACCTCAATTTAGTTTACGTCCAAAATACGACTTTCAAACACAACGTGCTTCCTTAAGTTTAATTCACAGCTTTTAATTGGTTCTATAACCAAATTCCTGTATGGCAACTTTCATATCTATTTATCATTTTACATCACTAAAGGAGTATCACGATGTTCTTGAATGTCAATCTCTTTCATAAATACACCAGACATCATCGGATATTATTCCATTTAGTAATCTTCGCTTCTATATATCTGATAACTATATTTTTCATTGGATGCGCAAATACCGAAGATTACGCAAACCCTCTTGACGCTGATAATTTACGAACTGCAGGATCACCTGATGATTTTAAGCTCTATGCTGGTGATAGACAGGTTAGAGTAACTTGGGCAGAAACTGATGCAGAAGGTATTAAGTCCTACAAAATATATAGACGTTCAATAAGTAATTCAGAGGAACCTTTTGAATTAGTCGGAACAGTTGATGCCCCTGCAAACCAGTTTGTTGATACACAAAACATCGAAAATGATCGAGTAGATTCTGTTGGACGTATTCTTTCGTATGAGTATCGTATTTCTTATGTTGATGTAAACGGTGTTGAAACTCCCGACCCAAACAATCCTCCAAATCCTACCGATGAACCATTTAGGTTTTGGCAATCAGCATCCGTAACCCCGAGTGTTCCGCCACCAGCACCCATCGTTACTATTGGATCACCGAGTGATCTTACTGTGAAGCTCTTTTGGGAGGGTTATCAATTTCCAGATGATTTTTCTCTATTCCGTGTTTACATTGCAAGAGATGATGGGGATGGAAAAACACCAGCTTTCAGAATTAGTCATGATATTAAACGCGATCAAAACTACTTCTTCGACTTGAGCTTCCGTAAAGACGGGGAAGCAAAGGTGTATCGTGTAGCTGGAGTTGATAAATTTGGAGTAGAGGCAATCACTGCAATTAGTGCCACCTCGCCTAATTTCCCACCTGCCGGTCCTCAGAACTTTAGAGTATTTTATGCAGCACGGTCATTTTTTAACAATAAGTATGATGCAATCATGTCATGGAAAGCAAATACAGAATATGACCTTGCCGGCTACCAAATTTACTCAAAGGATGCAAAAGGCAACCTAATTCCACGGAGAACTTTAAATAAACGTGATAACGGTGTTACCATTCCAGGAGAAGACCCGCTTGTTATAAATCAAGAAGCTGTACTACGAACATATTTTATCACTGCATTTGATGATACTCCTGGTCCCGATGGCAAAAGAGATGAAAGTGAATTAGTGGAAGCAATATCGCCTCAATAACAATAAATCCAGTTCCGTGAAACTGACCGACAATTCTGCACTTTTACATGAGATAGGCAACCAAAAACTAACTATCATTAAAGGAAGAAAAATGTCTCTTACATACCGAATTCTCTTTGGTATCATTATAATATCATTTACTATAACGTCTCCAATCCTTGCTCAAGCACCACCAGCAACACAACTGACATCCATACAAACTGCTGAACCAATTGGCAAAGGTGGGTCTACAACATCTTTCGGTTTTTTCCAATATTCTAAGAGAGACGGACTCGCACCAGACCATACTCAAAATGTTGTAATCGGGGGTTTTGAAGAACCCCATGAAGTTAACCTTGATATCCAAACTTTCCTTGTTCCTATAAGATTTATATACGGATTAAGTGATAGTCTTGACTTGCAACTTGGAGCAACACTATCTACAGGTGGTGTGCAAAAGGTAGTGAAAAATTTTTACAACGCTGAGGATGCTGTTCTTGATATAAAAGACCGTGTATACGAACAACATATCTATGAAGGCGTAATTGGTCTAAAATATAATATTAAGCCAGAACAAAATGACGGATTTCCAAGTATTTCTGTTGGGGGTGATTTCTATTTCGGACTAACTGCCGATGATAGACTGGATTCAAATGGGGATTTCCTCGATCGGACACCAATTGACGGGTTCCCATTTATCGGAGCATACCCTTATATTGTTGGAACACATAGGTTTGGCAGATATTTTAAGGTACATGCGGGGGCAGGTGTTTCTCTATCCTCAAAAATGTTAAAAACCACTGACTTTTTTATAGCAAACTGGATGGCTGGTGGAGAAGTCGCTGTCTCTGATGACTTGTGGCTCGCAGCTGATTTCAATCGGGAACTTCAATATGCCGGTATAAGTGTCTCCAATATATTAGGACTCGCTATGCGGTATGCTGTTTCAGATACCTTAGCATTTCAAATAGGAATCAATACACTCCCTGGATTCCATTTTAGTCTAACATTAGGCGGTGCCCAAGCAGAAGCTACAAAAGGGGATAAGTTATTGTTCTAACTGCTAATAACAAACAACTTAGAACTATTATCCATTAACTATCATGAGAGCTGTTATACAACGCGTAAAATCTGCAAGTGTCACAGTTGACAATCAACTCGTTTCTGAAATAGGTCCAGGATTGCTTATCTTTCTCGGCATATCACACAACGATACCAAAACAGATTTAGAATATACGGCTAACAAAATTGCCAACCTACGCATTTTTGAAGATGCTGATAGTAAGATGAATTGTTCCATAATTGATTCTGGTGGAGAAGCATTAGTGGTGTCCCAATTCACTCTATACGGTGATTGTAGAAAAGGACGACGTCCCAGTTTTATTGATGCAGCACGTCCTGATGTAGCAAACGAACTATATCAACAGTTCATGACAACATTAGAACAGTTAAACATACCAACAAAAGGGGGCACTTTTCAAGCAATGATGGATGTACAGTTGATCAATGACGGTCCTGTCACCATTCTACTGGATAGTAATAAACAGTTCTAATAAAGTAATTAGTTATGACTATTCAATGATTAAATCCATAGAAATAGTTGCACTTTTACCGTCTATTTTATTGTACTAATGTAATCATCCTACCTGAACTAATCTCTAATATACATCACACTACCTAATTATCATTGGGAGCTAAACCATGCGTAACAGACCCCCAACTATAGGTGAATACCTTCTCAATAAACTGGAAAGTTACAATATTGGACACATCTTCGGTATCCCTGGTGATTACGTTCTTCGCTTCTATAAACTAATTGAAGAAAGTTCAATTCAACACATTGGTATGACACGAGAGGATGCTGCCGGTTATGCCGCTGATGCCTATGCACGCACTAATGGTATGGGAGTCGTATGCATAACATACTGTGTCGGAGGATTATCTACTGTGAATGCTATTGCTGGGGCTTACGCTGAAAAATCACCAGTTGTGGTCATTAGTGGTGCCCCAGGAATCAATGAACGCGGAAAAGATGCTCTCTTACACCATAAAGTAAAAGATTTTCATACACAACTACGGATCTATGATGAAATTACCGTCGCAACAGAACTTCTTGATGAACCCTTTACAGCATTCAATGAAATTGATAATGTCCTCGATGCTGTTTTTCAATACAAACGACCAGGATATATTGAACTTCCTCGAGATATGGTAGATGTACGTGGTACACTCTATCGACGGGCATCAACTGGTGAACACAAGAGCGACACCGATTCCTTAAATGCAGCTGTTCGAGATGCCGTAAAATTCATAAATCAGAGTAAGAATCCTGTTATCCTGGCAGGTGTCGAATTACATAGATTCGGTTTTCAAGATAAATTACTCAAAATTGTTGAAGAAAAACAGATACCGGTTGTCGCAACATTGTTGGGTAAATCGGTCATGCCAGAGGCACATCCACTCTACTTAGGTATTTATGAAGGGGCAATGGGAAGAAGGGAGATCACAGAATTCGTTGAGAGATCAGATTGTGTTATCATCCTTGGAGCATTTATGACCGATGTTAATCTCGGAATTTATACTGCAAACCTTGATCGTTCAAGGTCAATTTATGCCACTTCAGAAAAAATCTCTATACAATACCATAGTTATGACGATGTGATGTTTGAGGATTTCATTGATCTGTTAAATTCTGACAAATTAAGGAAACAGAAAAAACCCAATTTAAGCTGGATAAAACCTGAGTCAAAACCGTTTGAAGTTCAACCAAAAAAATCAATCACTGTAAAACGGTTTTTCCAGCATCTAAACACATTCATCACTGATGAAATGTCTGTGATTGCCGATGTAGGTGATAGTCTATTTGGTGCTGCTGAATTACGTATTCCACAACACACAAATTTCATCAGTCCAGCTTATTACACTTCAATGGGTTTTGCTGTACCGGCATCCATTGGAACACAACTTAGCGTGCCAAATACACGACCTCTGGTAATTGTGGGTGATGGTGCATTTCAAATGACTGGTACCGAGTTATCAACTACGGTTCGATACGGATTAAATCCTATTGTAGTAATCTTGAATAATCAAGGATACGGTACAGAACGCCATTTACTTGAAGGTACATTTAACGACATAGGATGCTGGAATTACAGTTCCTTACCCACTCTCTTTACTGCTGGACATGGTTTTCATGTTCGCACAGAAGGTGAATTTGACGAAGCCATGAAGGCAGCATTGGATGAAACGGAACAATTTATTATTATTGAAGTAGAACTTGAGAAATTGGATCGTTCCCCTGCACTGGCTCGGTTAGCAGAACGGATGGCAGAGGAGATCTGAATAAACCACTTCCAAATCCAGGACTATTCCATTTTCTTATGTTATATTCTATGTGTAACGTTTTTGAAATTCCAATCCTATTGACCAATAGATTAAACCTTCAATAAAAATACTCCTATAATCAGTTTTCTATTGCATTATTATTGTAACTTAGTTATCATTTATCCACATAATTCAGATAAACGATTCTGATGAATTATCCCTGAAATAACTTTAGTTTGATAATAGGTACAGGTATTCATACCCGGGGAATAGTCGAGGAATGTCCTATAGGTATTCATATCGTTGATTCCTTGAGTCCATGCCCTGAACTATTATAATCTGTTTTATCATACGCATAGTGAATTAGACATTTGCCAGTTGACAAGGTTACACAATGAAAAACCAACAAAGCCAATCAACTCTCCTCACTCCCGATCAGTTAGTTCAGTGGGAGAACGACGGTTATCTACTATTAAAAAATGTTGTACCCATATCTATGATAAATGGTGTTCGTGATAGGTTCGCCATTGTAGTAGACGGTATCATTAACGAATTAAAAGAGCAGGAAACCATTGATGATGTAGGGGCGGATCTTCCATTTGAAACACGTTTTTTAGAGGTTGCAGGAGAACATGCCAATCGGTTTGGACGTTCATGGCGGGGACAAATTGCAACTTCAGAGATATTCGACCTACACTATGCAGAACCCCTTATATATGCTATCGCTCAACTCACTGGAACTGATGTAATCGGACATCCCGTGTTTAACGCACGTCCAAAATTACCAAGACAACAATTAACCGTCGTTCCATGGCATCAGGATAGTGGTTATTTTGGCACAATTAGTGAGAAATCTCTAATACCAACTGCGTGGATTCCATTGGTACCAGTTGACGAAACAAATGGTTGTTTACAGGTAGTCGCTGGTTCACATAAGTTAGGGGTTGTGAGCCACCACACTGAAAATCGGGAAGGCAAGTTTCTCGAAGTGATGGATGAACTCATAGATGAATCAAAGATAATCACATGTCCAATGGATATTGGAGATGCCTTGGTTTTTAACAATCTCACCTTCCATCGATCTCTACCCCACACAACAAGCGAAATCATACGATGGGCTATCGATATTCGATACCTTCGTGATGGTGACCATCCCGGATCAATCTACTGGAAAGATCCAGACTTTAAGTGGGTTATTAAAAGTCAATCACAACCCCTCACATCTTTGTCCGAATGGCTCGAAATGTGGTAGTCTAATACAACATACAATAATGCTAAGAGTGCCTTTTCAAACACTATGTGATGAATTCTATCGTGTATTATCTGCAGTCGGTTTTACAGGTGATAGAGCAAAATTATGTGCAAAGTTATTCGCTGAGAATCAACGGGACGGTGTATATTCACACGGTCTTAACAGATTTCCTGGATTTGTCTCAGGTTTGGAAAGAAAACAGATTGATTACAATGCACTGCCAGAGAAAATAGCAACTCTTGGAGCACTTGAGCAATGGAATGGTAGGATGGGTGTAGGACTTGTAAATGCACACATCTGTATGAATCGTGCTATGGAACTCGCAGCTGAAAACTCCATTGGATGTGTAGGACTTTCGAACACAAACCATTGGATGCGGGGTGGTGCTTACGCCTTACAGGCTGCTGAGGCAGGATATATTGGTATCTGCTGGACAAACACCACCCGTCTCATGCCCCCTTGGGGTTCTGCTGACAAGAAAATCGGTAATAATCCTTTAGCAATCGCAATTCCACATGAAGAGGGACATATACTCCTTGATATGGCAATGAGTCAGTATTCCAACGGAAAATTAGAAGTACTCAAACTACAGGATAAGCAATTACCTTTACCGGGTGGATATGACACCCAAGGGAATCTTACCATTGATCCAGGAGAAATCCTTACATCACAAAGAGCGGTTCCAATAGGTTACTGGAAAGGTTCCGGTTTAGCACTCGTTCTTGATACGATGGCTGCCATAATTTCGGGTGGACAAGCAACACATCAGATAGGTAAACAATCATCAGAATATGCTGTCTCCCAAGTTTATATAGCAATAGCTGCCACAGCAATCACAGGACAATCCATTTTAACTGAGACTGTGGAGGCAATTATAAACGATTTCCATACGGCTACACCTTTGGATGATACTGTAGAAGTACGGTACCCAGGAGAAGGAATGTTACATATAAGGGAAGAGAGTATTGAAAAAGGTATCCTTGTTGATGAATCTCAATGGGAAGCATTACAATCTTTGATGAGATGAACCAAATAGTCATTACGATGACGTATATTCGTGATAGGTACGTTCTACATTGGAACATTTGCCAAATGCCTATATTGCATTTATACCGTTGATTTCTTGTTTAACCACTCCCATACCTTCTATTGTTCTTAACGGACTCACGACACTATAGTCTTTATAGGTACTCCCAATAAAAAATAGAAAGTTGATATAATCGTTTTTGTCAAGATAATTCTTTGGATTCTCCTTTATCAATGAATACCAGATATCCTGACATTTTAAAACTACATTTATAAAACACACTCATATGACTACACAAAGTCTTCTATGATAATCTAATTCCTTTGTATTGTTTTCTATATTATTAAAAAATGATATTGCATTTTCTATAAAAATATGTGATAATATGAAATAGCATCTAATAGAACACAGATTAGGAAAGTGCGTGTAGTTTCTTCATACTCACGTACTTAATACGAAATTCACGTAATTGTGAGATACATTTCTATAGGAGGTAGAATGGCATGAAGAATATAATGGTATTAGCAGGATTTGTGCTAATGATAGCCTACATTTTTATTAGCGCAAACAATATAGCACAGGCAGAGGAAGTCTTGGGAGTAGGAACGGATTCCCTCTTGGGAGGTGACCTAACCGATCCAGAGGACGATGGTGATCCTGAATCTGATAAAAAATACAACGCAATTTTCACAGCCAACGATGAACCCGGATTCGGAGGTGGAGAATTTGCGTTTAACGTCTTTGACAATCGTCTTGGACCCAGCAATGACAAATGGTGCTGCGGACGTGGAGGCGGAATACCGGATGAAGGTCTTCATGTGACAGCTGAGTTTGACGAACATTATGCATTGACACACTTCACCGTATCTTCAGCCAATGATGTTCCTCCAAGGGATCCTACGGAGTGGGAGATACAGGGGTCAAACGACGGCAAGGAGTTTACAACTATCTTTTCCCACAAGGGAGATAGTTTTTGGGATCAGCGATTGCAAGTCGTCCGTTTTGATGCAGGGAAAGATTACGACAAGCAAAAAGTCGGGTATAAGTTTTTTCGACATGTTACTTATGACACCGCATCAAACCCAAATGGCGCATACTTTCAAATTGGCGAAATTGAATTCTTCGGCGATGATAGTTATTCCGTAGACCCTATATCCAAGTTAGCAACTACATGGGGTAGCATTAAAAACGCCCGTTAATCCTAATTATAACCATTTTCAAAACGGCTTGAATCTTGTTATTTCTTGGTTTGAGCCGTTTTTCATATCCGCTCCAAACCGTATGCCCTATGCTGGGAATACCTTTTCATTAGATTGGATGTAAAGATTTTACTGCTTAGGTTTATCTGGTGGTCTGGGTTGGGAATCAAACCCGTAAATACGACGCATCGTTGGGGTGGCGCGTTCAAAAACATCAGGTTTCAGATGATGAACAAAATCAAACATCGGTTTCACAAAAGATCGACAACAGAAACATATCAAAGCAATTCGTTGACGATCAGTTTTGTTGGCACCAGCAGAATGCCAAATTGCTCCATTGAATAAAAATACAGAACCTTTCGTAGCAGAAAGTCGTACTTCTTCAGGATGGTGTGTAGTTCCCTGTGGGGGTTTTATCCTCTGTAGATGAATCCCTGGTACATGCCGTGTACCCCCGTTCTCTGGAGTGAAATCATCAAGTAACCACAAGCTATTGGCAACTAATGGAAAACTGGGTAACGGTTCAGGCATTCCCCCTAACACACTATCAACATGATATCCCCCATCAGGTGCACCTGGATCAATAATATTGGATGTAAGCGTACTTAATGTATAATCCGCACCAAGTAGATGTTCAAAAAATGGCATTACTTTAGGGTGCGCAACCATCTGTTCATAAATCTCACCTTTATTCATTAACCATCGTACATGTTGACCATATCCTTCAGTATGACGTAATGCTGAACCGTTCTGTTTTTCTTCCTCTGCTAACCGAAGTATATCTGCTCTATACATTGCTATTTCTTCATCTGAAAACACATCAGGTATGACAATACACCCTTGTTCATCTAACTGTTTCTTTTGAGATTCAGAAATACTCATAATTCATACTCCTGGACTATCCTATATAAGTGTGAATAGAAAATCCAATATAATACAACATATAAGTTCATTACGCAGCGAAAGTTTTCAAACAATCTTCGTATACATCAAAACGTTCACCTTCGTGTTCATCAGCATCTACAAGTTTAAGCCAAAGAGCACTGTCCTTCTGTGGACCACTGAGCTGTCTACGACTACCAAGATTGGATGGATCCGCGCCATTCCACACTACCTCACCACCTTGTAAATATATGAACTCCCCACGATACCGATCAATCATGTCTCTCTGGTTTTCAAGATAAACTAATCCTTGTTCACAGGTTGTGCGACGCCAATTTGCAACCGTTTCTTGACTGTCTGTTTCAACAGAATCAAACTCAGCCAACGGTGCTTTAACTTCGCTTTCCCAATCAATTTCATCTAAGTCCACAGTACCATATCCGCGTTGTGCGGCTATCAGAATATGATTACGATCACGTTTAAATGGTGGCGTTGGCCAATCAGATGTAGGATCATGTCCCATCAGATGCATTCCTACCGTGTCTGTCGAAATCGGATGATCACCAGCAATCAGAGCATTACAAATTCTACCTTCACCACCCCATTCTCGTCCCCACTGACCTGTGAGAGCATCAATGATATTTAAACACGGTTTCGTAATTAAAGCTAAATCTGGTAACACGTATGACAATCGAATCAGATGATGATAATAGCTTCGTGTTCTACCTTCAGGTAACAACATTGGAGGTAAACCAAATAGATTCTTAGTACATAAGGTTATACCCATGAAAGCATGATTTTTCATCTTAGCCACCGAAACCACTGCATCCGCATCATCAAAACATGCACTCAAGGTATAACGATCAAACATAGATCCGCCACCTGGGACATCGTATGTCTTAAACGGAGGCAGGTTTGAATCGACAAATTGGACATCAAATTCTTTAAGATGGTGTTCATAGTTGAACCCTGGTGGCATCCGATGACCATGTGTGTAAGGATTTGTATCCGTTGCAATCAGTTGTCCTGTCGTATGTTCTTTGAGTAACCTTAGAACAGCACGACACACAGCATCATCTACAAGTTCCCTACGTCGACCTTCAAAATAGATGATACGTTCCTGCGGTTTCATCATATTGAATTTAATGACAATCTTCTTAGCATCTTCAATAGGTTTCCATGCACGTGTAAGAGGATCCGTAATACGACGCAAAATCTGAAATATCTCTTCTTCTGATGCGCGGTAATCACAATGTGCTGCCCGTACACTAAATTGTTTCTCTGCCATGATTACTCCTAAATATGTAATTTCCGTATACTTATCATTCTAATTTGAGAATATCAAGTCTTTTATAGTTCAAATTCTATCATAATTACCTGATAATCACAACAATCGATTGCCCAGAGGTTAGGTCAATAGTTAACTGCCACTATATCCATTGTCATCGCAACAAGCCAATGTATCGTTGCACCATAGATAAAAGACCGTGTTTCGAGTGCTAAGACACCCAAAAACACACCAGCAAATATCGACCCGATTGCTTCAGGAAAAGGTTTGGAAAAATGCATTACTGCAAATGGAATAGTTTGGATAAATATACTATACTTACCAAATCGTTTCTCCAGACCAAAAAGCATATATCCTCTAAAAAAGAACTCCCAGGAGTACATGTAAACACCATACGCCATCTGGTATAGTAGGAACGGTTCCCAACTGATGGCTACAGCTTTACTAAATGGATATTTCTCTAAGAATGGAGGATAAATTACCACAGCAACCAATATTACAGGTAACATAAACAAAACTGCAACAATGGTAAACAACAATCCGATTTTTATATTTCCAAGTCGTATGCCATACTCTTTCAAAGACATATTCGTACCGATTAAACCGACAATTATAGGTAATAGAAAAAGGGTGATTGCTGTTGATAGAAACCAATAATAGTACGGATAACTTTCAGATAGTGGGAAATCGGTAAAATACTCTGAAAAATGTCTTCGAAAAATTCCGGTTCGACTATATTTTCTATGAATTGTTAACAAAAATGCTGAACTAAGCAGAATGACTGTTTCTTGCCGTTCCCATCCGTGAAGATATGTGTCTTTTAGTTTTTGTAGATATGATTTCACCTTGACATCCTACCCAATCTGTCTGTATTATACATTCGTGTATAGATTATAGCAATTCCTATAAGATTATAGAAGAAGTACTGCAATGTATGCTCCTGGTGAGATTGACCGCATCCTTATAATTAGACATGCACCACTGGGAGAAACAGTGTTGACAACTCCTGTGATACGGGCATTAAGACATCACTTCAACGATGCTTATATCGCATATTTGGTAGCACCATCACGAGAGGATTTAGTTTCTGCGAATCCACACTTAAATGAAGTGCTTATCTATCAATCTTCAATCCCAAAGTCACTATCTCAACTCATTCGTAGGAAATTCCAGTTAGCAGTTATATTACAACCGACTTTTCGTTTAGTCCTGCATACCTTTCTGGCAAGAATACCATTACGCATCGGATTCCAAACTAATACTGGTGGGAAAAGACTGCTTAAACATTCTGTACCCAATAATACCTCACAACACGAAACCCAACGATATCTTGATGTTGTACGAACAATTGGTATTGATGTAGAAGATGATGAACCAGAAGTATTTATAGATGATGCAGGTAGAATATGGGTTGATGAATATATATATAGGAACAACTTGGATGATAACAAACCTATCATAGGGATTAATCCAGGAGCAGCGACATCCTATCGACGATGGTCTGTTGAGAATTTTGCTATACTGGCAAACTTGCTCCATGAAGCTTACGATTGTCATATTCTGATTACTACAGGACCCCGTGAAGGGGAATTAGCACAACAATTATCATCTCATTTGAAATATTCACCTTTAATACTTGATAACGTTACACCAATGCAACTTGCTGCGATCCTACAAAAATGTAATTTATATATCAGTAATGATACTGGACCGATGCATCTAAGTACAGCAGTAAAGACACCTACAATTGCCTTGTTTGGAGGATCAAATCCTGAGCAATGGGCTCCTCCATGGCGAGGACATACTGTTATCGCAAAACAAGGGTGTGAGTATATGAAAACATTGACGCCTAAAGAATGGGACGAACATGCAGATGTTGCCTATAATAATCTTGAATCGATAAAACCTGAGATGGTATTTTCTGCTACGGAGATGATGGAATGGAACCCTCAAGACAGGTCATAAAATTCTTACACAATCTACGAAAAAGAGCACACCGACAGGTAATAATACATCACTTATCTTTCTTAATGCTATTTGTAATGTTTATGCTTGCGATAGTATTTATTGGAATTCGGTTTATACCCTTTCAATATTCATTATCTATAGGAATATCAATATTAATCTTCAGTTCCACATTAATTGCCATAATTCTAAGCTATTTTAGTAGAAAATCTTACCAATATATGGCACACCAAGTTGACCAGACACAAGAATTGAAAGAACGTGTCAGTACTGCACTTACCCTAATACAGGAAAATAGACATGATGAAGTTGCCCAACAGCAAATTCACGACACAGCAGAGTGTATTGTCGATTTAGATCAACAGAAAGTTCTACCATATACATTGCCGAAATATATTAAATGGTTACCCATCCCACTATTAATTATAGCAGTATCTTTTACAATTCCACGTCAATACTCTCCTCCTGAACCACCATCTTCTAAAGAACAAGTGGCTATAGACTCTACATATAAGAAGCTTGTGAATATGTTAAACTCAGTTGAGGATACAAAATTAAAAGATGAGATAAGTGACACTTTAAGTAAACTAAAAAACGTAAAAGATGTTTCATCTGCACAAGAGCATTTACGGGAATTAAATAGATTTGTCCAGGAACAAAAATCGAATCTACCTGATGAGGCAGCGATTCAAGATGCCACGCAAGCAACCCAGAACTTTAGGGGTATGAATAGTGATGACCTTGCAAAAGAGTTGGATAAAATACTAAATCAACCAGAACTAAAACCTGAACTCAAGGCAGATATAAAAAAACTACTAAAGAAACTCTCAGAAAGTATGCCAGAAGGTGTAATGAGTAACGCATTACATCAAGCTCAAACACAAGAAATCTCTGAAGAAACACTACAGGAAATTCTGAATTCATTAGATCAATTGAATCAACTAAATGATCTTGAAGAACAACTCACAGAAAGTAGAAAAGACATTGCAATAGCAGGTTTAGATTTTCAACAACCGAATGGTGGACTTGCCAGAAGTGATAGTGCTGCTGGGGATGAGTCCGGTAATAGTGAAACCCAAGGCACATTAGCAGGTAATGATATATCAAAACCTTCAAATTATGAAGGTAATGAAGAAACGAAGGTAGATAATGCTGAGTTAACAGAACCTTTAATGGGAGATAAAACACAATCTATAGGAATTGATGGTAAAGAATTAAGACTAAACACCAATTCAATATCAGACATTAATCCGTCAACAAGAGTTTTCAGTGGAAATAACAGCGATACTGTAAGTGAATCAGACTATTTACTATTCAGTGATGTTGTACTTAATGCCCAACGTGAATATGCCCAAGCAATCCAGACAAACCGAATACCAGTTAAATACCGAACGCAAATCAAAGCATATTTAGATGCTATCAACAAAATCAATGAACAAGAAAATCATTAGATTGGTAATTGCTCTTGGATTAATAGCTGTAATATATGTCCTGTTAAAAGTATTTGGTGTGACAAAATACATTGATCTTAAGAATGTATATCAGATCAAAGAATGGGTTTCGGGTTATGGAATTATCGCCCCCGTAATTTACATCTGTTTTTACATTGTAGCAACTCTCTTCTTTCTACCAGGATTACCAATTACAGTCCTATCTGGCATAGCATTTGGACCAGTGTTTGGTGTAATATACGCAGTGATTGGGGCAATTATAGGTGTATCCCTTGCATTCCTTGTTGCACGTTATGCTGCTCGAGACTTGGTTGAGAGTTGGGTTGAAGGGAATACTCAATTTCAGAAAATCGATCAAAAAGTAGAACAGGAGGGATGGCGTATTCTGATGTTTACACGTTTAGTCCCAATATTTCCATTTAATTTACAGAATTATGCATACGGTTTGACGGGAATAAAGTTCATTACCTATGTAATTGTTTCAGCTATTTTTATGTTACCTGGTACTATTGCTTATGTCCAAATCGGTGGTGCTTTAGTGAGTGGTGAGGGAAATCTAAAGAAAACCTTACTCTATTTATCCGGTGCAGGAGTTCTGATTGTATTGGTATCTCTAATTCCGATAGTCTTAAAGAAACGTCACGACATACAAATCAAAGATTAGATTATCATTCTCTATATTGGTGGATTAGTGTTTCGACAACAGCGAATGCTTCTGCTCGTGTCTTAATCTCCCCATAAAATTGTTTATCCTCAATCAACTTCAATATCTCACCTACTTCCTTTCCTTCTCTCACTTGAAATTTTCTGATAATATCTTTTCCTGTGATAAGTCGTCCTTGTTTGACTATAGGAAGAAAATGGTGAAAATAGGTATCCACTATCCTCTTGAATTGATGCGTTAAATTAGGATCTATTGCAGCGGAAAACATCAACACACCCCAAAGTTCTGTATGGCAAATTCTTAGAAAATTGACAATCTCATTTTCAGTTAAATGAGATTTTTGAAGAAAGCGAAAACCTTCTATAACAGTTTCGGTGAACTTTATCGCCTTCCTGCTTAAACAAAGTAAATCACTCACATCTATATTATCATTCAAAAGGAGAGAGAGTTTTATTAATGCATTTCGGGTCACGTCTGCACCAAATTCTTCTCCCATATAAAAGTCAATTTCACTCTTATATTGACTAAGCTCATCTGGAATTGTGTTATCTTCAAAATTTATAATAGCTTGCTTAAAATCATCTAATTCTTTGATTTCGGGTAGAATTTGCGTTAATAGACCAATATTTAACATTTCATGAAGGTATTCAATGGAATTTTTTGTATTAAGTATTTTCAAAAACTCATCACGTATTCTTTCCTTAGAAACTTCTGATAACCTATAATGATGCTTATGGATATAAGACTTAGATTCTTGAGTAATCTGAAAATCCAATTGTGCAGCGAATCTAAAAATCCTTAGCATACGAAGTGGGTCATGAAGTATCACTTCTTCAGAGGGAAATTTGAGTATTTGATTCGCTAAGTCACTTTCTCCATCACATGGATCTATTAGTTCAGGTTGCCCAGACCTAAGTAAAGAATTAAGCGGTATAGCCATAGCATTGATGGTAAGATCCCGTAATTGTAGATCTTCTTCCAAAGTTGGGGCTCGATATTGAGCAAAGTCCATAGTTAAATGATTGTTGCCAACAGTAGAATAGTTTGCAATCACGCGCGCCGTTGCAGGTTTTTCCTCTAATTGAATAAAGGGGGCGTTAATACTTACTGCAAATGCGTTAGCAAACTTAATTGCATCAGAAGCTAATGTAAAATCAAAATCATGGGTTGATCTCTTGAGAAATAGATCCCGTACACTTCCTCCAACAAGAAAGAGAGGAACATTCATTCCTTCTGCAAAGTTATAAAGCAATTTAATGGATGGATTCAGGAGTAATTTCTTTGCTTCAACAAATACTTGATTCATTATATAGTATATGCTTTTTTTCCTTTTGTCTTACGTGTACCAATTAAAATACCATCAAGATAGAGATGTGAGGCATAACCAATTAGACCCGCAAGATAGAAAGCAAATCCTCTTTGTGCTACTGTTGGAAGTCGCTCCCAAGTAATTATTGATACTATTTGCTGTAATAATATCTCCCAATTCAGGCTCCAATGCCAATTAGAATATTCTGAATAAATTGGAATCAACATAAACAACATAGGCAATAAGAACATTGTTACTTTTGAATGTGTCCATCCACGATGTTTACTCAGAATGGGAAGCATTGCCAGCAATCCAATAATTGCTGATTCCAGATACCTACGTAGGAACAGGATTAGAGAGAAATTGACTACAAACAACACACTATAAAAAATCTTCTGACTTTTACTTGTTATATCAACATCTGGCCACAAACCAAAAAGCAAAGCAATCACGAAACATCCAACAATTTCCAATGGATCCAGAGTTATTGTTGGATTCCAGTCAAAAGGAGTTCCATAAAAAATTGAAATTGTTAGGGTGGTTACAAGTGATAAAATAAAAAAGATACTATAAGCAGTTAACCCACCTAACCAGTGTTCGCGAAACATACTCATAGTCAATAGTATAACATATCTATGTTATATGTAAAAAGGTATATAAGTATGCAGGTTATCATGATTCGAGGATCAAACCTACTGAAGTTACCCAAATCAGTATAATTCTATATTCTATAATTGAATGCTTTGATCTTAAAAAAATAAATCTTGACAAATGCCTCCTGAATAGGTTAAACTGTTATACTTAGGAAATGTGAGATAAAATCGTGTTTAAAAACAAGACAGTGAATATAGGTTGTTTGACCATAGGTAAGTCGCTCATGAATTTGACTTTGTTTACAAAAGGATAGGGATACCATGTAATATTTAGTCATTCAGGTCAAATTTACTAATCTGCTGATACAGTAGTGGTTTACGACTCTACCTTGTCAGGGAATACTTCACTGAACCGCGAGACTCTCCATAATGAGAAAGATCTCGTTTTTTGTTTTATATAGGGGTTTAAAAATGCCTGAAGGCATTGAGAATACCGTCACAGAAATGTTGACGCCACTTCTAAATAATGAAGGATATGAATTAGTAGCCGTAGAGACTTCTGGAGGTCAAAGAAATAAGATCCTTAGATTATTAATACACAAACCAGGTGGACTCTCGATATCTGATTGCCAAAATGTTAATAAAGCTGTACTCCCAATATTGGAAGTACACCAGCTAATGTCCAAATACAAACATCTTGAAATAGCTTCACCAGGAATTGACCGTCCACTAATTACTGAAGCAGATTTTCAGAGAAATAAAGGAAGGACAGTAAAAGTTGAGACATATACATTAAACAAACAGATTTACGATGTAATTGGAAAGGTAATTGATATCAAAGACGGAATCCTAATTATTAAACAAGCATCGGGTGAAACCGTCCATATTGAATCTTCACAGATCTTAAAGGGACATATTCAATTAGATTGGCAGTCAATAGACTCATAAATTAGTTGCCAGCAATGTATGATGTGGGAGTATTATGAAACAAAGAACAGAAGAGAGAAGAGAAAGTTTACAACAATCTATACGTCAACTGATGGGGCACACAGACTTACCTGAGGACGTTTTCGTACAAGCAATTGAAGATGCACTTCATGTAATTGCATTACGACATTATGGTCCTGATGCTAAAGTATCAATAGACATTGAACTTGACTCTGAAGAAATTAAATGTCATGTACCAAAAACAGTTGTGGATATAATGCACGATTTTTCGACAGAGATACCAATTGAGGAAGCCCAAAAACTTGATCCTGATGCAAAAATCGGTGATATCCTTGAAGTAGAAATTAATCCTGAAGAATTTGGAAGGATTCAAGCTCAATTGGGACGGCAAATACTCCTGGGTAAACTACGAGAAGCTGAACGTGATTTGATTTTCAAAGAATTTGAAGGACGCGAGGGTGAAGTGGTCGTATGCTATCTTCAACGATACGACGGTCCAAATGCTATTGTTGATTTGGAACGGACCGATGTCTTAAGAACTGAGGCTTTGCTTCCTGCCAGTCAGATTCCACCAACACATAGGTATAACCGTGGTGACTCCATTCGTTGTCTCATCTTAGAAGTAAAAAACAATGTGACTGGAGAACAGATTGTCGTCTCTCGAACACATCCTGACTTGATAGGTATGTTATTTGAGCATGAAGTTCCAGAGGTATATGATGGACAGGTACGTGTTATGGCTGTTGCTCGGGATCCTGGACATCGTGCAAAGGTTGCAGTTACTGCTAACGAGGAAGGTATAGATGCCGTTGGAACATGTGTTGGTGTTAGAGGAGCACGAGTTCAAACAATGGTACGAGAATTAAAAAATGAGAAAATTGATATCATTGAGTGGAGTGAAGATCCAATTACATATATCACAAACTCATTGAAATTAAAAACCGCAATGATACGAAGAGTTGAATTAAATGAAGAAGAAATGACTGCAAACGTCGTAGTTCCAGATGATCAATTATCACTTGCTATAGGAAGAAGAGGACAGAATGCTCGGTTGGCAGCAAAATTGACTGGATGGCATATAGACATAAAGAGTGAATCCGAAGTACCTGTTTCACTGGATACCTTGTTTAAAGAAGATGGAAATGAAGAAGCTGATGTTGAATCAGAGGATAATGCTATCATTACAGAATTAGAAGAACAATCATTGGAAAATACTGACATATTTGATGAGGAAAGTACAAATACTGAGAATTCAAGTGATACGGAATCTGAAGTTGTTGATAACTTAGTTGAATCAGACAAAGACAATTCAGAAGTATCAAAGGAATAACAGGATTATTGCCGACAACTTTATAATAATTTTAAGAGAATTAATGGCATCTACTCTATAACATAATTAATGAATAACCTTAATGTACCCATACGTACCTGTATCGGGTGCCGGGGTAAATTCCCACAGAAGACGTTAATCCGTTTTGTGTGTTCCAAAGGTAAGGTCTTACAACTTGACGGGTTTGAGAGACATCCTGGTCGAGGAGCATACATTTGCAGATCTAAAGAGTGTATAAAGAAAGCTTTTAAAGAATCAAGACGGATAAATGCGTTGTTACGTGTACAATTATCACAATCCGTTATCACAGAATTCGAACAGGCAATCCTTGAGAAGGAGGCAATCGCCGATGGGTAAACAGAAACCACAATCAGATACATCTGAACAAAAGACATCTCAGAGTGCTAATGTTAGGGTATATGAATTAGCTAAACGTTATGAGTTAAGCAGCAAGGAACTAATAGAGATATTGGTAGAACTTGGAGTACCAATTAAAAATCACATGAGTACTTTAGATCCAGAGACGATTATATTAGTTGAAGCAGAATTACATCCACAAGAAACTATAACTTCTGATGAACAAGATGCAATCAATGTTGAATCGATATCTGAAAAAAATAATGAAAACCAAGATACTGAAATTGTTGAGATTGAATCAGAAGAAAGGGATGAACAGTTAGAGAAATCAGAAGATATAAAAGAGGATGAAGTAGAACCTATTCCAGATGCTGATATACCAGAGGAATCTATTTTGCAAGTTCCAGAGGGTGTAACAGTGGGGACATTGGCCTCTCAGCTTAATTTACAACCAAACCAGTTGATAATGCAATTGATGAAATTGAAAGTCATGGCAGCTATCAACCAAAGCTTAGATTATGATACCCTGACTGCGTTAAGCAAAGAATACAATTTTGAAGTTGTCCAAGAAAAAACACTTGAAGAAGAACTCTTTACAATGGATGAAGATCCCCCAGAATCATTAACCCCTCGCGCCCCAGTTGTTACTATAATGGGGCATGTGGATCACGGTAAGACGTCATTATTAGATTCAATACGAGAATCGAATATCAGTGAGTCTGAAGCAGGAAATATCACTCAACATATTGGAGCTTATCATGTTGAATTAGAAAATGGAAGTATCGTATTTCTTGACACTCCCGGCCACGCAGCATTTACTGCTATGCGTGCTCGAGGTGCACAGGTAACCGATCTTGTTGTCTTGATTGTGGCTGCTGATGATGGTGTGATGCCACAGACAATAGAGGCAATTAATCATGCTAAAGCTGCAAAAGTACCTATTGTTGTGGCTATAAATAAGATTGATGTTCCCGGGGCAAGATCTGATTTTGTGAAACAACAGTTGGTTGATAACGAATTAGTTCCAGAAGATTGGGGTGGACAAACTATATGTGTTGAAGTATCCGCAATTGAAGGAACTGGTATTGACTTACTCCTTGAAATGATCCTACTTGAAGCAGCTCTTCTGGAATTAAAAGCGAATCCTAACAAACCAGCACGCGGTGTTGTTATAGAGGCACAAGTAGATAAAGGCCGCGGTGCAGTAGCAACTGTATTGGTCCAAAGTGGTACATTACGGGTTGGAGATTCATTTGTCTCAGGACGATATTCTGGTAGAGTTAGAGCTATGATGAGTGATGATGGTAAACGTCTAAAGGAAGCACAGCCATCCACCCCTGTAGAGGTGCTCGGATTTACAGGAGTACCAGAAGCAGGTAATCTCTTCTTTGCAGTTGAATCTGAAAAGGATGCTCGAACTATCAGCGAAGAACGACAAGATCAATATCGGATATCTCAACTTGGAACTAATAGTCATGTAAGTCTTGATGATTTATACCAACAAATTCAAGAAGGGGATATAAAGGATCTCAATCTTATCATAAAGGGTGATGTGCAAGGCTCAGTGCAAGCAATAACGGAGTCGTTGCAAAAACTGAGTTCCGCTGAAGTAAAGATTAATATCATTCATGAAGCGACTGGGGGTATAACAGAAACAGATATTCTGTTGGCATCTGCTTCTGATGCGATTGTTGTTGGTTTTAATGTGCACCCTACCACAGAAGCGGTCAAGGCAACGGAAACAGAAGGAATAGATGTACGCACATATTCAGTAATCTACGATATTCTTTCAGACATTCAATCTGCTATGGAAGGATTGTTAGAACCCGAAGTACGGGAAGTCATCATTGGACGTGCTGAAGTAAGAGAGATATTTAGGGTACCACGTAGTGGTTTGGTGGCTGGTAGCTATGTGAATTGGGGTAGAATTTCCTTTAATCAGCCACTTCGTGTCTTACGACAAAATAGATTAATTTTTGAAGGAAAAGTTGACTCACTTAGACGTTTTAAGGATAATGTCACAGAGGTACAAGCAAATTACGAATGTGGTATCGGTATTGAGGAATTTGACGATATTAAAGTTGGAGATGTGTTAGAATGTTATGTACATGAGGAAGTAGCACGTACACTACAAACAGGAAGTCAATAAATCAAGTAATATTACCAAGAGGTGTTATATAATTAACACACCGTAGAGTATTTCCTAACCAACAATATACTTATTGGTTAAGTAAATAGAGTTTTAACTTTCAATTTTATTACTGAAGATATACACAGAGATGCACATCGGCGTATGTAAGATCAAGTTATACCTACCTGAATGCCAGTCACTAAAAGACAAACGCAGAATAGTAAAAAGCATTATTGATCGACTGAAAAATAAGTTTAATATTTCGATCGCAGAAATTGAAGCACTTGATATACACCAGACTGCAATTATAGGATTAGTATCAGTATCAAATGAAGTAAAATTTGTGAATCAAATTTTATCGCAATGCGTTAAATTCATTGAGGAAAATTCATCAGCAATATTAACTGATTATGAAACAGAATTTTTCTTTTAATAGTTGGGATACGTGGTAAACAATTTCAGTTAATATCGAATTACTTAATTTTGAAGTATAGATGTGTTCGTGTAATACCAATATTCCGATTTATTACTATTAATCTCCCACCAATTAGAGGATAAAACCATGGTAGAAAATAGACGACAGGATCGTGTATCCGCGCTTATTCAGAGAGAATTGAGCGAAGTAATTCAACGTGTACTTAAAGATCCACGTATTGCATTTTGCACTGTAACCCATGCGGAAGTATCCTCTGATCTAAAATATGTTGATGTGAAAGTGAGCGTCATAGGATCTCCAGAACAAAGAGAAGAAACTATAACTGGACTAAAAAGTGCTGCAGGTTTTTTGAGACGAGAGATAAGTCGTCGATTAGCACTCAGGTACTCACCTGAACTCCGGTTCGGATTAGACGATTCAGTTGACCATCTGATGAAGATAGATAGTCTTCTCAAACAGATTGAAACAGACGATGACTTACCTGAAGATTCAATACACGACATTTAGACTCGATGGATAGTTTTCGCTCCGTCCTTACCATTATTGAGCAACATCAATCATTTGCTATTTCAACACATGTGAATCCAGATGGTGATGCAATTGGCTCTGAATTAGCTCTATTCCTGATTCTTAAGAAATTAGGGAAAACTGTACGTATTTTTAATACAGATGTTGTTCCAGATAAATATCAGTTTCTCCCTAAATGGGAGACAATTGAAAATGCCGAAGCTTCTGTAGCATTTAGACCAGAAATCTTAGTCGTTGTGGATGCCAGTTCACGTGAACGGATTGGACCGTTTCTCAGTAAATGTCTTATACCAACACATGCAGTTGTAAATATTGATCACCACCAAACCGCAGAAGAATTCGGAGATTACAATATCATCATCCCTTCTGCCTCATCCACAGCTGAAATCATCTATAATCTAATTGAATCTGCAAACTATGAGATTGATGAAGCCTGTGCACTATGTCTGTATACAGGTTTAATGTTTGATACTGGATGTTTTCGTTATAGTAATGCAGACGCTGATACACATAGGATCGCAGCAAATTTAATAGATATTGGCAACTTTGCTCCTGATGAGATCTATCGTAATGTTTATGAGCATGTCTCTCTGGGGAAAATCCGTTTATTGGGACAAACATTGAGGACGTTGGAACTAACTCCTGATGGTAAAATCGCTTGGGTTTTGGTAACCCAGAAAATGTTTAAAGACACTAAAACAACCTTTGATGATGTGGAAGGATTTGTTAACCAGATTCAAGCAATTGAGAGTGTTGAAGTAGCAATTTGTGTGTGTGAATTGCCTGATGGAAACTCAAAAATAAGTTTACGCAGTGAAGGTAGTGTGGACGTTGCTAAATTAGCAGCTGAATTCGATGGGGGAGGACACGAACGTGCGTCTGGGTGTAGAATCAACCTACCTTATACATCTGCAATTGCCACCCTTGTGGAAAGTGCAAAACGGCGAATAAAAACTATATAAAGGACAGTTTATACATTACCTATTAAGTTTACTTAAGATGAGCAGTTCAATTGTAATGGATACATCCACAGATAGATTCCAATTGCAAAAGCAAGGTTAACTGTTCTACACATTTATAGATATTCAAAGTTTAAAATACCACCTTTTTCAGAAGTCCTACCAAGTTCTAAAGAACTAATATAACAAGAACTTGCGGAGGTATTGAATGCAATCATTCTATAATTTAGAAGCCATACCAGAATTATCTCAAAATTCTGTTGTTACTTTTGGGGTATTCGATGGATTACATATTGGACACCAAGATGTTCTTGATAAAGTTTGTTCGATTGCAGATGCTGAAAAACTGACCAGTATTCTCTTTGGATTCTATCCACACCCATTATCATATCTTGCTCCAGAGAAATGTCCACCTGTTCTAATGTGCTTACCTAAACGGATTGAGATTTTACAGCATCTTGGAATTGATACAACTATCTTCATAAACTTCGACGAAAGTATTGCTTCAATGACACCAGACACCTTTGTTAACACGATTCTTCTTGATATGTGTTGTGCAAAACACGTCGTTGTCGGTTATGCATGTCAGTTTGGAAAAGACAGACAAGGAAACGCGGGTTTGTTAGAAACCATCGGTAAGCAATCCGGATTTGATGTTTCAGTAGTACCACCAACACAGCTGAATGGATTACCCGTACATAGTACACGTATACGACAATCTATAGCACGAGGTGATCTTGGTTTAGCATCACAACTATTAGGTAGGGTTTATTCTGTTAGTGGAACTATTGTTCAAGGAGATGGACGTGGTAAACAGTTAGGATTTCCAACAGCGAATATTGATACAGGTGAACAACTATGTCCCCCAAATGGAGTGTATGCTATTCAAGCAAAATTAGAGGAACACTGGTTGAATGGAGTTGTGAATATAGGGATTCGACCAACCTTCAATGGAACTGAATTTCAGGTTGAAAGTCACTTATTTGACTTTGACGAGATTGTATATGGGGAGACACTTGAGATATTTTTCATCGAAAAAATACGGAGCGAACGTAAATTCTCAACAATACACGCCTTAAGACAACAGATAAATAGGGATATCGTTGCTGCAAATGAGATCCTGGACCACCAATCCCAAGTGATAACGAAATAAAATCCCGTCTTTATTTTTCTTCCTATAGTTTGACTTTTCATTCGTGTAATTAAGACAATCTTAGAGAATTTACCTTTGGCTGTTATATCCGATTTCCTGTCCATAGAACACCTCTATGAATTACCTCTTGAAATGTTGGATTCTCAAGTACTTCCATATCATGACCTAAAGCAAAATAAAAGACTCTCCCTTTACCATATATATGATAAAAAGCCATCACATGGGTCTCGTCCTTTGTATGGTCATAGGCAGACATGAGATGGTTTGAATCATCTGGATCGTGTTTTAAATAATAGAGTTCATCCTTAACATTGAAGTCTGTTAATCCAACTGTAATGGGATGAGTAGATTCAGTCACCTTAACTGTAAAATCCATATATGGACTATGTCCGTTGAAGAATCCGTTGAGCATACCATGATATCCGTCTGCCTCTCTAAAAGATGCGGCTGCAGTATGCAGTCCAAAGAATCCGCCACCAGATTCTATATATTTAAGTAATCCTGACTCTTGTTCGTTTGTTAGTTCACCAACGTCGGTATAAAAAAGTATAGATTGGTAGTATTTTATTCCATTGCAGAGAATATCATAATCTTGTGAGAAATCAGCAACTACATTCTCTGTTCTATTTAGCACTTCAGTTATGAACTGTCCATTCCCATCATGATCATGATAGATCCCTTCAGTCCCTACAAAAACAAGTGATTTGAGCTTATCCATATGTAACTCCTATTTTCATTTGGGAAAAACAAGTACTTTCACTGAACCGTGTTCATCCCGACCTGCTGCCACAGCGAAAGCTTGGTTAATTTCATCTAAATTGAATCTGTGTGTGACAAGAGGATTTGGATCCAGTTTTCCAGCTGCAAGAAGATCAATAGCAATTTGAAATTCTGTTCTGCCACCATGTCTGCCATAACAGAAGGACCAAATCACAGTTAATTCTCGACTTCGGGCAAACCGTTCGGAAAATGTAAGTGGTGAGCGATGTCCACCAACCATACAAACACGACCACGTTTTGTTGCTATCTCCGTAGCTTGTTCTAAAGTATTTGCATCTCCACCAACTGCTTCAAAGACGACATCTGCACCACGTCCGCCACTCCACTCCATGACTGCTTCAACAGCATTTGTTTTGTCTACATTTATAGGGACAGCCCCCACTGCTTCATTGGCGATAGACAGAGGGTTATTTGGTTTTCCTAACATGACGATAGATGATGCGCCAGCAGTATCAGCTACTTGAGCAATTGTCAAACCAACTGGACCGCTTCCAATAATTGCGACACGATCTCCAGGAGATACCATTGCCCTGTTAACAGCATGAACAGCAACAGCATAAACCTCTGCCAACGCTCCACCTTCAAGAGATACAGAGTCAGGTAGGGAATAAACATTTGTAGTCTTAGTTACCATATATTCTGCGAAACCCCCTCCGGCATGACGAAGATTTGCACAAATATTATAGTACCCGTTATAGCATTCTGGACAATTATTGCATGGTGAAATAGGTTCAACGGCAACCCGTTCTCCGGATTTATAATCAACTACATCTTTACCAATGTCAATAATATGACCTGCCAATTCGTGTCCACCGATCCGGGGTGATTGTGGTTTTTCTGGTTGATGATGATATCCGTGAAGATCACTTCCACAAATCCCCGCTGCATCTACTTTCACCAATACTTGTTCATTCCCAGGTATTGGGTCAGGTACAGTTTCAACTCGAATATCTTTTCCACCATAAAATTGTGCAGCTTTCATTATCATCTCCACTATATAATTGGAATTTAAAAATAACACAACCAGTAGGACATGTCAATTGGTATTGATGATAGAAATTTCTACTTAAGAGAAATGTCACTCAGAAATGATATATCCCTAAACATAGAATACAGAAATAGTATCAATGGTGAACAAGAATATACACTTAATTACTGATTTGCTTTTATATACTTCCACCCATCAACAAATACAGGAAATCCTCGGATTAGACAAACAGCAACTGTGGCATAGGCAAATATTACCGTTACATGGGTAAATGTAGGAAGTATATATGTATTAGGATGATACTGTGTAAGAAAAGATAATGTGGGTAGGAGAACAAAAGTAAGTAATTTTATGCCACCATAAAATCCGCGTGAGAATCTTGAACTTGTCAAAGCGCGTGTCCAGGGAATAGTCATCATTTCAAAAGGCGTTTTGTTATCTTGCATCGCCATACTTCTGACACTATCAGTCAGTAATCCGCGTGTAATCACTATCATTGGCAACCAATATGGAATTATATTACTAACTACAGAAAAATAAATCCAGAATACAATTTCAACTATCCTGTCTGCTGCGATATCAAAGACAGCACCAAATGCAGATGTTTCGTTACGTTTACGGGCAACTATACCATCTACAGAATCAAGATAGAAAATAATAATGATTGTTACAATACAGACGATATCAATGTAAGGATGTTGATTGAAAACTGCGATGACAACGAACGTAATCATAAGACGGAATAGTGTAATAGCGTTTGCTGCCATGATATTATCTCCGATTCAATTTCAATACTAAAATTAGTGATAACATTAGATTCTATTCATGCTCAGAAGATAAGAATACTGGTGAAAGTAATAGGGAAAAATAAACATAATCCCTTATCATTAGAAATTGTAACAGATTAATTATTGAATAGCAAGGTCATTAACCATTAATGATAACGCATAATTCGGTTATGGAAATTTCTTGATTGCAAAGTTTATTTAGGATAGAATCTATTGGATAATTTATTATTGAGGAGATGATAATGCGAACAGTCAAATTAGGTTTAATTGGTGCTGGTGGTATTTCAGGAGCACATTGTAGGACACTTGCTGAGATCGAAGGTGCAGAAATTATTGCAGTATCGGATTTAGTTCCTGCAAATTTAGAGAGAGCTAAGGAAACTTGGAATATTAAACACACATTTGAAGATTATAATGAAATGCTGAAAATGGACGAGATTGAGGCAGTGTATGTGTGCACCCCCACAGGCGTCCATGCAGCCCCAACAGTTGCCTCATTAAATGCTGGTAAGCACGTGTTCTGTGAAAAACCGATGGAAGCCACACTTGAGGGAGCGGAAGCCATGTGGCGTGCATCAGTCGAAAACGATAGAATCCTGATGATTGGTTTAAAACTTCGCTATTCACCACAAGTAATCAAAGCAAAAGAGATAGTGGATGCAGGAACTCTTGGTGATATCTATTATGCGGAAACGGTCGCAGATCGTCGACGGGGTAATCCCGGTGGAAGTTTTATTCGTAAGGCAACAGCCGGACTGGGTGCTTCAGCAGATATTGGTGTTTATGCACTGGATACTGCTCTCTATTTAATGGGACATCCTAAACCTGTAGCAGTGTCAGGAATTACCTCAAACTACCTAAGTCTCCATAACACTTGGAATGAATCGCTCAAAGAAACTGAAGTAGAAGATTTTGGAGTGGGATGGGTTGTCTTTGATAACGGTGCACGCTTAGTATTCAAGACATGTTGGTGTATGAATATGGATTCTTTGGGTGGCACGATTTTTCTCGGTAAAAAAGCCGGATTACGAATTGGGATTGGTGAAGTCCGTGGTCCACAAGATGGTGTTCGTGTTTACGGTGATAAAGATGGTGAAATCCATGATGAAACTTACACAGAGTTTGAATCGGTAAGTGTATTCCACGAAGAGGATAGTGCATTTATTGATGCTGTAAGAAAAGGCAAACCCTCACCAATTGATCCTTATGAGATTATGTTGACAAACGTAATTATACAAGGTGTAATTGATTCTTCTGAAGCAGGTGGCCGTGAAGTAGCAGTGACAGTACCGACACTGCAGTTAATTACCTAAACTTATCTATATCGGTTTTATGCAGAGAGAAGATAATTAGAATACTACCCACTTGATATTCCATGAATAAACAAAACCATCCAAACATAGTTTTCATTATGGCAGACGATATGGGTTATGGTGACGTAGGATGTTATAACCCAGACTCGAAAATACCTACCCCTAATATGGATCAACTTGCTCAAGAGGGGATTCGATGTACTGACGCACATTCCCCATCTGCAGTCTGTACACCTACACGGTATGGAGTTCTGACGGGCAGATACTGTTGGCGAAGTCGATTAAAACGGGGCGTACTTTACGGATACGAACCCCCATTAATCGAACCAGATCGTTTGACAGTTGCTAATCTACTCAGAGATGTAGGATACAATACAGCATGTGTAGGCAAATGGCATTTAGGTCTTGGTTTCTCTACTAAAGCTGGGTATGATTTTGATTTCAATGCTCCTTTACCATGGTCTAATGCAGGTCGTGAGTTAGAAGAAAATATTGACTTTTCAGCACCATTGACTGGTGGACCAATTGACCTTGGATTTGACTATTTTTATGGTAATTCAGGATGTCCAACTTGCCAACCACCTTATGGCTTCATTGAAGATGATCGTTTTGTTAAGATTCCAAACCACTACCATGAAGTTCCAGAATTTACCAGTCGTCCGGGTATGATGACTGCAGATTGGGAGCATAAAGATGCAGACCCGATTATCGCGGCAAAGGCAGTAGAGTATATTGAGAAACATACTGAATCAGAAGATCCATTTTTCCTATATTTATCCCCATCTGCCCCGCATGAGCCTTGTACGGAAGAGGTAGTTCCAGAATTTGCACGGGGTCAGAGTGATGCTGGACCTCGCGGTGATCTTGTCTGGTTAGTTGACTGGATGGTAGGTGAAGTGATGAAGGCTTTGGATAGGACTAACAAAACAGAAAACACATTGATCTTTGTCACAAGTGATAACGGTGCATTACCAGGTGATCGAATTCAAGGAGACAATAGTCCTATGCCATATCATCTATATAATCACAAATCCTGCGGAGATTGGCGTGGCTATAAAGCGCATATATGGGAAGGAGGACATCGTGAACCGTTGATAGCAAGATGGCCAGGAGTTATTAGAGCAAATACTGAAACTGATGCGTTAATTTGCCTAACCGACCTTATGGCAACTTGTGCAGCAATAGTCGGGACAGATGTCCCAAACGATGCTGGACAGGATAGTTGTAATATCCTTCCCAATTTACTTGGTGAACAACCTGAAGAGTCTATCCGTCAGGCAATTGTTCATCATTCAAGTAATGGTGTGTTTTCTATAAGACATAATGCGTGGAAAATGATTCTGGAAACACAAGGATCGGGAGGATGGCCTCCACCACGAGGTGAAGGACCAAAACCGGGAACTTCTGGACAGTTGTACCATATATTTGATGACCCTGGGGAAACAGATAATCTGTGGGAAAAACATCCTTCCGTAGTAAAAGAATTGACATCATTACTTAGAAAGTTTGAACAACAAGGACACAGCAGACTATAAGGATATCTTAAAATGGTTAATACCGAATCACTGTTCCGTATATCTGAACCCTCTACTGAAGATCTTAATTCATTTCATAATGATGGATATATTGCATATCCAGATGTATTTACAGACGATGGCAGAGAAGGATTAATTGAAGAGATTACACATCAGTTTGAACCGACACGTGAGTATATTGAATCATTGAATAATGGAGAACACCCAGAACGATCTTATTTTATTCGTCCCTGGAATGAACGTAGGGAATATAGCGATCGACTGATTGATGATCCATTTATTACTACATTACTGAGTGCTACTATTGACAATGCATATCACTTTTGCCATTCTGCCTTAAACATAGCACCCCGCGGAATTGGACCGATTGGATACCATCAGGACCATCACCATTGGAAACACGAGAATCCAGTCAACCATGCCGAACGTGATAACTACTATATACAGATACTATATTACCCTAATGGATTTAGCAGAGGTGATAGGAACCTTAAGGTGATAGCGGGAAGTCACCGAGTCGCGCCAACACAGGAAGCCACCCCTGAACGGATGCTTGCTGGTGAGTTTGACGAGGAGGCGGGTTGCAAATTGGAAGAAAGACGACTGGACTTACCACCCGGTAGTATGGTCTATATTAACGCACGTATCTTTCATGCAGTAGAATCCAAACCAATTGATTCCTCCCAACTATTTCGTATCTTCGTCATAGATATTTTTAAGGAAATAGGACCTCCACATCGTTATACCCAAGAAATTCCTACCGAATGGATAGAAAATGCCACACCAGAACGTAAGAAATTATTTGATAGGGAAGGTTATACGGAAGGGTGCTGGACTCCATAATAGAGTTGAGAATTCTTGTAAAATATATCCATTCAGTGTCATCCCTAAATACAGGGAACTTTGTGAAAAAAGTAAGGAATATACATGTCCACATCTAAAACTCAAGATCGACCAAATATCTTATGGATTTCGTTAGAGGATACAACACCAAGATTTGGCTGTTATGGCGATTCTATTGCTCGTACCCCGAATATAGATGAACTTGCTGCAGGTGGTTGTCGGTATCCCAATGCTTTTTCTACCGCCGGTGTTTGTGCGCCAAGTCGTTCTGCAATCATAACTGGGATGTATCAAACCTCTATTGGTACACACCATATGCGGACAGGACATACAAATAACAATACACCGGATATGCCAACACCCTATTCGGCTGTACCTCCCCCTTATGTGAAGACCTTTACAGAATACCTTAGAGGTGCTGGTTATTATTGTAGCAATAATAGTAAGACAGATTATCAATTTACTCCACCTGTGACTGCATGGGATGACTGTAGTAATGAAGGTCATTGGCGTAATCGTGAAAGTGGTCAGCCATTCTTCTCCGTTTTCAATCCAACAGTTACCCATGAAAGTGGTATGTGGGAACGTAACGAAAGACCTTTAACAACCAATCCTGATGAAGTAGAACTACCTCCATACTTACCGGATACTCGAAGATCGCGTGAAGCGTTGGCACGGCACTATGATAACCTTTCAATAGCGGATGCACGTGTTGGTGAGTTATTGGGTGAATTAGAAGAAGATGGTCTCACAGAAAATACAATTGTATTTTTATGGAGTGACCATGGAGAAGGACTCCCACGAGGCAAACGATGGCCGTATGATGCTGGTATCCAGATTCCTTTGATCGTCAGGTGGAATGGTGAAGTAAGTCCTGGTAGTGTCAATGAACAATTAGTCAGTTTAATTGATCTTGGACCTACGGTTCTGTCGTTATGTGGTGTGGAAGCACCACAACATTTACAAGGACAACCATTTCTGGGACCGGATATGGTTGAGCGGGATTATATCTTTGCTACAAGGGATCGGTATGATGAGTCCTATGATATGATTCGTGCTGTACGCGATAGTAAGTATAAATATATTCGAAATTACTATCCTGAGAAACCGTATCTGCTTTGGATTCCTTATCGAAATCGCCATCCTATAATGCAAGAGATGTGGCGCCTATATGCCGAAGGTAAACTGGATGGAGACCAATCTATCATGTTCCAATATCCACGTCCTGCTGAAGAATTATATGATGTGGAAAACGATAAATATGAACTGAATAATTTGGTTGAAGATGAGACATATACAGTTGTACTTGACCGAATGCGGAACACCCTGGCAGAATGGCAATCTGACTTCGGTGATATGGGAAATATTTCTGAAGAACAGATGGTTGCACAATGGTATCCGAACGGAATCCAACCAGAAACTGCATCCCCTATTTTTATACCGATAAACGCTTCCAACCCAGGTATGGAAACTACACAAGAATCAGGAGAGTGGGAAGCCCCTCTGCTTTTACAACTGCATTGTTCCACACATGGGGCATCCATCGCTTATACTACTGAGAATGGAGATGATGTCAGATGGCAGTTATACACCGAACCGTTGCGTTTACCGAAAGGTGAAACAACAGTAAGGACTAAGGCTATACGAATAGGATATAAAGAGAGTGAAGAGAATTCGCTGAGTTTTAGAGTTATATAAGGATTTTTACGTTTTATCGAAAATGTATCAAAGTAATATTATCATAAATATATCGGTTTTCATATAAGGAGAAAACATACTCATGGCTCAAGAGAAAAATGACAAATATTATGTCTACGTTGGCACATATACACATGGAGATAGTGAAGGTATTTATGTATATGAATTAGATAACGAAACGGGTGCTTTAGAATATTCCAGTAAGATTACAGGAGTAGTTAACCCCTCATTTCTGGATATTCACCCCAGTGGTCGTTATCTATTCTCAGTGAATGAGATTGGAGATTTTGAAGGTAAGGCAAGTGGTGCTGTTACAGCATTTTACATCCATGATAGTACCGGGGAGCTAAGTTTCCTTAACCAACAAGCAACAGGTGGAGGAGCACCGTGTCATGTGAGTATAGATGATACAGGTAAATACCTACTTGTTGCAAACTATGGTGGTGGTAGTGTTGCTGCTTTTCCAATTGGAAAAGATGGTAGATTGGATGAGGCTTCAAGTTTTGTCCAACATCAGGGATCAAGTGTTAATGAGAGTCGACAAACGGCACCTCATGCGCATGCGATTATGATTGATGGCAGCAATCAATATGCTTTTTCACCTGATCTTGGACTGGATAAAATACTGATCTATAAAATTGACTTAGAAAATGGCAAACTAATACCTAATAAGCAACCTTGGGTACGGGTTCACCCAGGTGCAGGTCCACGTCATCTTGATTTTCATCCTAATGGCAATTTTGCGTATGTTATTAATGAATTAGATTCAACATTCACAGCATTTCGCTATGATGAAGATGGAGGATCACTCACAGAAATTCAGACTCTTTCTACACTTCCAGAGGACTTTGACGGTACGAGCCACTGTGCTGATATTCATGTCCATCCATCGGGTAAGTTCTTATATGGATCAAATCGCGGACATGATAGTATTGCTATATGTGCAATTGATGAAAAATCAGGTATGTTGGACTACATCGGATGTGAATCTACGCGGGGACAAACACCGCGTAATTTCGGACTGAATCCCGATGGAACACTTCTTTTAGCTGCGAATCAACAGACTAACAACATAGTTTCATTTTCGGTTGATGAAGAAACGGGTCAGTTAACTGAAACAGGTAATGTTGCTGAAGTACCATCACCAGTCTGTTTAAAGATGCTACCAATAAGTTAGTATACAATTTTGGTAATAATTACCTATATGAAAACTCCAACTGTGAGGAAATACAGATTACAATCTCAGTATCTGTATTTCCATTTAATTTTGATCCTTTTTTTCAGTTAATAGTTTTTGCATTTTTGCAATTTCCCTACCAAGTTCATTATATAAAGAAATAATTTGCTTAAGTTGAGTATTTATACCAGTAGATTGAGTAGAAACATTCTTTTGTACATTAGATTTCTTTTGTACTTTAGGTTTCTTTTGTTCAACAGGTTGGTTTTTCTTTGTCCAAGCTGAGAGACATTTCTTGATACTAAACGTATTCTCAGATTCATCATCAAGTACGACAGTAAATGCGCGTGCACCTGCCTCTGCATGTTTTCCAACCTTAATATGCTGTATCGACTTCCCACCAGTTTTATCATCTGCTTCGGGATGGCATAAGAAGAGTTCAATTAGCATATTGCTATCATCTTCTGACAATAATTCATCAATAGGGGCATTATTTAGAATATCAAACACAAACTCCCGTAAATCTTTAATTGTTTCAAATGTCTTTCCAGCAATTTCAACCATTATAAATCTCCTTTGTTTGATAATTTCAGTTTTTTGGTAGATTCTGTAATAGATTCATCTATATTTTTTAGAAGTGATTTCCGATTCACGACCAAACACTGTAGACGCGAATTGTAGTTCCCTTCTACATATCAAACGAATACCACCTATCTCTGCTGTCTTCGTTGTCTTCGATGTTCCTGTAGTTTATCCCATGGATAGATAAAACAACGTTCAGCCCAATCTTGATATATACTATCTAATTCCTGAACCATTTGAGGGTTTTTGTCAGCAAGGTTGTTGATCTCGGTACGTTCATCTTGTAGATTGTATAGTTCCCAATCTCCAGGGAATCGGCAGACTAATTTCCAATCATCGCGACGAACAGCACAATTCCCTTCGTGTTCCCACAGTAGGATATCTTTTCCATTGTCTTTTCCATCAAAAATAGGTAATAGACTTGTACCTTCCAAAGGTAAAATAGGTTTACCATCGTGCTCTTCTGGATAGGATGCTCCAGATACCTCCAGACAGGTAGCCATGATGTCAGGAAGTTGTCCGGGTTGATGTCTTAATTCACCCCCATTTTTAATAGCATCAGGCCAATGTACAATTAATGGTGTTGCGATTCCACCTTCATGTACCCAATGTTTATATAAACGGAAAGGTGTATTTGAGAGATTTGCCCAAGGTACACCATAACTCTGATATGTAGTTTCGGGACCGGGCATAATACTTGGGTCATTCCCCCGGTAGACAGGTTGTCCGTCGGAAGTTGTTTCTGTGCTGATAAGCGAACCACTATCGCGTTTTGCAGGAGGACCACCCAATTCTTCAGCACATCCTCCATTATCTGCCAAGAACATGATGAGCGTATTATCCAATTCCCCTGTTTCTTCAAGTGCGTCGATGATTCTTCCGATCCCAGCATCCATTCTTGTGATTTGTGCTGCATAGACTTCCATACGTCGTTGGTTCCACTCTTTATATTCTGCCTCTTCCCAAGGTAGTTGTGATGCGTCACGATCGGTAAGTTTCCAGGATTCATCCAGAATCTTCATTTCCCGCATTCTTGATAGACGTTCTTCTCGTAATTCATCCCAACCAGTAGCGAATCGTCCATTGTATGGTGCGATATCCTCATCATGAGCATGTAGTGGCCAATGGGGTGCTGTATATGCGACATAGGTAAAAAACGGAGAATCTGCTTTCTTATGATGATGATCATGGATATACTTAACAGCTTCATCACTCACAGCATCAGTAAAGAAATATCCTTCAGATAGGTCATCACTGTTTAACTGAGTGTTGTTTCTTGTAAGTGTTCTGGGTTTCCAAAAGTTGGCAGCTCCAGTGATAATCCCATAGAATTCATCGAATCCGCGTTGACAGGGCCAACTATGTTTAGGACCGTCTGGACCGGTGTGTCTGGAGATATGCCATTTTCCGCTCATATATGTCCCGTAGCCTTCTGTACGGAGGGCATCTGCAATTGTGATACAACGGTCATTTAGATCCCCTCTATAACCCTCTAATCCGTCATCACCCATCATATGTCCAACCCCAGTCTGATGTGGATGAAGACCTGTAAGCATTGAGGCACGGGAAGGACAACACCTTGCGGTATTATAGAATTGTGTAAATCGAAGACCACCAGAAGCAAGATTGTTTAGGTTTGGGGTGTTGACTTCTCCACCATAACAACCCAGATCAGAAAAACCCATATCGTCATTTAGAATTAGAACGATATTCGGTTTTTTATTTTCACTCATAAATTAATTCCTTTCTTTTATATTCCTTAGTCATAGTTGCCCCATTTGATGTTGGGAGAGTTTATAGTAAACATTTGATTTAATTAAACACTTTACTTGTAGGAGTGTCCACCTGCTCGCGACCGGGAGATCGCTCCTACAGAAGAGTTGCGGGATGCGAACAAATGTTGTGCCAATAGAAAATGTCGTATTAATTTTATTGTTCACTATAATATAATACCAATTCTATTAATTATTATCTCATTACCGGTTGTTAGAAATGAAACTGGGAAAGCACAAACTAACAGTTTATGCTACAACAATGAGACTTTTTAAATTAGAAATTGTATAAGAATTCATAGTCGTGAATTCAATTTTTAATCCTAATATACGGACAACTAATAAGGTGCAAAACAGACCCTTTAATCCTAAATTCCCTGATGATAAATCGTGAAAAAGTTGACTTTTTCCCAGTGCGAAAAAGTGTCGAAAAAGTGCAAAAAGTTACACTTTTTGACACATTGTGTGTCATTGAAATTGGTGTAAATTACCCCTCTAACCTCTGTCATAGCCTGACTTTACTCCACTTTGGATTGACTTTATAAGAATTTCTAAAAAGTGTGATTTTGTGTTTTTCTTGTCCTTGCGGATTTTGACAATTCCAACCTGTGTAATATAGTTGATTTTTCGACATAAAGATTATTTTGTATTTAGGATCGTTTTTGTAGATAGTCATCATTTATTTCTCTTATTTTATATCTAATAAGTTGCCTTAATGGATACTATAGTTTGGACAATTTTCATAAATTCTTTATCAACTGTATACATACACCTTTCGCACCGCTGGTGCTCGGTTACTTGGGGCATTTACGTTTCTACACACCTTCCGCACCGCTGGTGCTGCCGATTTAGTCCATAGTAATCTTTTTCGTCAAGTATCAGGTTGTGGCTTAACTCATCTTAATAAGTAGTTTTCAAACAACAGTCTGGTAAATGCTATCTAACATTAAAACCCAAGCACCAGTAGTTAGGGATGAATCTAAACATAAAGAATAGACTTTCATGTCTTTGTCTAATTCTTAAAACTGTCCAAACTATAGTATTGTTTTATCTAAAATTATACATTAGCATGAGTATTATATTTATTCTCTATATGTTATTGTAACGTATGTTTACTATCCTGTCAACTCTTTTTCATATATGTGATGTATGATCGTTAATATTTCTTCAATCTATTTTTCAATTATATCCTGAGTTGCTGCCTTGTGGCGTAAACTCTTAGAATGTGCATCTTAATTGCGTCAGTTGGAAGTTCCCGTTACAGATTTAATGACTACTTAAGACTGTATCCGTCTTTCTTGCTTTAAGGAGTAAGTTGCTGTTGTTTTCACGGGTTAGTGTATTAAAAAACAGTTTTGCATCTTTATACTGACTCACGGGAATGTTTCTCTGTTTTAAAGTAAATAATAAATGATAAGAAACAGTATTGTTATTTTGGCTATATCTTCTCTCCATCTCAGCGAAAACTGTATTTTGACTGACATCTGTAGGCAAGGAGGCGGTCCACTCATCAGACAGGTGTATTCTAATGGTCTTTTCAATTCTCAGCGGATAACTTAGATCAAGAGGGAAACTGCGTTCTGGTGGTGAAAATGATTCTGCGTAACCTGTAAATTCATCTATAGGTAGGGGTAGTAAAATCTGATTTCTGATTCTACTGACATATTTATTTACACCAAAATTTATAGTTATCTCCAAAGGTTGTTCTATATTGTTTAAGTTTTCAATTTTTACTGATTCGATAGTGATATTTGGAAATAGTTGACTGAGTTCAGCTGCGAATGTATTGTTCCAATTTGAAGGAGGAATCTGTTGATAATTCCATCTTGGATTAATGCTGTTTTGACCATACATTTTTACCTGTATAACGCCCCTTGCTGAACCATCCGGTTTAATCCACAATTCCGTATTAGAAAATAGTTTATTATTCTCGGCAGGAAACACAGGAATTTCCACAAATATCCCTTTAGAATCACCAATTAGAAAACCTTTTCGTCCTTGGTCGTTATAGGGTAAATCTCCATAACTGCAGGTTGACGATGTAGGATCTAACCAAATATAACTGTTCTTACCTTTTGGGATGGCGACAATCATATGATTAAATTGGCTTAATGAAGGAAGTGATGTATCAATTTTTTCATAAGGTGATGTGCTAAGCATTACGGGATATGCTCTGATACCGATAAGGTCGAGCATAGAGATGAGAAGTGTAGTTTTATCTTTACAGTCTCCATATTGTTTTTTTAGGACTTCAACGGCAGGTGAAGGTTGGTATGCACTCTGTCCAAGCTCAATACCAACATACCGAATCTGTGTTGCAACAAAATCGTATATTCCTTTAATTTTAGATTCGTCTGTGGTGAGATACTCCGTTAATTCTATTACAGTCTGCATTATATGTGTATCGGGTGCATAGCGTCCTTTAGCGAGATTCTTATACCAATCATATACCCTATCCCAGGATTGTATTGATGAGTAAGTTAATCGTGGGACAACATCATTTATATTTGGCATTCCAACTTCTACATTCAAAGCTGGCATCTCGCCATGTTTCCAAATATATTGAATTCCACCGTCATGTTTAGGTGTTACCTGAGGTTGGATTTCAGAATTCCGCATCTTCCACTGAATGTGCCAATTTTGAGGTAAGCTAAGTGCATAGGTGGTTTCAAGCGTTAGCTCAGTAGATTGGAAGTTATATCCACCCGTAATCCAAGTTTCATTGACAGAGACGTTTTCTAATTTATCCTCAAGTGTGACCTGATATTCAATACACACACCGGGAGAGAGTCCTACCATAGATATAACCTTCCACATCAAATCGGAATAGAGATTTCGTGACAATAATCCTGGAGGTGTAACATCATTATATGCTTCATCTGGTGGTGTATGTATTGTGCCATCTGGCGTAATTGTCCGTGCTATATTAACTCCGATATTCTGTGAATTTGGTTGATAGGGAATTGCGATATCACCATATTTAGTAATGCCTCTCTCAGTCAATAATTTTACAACTTGGTGTGTAGTATATCGGGACTGACCAGAAGGTAGTACTTCATGAGAGAAATTATTTAATAAAATTACAACATCTGCATCAGGGTAATCATCAGAAGTAGGTGCATCAGCTATAATCTGTAAGACCTGTGGATTTAGGATTTTAACAGGTGGTACTATAACAGAATTTGATTGACTTGGATCTAATTGTGATAGGGCTTGTAAGCGTGTGGCAGCTAAGAGATTATCAGGATCAATTTGCAATAATAGTTGATATTGTAACTGTGCTTCAAAATATCGGTGGTTTTCCTCGTATAGTGAAGCGAGTTTTTTTATTGCCCACACATCTTTTGGAAATAGTCGTGTGGTTTCCCGAAATTCTGCGATAGCTTCACCGATATCTCCACGATTCAAATGAATTAATCCCAAGTAATTATGTAAGTTTTTGCTATCAGGATTCTCACATTTTGGATCAATATCTAAAGCTTTTCTTAGTATATATTCAGCATTATCAAACTGATTTAGGTGTATATAGACCAACCCAAGATGGTTTAAGGCATATAGATTATCTTTAGAGATTGCTAAAACTTGCTCATAGTATTGTGGTGCGTACTCATAGTTTCCGAGTTTTTCATATATATATCCGAGATAGTTGAGAGAATCAATGTGATTTGGATGATCTTGCAAATAAACAAGAAATGTATCCTTTGCTTTTTCATATTCCTCAAGTTGAATTAATACTTCAGCAATTTTGAATTGTATATCCCCATAATTTGGTCGGATATTACTTGCATTTTGATAGGCAGTAAGAGCGTCTTGGAAATGTCCGTGTTGTAATGCATTTTCTGCTATTGCAATCTGTTCTCGCCATTGTTGATTTCTTATAATAAGAGGATCCACAATCTCTTCTGTGGTAGGTTGCGTTTTGGGTAAAATAGCGCAGCCTACTAAGAGCAGTAAGAACGTAAAGATTGAGATATACAAACATCTGTAGGACATTATTCTTTTTTGATTTTGCTTTATAGTTTTGGGTTATTGATATGTCGATTCTTATCCCGTTGTGTTTTTTTCTTCATAGATTGTATAAAAGCGTCTTCAAGTTGAACACCCGTTTGGTTTGCGAGACAGATAAGAACAAAGAGAATATCCGCCATTTCTTCAGCAATGTTTAGGTCTTCCTCATTTTCTTTGAAACTTTGATCTCCGAATTTGCGTGCCATAATTCTTGCTAATTCACCGACCTCTTCCATAAGGATCGCTGTGTTCGTTAATTCTGAAAAATAACGGACACCAATTGTATTTACCCATTGATCAACAATTTCTTGACAGTCTTCAAGTGTATAGTTCATTTATTAGTCCATTCCATTGCGAATGTATGTGGGTATTGTAGCAGCATAAGGGACATGTAGTAAACTTTTTATTGGTTTATAGTTGTTATACCATTTCTATATATTGATTGTCCATTACTAATTGAAGAAACCGGTTAATTTGAATCGCGGATTACGCGGATTATACGGATGACGACTTGCTATAAACATATCGTCCCTATGGGACTAAAGAGTATTTCTCATATTCAGAAACCCCTTAAGTTGACACCTATGGATTTCGTTCCTCTACCCGACCTACGAAAGAATGAAAGGAAAATAAATACAATTGGTATAAGATTATCAACCAAGATTAGGGTGTAATTTGTCGGGTTTCGTTCCTCTACCCGACCTACGAAAAATGATAAAAAAATAAATACAATTGGGAAATATTATCACTCAAGATAGGGAAGTAATCAGTTCACCCTATATTCATCAGAAAATTCTTGAATAGTCCTGACCTTCTTGTTATACTTTCAATACCTGCAATTAGAATTAATTGCTTCATCCCATTGGTTAATCTAATCCAAATTAGTGTAAATATATCAGATGTAACCCGCAAATCAACTTCGATCATGTTTAGAAGAATCATTATATTGACTTATATGATTCATTGTGATTAGAAACCGCACCACATACCTGAGGCATAGACTCATATCATTAAAACATAATTCTATAATAATATACGACATAAATTAGAAAGTACTTGGAGTACCAATGAAGATATTTCAAACTCGAACACCTATTCTTGTATTATTTACTATTTTTATATGTAATGGCTTCACGACACTGAGTTTCGGTCAGGCAGTTGTTTCTGTGAATCCTGTAACACTTGAATCTCCAATGATCGGAGAACAGATAACCATCAGTTTAGACATAACTGGTGGAGTAGATATTGCAGGATATCAGGTAACCGTTAACTATGATACAACTGCCCTTAGATATATCTCAAGTGAAAATGGTGATTATCTACCTGCTGGTGCATTTACAGTACCGACAATAGTCTTGACTGACTCAGTAATTGTGGCTGCATTGGCGATAGGTGGCACCGCTCAGGAAGAGGATGGAACTCTTGTCAGAATTACATTCGAAGTGGTGTCTGTAAAAACATCCACAATTGAATTGAGCAACGTAATACTGTCAGACCCAAATAGTGTCAAACTACCGTATTCCCCCGTAAACGGTATGGTTACTGCTCCGATTATTCCTGAAGTCTTCTCAATTGCTGACATCGTACTCATTTTAGACATTTCAAGTAATATGGAGGGGAATGACCCACATAACTTACGGAAGGCTGCTGCGAAGTTCTTTATAGATTTAGCAGATCCTGAAGTTCAAATTGCGGTAGTAGATTCTAACGTAGAAACTAAGACGTATGCAGAACTCACTTTAGCGGATGAAACAGGAAAAGAAGAATTAAAGAATGCTGTGGATAGAGTTGATTCTGATGGTGATACGGATATCGCCGCTGGTCTCCAATTAGGGTATGACCTTTTGTCTTTATCTTCCTCTTCGGATGCAAGAAAGACAGCTGTTTTATTGACCGATAGTCAGGAACCGGATTCACAGACAGCCTTATCTTATGTTCAAGACTATATATTACAGGATTGGACTGTATATACAATTGGATTAGGTGATGATGTTAATAGAAACCTACTGGAGAACATAGCTCAACTCACACCAGAAGGGGACTATTTTCCTGCTTCTCTTGATAATATGCATAAAGTATATAATGAGATTTACGCCAGAGTAACGGGGAAGGCAATCCTCTTTAACAACATTGGATATATCAATCAGGACCAGCAAATTACCAAAAAGTTTTTCATTGATTCCTCAGTTGAACAGATTGTTCCTTCAGCGAATTGGCAGGATAGTACAATAGAATTAATACTGATTGATCCGAACGGTTTGGAGATAACATTGAATGATGCATCCACAAACGGAAAAATAAGATACCAAGATGCACCTACTTACGCATTCTATACCGTTGATGATCCGATGCCCGGGGAATGGGGAATAAAAGTAATTGGTACAGATATTCCACCAGAGGGTGACAAGTATAATCTAATTGTTTCAGCAACGTCAGATCTTATCACTAATTTCCTGAGTTTTGAACCGAGTTATATTATTGATGAGCCGATGCGTATTGGATTACGTTTGAGAACTAAAACAGTGGAAAGTACTGAACCTGTTTTGGGAGCTAATTCTTCTGTGGAAGTTGTTCGACCAGATGGTCGTATTGATTCACTTGATCTGTTTGATACAGCTGCAAACGGTGTTTATATTAATGAATATGTCGGAGCAGATATAGAGGGATCATATCTCATCCGTGTAACAATCGAAGATGTGGTTTCTCGTGAAATTCAAGAGCAAATTGTGGTTGGTGAAATTTCCAGTATATTCATTGATGGGAGCACATTGACCCCTGCTGCGGGTAGGACACTTGACTCATCACCGAGTGTTATCAGTGCGGTAATATCAGGATCAGCGATTGATAACAGCAATACAATAGAATTACAAGTTGATGGAATACCTGTATCCCATGGGTATGATCTGGTGAATCAACAGGTGTTGTACCGTCCACCGGCACTATCTGCAGGTCAACACACGGTAAAGCTACGTGTCAACAACGAACTTGAGACGACATGGACTTTTAATCTTGTATTTCCTGAATCGCGTTTTGAGTTGTTACTTGACCCTGGACTCAATGTGGTCTCCTTACCTTTAAAACCAAGTAATCCCTACACTGCTAAATCCTTCAGCGAGTTGTTGAATGCTACACTTGTTGTGAGATACGATTCAACATCGCAAGCATACATTGCCTATGTAGCTACAGATGAATCTATTGATGGTTTTACAATTGAAGGGGGTCGTGGGTATATTGTCAATACACCAGAACCAACGACAGTTGAATTCATTGGTAGAGCTTGGTCAAACCAACCGTCAAGTGCATCCGCACCAAGTTATACTCCTGCTACACCTACTTGGACATTTGCTATCTATAGTAATTTACAAATGATGGAAACTGATAAACAGTACACACTTACAGCAAAAAACTTACGTACTGGTGTAGTCGTCTATGAAAGCATATCATCTGTTGGCAACAGTTCTACAGCTGTATGGGTTGATATGAACCGTAGTAGTGTCGTACAATTAGGAGATATGCTTGAATTCACCGTGAGTGATTCAACAGGAGCTATCATTTCTGGACCATTTATTCAACCGGTCACCGTTTTAGATATTCGAAATGCTTATATGTCTGTTGAGATGGTGGTTGGAGATATTCGTCCGAGCGAAACGCTTCTCGGTCAGAACTACCCGAATCCATTTAATCCAGAAACTTGGATTCCGTATCAGATTAGTAATCCGACTGAAGTTTCGATCTTGATTCATGATCCGACAGGACATATAGTAAGAAAACTGGAACTTGGCATGAAACCGGTAGGTATTTATATGGACCGTTCACAGGCTGCGTATTGGGATGGGAAAAATGAAACTGGTGAATCTGTAGCAAGTGGCTTGTATTTTTATTCCCTTCAGACGCGGGAATTGAATGTAACGAGACGCATGGTAATCCTGAAGTAATCTTTATTTAGATGTGTAGCGTTCTATTATAGTATTAGGTTAAAATTATTTTATGCCGTTCCTAAGTAACGAAAGAGGGATGGAGGGCATTTTTCTATAAACATTCCGTCCCTACCAAATCAACGCCAAATGCGCGTGTGGCATTTGGCGGGACTCAATACCTACCTGGTCTGGGTTCACAAGGGTTGTCTTCTTTAAATTGACAACTATGGTTCGGTTAAAAACCGAACCTACCTTCTTTCGGAAAGGGGCTAAAGGGACAACTATGGTTCGGTTAAAAACCGAACCTACCGGGTTTTGTGAATGATGTTTATATGTCATAATATTTCTTAGAAATGGTATAATCCTGATTTTATACTGAAGTATCTTGAATTATTTGTCCTTATGGTTTACAATTCATATAAATTTACAATAGAGGAACTGATATGGGAATTACTGATAAAGAGAAAGAATTTTATGAATCAAATGGATATCTATTGAAAAAAGGACTTGTCTCTGCAGAGGATATTGATAGTATTCTGGTAGAGATAGACGATATCCATAATCGTATGGCGGAAAATCCCACTGAAGGTATTGGTATTTCGTGGGAAGTCTACGAAGATGATCCTGATCATCCGCCCCTTATTAAACAGTTAATGCATAGTGAAGTCGTTAGTCCAACCCTCAACAAACTGCTTAGATCAGATGATGTTCTGGATGTTTTAGAGGGAATGATGGGACCTGATATATCATTATATCACAGTAAGTTGCTTCCGAAGGCAGGTGGTGATGGTACTGCGATTCCATGGCATCAGGATTATGCGTATTGGAAGAATGATAACAATAAACCTGTCATGATAAATTGTCAGTTAGCAATTAGTGAAGCCAACCTTAAAAATGGGTGTATACAATTTGTACCTGGTAGCCATAACTGGGGATTACAGGAACATGAACGAAAACAACAGACCTTCGGTGTATTTCTTCCCGGACATTATCAGGAACGCGAAGATGCGGTTGCTGTTGAAATGGAAGCCGGAGATGGTGTCTTTTTTAATGCACTTATAATACATGGGTCTGCACCGAATGAATCCAAAAAAGATAGACTGATGAATACATTTGCTTATAATGTAACAGGTAACGGTACATCCCAATCCCGTGAAGTGTTACGTGGCAAGGAGCTGAGTTAAAGATGAAGATCGGTAGTCTTCGTATCTTACTCTTTATTATTTTAATCGGACTTATCACTGGTTGTGGTGAAGATCGATCAGGGAATAAAAACCTTGCACCAGTTATATCTGTTTTTGAAGCAGAATCTGAGATAGTTCCACCGGGTGGAAAGGTTGTAATTCACTTAGAAGCTGTCGACCTTGAGAACGATACATTAACATACGAATGGTTAGTGGATTATGGTAAGATTGAAGGAGATGGATCAGGAGCAACTTGGACAGCCCCTGACACAGAACGTAAATATCAAATTCAAGTAACAGTAAGTGATGGTGAAAAGGCTACAACAAGTTCACTTGATATTCAGGTGTGGAGAATCCGTCCAGGGGATTATTATCCTTTATCTGTTGGCAATATTTGGCGTTACCGGGACGATGCAGGAACCCAAATTATATTTGAAATTGTTGATACAATACAAATACATTTGGCTGGTGGCAAAACAGTTGAGAGTTATGTCCTAAGAAAATCAAGTTCAGGAGAAGGTTTAGAGAACATAGTCAACTTTTCCTATTTAGGTTTTGATATTGACGGTGATGGTGAAGTATCCGGTATCCTGCAACATGCTCAAAATATTACATCTGGCACGGAAGACACGATGATGTTCACACCGTTCATTCCATTATATCAATTTCCTCTCATCACAGGAGAGAAGTGGGAAGTTAATTTTGAAGCAGGATTGGTACCGGAACTTTTTCCAATTGGTGGAGGTGTGGATGCGTTTGAAGTTCTTTCTGAAGAGACCGTTACTGTTCCAGCTGGTTCTTTTGATAGTGCCTTCTTAGTACAAGAGACATTTCAATTGGGATTCGATATTGGGGGTAATCAAGATTTTCCATTGGATCTAACAGTTGTTCAGAAATGGCTTGCCCCTGATGTGGGTATAATTAAGTTTACACAATCGCAAACTCGTGGTGGTGTAGAGGTGGAGTCTGTCTTTGAACTTGAATCCTATGAATTGAAATAGTTTTTATACTGTTTCTATGAATGATTTGAATTACTGGTAAAAATAAGAGAGTATTGTATTGAACACAACAAATCAACTTCACATATTGACTACGACAGTGGGTTCGTATCCTGTTCCTGCATGGCTACAAGCAATGCCGACAGAACAGACATTAATTGATGCTACACGTGTTGTAGTAGATATTCAACGACAAAAAGGTATTGACCTTCCCACTGATGGTGAATTGTATCGTTTTGATGTCAATCATCCTGAGACTAACGGGATGATTGATTATTTTATAAGACCGTTATCAGGAATAAGATCAGAAGTTGGTCGACAAGATTGGAATGAGTTTAGACAGATGCATACGATGTCCTTCCGTGCGAAACCGGCTGGTGTTGTGGAGGGTGAATTAGGTGAAGGAACGTTAAATCTTGTGTCAGATTGTGCGCGTGCTGTGGGAGTTGCTGGTAGAAATCTGAAATTTACTGTTACCAGTCCATATATGCTTGCTCGGACGCTACTTGATAAATATTATGATGATTTCGACAACTTACTCTCTTCTTTATCGGAAGTATTAGCTGCTCAAGTGAAAGAGTTGGATTGTGAGTGTATTCAAATTGATGAGGCAAATATTCCCGGTAACCCAAAAGATGGACCTCGTGCGGCGAAGGCTATTAATACGCTTCTTGATGCATTTGAAGGGAAAAAGGCAGTTCATTTTTGCTTTGGGAATTATGGTGGTCAGGTGATTCAGAAGGGTGGATGGGAAGCGCTTATCGATTTTCTGAATTTGTTGCGTTGCGATCACCTTGTATTAGAGTTAGCACATCGACCTGATGCTGATCTTGAAGCACTTAGAGGTGTAACCACTGATATTACCCTTGGAATAGGCGTGATAGATGTGAAAGTGAATCCGATTGAGACCCCGGATGACGTTGCTTTAAGTATAGAAAAGGCAGAGAAGGTGCTTGGGTCTGGAAGAGTCGGTTGGATTCATCCTGATTGTGGATTTTGGATGTTACAACGTTCTGTTGTTGATCGGAAAATAGAATCTCTTGTTAAAGGTAGAGATAAATATCTTGGTATAGATTAGATTATAGTAAATGTGATTTACGTATTATGGTGGTGTGTTTTTTCGCATACCACCTATTTTATTATAGTGTTTCTAAATGAATAGTTCTCTTAAATTCACATGTAGTTTTATATTCGGTGAATCAAGGAATCAATGGTATGAATGCTATTTAGCATTCCCCGGGAACTCGTCAAAATCAACTCAATTTGTGCGTATGCCATTCGTCGGGTTTCGTTCCTCTACCCGACCTACGAAGAATGGAAAAAATAAATTGAAATGGTAGAAGTTAGATTAAGAATGAAAAAGTATCAGAATATAGCAGGAATTGCAGGAATCATCGGATTAATACTTGGGATAGCTATTCCAAGTATTTCTATGCTTATATACAATTGGAACTGTCCGTTTGGAGAAGGATTTTTATCCTCAATAGGATTTGTGGTTGTTAGCGGTTTTGTAAGTGCGGTTGTTTTTGGTAACCTTGTTGGAATTTTATTGATTGGAATATTAAGACTATATTCTTATTTTCAACAGAAAGATGGAGGTAATAATGGGAATAGAGATACTTAATCTCGATTTACTATATATTCTGTTGCTTATGGGTGTTGGCATCTGTGCGGGGTTTGTGAACACAGTTGCATTTGGAGGTTCATTGCTAACACTTCCTGCATTAGTTTTCGTTATGGAGGCAATACCGGGTTTTTCTACCGGAACACAGGTAACAACTATAGCCAATGGAACAAATAGGATTGCGATCTTTTTCCAAAATTTCAGTGCTATCTTAGGATTTCGTAGCAAAGGTGTTTCAAACTTCCGTCATGCAATATCGCTAACTATCCCGGCAGTAATAGGTGCGTCTATTGGTGCTTTTATAGGCACAGAGATTCCAGATAAAGCCTTTAAGCCTATTCTCGCAATTGTCATGGTATCCATGCTTCTATTAGCGTTGTTTAACCCAACAGAACTATTACAGAAGAAGGTAAATCCGAGTGGTACGCAACATAAGGTAATCACTGCAATTGCACTCTTTTTTGTTGGTATATATGGAGGGTTTATACAGGCAGGTGTGGGTCTTTTAGTTATTGCTACGTTGCGTATTCTTGATGGTGGAGATCTTGTTATAACGAATGCACATAAGGTATTTATTATCTTTTTCTATACGATTATAGCCCTTGGGATTTTTATCAGCAAAGGACAAGTGAATTGGGTATTAGGTATCTCGCTTGCAATGGGAAATGCTACAGGTGCGTGGATAGGAAGTAATTTTGCTGTAAAAATGGGAGATAAGTGGATCAAAGTGGTGCTGATAATAGCAGTAATCGGTTCTGTGTCGAAATTGTTGTATGATACCCTTAGAGTATATGGGGTGGTGTAAAGGAATGTTGGGAGGAATGAATTATAGTATTATTTTGGTGTATTAAAACTATCTAATCGACGAATTATCAATTCATCTTTAGGTATGTTTGATAAATCTTGTAATAGTTTGAGTATTTCCATCTGGAGATCTTCCTGTTTGTGGATAATCTTCAGATGGTTTTGTTTTAACTTTGATGGTTCTGTAGGTATTTGTTCATTCAATAAGACTATGACGGAACCATCTAACGGTATATATTCTACTAAGTGGTCTCCCCAATCGTAATTTTCATCAAAGACTGAAATGATAGGGTATGGAAATTTTAGTATTTCAGTTTGTATATCACGGATGGCTGTACCTAAAGCTAAAGATGTATTGTATAATCTTGTGGCAGACTTGAGAATGTGGAGATTCCAGAATGTGGCAGGTAAATTAAGCCGTTCAGCGAGTTTTATTAATCTATATAGTCGTCTCCAATCATGCGTTTGTTCAAGACTCTGTATGTTGCCATGGACTAATAGTAGCTTCTGATTCTGCAATTCAGCTAAGCCAGCGAATTCGAAATTTCCTTCACCACCAGCTCTATCTCCGTAGAGTTGTATGGTTTTTGTAAAATGATTGTGATTATAGTTGAAATTAAGTGAAGACATTTTATATTGTATAAAAAAAGCAGGGAGGTGTAATTTTTTGCACCTCCCTGCCAGAATGAACTAATGAGTTGAACTATTCGCCGCTTCGTCCACCGATGGATCTAAGAACAAACCATCCGATTCCAGCGACAGCAGTAGTTATCAATACCAGCGTGCGTTTCCCTGAAGAGACCTCTTCATGTATACCCTTAGCATTCTTAATCATCATATTTAATTCAGTGATAGCCTTTTGATTCGTCTCAATCTTCATCAGAGCAGATTTTACACTCTCCTGAATACTTGCGATAGAATCTTGGGTTGCCTTTAGGTCTTTTTGAAGTGCCCCTAACATTTCATTAGAAGAATCAATATGTCCGTGTAAGTCTTCTAACTGTTTTACGATAGCATTTTTAGCATTTCTAACAGCTTTTTTGATATCAGCAGCGGCATCATCACCCGATTTCTTGACAGCATCAACGACTTTATCCTGTGATTTTAGACTGTTTTCCAAAGCTTTAATTTGCGCTTGAAGTTTTGCAGTGCTATCTTTCATAGCCTGAATATCAGCCATCAATTTTTCTCGTTTTGCCTCAGATTCCTCAAGTTCAGACCGTAGTTGATCTAATTCATCCTTTTCAATCTTAACGACATCATCAGCTTCTTCAGCGATTTCAACAGCCATTGATAAGGGAATACGGAGCTTCTCTCCAGGATAGATCAGGTCAGGATTGGTAAAATCGTTATATTTTCTCAATTCTGGCCACTTTGTAGGATCTTTCAAGTGTTCTTGACATAGATCCCAGAGCGTATCACCCTTAACAATCGTAATTAATTTGGTTTCTTCATCAGACTCCTTAGGAGTGATCCGTGCGGAGGCAGATAAGACATAAACACCAGTAAGGGCAACACAGATATAAAGTACCAGTGTTAATTTTAGCGTGTTTTTAATAAGAGTCATCATTATTCTCCTCTTTGGTGTTAAAATTCATAGGAGACGGAAACATAATGCGTGCTTCCTGCTCCATCGATTTCACTTGCCATACCATCTTGTATAGCATAGTCAACCTGCAGTCCAGCAATGTTAACCCCAAATCCACCATAAAGCGTTTGCACATCGCGTGAAGCTTTCATACCAGCGCGTAGTGCGAAGTTGGTAGATCTGTTAGTGAAAAGGTTATATTCAACACCACCGCGGAGGCTGGTTGCACTTTCATCAAGATTAACGAATTCCTGTTCAATATCAACGGCAAAAGTTACAACATTCCCCATGTATAGATCATAAGCCACACCAGCATTGACGACCATTGGAATAGTTGCTTCTCCAATAGATGCACCAAGGTATTTTGCGACCAGTCCGTAATGGAAAGTTGGAACTTGTGATTCATGATGGTGGTTATGTATAGCTTGTGCCATCATATCCTCAGCAACATCAATAGGAAGTGCGTGTCCCATGATTCCGATGTCAACACCGCCCAAACCGCTCTGGTTTTCAACACTATCAACACCAAAACTATCAGATAACATACGACCAGTTAGACCGATATTGATACTTCCGAAAGAGATTCCGTATGAAAGAGAGTAGGCATTTGTACTATAATCAGCCATACCACCATAGGTAGCCGAGGCATCATATATTTTGTAACTCCCGACCCCGGAATTTAATGCAGCTAATCCAATAGAACCGTATGAACCGAGTGATTTTGTAATAGCGATAAAATTATGACTTCTATCATGTGAGAGTCTTTGTGTAGAGAAATTTAGGCTTAGATCAGCCGCAGAACCGAGTCCGGCGGGATTCCAGACAGTTGCTGTGGCATCTTCTGCTATTGCTGTAAATGCGCCACCTAAACCGATAGAACGTGCACCGGCACCGAGGCGTAAGTGAGGCATAGCGTTAACCTCTCCCTCAGCAAAACAGACAGGCGATATAGCCATGATAACTAATAATACGGGTATAACACCGTATAGCAATTTTTGCTTTGTAGTAGACATTAATTAATATCCTCCTTGGTAGCCGTTATCGAAAGTTGGACATAGCGTCCAACTTTCGAAATACGGACCATAGTTTACTTAGCGCGTCAGTGCGAGTTTTAGTATGGCGAATTCAGGCTCAATACCATCATTCACTTCTATTTGACAGAAATAGATACCTCGAGCTAAGTCTTCACCACTGCTGGATTTACCATCCCAACCGAATGCGTTTGTACCGGCACCGGCAGGATTCTTTGTATAGTTTCCAGCATCCATAACCTCGTTATCAATAAGGACTCGGACTGGACGTAATGTAGCATCGAAAATTGTGATACTAACATTTGCCCTGCGTGCGAGCACGAGAGAGATCCGAGTATTCTTAGCGAATGGGTTCGGGTAGTTGAAGGGTGCTGCCCACATAATTGGGGTGTCTCCGCGTTCGACAAAGAAACTAAACTCATAAACGGCAGTGTTAGCTTCTCGGGCGCCATCATTCTCATCAGAGACATTACCTTGTTGATGTGCGTTATCAGACACTTCTAACTTCACGACATATTTCCCAGGTTCTAAGTCAGCAGGAGGTGTATAATTCACTTGAGATGCTGACTTCTGCTTAGATGTGAGGTTAATCAATTGATCATTCAAGACAAATCTGATGGAATCAGCATTGACACCGGTACCAGCATCAGAATAGGCAATCGAAATATTTGGTTTACGTTCTTCATCATGTTTATATGTGAGACGTGAACCGTTTTGTGGTGATGCCATAGTGATGATAGGAGCAGCGGTATCAAAGGCGACAGAAAATACACCCTTAGAGGTAGAAGAATTCCCGTAGCCATCAGTAGCTCGGACGCTAATCGTGTATGTTCCTTCTTCAAGAGGAGCATCAGGATTGAAGTCTAAGCGTGTGATTCCTTCATTGGCTCGATCTTCATCGTCATCTGAAGTACTACCTTTCACCTCTTTGCCTTTACTGTCCATTAGCGTAATGGACATTTCTTCTACACCAGTATCATCCGTTGCACTCGCCGATATAGTGGGGAGTCCAGCATAGACAGTACCAGAAGGTGTAATATTTGTAATGGCAGGAGGTGCTTCATCGACCTCTACTGTGAATTTCCAACTAAATTCTTTAACGCCACCTTCACTTGCAACAATCAGCGTTATTGAATGTGTTCCAGGTGTAAAGCTGCGTGTAATTTCAAACTTATTGGCAGCATTTTCAACCGGATAAGAATGCGTTGGTGCGGTATTATCAATTAGATATTTCACACTCAAGAGATCAGACTCAGGATCAGAGATATCAGCGGAGATCGTTACACCCATATTTTCAGCAGCCACATCCGCTTTATTCAAACGAACGACACCTGTTGGTGAGTATGCTGAGATTACAGGAGCAGTCTTATCTCTCATAACTGAGAAAACGACCGAAGCTTCTGCGGTCTTGTCATTTGCATCAGTAACACCGACAACCACAGTGTGTTCGCCATCACCTAATTCTGGATCAGGAGTATAGGTAAGTTGATTATCTTCCACTTCACCTTCAGCGTCTTCACCGTTGATTGTAAATGTAGTAACATCAACATCCGTATAACCCATAAATTCCGCCCTTATCATCGGTGCACCGTGAGCATAGGTTTGACCAGATGCAGGAGATAGGATTGAAACTGATGGACCAGGAATATCGACAGTAAACATAGTAGTTGCGTTAGCGGTCTTGTCATTAGCATCGGTAATTTCAACTGTAATTGTGTGGTCGCCATCAGCCAATGCATCCTCAAGGTCATGCGTAAATTGATTTCCTTCAACCTTGACTTCGGCATCTTCACCGTCAATAGAGAGTTTAACTTCTACTGGAGCGACACCGGTGAATTCACCAGCAATAACGACATTACCATTGTCATAAGTAAGACCAGCACCAGGTGCGTTAATTGTTACAGTAGGTTCAGGTAATCTAACGGTAAATACTGCAGTTGCTTTGGCTGTCTTACCATTAGCATCCATAACATCTGCCACAACTGTGTAATCACCATCATCAATACGATCAGCAGGGGTAAATGTAAATTCGTTACCATCGACCTCTACTTCGATTTCATCACCGTTAACCATAACTGTCAATTCAGCATCAACACCAGTGAACTCACCTTGAAGCATTGGCATACCGTGATCAAATACTTGTCCTGAAGCAGGTGAATTTATAGCGACTGTAGGTCCTGGAATATCTACTGTAAAGACCGATGAAGTCTTAGCAGTTCTATCATTTCCATCTGTCACTTCAACATCGATAGTATGTTCACCATGACTCAGAGCATCTGTCGGTGTATATGTGAATTCGTTGTTGTCATTCACAGAAACTTCAACTTCATTACCATCAATAGTGGCTGCAACTACAATCTCATCCGCACCAGAGAAGTTACCTGAGATGACAGGCATACCGTGGTCTATAACTTGACCTGCTGTAGGTGTTAGGATAGCAACTGTAGGTACAGGTAAACTAACGGTAAATACTGAAGTTGCTTTGGCTGTTTTGCCATTAGCATCTGTCGCTGTGGCTACGATAGTATATTCACCATCCTCTATTCTAACGGGTGGTGTAAATGTAAACTCATTACCATCTACAACAACTGGAATAGCTTGACCATTGACTGTTACGGCAATAGTAGCCTCAACACCTGTGAACTCACCTTGAAGCATCGGCATACCGTGATCAAATTCTTGTCCTGAAGCAGGTGAATTTATAGCGACTGTAGGTCCTGGAATATCTACTGTAAAGACTGATGAAGTCTTAGCAGTTCTATCATTTCCATCTGTCACTTCAATAACGATCATATGTTCACCATGACTTAGAGCATCAGCTGGTGTATATGTGAATTCGTTGTTGTCGTTCATAGAAACTTCAACTGCATCTCCGTCAATAGTGGCTGCAACAACAATCTCATCCGCACCAGAGAAGTTACCTGATATAACAGGCATACCGTGGTCAATAACTTGACCTGCTGTAGGTGTTAGGATTGCAACTGTAGGTACAGGTAAACTAACGGTAAATACAACTGTTGCTTTGGCTGTTTTGCCATTAGCATCTGTCGCTATTGCTTCGACTGTATATTCACCATCCTCTATTCTAACGGGTGGTGTAAATGTAAACTCATTACCATCCACAACCACTGGAATAGCTTGACCATTGACGGTTACGGCGACTGAAGCCTCAACACCTGAGAACTCACCTTGAAGCATCGGCATACCGTGATCATAGGTTTGTCCTGGAGCAGGTGAATGAATAGCTACTGTAGGACCGGGAATATCAACCGTAAATATAGTGGATGTCATAGCAGTCTTATCATTAGCATCTGTAACTGTAACAGCGACTGTATGTTCTCCATGACTTAACGCCATTTCTGGGGTGTAGGAGAATTGATTACCACTAATTTCGGCTTCAACATCCATTCCATCGATAGAAAGAGCAACCATTACAGGATCAGCACCTGTAAATTCACCTGTTATAATAGGTGAACCATGATTGTATACTTGTGTTGGTTCTGGTGATAGAATAGCTACAGTTGGAACAGGTAATGTGATATTAAAGGTCAAACCTGTTTGAGAAGTTAGTCCACTACCATCCGTGACTTCAACAGAGACGACATGATCGCCTTCACTGAATCCACCATCCGGCATATAAGTGAAGTTATTTCCATCAACATCAGCGGTTACATCAACATCGTTGACCATAAACTTCGTAATGTTTACTTCACCACCACCTGAATAGAACCCGGTGATACTTGCTGGACTTGCATCAAACTGTTGTCCAGAAGCGGGTGCTGTAATTACGACAGATGGGTTAATACCTTCAACAGCAAACGCCACAGAGTGATTACCTATGTTGCCAAGACTATCACTTACTTGAACAGAGAACTTGTAGGCTCCACCAGCAAGTTTGTCTAATCTTGTATAGACGACAGAGTCGCCATCTTGTTCGACCATACCTTGGTCAACATCAATCATCATCTCTTCTTGGGTGTCACTATTTGGACGTAGGCGTGCTAAACTAACCATTGCTGTATTATCAGCACTAACACCGACACCTAAATCGCCATCGTTATAGGTTGCCTGGAGGGTTGGCAAGTCATTGACTGTTGCCCCTTCAGTTGGTGTTACAAATTCTACCATTGGACCGGTGTTATCAAGGTTAATCATTGCCAATGGGAAGGCTACCGAACCGTTTCGTTTGGTTACCTCACCATGTGGTGTATACCATCCGTCAACAACGTTGCCGAGTTCATCTGCCATCAATGAGAATGAATTCTCAGCATCGCTTCCAGCTGTATACATAACACGGTGACCATCAACAAGGACACCAGTTAGATCGTCAACCATCAATGAACCGTTGTTCACATTGAAACTAACAGAGATAGAATCACGGAGTGGGATTGTTTCAGGGAGTTCACCTTCGACAGGTTCATCATCAACGGATGTTACAGTTAAGTCAGTAATATCGCTGACACGGAAGTTCAGTACATGAACAGTAATGGAAGGGGAACTACCATCATCTTGTACATTACCGAATTCGTCGATAGTCAATGCGTGATACTGATATGAACCATTTGCCAACTGCCCAACATCGATAGTAATAGTTCCATCTTCGAGACTACCGTCAGTATCGGTAGTGTTTCCATCGGCGTCAGTTTGTACGACTCTGATGCTACCACCTTCATAAGTAATAGGTTCAGCGGTCGGTTCAATAGAGAATATAGCAACGGGTGAATCAACAGTAGGATCAACAATACCACCGACAGTATAGCTGCCATCTTCATTGGCATCAATAGAGCCAGCGACATCAGCAACATCTGTGATGTTTGTTGGTCCGAGAGGTGGTACATCATCCACATTGTCTAATGAGAAATGTGCATCCACACCATCACGTTGATGGTATTCTGGGTGTCCCATATTCATGGGAGTAAGAGAAATTGCTCGTACCTGATATTGATTATCATCCAAGGAAGCGTCGCGTTCAGCTGCGTCTCCTCGTTCGATGGTATCATCTAATGTGATGGTTTCGTCTGGTCTATCTTCACCTAAACGTGCCAATACTCGTGTATCGACAGTAACAGACCATTTCTGGAAAGAGCCAGGAATAGCAAATTCAGCTTCTCCATCATTCACAGTGTTATGTTCTGTGATCTGGACTAAGCCTGTAACAATCCCTGCTAAATCAGAACCATCAATTTCTTCAGGTGGATCATCTGTTCCTGGAATACGTTCCCACGTTTCATCGCCTGGACGTTTCACTTCAAAGCGAACACCTTCGGTTGGTGGTGAAGTAATTCCGTATGTATATGCGTTGAAAGTGAGTTCATACTTTGGAGCACCACTATCAGCATTTGTCATTCCATCGGAATTCTCAACAGTGATAGCTAATACACCTGGATCAGGTCTGTAAGAATTTTGAACATTTACAGTGATTTCATCACCGTCATAGTCATCAGTTTGTATATTCCCATAAGTGAGGAACATGTCATCAGCTGCGGTAGCATCATCATAGGGTGCAGCTTCATCATAAGCTAAAGCGTGTGCAGTAAATGAATAGACATCGTCTTCAGTTGGATTGTAGACAATATCATTTGGATCTTGAAGATATCTGTCATTATAGACTAATTCATCGTCATCCATCAGTGTACCGATATCGATAGTAACAGTGAATTCGCCACTACCTTCAGCAGTCTCGGTTACCTCACCTATAATAGCATCTTCAGGTAGAGATGTAATCAACTTGACCCCTTCATAGGTGCCTCGTGCAGCCTCAGGTTTTAGTGTAAGCGTAATGACAGGAGAATCAACATTTGGATCATACTTGTCAGTAAGTCCACCAACGGTGTATGTTCCGTCGCCATGATCTTCATTGACTGTATACATTCCTGCAACATCTAATCCGACAATATTGGTAGGACCTAAAGGTGCGACATCATCATCGTTGTCAACAGAGAATGTATCGGTATACATATCCCCTTGAAGGGCATCAGAAATATCGGAGCCATCATCCCCTACAGCATAAGCGCGTACCATATACATATTATCATCAAGAGAAGCATCCCGTGCTGCGGGACTATCCTTCGTAATAGTATCTTCAATGGCAGTTGTATCAACAGCAACTGTCCATTTGAGGTAACTACCAGAGTCTTGTATATGGAGCATGTTATCGGTATAAACATCAGCCAGTGAATTGCCATTGAACATTACGGCAGCAGTGTCTGTGCCTGCTAATTGCATGGCTTCACCGTCAATGGTTCCGATCATTGTCCATGCTTCATCATTTGCGCGTTTTGCTTCAATTCGGATAGAGCTTGTTGCCGGCACAGTCCGACGTGGTGTATATCCAATAAGGTTGATTGTCCCTTGGGGAGCACCACTATCTTGATTTGTCATGACGATTGATGTGTCATCAACATCAACAATCAAGACTTCAGGATCAACAGGATGTACATCATCATCAAGTTGGATCTTGAACATCTCTGATGTATGTGATAAGTTCAATCCATTTGACGTTACAGTTTGAACAGCAACATAACCTTTTTCGGTAGCGACTAACTCTTCAAAATCTGTTACGTTCCAATCAACAGAAAGTGTATCGCCAGCAGCGCCAGTTGCTTCAGCTAATTCAAGGGTATCGATAGTAACCCAATTTCCATCGGCATTCTGATACTGAACCATTATTTCGCCGGGATGGACTGTCCGTTCATTGAGTGTAACAGTTAGTGTGATTGTGTCAGTATTACTGTAGAGAATACCATTTTCATAAGGGTCATCTTTGCCGTTATGATTGATATCACCTAAACTTGCGGCAGTAACACTTGAGGTATCCATCTCAGGAACAACGATTCTTAGTTGTGTTGGTGCCACAGCAGAACCGATGTTAAAGACCGTGTCAACCCCCATAGCCCGTATACCGTAATCCCCAGTTAGGAGTGGCATGCCTTCGCCTTGGATAGGCATTCCCATCGGGCGAGAAGGATCAAACACCAAGGGTATTAGGTTAACATCCTGAATGGCAGCACCAAATATGTTGCCAATTAAGTTAATCTGTTCATCAGATAGTTCAATACCAAGATCAGCCAAGAAGGGTCCAGCAAATCCAGCTAAATTTGCAGTCAGGAGACCTAACAAAGCATCAATTGATAAGCCAGCGACTAATTGGATAGTTGGATCAGTTTCTCCCTCTAATTGTTCCTGTACCAAACCCCAGATATCGGAGGCTAACAAGGAGTTTTCAACCGTTAATGGTCTCCAAGCGCTAACCGGATTACCATCAGCATCCATGTCAACTAATTGATATAGAAGATATCCTAAACCTTGTCCCACACCAACAGCATCACTTGCTTGTATGTTTAATACAGAGGGTAGTGATGGATCATGACCAGTAGCGACAAATGTGCCATCTTTATTCCAATAACCTGCAGTATTTTCATCTGCGGGACCGATAGCGATATTTGCAGTTGGAGGTGTGGTATCAACATTTATATCAACAGCGATGTGATCGACCGCATCGCCATTAGCATTGTATACAACTGCTTCGATTTTGGAAGGTTGCCCCATTGAATCTTCAATAGAATCAATATTACTATACCAAAGTGAATCTGTAGCAACGTCAACCTTAGGAACGGTAAATACAGAGGCTATGAGTGGATCGAAGGTTGATTCAAAGGTCGTGAACAGAGCATCAGCATTACGTAGAAAAAGCTGCTGTAATTTCTGTAGATCTCTACCCCTGATTTCAAATTCTGAAACGGGTTTCGTCAGTTGGGGTAGGACTATTCTTGTAACTTCTGCGGTTATCTCTGGCGTAATCAAAGCCTCAAGAATACCCCGATCATCATATTGAAGGTTTTTTGGATCTGGCATTGCCCAACTACTAATAGTGTATTTATTAGTTGGATCAAGATTGTGTGTAGCGTCTGGATTATTGAGTGCTACATAAACAGCTTCTGGATTTATGAGCTCAAGCGTAACAGGTTCAACCAATGTAACTTCAAAGTAGTAATATACATTTCTACCTGGAATAATACCTACATTACCTTCCCAAACAACACCATTGTCTCCTGGTACAGCATCCATATCAAGGGCGATGTATTGCTCATCCAATCCTTCTTGTGAATACCGAAGCACAACACCTGAAAAGAGTTGGTTGCCTAAAGCGGGCCATGAGGGCAGGTTTGTGGCTGCGAGGGATTCATCTAATCGGAAAGTGTATGGAATGGTATCAGCTTGGAATTCATCTGGTGTAATGCGTGAGCCATTACCCACAATAGAATCATTAACTCTAAATTCAACCCGTCCATTTTCAAGAGTATTTGGAACACGAACATAAAGATTGAGATTATCACTTGTTAGATATTTCTGAGTAAAAGGATCTTCTTGATTAAAGAGAGCACTTAGGAGTGAAGGAGTAATGGCATTACCAAAACTTTCATAATCTAACTGTGGCTCATCAATTTGGAAGATAGAAGTTGGATTGTTAGCAGTTAGAGTCTGTCTAATCTGTTTCTCAGGGAACACGACGTTCAATTCGTCTGGTATCTGTGAAAGAATGACATCGACGACATCATCAACATATTCGTCAGCCAAATCCCGTGATAACCCAGCCGTTGTAATCAAATCTCGGATGAAGTCTCGTCCGTGCACTCTATTGAGAGAAAGTCCACCGAGTCGTGATTTCCCATTTAGATTAGATGTAACAAGTTCAATAGGAGCCCCTTCACCATCTGTTGGTGGTTCTGGTTTCTCAGGTGGTTCCGGTGTTGTCGGTGGAGTTGTCGGTTCCGTAGGAGTGGTTGGCTCCGTAGGAGTGGTTGGAGGTGTGGTTGGCTCCGTTGGCTCCGTGGGAGTTGTTGGAGGTGTGGTTGGCTCCGTTGGATCTGTCGTACCATCACCTGGATCGGTTGGAGTTGCCGCAGCAATTAATGCTGCCAACTCATCAAGTGCAGCCGCGAGCACATCATCTTTTAGACTAAGTAAAGCTACAGTTGTATCATCTTTTAGTACTGCTTGGACATCTGCGTCTCCTAACAGAGCAATGTGCTCATCAGTTATTATGATAGGAGGGTCTTGAGATGCAGCAATTCCTTTTAACGCTGTCCCTGTAGGATCGGACGCAAGTAAAGTGATAGCTGTATTGATTAGGGTCGGTATATCAAAATCTACACCCTTAAGATTATCTAAAAGCGTTGGCAGGTGAACTTTTACGTCATCACGCAAAAGCGTATCTTTATGTTTATTAAACACTTGTTGCGCTAAAGATTCATCCTCTTGCGCTAACACAATGCTTGGGGTTAAACTGTGAAAAACACACAATGTAAAAATCAAAAACGAAACAAAGAGTGTTCGTTTTTTCATTAACTTTTCCTCCTCGTTAAGTCACGCTAAAACGAGACTAAATACTGAAGTTTAAATGGGCGATAAACACGACATAAATGACCGGAGGTAGGTGTTTGCCCATCCAAATAACATCCTACTACCAAGTATTAAAATTCTTTTTCCTACAACGTAAGTCAACCCAAAGATAGTGTTAACATATCTTGAATAAATGTCAAAAGCAGCAATTTTTGGCACAGCATATAGTTGTATACCTTTGGGGATACTGAGTGATAGTTTACCTAAGAGATTCGGTTGATTACGTATATATAATGTTTTATTGACTGAAAATGAGTCCATAATAAAGGAACATCGGATATTTTAACAAAAGTCAAAATAATACGCAAGTATTTAAGTGGGAAATAGTGTCTAATTCCTGTAAAAATATCAAATTTCCCATCCTATCAATTTATATCAACGATTAAATCATAATCATAGTTAACATATTACCATAAATTAAAATATAAGTCAAATGATTTTTCTTGAATTCTGTATGCATCTTCTTAGCATTTAAGTAGGGAAAATCCCTATTTACAATTGACAATAATGTATTAATTGACAGAATACTATTAAAGGTTAAAATTGTCAACAAAGAATCATTTTGGAGAAATTAGATATGTTAAATAGCTCTGAACAAACTCATCTTGACGAATACGGATATTTATTATTGGAAAATTTGATTTCAACAGAAACAGTCGTAAAATTGCGTGAACGTTCTATGGAACTTGCGGAATCTGAACAGGCATCCGGTCATGGTTTTACTTATATGGAGGATGATCGTGCGCAGCGTGTTTGGAATCTCATTGATAAAGGTGTCGTGTTTGAGGAGGCAATTCAACACCCGAAAATGCTTGCTGCGATGGAATATCTACTCGGTGGTGACTGTACACTCAGTTCATTCACAGTGAATATACTTTATCCTGGAGCACCTGATGGAGGTCTTCATATTGACTATCCGTTATCTGCACTTCCGACCCCGCGTCCTAACTTCCCGATGGTAGCCAACAGTGTATGGTTTTTAGACGATTTCACCCTTGAGAACGGTGCAACCAGTTGTGTGCCGAGTAGTCATCATAGGTTGGAAGCACTACCTGAGTCTGGCATGGAATATGATGATGAGAAACAGATTTGTGGACCGGCGGGTTCGGTTTTAATAGTCAATGGAGCGGTTTGGCACGGATCATCGGAGAATAGGAGTGATAAGACACGTGTGGCGTTGTTGGGTTTTTTCTGTCGTTCTGTTTTAAAACCGCAACAGGACCATCTTAAGATTGTTTCTGATGAGGTTATTGACCGTGCTTCTCCTACCTTGAAACGTTTGCTTGGGTATAATTCATTGCCAAATTTGAATACGTAAATGGAAGTGGATGGGTGGAAGGAGGGAAGATTGGAAGGAGGGAAGGATGGGAGGAACTTCTTAAGTTGGCACCTATGGGGAATTTAGAAGGGACAGGGCAGCTTGTTCGCCACTATGGATACAATCTGGTATTCCGATGCCAGTGTATGCGTTTCCAGCCAATGTGAATCCTTTGATGTTTTTTATTGAAGCTTGAATATCACTAATAATATTCTGATGTCCTACCAAATATTGTGCCATTGATTGGTGATGTTGACTGACAACAGTAAATATAGGATCGGTCTCAATACCGAGTAAACCAGACACATCATTGATAGCTTCAGAAACGACATCCTTCAGATCTATATTCTGACTTGTATTCTCACCAACGAATGCACGGATTAATACATTATCTTCAGGTGCACGATTCTCAAATTTAACACTACTAAACGAACAACCAATTAGATTCAATTGTTCTTTAATGGGTACAACGAAACCCATACCGTTGAGCGGATGTGTTATATCTACCCTACGGAACGCCATATTTACTGTGGTTGAGGATGTGTATGGTATATCATTAAGTTTTTCTGCTATGGTAGGGAATACATTCTTTATGATGCAACTTGCGTGTGGAGCGGGTAGGGCGATACAGAGTAGATCTGTTTCAACTGTTGTATCGTCATCAAAAACGACCTGCCAAGACATATCCGTATCATTTTGGTGTATTGTCTTAACAGTCGTGTTGAGTTGAATACACTCTGAAAATTCATTTGCCAACGTATCCACTATAGTCTGCATACCGTTGGTGAAGGATAAAAATAGACTGTATCGTGGTCCACTTGTATCCTTAGTTGTTTGGGAAGCTTTCTTTTTTTGTTTAATGAGTGCTTTTATGATACTCCCATGTTCCTTCTCCATTTCCAAGAATCTTGGGAATGTTGCTTTAAGGCTAAGATTCTCTGCATCAGAAGTGTAAATACCACCAATCATGGGTTGTGCCATGCGTTCAAAAGCTTCAGTTCCAAGTCTACGTCTAACGAAATCAGCGACCGACTCAGTATCGGTGTTTTCTTTTGGTGAGATAAACAGGTCTAATAATATACGGAGTTTACCTTTTAGACTAAAAATGGGGGTTTTTATAAAAGGTAGGAAAGATCCGGGTGCCATCATGTAAAAACCTTCTGGCACGGGTATGAGTTTTTTGTTTCGAACGACGAAACTTCTTCTGACTTTGGAATTTGTACCGATGAAGTGTTGATCAATCCCAAGTTCTTCACATAATTCTTTTGCCCACGGTTTTGTTGATATAAAGGCGTCTGGACCGTGTTCAATTACAAATCCATCTTTATGTTCAGTTTTTATAACGCCACCGATTCTGTTGCTTGCCTCAAGAATCTTTATGTTGAGAGGGATATCCCTTTTTGCTGCTTCATTTTTTAATCGATAGGCAGCGGATAAGCCGGTAATTCCACCTCCGATTACGATGGCGCGTTTATGTTGTTTGGTCATCATAAATGTTTCGGTAGCGTGAAGAAAATCGGGAATCGGAATTCCCTCCTACAGAGATTTCTCGCAGACCAAATCAGCTAACATAGAGATAAAGTGGGGATGGTCTCCAACAGTTTGTGCTCGGATAAAATCTATACCGTTTTCTTCTGCGGTTTCTTTTGCTTCAATATCAAGGTCGTATAATACCTCAACATGATCGCAGAGAAAACCGATTGGTGAAACAACAACCGTATCAACGCCTTGCTCTTTTTTCTTTTTCAACAGATCGTTGATATCGGGTTGTACCCATGCGATTGGACTATTTTCCACCTCACTTTGATAGGCTAAATTATATTTGGTTTTCCTTAGCAATTTCGTAGCTGCTTCAGCAGTTTTTCTAAACTGTTGTGTGTATTGTGAATTTTTCGCGGCAGACTGAGGAATAGAATGTGCTGTAAAAATGAGTTCGGATTTGTCAAACTTATCCCCACATGCGGTTGTAATAAGGTCGGCAATTGCACTGACATATCCATCGTGTGTATACCATGGATCAAGGTATTCAATAGTAATTGTAGTATTCTCAAGAGCATCAATACCTTTTTGGACAGTATTTTGATACCAATCCCAACTGACTTTTGCTTGGTGGGGTGCCATGATAATCCCAAGTATATGTTGGTGATCTTTTTGAGCCATTTCAGCGATGACATCCTTTAAGTAAGGAGTCCAATGTCTGAATCCTGCATACACAGGTAATGGCAAGTTGCGTTCTTCTAAGACATGTTGTAATGCTTTTGCTTGTTTATATGTTAATTCGTTGAATGGAGAAAACCCACCGAGTTTAATGTAGTGGGTTGATATATCTTTAACCCTTTCTTTTTCAGACTCAGCGTCACCTGCAATCCCTTCAACAAAACAATAGGCTTCACCCGGACAAGAATTTGCATCATATTTTTTGCAGCATCCGGGTGTTGGACCGCCAAATGCTACCAGTAGTACACTATCATATTTCATATAATCTCCTATGTCATCATTGCAAATTGTGCTGGCATGAATGCGGGATCGGTATTGATTGCCTGTTGAAAAGCATCACGAGCGAGATTTTCATATCCGTTTGTGCGGTGTGCCAACCCAATTGAAAAATAAGCTTGTGCAAGTTTTGTACCCTCAAGACCACTGACTAAAGCCTTATAGATGGATTCCACACCGGGGTTTGGATCATCTCCATTTCTGAAGGAAGAGAGAATATGATTATACCCGTATAACAGATGTGCAGGTGCGTAATCAGGATCAATTTCAAGAGCGGTGTTCATAGCATATTTTGCTTCAGAGAAGAAATCACCTTTTTCCAGAACACTTGAGACAGATCTGGATGCTTGTATAAGTGTATCCGCGTACTCTGTCCATGCTTGTGGTAGGTTAGAGAATTTCTCGGTTGCACATTTCATAATGGCAATTGCTAACCCTAAGTCATCCCCTTCAGCGACCTCTTCAGCGGTCTCTCGATAAGTATCAAAATCTTCTAATTCTTTCGTTCTTTTGTGTAGTTGTTCAATATCTGCTGTTGGAATTGCGGAAGGTTTAAAGTGTTGCCATCCGGGTTCAGGATCATCAATTAATCCTCTGTAGACCCTTAGAATAGCATACCGTGGTGTTCCCCATACCTCAGCGATTTCACTTATCCAGTCCGGCATGTTCGATTCCATGTCATTTAATACATCTGATAATGGCATATCTTGTTCGACCCGTTTACGGACTTCTGTGATGAAATAAGCTTCAATTTTAAGAAGTAAATCAATTTCTGCATCGTGTGCTAAAGGACCGTGTCCGGGAAGGACGTGTTCGGGTGAGAATGTTTGTAGTTCCTTGATTGTATTAATCCAATCGTGGTTTGCCATTAACCCTTCATTCATTACCGGTTGTCCAAAGATCGGAAAACTACCAGTCATAACGGTATCCCCAGAAACAATACACCCTTCTGCTGGAATCCTGATTGCAGTAGCGTCGTCAGTTTCTGCCTTTCCTAAGTGAACAAGGTGTAAGTGTTGATTCCCTAAATCCAGTTCAGTTTCATGTATAAATGTCTGGTGCGGTAGAAAAGGTGGGTCGCCAAGCGTAAATCCACGCGAACGTAGAAAGGCTTCTTGCCGGGGCGCACGATTGACCATAAAATCTTTGGTTAATTCCCGTGCTATAACAGTTGCTCCTTCTTGCTGAAAGATTGTATTTCCATTCGTATGATCCCAGTGATAATGTGTATTGATGGCATAAAGAATGGGTTTATCCGTGATGGATCTAATAGCCGTAAGTAGCCGTTTTCCCATCATCTGGTTAACTTGTGTATCAATAACAGCAACACCGTTATCCCCTAAAATGACTGATGAGTTGACTATATTACGAAACAGGTATACACGATCTGTCACCTGAACAAGTTCACCATATTTTCTTGGAGCAAAAGGATTTTCAAAAGTATTATTCATTAATGTTCCTATAGACTCTTTGCGATTTTTACAAAATGTTTAACATTTTCAAAAGGTGTATCTCTGTGAAGTCCGTGGCTTAAATTGAGAATATGTCCTACTTTTCCACCTTGTTCTAAACAGGTATGTATTGCTTGCGTGATGTCAGAAAATGAACCGTCTCTGAGTATATCGTTATCCACATTTCCTTGAAATGCGATGGTATCATCTATATCGCTCTTCACTTTCTTGAGATTCAAACATTTCCCAATGCTAAGCACACCCGCTCCACTTTGGTGCATCATATCAATATAAGGACACTCTTTTGCAAATAGAATAGCGGGTGTTAGAGAGTTAATAGCAGAGAAAATTCGTTGATGGTATGGCAGGGCGAAAGTTTCGTATAATTCTCTGGATAAAACATCTGCGATGGATTCGAATAGTTGAACAATCTGAACACCTCGACTAATCTGGAAATTGAGATAATGTATCGTTAATTCAGTCAACTTATCTAATAAGCAGTGCATAAGGTCAGGTTCAGAATCCATCATTTTAAAGACAGGTTTAGCTTTTTCAGAAATCCCTTTTCCTTTCTTCATAGGACTCTCTCCTGCGATAAGAAAAAAGGCGAGAGTTAATGGAGCACCAGCGAACCCAATTAGAGGTAATTCGTCATTTAGTGTTTCTCGAAGGGAGTGTATGACATTACCTGTATATGCCAATTGAATGTGTGGATCATCAAGGGGTTTTAGGGAATCGATTTGTTGTTTGTTGCGTATGGGTGGATTTAAGATAGGTCCAGGATTAAATCTGAAGTGTACCCCCATAGAAGCGAGAGGCGTCAGAATATCTTTATAGACTATAATTGCGTCAACACCGATGCGTTTTGGAAGGAGTGAGATTTTAACAGCTAAGTCGACATCGGTGTGAGAATCGGGACCGGGACACGTGCGGAAGAGCCGTTCTAATGGGAGATTTTGCTCTTGTCGAATCTTTCGATATAATGGATCAGATCTACCGGCTTGTCGCATCATCCAAACAGGCACGCGTTCTACAGGTAGAGATTTTGCAGCGCGGAGAAGTAGATCGTTTTTTAATTGTTGTTCCATGTTAGGGCAGGATTACGTAAAAGAGTAAGGCAGAGAGTAAATCTATTTTCAAATTCACCATAAAAAGCAGGGGTTTTTAACTTGATTTTAAGCGTGTAATTTCCTCTTGCAGTCGTAAGATTTCTTCTTCCGCCTTCTGACGCGCTTCAGCTTCAAGTTCAGCACGCGTTTCGGCTTGTTCAGCACGCGTTTCGGCATGTTCAGCACGTACTATCGCTGCATCAGCAGGAGACTGTAACCATACCCCTTCATCTGGAGCGTAAACCCCAATTCCATCATCTAATAAATGAAAATTCAAGTTTAATATTTCAGAATACAATCCACCATCATCATCTGGGTCAACTTCAATATAAGCATCCTCAACAAGGCGAAACCCCATTAACGGAGTTGGTAAATAACGTCTATCAACATCATAGAGGAAATACTCTGGAATACCCATTTCGGCATAATGAGCGACTTTCCCTTCTAAATCATTTTGATATGAGCGTTTGCTTGAGAATTCCATAACAAAATCGGGCGGTTTGCCTTCCTCCCAAACTTTGTAGGTGCGTCGGGCTTTCTTCCCTATCCCAAAAGAGACAAGAATATCAGGTGACACAGCCGTTCGAAGCGGTCCCTCAATGTCGTACATCATGATATTGCCAGAGAGATAAACATCCGGGGTCTGTCGGAAATATCCTTCAAGAACTTGCCGCAGCCAGATAATCCACTGAATGTGGAGATCGGTCTCAGCCATAGGTTTACCATCCGATTCAGGGTAGAGGTCTGCCGTTTCTGTCGGAGCGAAAGGTATTTGACGCCCATTTGAATGCTTTTCCATCGGTGTATCTCCTATCCTTAGTATTTTGTGAGTTCATTATTATGGTGAAATATTGACATAATTACACACCTTACTCGTAGGAGCGATCTCCGATTCGCGATCAAACCCTTTGACAATCGGGAATCGGAATTCCCTCCTACAAGACTGTATGTGGAATTAATTATATAAACTACCATTGTGTCTATTGAGATATACTTTTCTTCTGATACCGTTCGATGAATTGTCTTAATTTTGCGAAACTCTTCACATTCTTCATGATTCTTCCACTTTCTCTTTCTTCGAGATAGAGTAAGAACCCCATAAGGTATAGGCTTGCAAGGAACAGTATAAACCCAGAACAACACTGTACTAATGCCCTATGGTTAGAGAAGTTTAAATTTATGTATGGGGTGACAGTAACATCTTCGCGTGAAGCATCTGGTGAAACCTGTTCATGCCAGTCGAGTGAAACGAGGTCACCCCATCCAGTAATACCCATTGAGAGGAAAACTATTGAAAGAGCAAAAACGATAAAGAATGGGATACCCATATTGTATACCAACTAAGAAGAAACTTTTATCAGTCCCTTCGTACAGCTATCTTCTCTATTACGTACTTTGGTGATCCCTTCGACAAGTGAATCGAGTGGGAATTCATGACTAATAATCTTATCCATATCAACATCTCCACTTGAAATGAGCTGAACCGCTTCTTCCCAAGTGTTTGGAGCCAACCATGAAAATCTGATAGTTTTATCCATGAGGATAGTATCAAGTATAGGAACCTGCATGACATCAGTATCCCCAGGTAGCCCGAAGATAACGATTGTAGCGTGTCGTCCTGTAACTTCGAGTGCAGTATGTATAGCATCCAAAGAACTTGTAGCGGTGATAGCCCGATCAGCGAGTTCTCCATCATTCAGATCTTCAATCAATGAACCAAGGTCGTCAACATAGTGTGGAGAGTCTGTGTCTTTGACATTAACGACTACATCTGCCCCGAGATCTTTTCCACAATCGAGCCGATAGTCGCGTGTACCGACAAGTAGGACGTTTTTCAAACCGCGGCTTTTCAACACTTGAACCATCATGAGACCGATTGGTCCAGGACCAAAGACAACAGCCGTCTGTCCTTCTTCAGCGTTGAGATTATTGACTGCATATAATCCACATGCAAGGGGTTCTGTGAGAGCACCTTGATCGTATGTAACGTTGTCAGGTAATTTTACAGTCCAACGATAATCGGAGACAGCATATTCGGCGAAGCCCCCATCAACCCCTACACCCAATACACGTTTTTCTGGACATAGGTTGGATAGTCCTTTTTTACTCCAGGAAGATTCTGGGTTTGATTGTACTGGATTAACAACGACGCGATCACCAACTTTAAAACCACCTGTTTTTTCAGCTTCGTTTCCAACATCAACGACTTCACCCGTAAATTCATGACCGAGAATTAAAGGACCTTTTCCATCGTCGGTTTCAAGTGAACTGTTCCCAAAATAGTATGCGACATCTGATCCACAGATGCCAACTGAACGTACTTTAACCAATAGGTCAGTATCGGATGGATCGGGTACAGGTCTATCTTCAAGATTCATTGATTCTGGTTCATAGAATATTTGCGATTTCATTTTATACCTCCTTATATGAACAGATTTAGTTTATCATACCTATACAAAATATACAATGTAATTCATTGACTGTGTATAGTAGATTTAACGGGTTTTCATTGAATTTGCTGAAATATATTTTCTATTAAAAATGTGAGTTCGATTTAATAACGACAATCTTAATTCCTTCAGTTTGACATCAATCAAATAGTCGTTGATTTGATTTTTAATCCTAATATACAGACAACCTAATAAGGTGCAAAAACAGCCCTTTAATCCTAAATTCTTAGATGAAAAATCGTGAAAATGTTGAATTTTTCAAATCGCTGAAAAAGTGAAAAAAGTTACACTTTTTGACACATTCTGTGTCATTGAAATTGATGTAAATTACCCCTCTAACCACTGTCATAGACTGACTTTACGCCACTTTGAATTAACTTTATAAGAATTTGCAAAAAGTGTGATTTTGTGTTTTTTTTGACTTAACGGATTTTGTATTTTCCAACCTGCATATTACCTTCATAAATTGGGGATTTTTTGACATAAAGACTATAATATTTTGGTTTGTATTTAGGATCGTTTTTGTAGATATTCATCTTCTATTCTCTGATTATATATTTGTCATTATTTGCCATCTATGCGTTTTATAGTTCTACATAGAAAGGTGTTTTTTATAAAATATACTGATAATTTGGCAATATTCTGTTTTGTATACTCCCGGTTTGCGTCATAAAGATGAGTAAAATTGGAGTTTGTGCGTAAAAAGTAGCTTTTGGTAATGTTAGTTGTCAGATATAGAAATTTTCTTCATTTAATTTTCATTTTTTTAGAAAAATGTGTGAAATCAGCATATTAATTTCCATTTTATTTTACCGTGTCATTAAATTTACAATTGTGACAAGATCGAGGATATTTACTTGGTTATCCCCATTGACATCAGCTCTTTCATTCATAGGAGGATTTTCACCAAAGTGCGTCACCACAAGTAGTAGATCAATAATATCTACTATTCCATCAGCATTGACATCCCCTGGAAGAGGTTTTGGCGTTTCTGCTTCAACGACCTTCAACACTTGGTTAACCTTAATATCCGTCAATTTTTGAACAATGCCACTCGGCCAGTTGATAACCAACTCACTAACTTTTTCGTTCTTTGCAAGTCCAAAATGGATGCGTTTCTGGTCTTGCTGTGCCCAATGGATTCCACCTCCGTTTTCTCGCAGTTGTGTTTTTCCATCGGGTGTTGTTGCTAAGAGTCTTGCACCGATACCATCACGATTAGAAATAACTCCTTCTAAGTCAATTTGGAGCCAGTTATTACCGTTGCCAAGGTTGCGGAATAGTTGGTCCGGTCCGTGGTTAAAGGGATAAATACCCCTTCCATTGGTGACAAAAAGGTCAAGGTTTCCATCCATATCATAGTCAGCCATGGTAACGCTTTGACCTCTCCCTTGTTTGCTTCCTGCTGCTCCACCAGCATCTTGTAGTTTTACAAAATTACCGTTTCCACGGTTTTCATAGAGGTGATTCTGAAGGTTTTCAGCAGTACTCGACCGAACAAGATAAAGATCAATATCCATATCATTATCAAAGTCCCCTGCAGCCACAGAGTGACAGTCCGGAAAACGTCCATCTCCACCTAATGTCTGTAATTGTTCAAAGCCAGTACCTTTATTAATCAAAAGATCTGCATGTATGTTAACATTTGGAAAGAAATTGATAGCTTCTAAATCTGTAATTGGTTCAGTAGCAGTAATTAATGTGGTAGCAGGTAGTTTATGATAGATGATAGTCCATTTTTTAGTGTTGGGATCATACCCAAGGTAAATCCCAAATCTTTCATTTTCAGAATACGATTTAAGTCCGGATACCCTTGGATCATTGGGTGATAATGTTACCTTAAAGGAACCTGCTCTGAGATTTGGCATGACACCCTTATATTCCCCTGTCTCAAACGATGTAACCTCATGTCCAGCTGATCCAATTTTGACATCTTCCCGTCGATTACCCCATTCTGAATAAATCTCAAACTCCACTTCACCATCAGTCTTAAAAGAGATTCCCTTTTCTGTAAAAATAGGGAGTGGTTCAGAAAGCACACCTAAAGTACTTAGTATATACACCTCCAAGTTATATGCATCCAATTGACCAACATGTGATGGATAGATGCTCCGTGCCAAAAATATATCTGGTAAAAGATCTCCATTCATATCTGTAATCGCAGCGTCTTGAACAATATACCCTCCTTGAATAGCAAGCGTACTTGTTACATTGCTAAAAGGTAGTGAGGATATTTCGTAGGCGGCAGCCGGATACGGGTGGGAATGAGAACCACAAATAAGATGCAAACTTCCTGTATTCGTAAGGCTTGTTAACTGTGCAAATTCTACACTTTTATCCAAAATAAACCCGGAATGCTGATTTACATTTTCAAATCTTCCATCAATTTGACCAAAGAGTGACGTACTAACGAGTGCACCGGTCATATCTTTTCGAGCAACACCCGTCAATAATACATCAAGTTTACCATCACCGTTCCAATCGAACCAGAGTGGCGTTCTACCTCGCAAAAGAGGATAATCTACACCAAGTACTGCAGCCCGTTCGATTAGCCTTCCATTTTCATTTACATATAAATGGTTATTGTGATTCATACGCGCTTCACCGGTCAAACCACCCCCACTACCAGATAAAACAATGAGATCCTGGTCGCCATCATTATCAAAATCCGCCCATGCGGCTCCATGTGTATCTGCAGACGGATTCGCATTCCAAACTTCATCAATAATATCTGTAAACGTACCGTCCTTATTATTTCGATATAGACTTGGTTTGTGTCGATGATTTGTAGCCCATAGATCAAGATACCCATCCCCATCAAAGTCACCCCAGGCATTTCCCCAGCTTTCACCGACCCGTGTAATTCCTGCTGCTTGTGTCACCTCTTCAAATTGAATGTCACACCATCCTGGAGATAAGAAACAGAAAAATGATAAGAGTATTATAGTTCGCATTTGTTCACCGGCAATAGGGAACTACCATTACAATATATATTTCATAGTTAAGAATAGATAGCGACTACAGAACTCTCCCATAAGTACAGTTATGATGGCTATGAAGAGAAATCCTGTTGCCGCGCGTGTTGCACCTACTTCATCGCGTTCAACAGACTTTGGTCGCAGACAATCCCATGTAATGAAATAGAGGAGTAGTGTCGCGGCAAAACCTAACCCTATTCGCATATAAAAAATCAGTTTAAAATGAAAATTAAAAGGTACGGTATTTGCGGTATGTGATCTAAAAAACATACTCAAAAAAAACAATACTATAGATACCAATAGTACAACTAATAAAGCGGTATTATACCTTCTTAATAAATGTACAGGAAGCTCAGGTGTTACAAGATACCAGTGACCAAACCACATTCCAGTATGAACTATTCCGAGAAGTGCAGCAGAAACAAGGAATTGGAATGGTAGAATATATTGTGCATCGGGAAATTGTACCTGATCCATGTATGTTAATGTGCTGATAATAATCAGACTTCCCCCGGCAATCGATCCTATCCAAAATATCAACAGTCTGATAATTGGATACTTGAACCACCAACTGACAGTATAGATAAAGAGTAATAGGAAGAATACGATTATGAGAATGGCTTCTGTATCTTCCCAGTATAAGAAAAAATTTGTAATATTTACAGTCTGATTATGTAGGTATAGATTTGCACACCTTGCTAACGCTATAACAAGCAGATATATTCCACCCATAAGACGATAGAAGTTTGCCCCAACAACATCTTTTGGTATTAGTATAAGTAGGATAAAGCCGCCGACAGACAGTTGTGTGAATACAAGATAGAAGATTTCGCTGATACTAAACATAGTTTAAGAGAAACCCCATTATAGTTAAACCATAATGGGGTTCAGATACTTAGCTTCAGAATGTTACCATGATAGGTGAAGGTCTGATTTATGCTATATGATTTCGACTACAGCACCGATAGCTTCGAGTTGCTCTTTCGTTTTCTCTGCGTCATCTTTGCTGATACCTTCTTGGATAACAACGGGAGCAGATTCAACCTTCTCTTTTGCTTCCTTCAAACCAAGACCGGTTATAGAGCGAACTTCTTTGATAAGAGGAATCTTCTGACCACCGATCTCTTTGATTTGCACATCAAATTCGGTTTTTTCAGCAGCTTCTTCAGCGCCACCATCTGCTTCAGCACCAGGAGCAGCAGCGACACCAGCAACCGCCATTGCGGGCATTGCTGATGCGCTAACCCCAAACTTTTCTTCAAGAGCTTTAACTAATTCGGACAGTTCTAAGACTGTCATTTCACTAATCTCATCAATGATTTTTTCTAAATCTGCCATTTTTCAATCCTTTCAAAAAAATTAGTAAGCCTATTCAGAGGCTTTCTTTTGTTCGGCGATCTGCGTTAAGACAGAAGTCACCTGACCGATTGTATTATTTAGAACATTCACAAACCCTTGTATAGGTGATCCATTATTCAGCACATTTACAAGACCATATAGAGGAGCACCTATTCCTCCAATTGCTTTTGCAATTAGTTGATCCCTTGAAGGCATATCTTGAAGTGCTTTAACACCATCTGCATCAATGACCGTTGTTCCAAGAATCCCACCTTTAATTGTTAAATTTTCATGGTCTTCAATGAAATCAAATAGCAATTTACTTGATGCAGCAGGATCATCACATCCCGCAAGAGCAGTGTTACCTTTTAAGTACGGCGCAAGACCTTCAATTTCTCTTTCTTGCGCGACGACGTTAATTAACGTATTCTTACAAACCTTATACTGGACGTTAGCGTCGCGAAGTTTTTGTCGCAAATCGTTAACCTCAGCAACAGTTAGTCCTTTAAAATCTGTAAGAAGAATGACATCCGAACTTTCAAAAAGCTCGCGAATTTGTCCAACCTGCTGAACATTGGTATCATTCGGCATAGGTTAGCTCCTTTCACAGTTTGACGTTCATCCAAAATAGAAAAACCCCCAGTGACCTGGAGGCTTGACTCAACTACGGAAAGTAAGATGTTCCACTACCTAAGTAGTAATCTATAAACTCAATCCGAGTCTCGGTAGGTAATTAAGCCAAAGCTCCTACTTTCTACAACTCTATTCTGATATGATGAATATTGTCTAAACCTAAATTATGCACGGTATATGGTATACAGTGCCTCTCCAATCTTTGTTGAATAATTACATCATTGTATCATTATGTATAATCTTGTATGTTATATTAGTCGTATCTAACAATTTCCGAATTATACAAACTGTTGTGGGTCAATCCGAATACCAACACCCATGGTTGAGGAAATAGCGACACTTCTAATATATCGTCCTTTTGTTGAGGACGGTCGCGCTTTCACAAGAACATCCATAACAGTCATCAAATTATCTTTAATTTGTGGCTCTTCAAAAGAAGTCTTTCCAATCGGAACGTGTACGATACCTGATAGCCGTTCAACCCTATATTCAATTTGTCCTGCCTTAATATTCTGGAGGGTATCGGCAATATCCATAGTAACGGTTCCAGCTTTTGGGTTAGGCATAAGACCTCTTGGTCCCAGAACTCTTCCCAACTTTGGCATAATACTACGCATTAGATCCGGTGTAGCGATTGTGGCGTCAAATTCAAGCCATCCATCAGCGATCTTATCAACAAGTTCATCGGTTCCGACAAAGTCTGCCCCAGCTTCTTCAGCTTCCTTAGCTTTATCACCTTCAGCAAAAACGACAACGCGAACAGATTTCCCTGTCCCGTGAGGTAATGCGACTGTACCTCGGATATTTTGGTCAGCGACCCTTGCATCTATACCGAGTCTTGAAGCCAAATCAATGGTCTCATCAAATTTCGCAGTACTTGTTTTCTTTAGGAGTGATACAGCTTCGTCGACAGTATATAAACTGAGTCGATCAACATTCTCTTGAATATCGTTATATCGTTTTCCTCTTTTCGCCATTTTACTCTCCAAGTTCATTCAACCAATTTCAATAGTCGATTAAATGAATAGATTAACCAGTAATTTAGTTTATATTCAAACCCATACTTCGTGCTGTACCTTCAACCATACGGACAGCTGCCTCAATATCATTTGTGTTGAGGTCGGGTAATTTCGTTTGTGCAATCTCTCGTATCTGATCACTGGTAACGGTTGCGACTTTATTTCTGTTTGGTTCACCGGAACCTTTAGCGATTTTTGCTGCTGATTTAAGCAAAACAGCTGCAGGGGGTGATTTGACAACAAATGTAAAGGATCTATCGCTAAAACATGTAATGATCGTGGTAACAACCATTCCAGTTTGCTGCTGGGTTTGTGCATTGAAGGTTTTAATAAATTCCTGCAGGTTGATTGCATAAGGTGCTAAACTTGGTCCGACTGGAGGTTGAGGGGTTGCTTGACCAGAAACCAATTGCAGTTTGACTTCACCTGCTACTTTTTTTGCCATTATCTTACTACTCCGTTACTTCCAAATATAATTATAATCTTTCAACCCCTAAGAATCCTAACTCAAGGGGTGTTGAACGTCCAAAAATAGAAATAGAAAGGCTTAGTCTTTGCCTTTGCATATCAATACCGAGTATCTCAGCAGTAAAACTACTGAAAGGTCCTTCAATAACACGTACTTTATCACCGACAGAGTATGTAATTTCAGGCATAGGTGCTTCTTCAACAGTGGAACTATGAAGCATCCGCTCTAAATCTTCAGACGTTAGGGGTGTTGGGTTAGCATTGCCTAAAAAGTTCATAACCCCTGGTGTTTCTTGTATAAATGCCCAACTCCTCTGACCGATTCCATTATCAACATGAGGACCGATTTCATGTAAACAGTTTACAAGCACATATCCGGGATATGTTGGTGATGTCCTTTCTTTACGTTTACCGTCCTCATTCTTCACAGTGGTAGACATAGGAACGTTGATCTGGAGGATCTCCTCACGAAGTTCCTTATCGGAATCAGAATCCGATGCAAGTCGTCTCTCTAAATTAAACTGTATTTTCTTTTCATGTCCAGTGTATACCTGAACAATATACCAGAAACCGTTCATGGATACTCTCACTGTGTTACTAAAAGTCGTTAATAGAATAAGTACTCATATCAGTATGAAATGTACCAGATAAAATAGCTATAACAGTCTTAACCTTTGATGAGGAACAATTGTCTTAAGAAAGACATTCCCCAACCAGAAAGCGGTTCATTTAGGTTAAGTGCATAGGTTGTAATGAGTACAACAACCAATGGAATACAAGCAATAGCAGTATAGTGTATACGGCGTTTTTCCAACCCTTTGCCAAAGAAAAAAACACCAGCAGGAATTATGACTAAAATAATATTTGCAGGCCATTTCCATACAGGTTGAGCGGAACTACCATCGACTAACCACAGAAAAATTCCGAGCATAGCACTGGCAATTAAGACAACAACCGTACTTCCTCGAACCTGTTCCCAATCAGGTTTAGACACCTTCTGCCATTCTAATATAATATTTTGTATATAAGCTTTGAAACGGGCAATCATAAGTTTTTAAGGCAGGCCAGGAGGGATTCGAACCCCCAACATCCGGTTTTGGAGACCGGCGCTCTACCAGTTAGAGCTACTGGCCTACGTAATATCTTCTATCGATTCTCCTTATGGAGTGTATGTTTCCGACAGAAACGACAATATTTCTTTCGTTCATATCGATCTTGTTGTGTGCGTCTATTACGAGTTGTCACGTAATTTCTCTGTTTACATTCATCACATGCTAAAGTAACAATATCTCTTGGCATTTTCATACCTCGTATATTTGTGGAGCCGACGACCGGGATTGAACCGGTGACCTCGTCCTTACCAAGGACGCGCTCTACCGACTGAGCTACGTCGGCAATTAATTGGATGTCACAAGCGGGAGACGGGATTCGAACCCGCGACGCATGGCTTGGAAGGCCAATGCTCTACCAGCTGAGCTACTCCCGCACAATCAGAGATGGGGGCGGACGGATTCGAACCGCCGTAGGCGTAGCCAACAGATTTACAGTCTGCCCTTTTTGACCGCTCAAGCACACCCCCAATATAAGCTGACGAGAGGAATCGAACCTCCAACCTAGTGATTACAAATCACTTGCTCTACCATTGAGCCACGTCAGCATTCTACTGTACTTGTCTTACTATGTCTGAAAACTAAACACCTCAAAATAAATTGTATGGGAAATGATAAGTAATAATACGCAGATTGGCTTGTGTTTAATTAAAATACCATAAGGCAAAAATACACCCTTAAAGTATACTTAATCTTTAAGGGTATGTCAAGTAAATCTATGTCTATGTTTAACCTTCGTCCTCAATATCCCTATCACTGTCATTGTCAGTGTCTGAATCACTTTCCGCTTCATCATCTCTGACTTCATTCGCATTTTCTCCGTAGAGTTCTTCAAAATGTTCATCAGCATCAACAGCATCAAAACCAGATGACTCAGAGGTAAAAATGGATGGCGTGCCGGATGCAATTGGTTCGGGATCAACTTTCTCATATACCAATTCACCAGCAGCTAATTCTTCTGTGGCGATTGAAACAGGCATTTTTTTCTTAGATAAACCTGCCCCTAAAAGTTCATCATTTAATGCGCGAGCCCTTTTAGCAATAATATTAACGGCAAGATATTTATTATGGACCTGCTCATCTAACTCTTCAAGATAAACAATCGGCATTAATTTTCTCCATTTGTAAAGACTCGTAATACCTTAATTATATTCTTAATATACATTGAAGTCAAATTTATTTTGACTTCTTACTGCTTAAGATGGTAAAATTCTATACTAAATTTAAATGATACTCACATACTTAAGGAATGACGAATGGATAAGACTGTCGAACACATTTTAGATAAAGCACTTGATGGTGTGCGTTTGAATTTCGATGACGCGCTAACACTTTTTAAGAGTTATGACCTACTCCCGTTAGGACATGCAGCAGATGTTATTCGGCAGCGGAAACATACAGAAGGCTTTATTACCTATATCGTAGATCGAAATATTAACTACACGAATTGGTGTTATGTTGATTGTGATTTTTGTGCATTCTACCGACACCGTAAAGATCCAGATGCGTATGTCATGGAGCGTGAAGAACTTGGCGTAAAAATACAAGAAACTATTGATTTAGGTGGTGAACTCATCCTCATGCAGGGTGGATTGCACCCAAAGCTGAAATTGGAGTGGTATGAAGATTTACTGAGATGGATTAAGTCTAACTATAAGATACATATCCACGGATTCTCTCCCCCAGAACTGGACTGGTTTGCGAAGATCAACCGTATGTCTTTAAAAGTCGTTCTATCCAGATTACGCGATGCTGGCTTAGATTCAATCCCCGGCGGTGGTGCGGAGATTTTAACAGACCATTCCAGAAATATCATCAGTCCAAAGAAATGCACAGCAGATGAATGGCTTGAAGTCATGAGACAAGGACATCTTGTGGGACTCAAATCCAGTGCCACAATGATGTATGGACACGTTGAGAGTTACGCTGAACGGGTCGAACATCTCATGAAACTCCGCGACCTTCAAGACGAAACAGGTGGGTTTACAGCCTTTATATGTTGGTCATTTCAACCCAACAATACAGATCTCTCAGATATTCCCCCAGCCGGTAGTTTCGAGTATCTCAAGACCTTGGCTATATCACGTTTAGTCCTTGATAATATTGACAACTTCCAATCTTCGTGGGTTACGCAAGGACCGAAGATAGGACAACTCTCATTAAAATTCGGTGCTAACGATATGGGTGGGACGATGATAGAAGAGAATGTCGTTAGCAAAGCCGGTACAGTGTATTGTATGCCTATAGAAGAGATAGAACGTACAATATCAGAATTGGGATTTATACCGAAACGTCGTAACTTCTTTTACGACATTCTAAATTAGCGATAATCCTCGTGTATCCAAGGATTAGCCATCTTCTTCCGACTTGCAAACCAATTGTCGTAGGCTTGTTGTTTCTTCGTTTGAAGTATATTTTTTATACGATCCTTTTTCTGCGTAGGATCTTTCTCAAAAAGTTCCAAGTCAGCTTCTTCTCGTTCGGTTAATTCGACTATATAGGTTGAAGAATCCCCAGCCAACGGTCCCTTTACATCTCCTATAGCCATATTAAAAGCTGCAAACATAACCGCTTTTGAGTTCCCCATACCAGAAACATAAGAACTCCCCGGTGTCAGGTTAAATAAATTGCTTTCTTGAACCGTTTTTTGGTCTGAAGGTATACCCTCTGGTGCTGTATATTTCTTAAGTAAATCATCCAGAGATTCAGCGTCAGTCTCTTGTTTAACCAACCTTTGTGCATCTGCGAAAGAGAGTTCTTTTGCTTTTATATCTCGTAAATCGTCGATTACCTGGCTCTTTACATCATCAAACGCAGGAATTGCGGCTTGTTTTTTTCCGAGAACCTTCGTAACATAAAAAGCGGCAACATCCCCATTGTATTTCTTCGATTCAATAGTATTAATTACCCCGACCTCCATATCAAAAAGTTCTTCAAGCACCCCTTGATTACTCCACTTAGATCCTATTTGTGGAATAGTGACCACGTCTTTATCGAAAAAACCTGTCTCGGCAACACTAAGTGATAGATCTTTATAGCTATCAAGACCAATTGCAGTCTCATAATCTTCTACTTCAATATCAAATAATAGGTCGTCAGCAACTCTTTTTGCCTTATCAACACCGACGATTTTAGTCACATTTTCACGAATTTGATTTTCTACTTCAGGAAAAGGTTTAATACTTTCTTGTAATTTCTCCTCTAATTTGATGATATGAAACCCAAAAGAGGTTTCAACTAAACTGCTTACTTCACCAGGTTGCAAAACATCAAAACATGTTTCTTCAAAAGGTTTTACCATATCTCCTCGTGCGAAATAATCCCCTGGAGGCAGATTTTTATTGTTCCCTCGTAAAGCACCACCATTAGCACCAGATGGTCCCTCTGAATGTGTCTTCGCTAAATCTGCGAATGATGCCCCTGAAGCTAATTCAGCATTAACTGTTTTTAGTAATTCTTCTGCAGCCTTCTTTACTTCTGCCTTTTGTTCATCTGTTGCCTCTTTCGGAAATTGTTTCAAGATGTGCCGTGCTTTCACAACCTCAGGCGTAGTAAATTCACTCTGATTTTGGTTGTAATAGTTCTCAATATCGGTATTCGTAACAAAGTCCTCAGGTTTTATACGTAAAAATTTCGCATTAAGCTGTTCTTCTTTTTTATACTTTGCTTGGTTCTCTTGGTAATACTTTTCAGCTTCAGCATCATCAACACTTACAGTAGATGTATAATCACTATGTCGAAATTCGATATATTTGACCTTAGCTTTATCGGACTCAAGACGATATGCAAGTTCAGCTTCATTGTCTGTTACCAACTCAAGACCTTGAATGTTATCTCTTAGGAGTGTGGAACTAAGTTGTTGACGAATATTCTGTTTATACAATTCAGCGACACCGAACCCTTCATACTGATTATATGTCTGAACCCGACTGCTATCACTTCGTATATATCGTTCAATCTCGGCATCACTAATCTTTGCGCTTCCTTCAATGGCTCGTCTGACTAAGAAGTCAATTATTTCTTTCTGTACAACTTTCTGATCTGGTTCTCCACCATACTGCTGATTTCGTCGGGATTGCATTTGTTCTGAGACCATATTCTCAAAATTTCCACGTGATACTTCTAATGATTGTATCTTAACAACTACTTCTTCCTCAGTACCATCTCCTTGTCCACCCGAACCCCCATATAACATAATAGATCCCACGACGAAGACGATGGCAATGACCCACATAAATATCTGTGCAATGAATTTTTCACGAAGAAAGATAATCATAAATTATTCACACTCCTCAATATCAAATGATGCTACTATTAATGATACTCTATCACTGATTATATTTCAATTAATTTTTCTATTAACACTTGCATTTAGTTTTGTTTTATCATATAATTTGCATCAGTACCAATGGAAATAGATAATCTCAAAGATTTTAGTCTAAAATATACATTAGAATCTGGTCAATCGTTTAGATGGAGTCGAATTGATGATGCCTATTACGGTGTTGTTGAAGGGAGAATTCTCAAACTCCAACAAGAAAACCCAAGTACTTTAATAATTGAGAGTTCCTGTAATGAAGATGATGAAATACTCACAGAATTCCTCCTTCATTATTTAGACTTAAATAGGGATTTGGCATCAATATTGAGTGCTGTTAATGTAGATGCTTATATTGCAAAAGCAATCGAACATTTCTGGGGTATGCGCGTTCTGAATCAGGAGTTATGGGAAACTATAGCCTCATTTATTCTATCTCAGAACAATAATATATCACGGATTCGAAATCTTATTCATACCCTCGCTGAAAAATTCGGAGAAAGAGTAGAATTTAAGGGTTACATGGATTATACGTTTCCATCAGCAAAATCCCTTGCAGATGTAGGAGTTGATGAGATATTTTCTTGTGGTACAGGATACCGAGCCGAATATTTATGGCATGCAGCATCCAAGATCTCAAACGGAGAACTTCAGCTTGATAAACTAAAAAACTTACCCTACATTGATGCAAAAAATGAACTCATGAATCTTGTGGGAGTGGGTGAGAAAGTCGCCGATTGCATTTGTCTATTTTCACTTGGACATCTTGAAGCATTGCCAATAGATGTGTGGATAAAACGTATTTTTGAACAGATATATTTAGGTAAGAAAGCAAGTGTGACCGAAATACGTCAATTTGCAAGTAATTATTTCGGTTCATACATCGGATATGCTCAACAATATCTGTTTCATTTTGCCCAAAGTAATCCCAATTGGGCAGATCCCGAATATTTGGCATTAAAAGACATAAAAAATAAAAAATAATATAACATTATTAAAAGATATAAATAACAATAAGACATAAGATATAGTAAATTATGATACGTAGTACTACATATTTATATATTATAACGACTTGTGCTAAATGACTTTGTGTAATACATCTAATACTATTCCGTAAGTTTCATGCGTAGACAACATCCTTTAATGCCATCAACTTTCGTCCTAAACATTTATTCAAGAAAACACCGAGTGTAAAACCTCCAAACTTATTGCTGAATCGTGTCAGCATTCCCCAATGCGTACGGGCGCGTATCCGGGATATATGAAACTGCTGCGTGAGTTGACTAATCGTTGTCTCTACACGCCTCCTCATTTTACTATGGAGTTTACGAAAATCTGATGGATATTGTTTTGTCTGGTTCTTACGACGTGTCGGTAATAAACAGACATTATATGTTTCAAGTAATTCTAACTCAAGTTCTTCGCTAATATACCCTCTGTCTCCGAGGATAATAGGATAAGTGCCACGCTCACAGAAGAAAGGGAGCACTTCTCTATCATCTGTATCAGCCGGGGCTATTGCAAAGTCAACAGGGAGTCCATAAGAGGTCGTGATGATATTCCCACGAAATCCGAAGTAAGTGTCAAGTGCTTTTGTCACACACTTTCCATAAGCGGCCAAGGTGCCGTTGCCATCAGCACATTTGAGAGGGGATGT
>PYJD01000017.1 GCA_003635315.1 Candidatus Poribacteria bacterium
GCAGACTATTATCTTCTTCAGTCCCGGGACACATCAACCGGACTGCCAACGGAAAAAGACGCGTACCTTCTGGTGTATCGCAGAGCCACCCGATAGCACCGAACTGGTGTCCGTGATGGAACTTGGATTGATTTTTATTGCGTTTGTTATACCGAGTGTTTATGAAAAAATGCGCGCCGAATTGACGATAACCCTCATTGGTAGACTTCGTTTCATCATAAACATAAACACCTTTGCTGTAAACTTTCTGAACTTGTTGTGTCAGAACGGATGTGACTTTGTCAAGACACCATTTGCTACGAGATAGAAACTTCGCTAAAGCCCAATATGTTGTTGTAGGTCTTGTTGATTGATAAATCTGTGTCATCGTTCCACGATGCGGTGTATTGATCAAACCCATTACGACTGTTTGAAAATGTTTGAAGTTATTATACTTGAAGACCGACTGATATTCTGATAACATTTTATATATGTAGGAAAGAGGTTTCATTGTTATATCCTTTCGAAAAATTGTTATATTTTAAAAGGATAACCTCTTTCCTACGTTTTGTCTTTAAATATCTTAAAACTGTCCAAACTATAGTAATTAATATAGAGATTATGTTTTCATTATCAAAAACACAACACAATTTATCAATATCTTGGAACGATCAACAGGTCTTGGGATACAATTTCCCAGAAGATGGTAATCGTCCATTTTGTCATCCGTTGAATCTTCCCGGTGCTCCAGCACTCACAATGAACGAACCTGGGGATCACGTCCATCATCAAGGTTTATGGGTTGCATGGAAAAAGGTGAATGATGTGAACTTTTGGGAACAACCAACTCCCGGAAGCGATCCAACTGGCTTTGGTAAGATCGTTCACCAACGGATAGCATCCCTAAAAACCGATCAATCCAGTGCAAGTATAGCATCAGAAAATGCTTGGGTTGATTGGCAAGGTGATACACATCTAACTGAACAGAGACATATTACCGTTCATACGCCGTCTGATAAAACTATGCAGATTTCTGTGTCATTGTCACTTCATCCTAATGATCGTGAAGTTGTTCTTGATTTACGTCGAGGTGAACCCGGTGCGGATGGTAGATTTTATAGCGGTATGGCAATCCGATTTGACAATGTGATTACACCCGGTAATCTATTAGATGCTGACGGACGCACTGAACCGATGGACATTTTTGGTAAACAAAGTAAGTGGTGCAGCTTTACAACACAACATCCTGATGACAATGAAACCTATGGTGTGGCTATTGTTGACCACCCTGACAATCCTCGATACCCCACAACTTGGTGGGTACGCAACCGACAGAACTACTGTCTAATTCATCCTTCACCTGTATATTACGAACCTTTCCATCTTGCATCTGATGAATCTCTAAGGTTGCAATATCGTGTTGTCCTGTATCGTGGACAACCAGATCAAATGTATTTTGAGTAGTGATTACTTTGATCAAGTAATTATCCATTTCAGTTACGAATCCAACAATCATGTCAGAAATTGACCTAATCCCTTCCCTTACTAAATGGGTAAATTCCAATCCAACTTCAAGACGAGAATTTATTTCCAAGCTTGGTAAAGGGGCATTCTTTGCCAGTTTTGGTATATTTGGTGCAGGATGTGAAGCAGTTAATCGTGGGTTGGTTGATCGGGGAATGCTCCCCATAATCTTTGATGAGCTGCAGACTGCTGGACTTCCAAAACCGGATATGCTTGTACATTCGGAGAGTCCATTTAATGGTGAAATACCACCTCACTTTCTGAATGATGATGTAACTCCGACCCATCGACATTTTGTGAGAAATAACAACCGAATTCCAGAAAGGGCAATCAAGAGTGATCTTAATGGTTGGAAATTAACTGTGGATGGAGAAGTGAATAAAGAACTGTCTTTGTCTATGGAAGATCTGCTTCGTTATCCACAGGTAACCATGGAGGTAGTCTTGGAATGTGCTGGAAATGGTAGGAATCTTTTTGAACCTAAGGTAGGTGGCACCCCATGGAGACGTGGTGCTGTTGCATGCAGTGAATGGGCTGGAGTACGATTACGCGATATATTAGAAACAGCAGGTCTTAAAACTTCCGCTGTTTATACAGGGAACTATGGTGATGATTTACCCAATAATGGAGGTGAACCATTTTCACGGGGTATACCGATTGAAAAAGCAATGGATGAACATACGCTCATTGCCTTGAAAATGAATGGTGAAGTATTACCAGCAGCTCACGGATTTCCTGCAAGATTAATTGTACCCGGGTGGATTGGTAGTTCCATGCAAAAATGGCTTAGACGTATCTGGGTGAGAGATCGAGTTCACGATTCAGAAAAAATGAGCGGATATTCCTATCGTATACCTGCGTATCCAGTAGACCCCGGAGAAATCCCACCTGTTGAGGATATGCGTATTGCGACTTCATTAAGGGTTAAGTCCCTCATCACTCAACCCATGTCAAATCAGGATTTCGGGATAGGTAAACCTATAAGAATACGTGGACATGCTTGGGCAGGAGAAAATCTAATTGATAGTGTCCTTGTGTCTACAGATTTCGGTGTTCAATGGAAGGAAACAGAATTAATTCATTCATCATATAAATATGCATGGTATCATTGGGAAACAGAGATCGCTTTTTCCAACAAAGGATACTATGAAATTTGGGCACGCGCGTATGATGATAAAGGTAATGTACAACCTTTCAACCAACCGTGGAATCCAAAAGGATACCTCGGAAATATGGTTCATAGGGTTGCAGTTGCCATTGAATAATAGAGGATTAAGATATGAAACTTGGTGTTATGTCGGATAGTCATGACAATATTCCAAATATTAAAATTGCTGTGGATATTTTCAATAAAAACGGTGTAGATCTGGTTGTGCATGCTGGTGATTTTATTGCTCCATTTGCAATTGATCCGTTAGCAGATTTAGATTGTCGTGTTGTGGGCGTTTTTGGTAATAATGATGGCGAACGTATTGTTCTGGCGAAGAAGTTTGAACCGATAGGTGAAGTATACCCGAATCTTGCAAGTGCAACATTGGGTGATAAGAATATCGCTGTGATGCATTATCCTGAACTTGCAATACCAATCGCTAAAAGTGGAGATTACGATATAGTTGTGTATGGACATACACATAAAATAGATATTAAAAAAGAAAAATCTCTATTACTGAATCCTGGGGAAACGGGAGGCTGGACAACTGGAAAGGCAACAGTTGCAATTGTAGAAACAGATAGTCTTGATGCAACAATCTACGAATTATAGATATAGAGTCGTATATGTACTACTCTATATAACCTAAATTGCGTAACCTACTCTCCAATATTTCACGTTCCTCTGGTGTTGAATCTTGCAATTGTAAATGTTGGTAGTTTGAGTTCATCAGGATATCGTCATACGCATCCCTGAACCGTTCTGGGTTGTCACATTCAACATCTTCACTCCGCATGATATGTCGATAGACGAACTCTCCTGTCTGCTCATTTTCACGGAATAGGTATTCACCATCCGTCAACGACCATAACCGCACGCCATCAGTGTACCGTGAAATTTCTTCGTCATCAATACTTGTCCTGGAGGTTACACGGTGGTGTGGCATCTCAAGATTCTTCTGACTTAGGAAACCGATACCAAATAGACTATCCAGCTCTGATAATACCAACCGATCACTATCTATCTCTAATGGATGGAGTAGGTTTTTACCAAACCCATGGTAATCTGTTTCGATACCTGCAAGATCTGTAATTGTTGGAAACAGGTCAATTGCTGAGATAGGTGCATCTGGTAAATCCAAATTTTCCACACCGGGGATATGTGCTAATAAGGGGACATGCAATACATTCTGGTTTAGCGTACTTCCATGGTCAATTAATTCATCACAGATTCCCTCGCCATGGTCTCCGAAGATAAACACTACCCAATTCGGCAAATCAAGCTGTTTTAGTATTTCAACCAATTTAAACTCAAGAATATGCGTAGCAGCAGCATAGTAATAACGAAGAGCTTCATCTGTTTTCCCTTGATTTACCAACGATCCGAGACTTGGAGCACCAGGAATTCCACTCATCCCATACCCTCCATGTGTATACCAGAAATGAAGGAAACAGAATTGGGGTGTGTCAGAGGGTTGTTTTAGGTGTGTAATCATGTCTTCAAGTGAACCGAGTTGTTGTGCTTTGGCATTCGGATCTATTGGTGTAATGAAAGGTTCATAATCAAGAAATCTAAATACATCTGCGCGTTCAGAACGACCGGTAATATGATAACCTTCATCAGCAAAAAGTTGAAAAAGGTTGGGAATACCTTCAAACATTTTTAGGTATGTTTGTCCATAAAGACCATGTTCGAATGGATAAAGTCCGGTAAAATAGGATGTGTGTGATGGTCGTGTGGCAGGTGCAGTTACGAAGAATTTTTCTGCAAGTGTGAAGTTTTTAGTCAGTAGATCAAACTTCGGTGTATTGAATAACGGATTGGTACGACTGAGTGCATCATACCGCCAACAATCAATGGAGATGAGTAGGAACTTATTCACACTATTTTTTACCATATTTTCTTAATCCATCAATCTTGCATTATATTGTCGTTTTGTATGTACATATCCAGCATATTGTTCAGGATGAAAAGGATGAGGGGTGTAGATATATACAGCATCCGTATAAGGATCATATAGTACTACCTCTTCACGAGCATCTCCACAAACATCCGCTGGGAAACAGTGATACCAACCCATTCTACCTCCAGTGGGTGGAGGTAATTCAGGGAACATAACGACTTTATTTCCTTCTCCATCATACAATGCAGCGGGACTATATATCAGATCAGATTCGTCTGAACCGTTCCAACGAATTGTCTCTAATCCTGTGTTATTGGGTGTCTCATCGACAGTAAATTTACTACGGATATTTCCATCATTGTCAACCACCATCAAGTCAGGATGATGTCCGTTATATCGTATCACCAGATTCGGGTGTGTCTCTTGTAGAAAGTTACCAGATCGGATTTCTTGTCCGTGGGGTACAACATCCATTCCGAGGGAGAAGATAGGATTTCCAGATGAATCAATTACCTGCCCACCTGCTGATAGGATTGACCGATACTGTCCATCCCATTCCTCAACTAACACTGAATCCAAATTATCACCCAGGTATTTATTCCAAAGTACTGTTCCATCTGAAGCAAGTCCATAATTACCACCATTCACTTCATCAAGACCATCACTGTTAAAATCCCCTACTGCAGGTATGTATGCGGAATGTCTTGGATACCGATACCATTTGTCCGTATATTTCCAAAGAAGGTCAAACTTGTGATTAAAAGCAAGTATATCAACACCCACTTTCACGATAAAGTCTTGTGCCTGCAAATTCCCACACAAATTGGCAATCATTAGCCGTTGATGGACATAATTGGGAATATGAAGTTCATCCTCCACATAGGCACTGCATTTTTGTAGTTCTTTACAGACTGTAGATTGTTTGACATCACCAGTCGCACCATCTAATATTAAAAGTCGGATTTCTGAGAGATTCCATTTACTCGCTTGTGTAACATCAGAGTCAATCCAAAAGCAGATTACCTCTGCCTTACCATCAGCGTCAATATCGTAAATTGCAACAGGACCAGGTCGGTCAGGAGAGTGTGTTGTCAGAAAGGAATTAGGTTCATCGGTATCAAGTACTTCAAGATGTTTATTTCCAAAAGACCATATCGGTTCACCATCAAGTGTAAACGCCCCAAGGAAACATGGATGGATACCACCGAGAGATTTATACACTAAAAAATCAACGAATCCGTTACCTGTCAGATCCCCGATGCGAATATCACCACCCCAAGTATTTCCATCTGTTACATTCAGAAAATCTTCTGGAATTGCAACACGTTTGTATAGATGTGCCTCTTGTGGAGTATTCACTTTACAAACGCCTTAAAAAGTCCAACATATAGGGCGAGGACTTTATCTGGATCCGGACCAGTATATGCACATTCGTTTGAGATATAACCAGAGAAGCCAATTCGGTTGAGCCATTCAAACATTTGTCGGTAGAGTTCAAAGGTTTCAAGGGTTTCAACTTTGTGTGTATGTACTGAAGTGATATGAGGTGCAACACGTGAGAATAAAGGTTCAATACTGCCTCCATCACATCCGATGAATTGGGAATTAAAGACAAAACCAACGTTTGGAAGATTTACACCTTCAATAACCTCCATTGCAGAATCAGGATCGGTGAATGAGCCGTGCATCTCAATGGAGACGGTAATCCCTTTAGCACCGCCATAGTCACCAAGTGCTTTTAATCCGTTAATTACATATCCAACAACAGCGTCTCTATTTTGATCGCTATACCTGTCACCGAGAACACGAACATGGTCACAATCAAAGAAATCTGCCATGTCAATTACACGGGAAACGCGTCGGACAGTTTCTTCACGATCAGCTGCAGCTTCTGAATGGAAGTTTTGACAACTTGTGAGGGATGAGACCACTACACCACTGTTATCGATTTGTGCTTTTAATCCATCCCATTGATCTTCTGGTGTGTCCCATTCGAAGCCATGTTTCTGTTTGTAATCCATTAATAACTCAACACCGTGATAACCTGTATTTTCTGCTGTATCCAGTATTCTTTGCAATTCCCAATCTTGACATGTCTGATAAGTATTTAATGACCATTTCATATTATTACCCAATAACTTAATTTTATAACTATTAGATGATTAACCCGAATCGCATTTATTCTGATGTTACTCTTGTATAGGAATAGGAAACCAAAGTCCACCCGTCTTAGATGATAATGCTCGATGTGTCGTATGATTAATGCCAATAACATCAATAACAATTTGGTTTTCCCAACACCTGACTAATATATCCGATAGATTGTAAGATCCTTTACTTGCTTCATCTGTTACAAGGACAAAACGTCGTTTAGCATCCTCTCGAAAATTGACACGTCGTATTGCCTTTACAATGGCATTATGTGCCCTTTCATCACCAGCAGCCGCAACAACATGGGAAGTGAGTAATTCTTTGTATAATTCTACATTTCGGGTTAACTCATGATATATGGTATCATCTTCAATATACCTGAAGATAACAATCCCAAGTCTGAAGTCAACCCCTTTTTCTTCAAATATGGATACCATCTGGGTAAGTTGTCGTCCGACTGCGCGGATATTATCTATCATGCTACCACTGATGTCAAGCAGAAACACTAAATCGACAATACTCTCTCCTTCACTATCTGCAACACTTTCTGCTATTCCCTCTAAAGCTTCTCCCATCATACCGTCTCGGTCAACTGGATCTGCTATGTAATCGGTTGGTTCTTGACGTGCTCCGGATGGATCTTCTTGATTTCTTGAAATTGGTGTAATTGTGGGTGCTTGGGTTTTAGGAACTGAGATCGGTTTCCAAACAGGAGTTTCATTGATGTTTTCATTCAAGTGAGTTTCTGATAAAGGTAATAATGCATCTGTCCCTATTCCGTATACTGATGTGTCAGTTGTCACAGAGGTTTGTGAATTCATCTGTTGTGCAGAATTCGTTGATACTTTAACCGCACTGGAAGCAACAATTCTTTTTGATGACATGGATCGTTTACGATCACTGCTCATGTGAAAACGGCGTATTGAAGATACTTCAATTGAATCCTTAACCAAAGATTCCGATAAGTGCATAGGACGATACCAGCGGATATAACTAAAACTCATGAGTCCTATTGCAATGGCGTGGAGTAGAATGGACAGAAGAAATGCCCTTCGAGTTTTCTGACGTTTTCTTTTTAGTTTTACTGAATAGTCATAAAAATGCATGACATTATTCCTTAATATGTCTACTCGGACACAATAGCAACCTTCCCATTATTTCCATTGACTTCAATCATCTGTCCATCAGAAATGTTATGCGTTGCATTAGAGATATTCACAACTGCAGGTATACCATATTCTCTTGCTACCACAGCACCATGGGATAGCATACCCCCACGTTCCATTACTAAGCCAGAAGCATTTAGAAACAATGGTGTCCAAGCGGGGTCTGTTGAAGGGCATATGAGAATGTAGTTCCTGTCAGAAGGGTTTATCTCGGATGGTTGTGATAGCACCCGTGCATGTCCTATACCAATACCTGCCGAGACACCTAAACCTGAATAGGTCTTAGATTGTTCCCTTGTCTTAGATTTACCAATCTCATCAAGTGAATCGCTGAATATGACGTCGGGTAGTTCTATCTGTAGTAATAATTCGCGTTCCAACTTTCGTTCACTAATTACTTGTCTTAGATTTTCACCACTAATCAGTCTTACTAATTCATCTGGTATCAGATAGAAGATACCCCCATCAAGTTCATACCGATTATCCAATTCGACCAGAGAACGTCGAATTTGTTCATAACCGAGCATGAGATAGTATTTGGCAGTTTCTCTAAACGGCATATACCGTCTTGTATAATCTAACTCTGTCTCAATTTGTTTTTGCATTCCAGGTTTTTTCATTATAGCATCTTTCAACTCTTTCTCTGCTATCTCTTTCAGTTCTTTTTGTTTTGAATCTGAGTATTCATCATTATGATTGTCAGGACTATCTTGATTGAGGGATTCTATTATCTGTTCGAGGTATTTTGTATTTTCCCGCCACCGAGGTTCTGCCAGTTCAAATTCATCTACTGCACGATGTCCATATACCTTTAGAAACTCTGAAAGCGAAATTTGTTCGTTTGCCACTTGACGCAGTTTTTCATTTGTTTCAATAGTCATATTTCCTGATGGACCTGTTATCAAACAACTGACTAACTGTTTTACTTCTCCATCACTCATACATTTCTGAAGTGTATTTTCTAACCTCTGAAGCGAGAAACCCGCAAGAAGTGTAGCAATAAGTGCTTTTGGAGCAAAATCTTCTAATGTATTTTGTATCCATTCATTTACTTTATCCATTAACTCTGCATCACTCAATTCTGAAAAATCTTTAGATTGTTCGATTTGTACAGTATTCTGGAATTCTGGAAATACTTCCATAGTTAATACTTGATCAAAATCAGACCTATATTTTCTTAATCGCATCTCGGCTTTGGTCATTCTGATTATATGTAGAGGAAGCTTTAACCAAAATGAAGCTTTGCTGTGTCGTATATCTGGTTTTGCTTGAGCATACATTGCTTGCTGTGGAACCAGTTTCAGTTCATAATAGTCATGAGCGAATGGAAATCCCGCAAAGAAAAGTTCAGTTTCTCGGTTCAAATTAACATAAATTCTACCACAAATAAGATCAAGAATCCCGATTCTATCAACTTTTTTACTCGGATAGAAACCTAAATCACGGTAGGCTTTACCTAAACCCCCATTACCAGACATGAACTGTTTCATAATTTCCCAAGTCATGGGTAATGGAGCAGGCAGAACTTCAGCGAGATTGTGGTGACTCCAGATCGTATTTTCAATGGCTATTGTTCTAAGTATTTCTACTTCAGCTTGACGAAGTTTTTGTATTTCGTTATCTTTTTCAACACTTTGATTTTTACTTCCAACCTTTGTTGTAATTGGTCTTGCCTGTAACAGAAAGAAATCCTCACCTGTAAGTCCCCATTCAACATCCATTGGTTGTTTGTAAAGTCTCTCAATTTCTAATCCAAGTTTATATAGTTTCTGTAACTGTTCATTTGTTAGCGTAGGGGCATTCTGTTGATCTTCTGATATTTTTGTTATACCGGTATCTGTAATCATCTCTTGTTTGGTTGCAATGGTTTTATTCACTACCTTCCCAGTATCTCGTGATAATTCATAACTATCAGGGGTAATCGAACCTGAGACAACAGATTCCCCTAATCCCCAATTTGACTCAATGATACAGGATTGATTACTAAATGGACTTACCGTGAATAACACACCGGAGACATCAGCTTTACACATTTCCTGAACAACTACAGCCATTGCTAAACCATCATTTGAAATACCTTGGTTTTTTCGATAGGATACTGCTCGAGTCGTCCAAAGCGATGTCCAACAATTCTTTACAGCATCAATTATTTCATTCGATTTTACATTCAGAAAGGTGTCTTGTTGACCAGCAAAACTGGCATCCTCTAAATCTTCTGCTGTGGCACTTGAACGAACAGCAACTGAATCAGTATGTAATTCCTGTCTCGCTCGTAGGATTTCTTCGACCAACTCAGGTTTTAGGGATATATCTCTTATGTTGTATTCATTTTGTTCTGATAGATGTTCTACTGATGACCGGTATGCCTCAGTGGTAATGCAGAATCCATTTGGCACTGAAAAACCTGCATTGGTAAGTTTCCCCAGATTCAGACCTTTTCCTCCAACAAGAAGTTGGTCATCAGTTGTTATCTCTGAAAAGTGTTTGATGAGTTGCATTTGAAGAGTGTATTCGTAGTATGAAGCAGTGGAATTAGTATAACAATATACTACTCTCCTTAGCAAGAAAGATGTAAGGATAATAGTAGTAAAACAAGAAGGCTGGTATGTAAACCAGCCTTCTTGTTTTGGATCTCAGTGTCCAGTATTGGTTTGTTTATTCATCATGTTCGGCTTGATCCTTGTTGTCATCATGATCGTCAGCATCGTGTTCATCCTCTTTATTCCCACCATGATCTTCTTCATCGTCATGGTGGTCATCATGAGTGACATTAGTGTCTTGTGATGGTTGCATATTGATCCAGTCCTTAATTGTTCTTATTTCCATATATGGTAATTGATCACCACCCTTAGGCATATTACCACTTACAATTTCTTCGACAATTTCACTCGCATCAGCATTTCCAGGTACAAATATGGGACCGTGATCTCCTCCTGCTATAAAAGTCTCGTATGATGTCAAATCAACACCATGTGCGTCTTTTCCTCCATCCACATGACATCCAGAAAGGGCACATTTTTCGGTTAGAATCGGTTGTACATTCTGTTCAAAAGTCATCTTCGGGTCAGGAACATGTTCATCCATTGATGAAAATCCGGAATCTGATAAGTACTCTACCGATTCTCGAGTACATCCGATAATGCAAAAAAGTAATAAGGTGGTTATAATAAGATACTTTTGAGTTTTGAAAATCATCGGTACTCCTTTCTAATAATTAGATGAGTAGAATTATTCTGAATTAATTTCTTCTATAGTATAATCGGATTGGTGTTCCATTAAAACCGAAAGCACTCCGAAGATTGTTAATCAAGTAGGAGGTATAAGGTGGTCGTACTCTATGAGTATTACGACCAAAAATCAAAAAAGTCGGCGGTTGTGTTTCAACTTGAGTTATGTATTTCAATGCTGGACGTGTCCCCTTCACTCTGGGAGGTGGATGTGCAGTTCGTAATTCCATCAATAATTCATTCAATGCAGGGGTTGGGATACGTGTACAGTATTCCCTATGTACTTCAAGAGCAACATCAAGGATTTTCGATACACGTTGTCCTGTTAGAGCTGAGACGAAGATTTTTGGAACATAATCTAATTGTGGCACTTGACGTGTAATCATGTCAATGTATTCATCAAATGTCTTGTCATCTTTTTCGATAAGATCCCATTTATTAAGCACTAAGACAGAAGCTTTACCGTTCCGTTCAATAAAACTTGCTATTGTCTTATCTTGTTGTGCTAATTCTTGGGTGATATCTAATACTAATGCAGCAATATCACTTTGTCGGATACTGTTAATGGCACTTCGCACTGTGGCGGTTTCTAAATCGTCCTTTATAGACGATTTTCTACGCATTCCTGCAGTATCCACAAGTTCAAATGGGACGTTATCGTAGACAAATTGGATATTCACAGCATCTCTTGTTGTACCAGGTCGGTTGTCTACTATCATTCGCTCTTCACCGAGAAGCGAATTTAGTATAGAGGATTTACCAACATTTGGACGACCAACAATTGAGATTTTGATAGGTTTCTTAGAGTCTTCAACCGGATCAGAGATCGTAGGAAGTAATTCCGCTACCATATCTAAAAGTTGATGTATGCCTAAGTTCTGTACACAGGAGGTTAATACCGGGGTTTCTAATCCGAGGGCATAGAATTCGGCTGTGTCCATTTCAATTGATGGACTATCTGCTTTGTTTGCTACAAGGATTATGGGTTTTCCTGCTGCCCGAAGTTTATCTGCAACCATAGTGTCATGTGGCAAAATACCTTCTCTCGAATCAACGACAAAGAGGATAAGTTCCGCCTCAGCTAATGCTTCGTCGACTTGCATCTGGACATTGTCAATAAGAGGATCGTCAGGATCAACATCCATTCCACCCGTGTCTACAATAGTAAATGACGTACTGTTCCATTTTACATTTGCATAATTTCTATCTCTTGTAACACCGGGTTGGTCATTAACAACCGCAATTTGTTTTGGATGTTCGGTACTTGGTCGTGCATCTGCTGCAATTCGATTGAAGATAGATGATTTACCCACATTAGGTCTACCGACGATGGCAACTATCGGAAGTTGATGTTCCATTATTTGTCTCCTGTTATATTACGCATCTGCCTCGGTAATCCCTGATTTAGAAACAGAAACAATAGATTTAATGACAACAATTATTGGGATAGCGAGCAGAACACCCCAGAAACCAAGTATTGAAGCTCCGACTATAACAGAGAACATAATCAATAATGGATCAACATCAACAGCAGTGCTCATGACTTTTGGAGAGATAACGGAATTGTCTAACGCTTGAATCCCAAGAATTGCCCCTACTACAAATAAAGATCTCAGGAGGAAATCAATTCCAGTAAATTCACCTGCTGCTAACCCCATTAACATCGCGATTAATGCAAAACCACCACCAATAAATGGACCGAATGTTGGGATCGCATTACAGAGACCCGCTAATATCCCAATGAGAAGCGCGAATGGCACCCCAATAATACGATAGATAATACAGGAGATAATGGATACAATCACGATTACAGTGAATTGTCCCTTTAAAAACTGCTGCATATTATTATCAATTTCCAGTAAGTAGGTTCTGATGGTATTCCGATGTTTTTCTGGTACTATATTAATCAGACTGTTGAAGTAGTGATCTAATCCTTGGCTTGCATACGCAAAAACGATCAGGGCAAGGAAAAATGTAGCTATAAAGCCACCAAACTGAAATGCAATCGAACCTGCCAATCCTGACAACCATTTTATTAATGCACCCCCACTTGCGGTCCATCCAGGAATCCTCTCTGTCAGATATTCTTGTATCTCTTTGACAATGGGTTGATCTCTATAGATGAGGATACCAGGTTTTTTCTTAATGAGTGATTTCCATGAATTGGAGCTTATGTTTCTATAATGAATAGCATTTTCATCGCCAGCATATAATCCAACTGGTGTTGAAGTAAACAGATGAATTGATTCTGGCAGACGATTCGAGCCATCTGAGAGAATCCAGTTAGGTATTTTTATATTTTGTGTCTTATATAAACCTTTAGTCGTACCAGCATAAAGTTCAGCATTATCTTTATCTGTCGCAACCAGTATTTGTATCTGTGGTAATGCTGTTTCCGGCGTATTCACCCGTGTCCAAGGCATCGGAAATTCTGATAACTTCCAAAAGACATTATTGGTTTCAGTTTTGGGGTTTTCCGTATCATCAGTTTGTTGCTGAGTGTTGTTAGTACATGTTAAATAGAGAACTCTTTCTTTTCTGTTCTGTTCATATTTCTCAATAGATGTGATACTTGTTATAGACGAATCTTCTGAACCATCTATTTCAACGTTCTGCCATTTCTCTCCGGCATCTTCACTTTTGTATAGTCCTCTTTCTGTACCAACATATATCAACGAGGGATTCCATGCTGGGGCGTTAATTGTTTGAATGAGACGTGTCCCCATTTGTGTGGTATCAATTTCAGTCCATAACAATTCTTCGGATGGTGCGATTAAAGACTCTTTTATTTTTCCAGTGGCTGCTTTAACAATATTCTTACTACATCTGTAGAGCGAGGACATGGTGGCAGCATATATGTATTTATCATTTACAGCAATGGTTTGTATATCTTTGCCAACAAGTTCACCGTTTGTAATACCCTTCCTTTTTGGTTTATTTTCTTTTTCGTTAGCTCTATTCTGATTGGCATTCTCTCCCTTAGTATCTCTATCAATAGGTATAATGTAGACGCCATGGTCTGTTCCAAGGAATAAGGTTTCAACTCCATTTTCAGTGTCAATAGTAATGGTTCTATATTCTTCGCCAACAACAGCAGGTAACAATGCTTCGTGATAAAATTTTTGCAGACCTTTTGCCATCTGCCCAATTTGAAAGCCAACTCCAATGCATGTAAAGATTAACACACTGGTACATACAACGATAATGAGAACAGTACTAATGCTGCGTTGATAACTCTTCTCGAATGGAAGTGCTTTCCAAAGGAACCTGAATAGATACGCAAATCCGAAACCCAAAATGAAAGGCATCAATACCCCTAATAGTCGAATGAACAACCAAAAACAGATCATGATGATCTCAAGGTATACGATAAACTTGATACCGACCCATCTATGGATACGTATGAGAAGGGCAATAAGGCATATTGGAACAAGCGGATGTAATAGCATGATCTTATGTCCATCTGCATCAGTCTGGTTGCCTTTATAGTATGCAAAGGCAATCCAGAGAGCACCGAGAGCCACACTAATTATGGCTAAGACAGTCTCACCTGTTATCCAAGGATTATGTGGAGTTGTGTTGTTTTGGGAGTTCATTCTTGCGTAGAAATATTAATATCTTCCATAGTAGGTTAGCAGGTAATAGAGATTATACAAACAATATACTATGGAAGATATTAACGGGGTTTTTGCTAATTTAGTGACGTATTTCTATGGATCAACTAAGTTGCTGGAACTTCAGTGGAATCACGGGATTCATAAGTTTCGATGATACCAGCACCGACACTGTCACCCCAAACATTGACTGTAGTACGGAATCTGTCAAGTAGCCAGTCAATTGATAGAATCAATGCTACACCTTCGATCGGTAAGCCAACAGCATTTAGTACTATAACCATAGTAACGAGTCCAGCTTCAGGTATTCCTGCAGCCCCGATAGCTGCGAGAGTCGCTGTCAAGACAATTATAATCTGTTCTGCGGGTCCCATAGTAATACCGTATACTTGTGCAATAAACATAACTGCGACAGCTTCATAGAGGGCTGTACCATCCATGTTTATAGTTGCGCCTAAAGGTAGAACAAAACTTGCAGTCCTGTTTGAAATGCCATTTTGTTCTTCAACCCCCTGCATAGTCAGAGGTAATGTCGCGCTCGAACTTGCTGTAGAGAAAGCATTAAGTAATGCTGTTCCCATACCCCTTACGTAACCGAGAGGGTTTCTCCGTCCTAAAATCATTAAGAGGATTGGTAGGATAACAACACCGTGGATACCGAGACCTAATAAGACAGTTATACTATATTTACCTACTGCTACTAATTCGGGCCAGAAGCCAGCAAACCCATCTGCCTTCCCTATTCTGCCTGCAATTAATCCGAATATTCCTACTGGTGCAGTATACATAATCCAGTGAACAATCTTCATGACAGCTTCATTAAATCCGTTAAAAATTGCAATAACAGGGTGCCCTGTATCTCCAATTGTAGATAACGCTGCACCGATGAGAAGTGAGAAGAAGATGAGTGGTAGAATATCCATGTTCGCCATTGCTTTGAAGACATTGGTTGGTATCATACCCTGTTTCCCAGTGGTCTTGTTCCCCAAGAATACCTCAATGATAGTAGCAGTCATACTACGGTTTTCTTTGCCTTTTACTCTTGAGGCAATGGGTAGTGAAATCTTGACACCTGTACCAGAGTTTCTGAGGGTCATGTCAATCAGTTGATTGTCACTCACCATTAACAACTTTCCACTTTCAGCCACAAGATATTCTACATCATCCGATAAAAGCTGCCATCCACCCACAGTAATAGTATTGCCATCTATAGTATCAATATTTCCCATGACATTTTGATCTGTGAGGGTAACGACATACTTATTTGTATAGTCCCCAGTGACATTTCCATCAGTTAATGTAACCGTCAGATTATCTGTACCGCCCAATGTATAATTGGAGTTTGTGAGTTCCTCCTCACCAGATAGACCTGAACCCGGAGAAATAAGGTTGACGAGAATCATCCCAATGACAACCGAGATACCCGTCGTAGCCATATAGTAGAGTACTGTACGTCCACCGATAGATCCCAAGTTGCGAATATCACCTAAGTTGGTTATACCTACAACCATTGAGAATATGACAAGTGGAACTACAATCATTTTTAATAAGGTGAGGAAGATATCACCCAAGATGTGTGTGCTTTCGGCAAAATCGGGTGCTAATCCACCGATAAGTCCACCAAGAATGATAGCGATAATTATACCGTAGAGTAGTCCAAGATTTCCCTTCGTGTTTCCATTTTCATTCATATTTTGCTTCCTTTGGTTGGTGGAGTTTTATCTCCGATATTAATGTTATACCATTTCTATTAATTCTTGTCTCATTACCTATTGTTAGAAATGAAGCGTAATGTAATACAAACTAACAGTTTATACTATAAAAAGAGACATTATATATCTGAAATGGTATTATACAGGATTGATGAAGTCTACATTTCTTATGTTTATGTAATTCTTTAACACTTGAACAACAAGTGAAATTCGATACTACCTCAATGCAGAATATACTTGCATGAGGAACTTCATTTACCTGATCACTTGAAGGCAGTCCCAGTGACAGCCTTATGAGAGCAGTCAAGTTCTTAATTTATCAAACCGGATTATGGAATAGTAGTGCCAAAACTGATACTGTATCGCTTTACTCAGCTGCATCAACTCGAATAGATAATTCATCAAGTTGTTCTTCTGTTACCGTAGAGGGAGCGTGTGTCAATGGGCAAAGACCTTGTTGAGATTTGGGAAACGCGATAACCTCACGGATATTTTCTTCATTTCGCATCAACATGACTATGCGGTCAAGTCCGGGAGCAATTCCAGCGTGTGGTGGCGTTCCATATTCAAGGGCATCAGTAAAATATCCGAACCTATTTTTGATATCTTCTGGCGTGATATTTAGAATATTGAAGATCTTTTGTTGTATTTCCCATTGATGTATCCTCACACTACCGCTACAAATTTCTGAACCGTTACATACCAGATCGTAATGTTGACTCTGAACTTTACTTGGATCTGTGTCCAAAAAATGTAACGTTTCTTGAGTCGCTCCAGTAAAAAGATGGTGGTGTGGTTCAAACCTGTTCTCTTCTTCGTTCCATTCAAACAACGGATAGTCTACAATCCACAAGAAGTTGTATAGACTTTCATCGATTAAATTAAGTTTGTGTCCAAGGTGTAGTCGTAGGTTTCCAAGAGCATCTGCCACAACCTTTGGTTTATCTGCGACAAAGAACATTATATCCCCAGGTTGTGCACCCATCCTTTCCTGTGCTGTTTCAAGCTGTTCAGGTTTGAAGAATTTAACAATACCTGATGAGAATCCTTCTGATGTTATTTTGACCCATGCCAATCCCTTTGCTCGGTAAGTGGCAACGAATTCTGTTAAGTCGTCTATGTCTTTCCTTGAAAAGGCTTCACCACCTGGGACAGCAATTCCTTTTACCTGTCCTCCAGAAGCAAGGGCACGGGAGAATACCTGAAAATCACAATCTGCCATTACATCAGATAGGTCCGTTAACTCCATACCGAAGCGTGTATCTGGTTTGTCATTACCGAACCGTGCCATTGATTCGTGGTATGGTAAACGAAGGAAAGGTGTTTCAACAGGAATTCCGCCAGCATCTTTGAATATCTTCTTCATCAAACCTTCGGTTACTTCAAGCACATCATTCACTTCAGCAAATGACATTTCAATATCAATCTGTGTAAATTCAAGTTGTCTATCAGCGCGGGTATCTTCATCTCGAAAACAACGTGCGATCTGAAAATAACGGTCAACACCACTCATCATGAGAATCTGTTTGAATTGTTGGGGAGATTGTGGGAGTGCGTAGAATTTTCCAGGATAATATCGACTCGGTACAAGAACGTCACGTGCTCCTTCTGGTGTACTATTCATCAATATAGGTGTTTCGATTTCAAGGAAACCCTGTTCGCTCATATAGTTGCGTGCTGCGAGAGCTGCTTTGTGTCGCATTTCAAGTGTCTTTTGCATTTCAGGACGTCGCAAGTCGATGAACCGATATTTCATTCGGATATCTTCTGCTACTTCAATCTCATCTTCAACAGGAAATGGAGGTGTCTTGGCAGTATTCAGGATATTCAAAGTATCAATAGCAACTTCTATCTCACCTGTTGGGAGTTCAGGGTTAACCGTCCCTTGATAGATACTGAGACCATCGGCATCTACCAGTATGTCATAAGTTCTATTATTATCTACATCTGTTAGTAGCCAATGTTTATCAGTTTCACGCACATTTATTTCAATATTATTGGACAACGTGTATTTTGTATCTAAATCTGTAAACAGTGTTTTAAATTCAGCAGATAATCCGTTGTTTCCTGAGAGTTCAGATTGAAATGTGTTGTTAGCCGTGAAAAGATAATCTCCAGGTTCACGTTCACGAACTGTACCGCTGACGTTGAGAACATACTCACTTCTAACAGAATCTGCGAGAGTGTGTGCGTTTTCATCAATTTGAGGATCGAAGACAATCTGGGTAATTCCAGTTCGATCTCGTAAATCAATAAAGATTACACCACCATGGTCACGTCGTCGTCTTACCCAACCATTTAGTTGAGCAGTATTACCAGCATCAGCTAATCGTAACTCACCACAATAGTGCGTACGTTTTAGGGAAGGTCCTTGAGACATAATTGGTCTGTATTCTCCTCCTGTTATTTTATTTCTTCCAATTCTTTTTGAATTTCTTCTTTAAAGGTTAGTAAATCACTTGGATCAGAGGCATTGGTTATAGCCTCATCAATAACTTTCAAAGCACTCTCGAAATGTTCATTCTGTTTATTCGTCTGATTCATAGAATGATAAACTTTACCGAGTATATAGTGTGAACGCCAAGAATTTGCATCAGCATTCAATCCTTTCTGAGAATATTCTTTCGCTTCTTCAACGTTTTTTAATTCCCAGTGAAGTTGTGCCATTGCTACATAAATTGGTGCGGGTAGTTCTCCTTCGGTTTCCAAGAGTTCTAATCGTTCATAGGTACGAAGTGCTTCACTAAAACGTCCTTGGCGTTCATATAATGGTCCTAATAGAATATAGATATCAGGTCTACTTGAATCCCGTTTTAGGTATTCCTCTAATTCTTTAGAAGCCTTTGATAGATGTTCATTTGCCTTTTCAAATTCACCCTTTCTCTCGAACTCTCTTGCCAATCCTTCGTAAACAGTGAATAGATAAATGTGTCCACGAGAATCTTCAGGGTTTTCTACCATAGTCTGTTTTACACTTTGCTCTATTTTTCTGAGTTCTTCATGTTCATCTTCACGAATTAAACCGCTGACGACACCAAAATTATAACGTATTGTGTCATCACGCGGATTAATTCTAACTCCCTCATTTATTTGCATACTGGCAGTTTCGAGAAATGAGTTATATTTATCCACCTGTCCATGAGTATAGGCTGTTTGTGCATTTGCATATGCGATTTGCCCAAGAATCAGTTTTTGTGTTGCTTTATAGTAGGTGTTAATCTTTTCTCGTACCAGTTTTTGTTCTTCCAAGGTTGTTCCATAATTCCTTAGATATGGTATAACACTTTCTCGATATTCATGCATTCCTTTTATATTACTTACTGTTGAGTTTGCTAAATCTTTTCCTTTAAAGAATTCTAAACGTGGTCGGTCATCTGTATGGATAGGTCCAACTCCTGCATATTCTTTTACTGCCTTTGGTCCCATCATAAATGAGTCGAGTAGAGACATCCCATCAAGATCGTCTGCTGCTAAACCTTCCTGTATACTCCTTATTTTACTGCGTGCGATGAAGTTCTCATAGTTTATAGAGAGTGGTTTTGACGTACCGATGAGAATTACAAAATCTGGAGTATATTTGTACCAGAGTGTAGTTTCAGGAAACACATCTATGAAAGTCCTAACAATCATCTTGTAATGTGGCTCTGGTAGACGATGTAGTGGTACCCACTGACACATAACTCCATCTTCAGATAGAATTCTACGGCATAGACGATAGAAGTCCTTGGTATATATATTGGAACTTCCGGCACTAACGAGTGGGTGTATAATACCCGTTGAAATCATATCATATTTTGTCTTGGTCATAAGAATATGGTTTCGACCGTCGTTGATTTGATACTTAAACAACCTATTTTTGAAGATATTTCTATTGATATGTACGAAATACTCTCGTGCTGCCGATATTACACCTTTAGACAATTCAATAGCATCGACTTTTACACCGTGCTGGGTAATGGAATGTGATGTTAACCCCATCCCGAAACCAACAACAAGTGCGCGTTTAGGGTTCGGGTGGAGGAGTAAAGGTAGATGTGCGATGACACGGTGTGAAGGTGAATCCCATCGTGAAGCATCGGCTGCTTGGTTGGCATCTACATATAAACGGTAAACACCTTCATCGTCTTTTAAGGTAGTAACAGTTGCATCAACTTCTTCTTGATAATCGACGACTTGATCACCGGGACGTTGGGTCTTATAGATTGTACTTTTTAGGAAAATGGGTTGGTTGAGTGAGAACAGTAGAACTGCTGCTAAACCGAGTGTGATTATGGGAATCCCTATCCCTAACCCTTGTGAGAAGGCTTTTGCGACTTTTGGTTCATTTTGTTCTATCTCGGTATTTTCTTCTATACCTGTAGCTGATCGCCATCCCGTTAGAACAAGTAGACAACCAATTCCGGTGTTTAATGCGACCATTAGAATTATGCTTGGTCGTATGTTTAATAGAGGAATTAGAATAAATCCTGCACAGAATGCGCCTAAGATGCTGCCTACTGTGTTAACCGCGTATACATTCCCGATACTTCTGCCAAGTTGTTGCTCGTTTCCTGTATAGATTTTTGTCACAAGTGGGAAGCTTGCCCCCATTAAAAACGTTGGGAGTGACATGACGAGAAAGCATGAGAAAAATGCCCAAAATCTGCTTGCCCCAAAGGTTGACTGAAGTGCACTACTCACACCATACAATTCTTCAAATGCTGGCATAAGAATGACAGCGAAGAATCCGATTCCAAGTTGAATTAAACCGAAGGTTATTACAGGTTGTTTGATTCTGTCCACCCATCGTGCTAAGATCATACTTCCTAATGCAATTCCGAATAGAAATGCTGCAAGCATCGTGGCAAATGCGTAGGTTGTGCTTCCAAGAAAGAATACTAATATGCGGGTCCAAAGTACTTCGTAGGACAATGCACTAAATCCGGATATACCTATTGCGATTAATACAATATTACGGAGTGGGAGACGTGATTTTCCGAAGTGAATTTCCGGTTCTGTATCTTGTTCGGCTGTTTCTTTTATCTGTTTTCTACTGGCGTCTTCAGCGTTTTCTGATTTTTGGGAAATCTGATCTAAAAGCAATGCGATTAATGCGACACCAAGATTAATTGCAATTGCAACCCCGAGTGTCCATTTTATACCGAGCGCTTGTATTAAGAAGAAACCTGCAGCGACAGTTCCAATGACTGCCCCGAATGTATTTAAGGCATATAGTATACCGATGTTGGTTCCGAGTTGTTCTAATCTTTTGACAAAGAAACGGGTTAGAACAGGTAACGTCCCTCCCATGAGTGTTGATGGAATGAGGAGTATGCCGAAGGTGAGTATGAAACGTATGAGTGAAAGGGTGTAGAATTCAGATGTTATGTGTCGGAAAATAAGTACATAAAGTGCACTAAGGATTGCTAATAGTATGTGCCATATTATACAGAAACCACCGATTCCAGCTTCCAGGAATGCATAGAGTTTAAGTGGGGATATCTTGCTTTCATCTATCTTTCTGCCAAAATAGTAGCTTCCCAGAGCAAGTCCTGCCATGAATGCGGTTAGTACGGTACTGGTTGCAAAGACAGTACTACCGAAAACAAGTGTGAGTTGCCGCATCCATATTACTTCATAGATGAGTGCACTTGCACCAGATAGAATAAAGATGATCCAAACAAGGAGTTTTATGTGCCGCATTTAATTTTCTCTAATATGTTGAGATACTGGAATTATGTATATATAGTACGACAGTAGCCCCAAAATATCAAGTGGAATCTTCTATTCTCTGCTCTAAACGGAGTATGTGTCGATAGGTAGTAGAGAAGATCATGTCGAGAGTTGCAATATCTCGTTCCTCAAGTGGCGCGCGGGAGAAGACACGACGAAGAGATTTTAGATAGGTTTCCCATTCCTGATTATACGGAGACATACCAACCTTATCTAATAGACGAGTGACCCGTCCATAGAAGTCTTCCAGTGCGTTTACTTCTGCATAGTCTATTTCTACAAGGGCATGGTCTTCTCCTAAACTCGCAACGAATACTTCATAGGCAAATATTTGGACAGCCTGTGCCAAATTGAGTGAGGGGTTCTTGGTTGCCATGGGAACACTGGCTGTCAGTTGGCAGAGACTCATCTGGTCGGTTGATAATCCGAAGTCCTCTCGTCCAAACAGAAGAGCGACACTTTTATCTTGTGAAACTGAAGCGATTGTATTCGCGGCATCTCTCGCTGAGACCGGTTGAGGCAAACGGACATCACGTCGACGATGTGTTGTTCCTACAAGGTATTGTATTCCGTTAAGTGCATCCTTGAGTTCAGGAACGACTTTACATTGTTTTAGTATATCTCTTGCACCATGTGCCATATTCCATGCTGCGTCTTCATTCCTAAAAGGAACTGGGTTAACGAGATAGAGTTGGGTTAACCCCATTCCTTTTACAACTCTTGCGACGGATCCGATGTTTCCCGGTTCCCGTGGTTCGAAAAGGATAATTCGTATGTTGGAAAGATTCTTCGGAACATCTACAGGTAATGCGCGGAAACTCTCTGTCGGTTGTTTCGGTTTTTGTTTGGGTTCTGTTGACATAACATGTAAAGTAAAGGATATATCTCAAAATGTCAAGAGAATTGGCGAAGATATTGGGTATCAGATTAAGGTTTAGGTTGGTATTGAATCTTATCTGAATCGTGGATTACACGGATTACACAGAGTCACGGAAGAATTGGTAGGATATATGATATAAGAATGAGAATACTTTTAAAGGAAAGACTGTAAATCCCAGAGCAATATAGTACCATTGCCACATCCACCTGCGAGAACTCTACCGTTCGGAGAGAACGATAGAAATTGTACTATTGAAGTATGTCCCTGTAATGTTGCTACTTGTTCGGTAGTCTCTACATTCCAAATACGTACCAGCAAATTCTCATTCCCCTTATCCCACCATGTCGCACCTGCAAGATACCGACCACAGTCAGAAAACGCGAGTGGATATGTACGTCTATAGGGATTAGGTTGCTTAATTGAACGTAATGTTGTGAATTGGTCTGCACTCCAGAAACGGATTTCTGTTTCCAAATCACAAACGATTATATCCCCACAAGGAGAGTAGGTTAGTCCAAACGGTAGACAAGGTTTTTCCATTGGCAACTTGTCTATTTCGGTTGCTGATTCTACATCCCATATACGGACAGTTTCATCCTCAGCACCACTCACCAATTGTTTTCCGTTATGAGAAAATGTAAACGTCCTAATATTGTCTGTATGTCCTGTAAGCACAGATGTATTCTCAGGATTTTCGAGATTCCAGAGATAGATATTTCCTTCTCTACTTCCAGATGCCATCCAATCCCCTGATGGTGCAAACTCTATTTTCCCTACCCATTCCCTGATTGGTTCTGGTACGGGAAACTCCGCGATCTGTTCATTCAATGAACAGGCAACTAATGTTTTTCCTTCATTCGTAAAGTATGAACACAACAACTTACCGGAAGGTAAAACTGTGATGGAATTAATCCACTCATCCTGATATAGGGTATCTACAATGCTTTTCTTATTTACATCCCATAAGGTTAAATCCCGCTGAGTAAGACAAGCGATGGTCTGATTGTCCATCCAGGTAACCTGTGGTGCAGGCCAAGGAAATTGTATTTCATGTATAATCTCGTATTTTGGAATATCATTATTTAAATGTTCTCTTGTGTCTGTTGTAGTCAGTTCGTGTGTATATGCAATTGCTAAACTTTTTGAGAAACCGAAACCGCCAATACCTGATGTAATATTAAGTATAGGTTTCTGTTTTTCAACGTTCCACACTTCTAAGGTATCAGATGCGATTGCAAATAATTCTCCATTTTCTGCATAGAAAGGATCGCTGTAATCGGGATAAACCTTCTGTTCTGAACTTGTTGCAATATCCCAGACTCGTAGAATTCCGTCACTTGATGCAATATATTTTCCACAAGGTGAGAAGGTTATATCATATACCCAATCACTATGTTCTGTGAAGAGGGCAATCTGTTCACCTGACGATATATCCCATACAGAAACGTTGCTATCTATCCGTTTAGAATCTGTTAAGGTTTCATCTGGGGAAGAACCCGCAACCAAACAACTATCCGATGAAAGGACGAATTCGTTCCCCGCAAACTTGATGAGAGCTTCTCCAGTTTCTGGATTCCATACATAGATTTGACTTCCTTCTGTATCGGGATTCACACATACATTGTAGTTCTCTTTGTCCCCGAAATAGAGTTTAGGATTGCCTGGATTTGCGGCAAGTAATGTGCCATCTGGCGTAAATGTCAGGTCATGTATATCATTTGATTTCCATTTGTGTTCACCACGATCCATCTGAGCGATATGGTCCCCAGTATTAATATCCAACACATTTACTTGTCCTTGCATATCAGAAATTGCGATCCATTTGCCATTTGAGGAACATGTGAGTCCTCCATACCCATTTTGTTCGTCTATTTGAATAACACAATCACCGGTCTCTACATCCAAGACCTTGATAGCATCCACGGTATCAATGACAATCCATTTCCCGTCATGCGAAAAATCTATTTTAAAGACAGGACCTTCTGGTATCTCCCATAACGAGATCGGTAACATTGATTCAACATCATACCACCATAATCCGATACCAGTTGCGACTGCAAAATATGTTCCGTCTGGTGAAAGTTTTACATCATTGACATTTCCTTTCCCGAATCTGGCGATAATTCCTTTTGGAATTGCCCAACTATCCCCTGTTGGATCGTTGACATCAACATTTAATAGTGCGGGTCTTCTGTTAATTGTGGATTTATCTGTGTGAGTATATGTGGTTGTGTTATTCGGTTGAACTATTTTTGATGTCATAGTTGCTCCTTTTATGGGTTCGGCATCAAATTCCTTTCGTAAGAGTGTCCGGATTTCCTTTAATTTTGTCTTAACAGTACCAATAGGTAAATTACACTCAACAGCAATTTCCTTGATGTGCCACGATTGTAAGTAAAACAGTTCAGCTACTGAACGTACCTTTTGTGGTAGATGTTGTACTGCTTCAATAATATCAGCCATAAGTTGTTTCTCTCTATATCGTGCTGCAGCCTGTTGTTCAATCTGTTCAACAATCACAGAATATTCATGTGGGATTTCATTTCGATATTGCTTTGTTAATGTGTAATATCGTTTGCATGCGTTGTAGGCGATCCGATGTAGCCATGCCCCGAAACTCTCCATATTTCTGAGGTGAATTATATTTTGCCATACAGCAACCCAGATATCCGTGTGTATTTCTTCAGCATCAAGTCTTTGTCTCGAATTCGAGGCAATTACACCTTTTATCCGTGGTGTCCATCGTGTAATGAGTTCAGAGAATGCATCCTGATCTCTATTTTGGACATGTCGAATCAATTCTTCATCTGTGAGTTTACTCATAGCAACAATATTCTTCCGCATCACAAGAATCCTGAGTTGGTTTTAATATATAGAGTATGATATATGTGAAAAAGGTTTAAAAATCTGTAGTTTCAATTTAAATAGCTCAAGTTGTTACCAATAAATGGTAATGAAATAGAATAAGTTCGGGTATTCACCATAGGCGTCAATTTAGTGATTACATGTCCTCGTAGGGAATCAACGCAGCATGCGCGTATGGCATGCTGCGGGTCGAATCGTAGGAGAAATCCAACATTTCCAGTATATCAAAGTGTCTCATGTCCAAATCAACGCCGAATCGACTTACTAAAATCAACGAAGAATGCGCGGAATCAAGGAATCAAGGAATCAACACCGAATGTCATATGAAGATTAATTGATTCATTCAGTAATATACGGGAGGGACTTTTTTATATATAATTTACCCGCCCCTACGATGCTTTTATGGTCTGTATTACCGAAAGATTTATTTATATAAACTATTGAATTAATGGAACATTTTGAGATGTAGGAGGGACCTCCGAATCCCAACTATCACTGAGTTAAATCGCGATTTGGGGATCGCTCCTACAGGGATTTTGTGTAATTATTTTCAATGTTTACTATAAACTTCATAAGACATTCCTGCCCCTTATCAAAGTGACTCTTAAGAAACACTCGTAAAGGAAACTAATTAAATAGAATTCGCATAACAATTTTTCAAATTTTATAGGTTTATTGTGTTTCACATATGTTATATAATATATCTATATAGTTAAAAATGTTACACTTTTTGACACATTCTGTGTCATTTGTAAAACGGCTGTCCGCCCTGTCACAGTCTGCGTTCAACGGTGTTTTTTTTAGAATAGTAAAAATTCTTAAATTGTGTGATTTTGTGTCCTTCTTCTTTTTTTGGAGAATATCCGATACAGACATTTGTAATGCATTTTCTAAATGATAATATCTGATTATTGTAACATAACCTTTTAAGGTGTATCCTATTAGATGAGGTGTCCATAAACCATCCATGCAGCTATTTTTCTTAGAAATGGTATAAGTTATGTTGTTTCTGTTTTTAAGATTATTATGAATGTATTGGATAGTCATTTGATAGTTTCCTGTCTTTATGTAAAAAGTTACGAAATCGTAACTTTTTTCTGTCACCCCAAATTTATTGTAGTCGCTGTTAGGTCTGTCCTTATCTATGTTTACAGCCAATTTACGTTTTTCTGTAAAAAAGTAAAAAAGTACTCTTGATAGATTTCTTAATACTTTATTTTCCAATAAGATGTGTGACATTGACATTTGTATAACTGTGTATATTTTTTCTAATCCTATTGATTTATCCTATATTTTGTATTAGTATAAGTATAATAATTATTCTCTATTTGTTATTGTAACGTTTATTTACACTTGTGTCAAACTATTTTCGTATATGTGATATCTGTTTTTTAGAATTTCTTCAATTTATTTTTTTATCTACGAAGAAATTATAATGTCAATCTTTAGAATGATCAATATCGTATAATAGCTTAATCTTCATGAAACATCGCCAAAGAACAGGACGTTTTTGTTTGATTTTCGGTTGTTCTTATGATATATTATTTTTATATTACTTGCTCGTGGGGATGTAGTGAAAAGCATAATCTTAATTAATCTGAACGCTCAGTATTGAGGAAATATTTATGACGAATTACACACCGATACCACGCGAAGACCATTGGAGCCGTCCAGTGGCAATGGCACCCAACGGGCAATGGATCTCTTTACGGGAAGTGGTGGAAAATGAACCCGCACGGTTTTCATTCATTCAATTGACACCTGAACAACAGTCAAAGTTGGTTGCGGAGCGTATTCGACAACGACCCGAATATGATATGGGTATTCTTGGCTTAGGATTACTGGACAAAAAAACGCGCTAATGAAAGAGAGTTATAACACCAGAAACTGAATACGCTATCCCGCTAAAAAACGAAGCATTGACTTGAAAATCCTTGCTATTGATTCCAGTTACGATCAAATCACAAAAGCCTCCTACGACTATCGAAATCGCCATGTTTATCCCTATTTAGAAGCAAAAGGGTTTGAAATTATCCGTTGTCAGGGGAGATCTGCTCGTTATTTAAAGGTAAAAGAAATATTATGAAAAAAACAATGTACGAAAAAATATGGGATTCACATCTCGTACGCGCATCCGAAGACGAAGTCCCCATACTCTATATCGACACACACCTTGTACACGAGGTCACATCCCCACAAGCATTTGAAGGGTTACGGATCAACAACAGAAAAGTACGCAGACCAGAGCTAACCTTCGCAACGATGGATCATAACGTGCCAACAACGGATCGAAGTCTACCCATAAAAGACCAGATTGCTGCCAAGCAGATGGAGACACTCTCACAAAACTGCCAAGAGTTTGACATTCCTCTCTACGACATCAACAGTCCCGATCAAGGAATCGTCCACGTCATCGGACCTGAACTCGGCATCACACAACCCGGCATGACAATTGTATGCGGTGATAGCCACACCTCAACACATGGTGCCTTAGGGGCACTCGCATTCGGTATCGGCACAAGTGAAATTGAACATGTACTCGCTACACAATGCTTGCTACAACAGAAATCCGAAACCTTTGAAATCCGTGTTGACGGAACTCTCCCTTACGGTGTAACAGCAAAAGACATTATCCTCTCTATTATAGGTCATATCGGAATTGATGGTGGTAACGGTGCTGTAGTAGAATACACAGGTTCCACTATACGATCCCTTAGCATTGAAGAACGGATGACTGTATGTAATATGTCAATTGAAGCAGGTGCTCGCGCAGGGATGATTGCACCAGATGACACGACCTATGAATACCTTGCCGGAAAACGTTTCGCTCCTAAAGACGAAGCATTTGATGCTGCAGTTGAACGATGGAAACAACTCCCAACAGATGACGGGGCAACCTATGATAGAACCCTTATTCTTGATGCTGCCGATATAGCACCCCAAATCACTTGGGGCACAAATCCGGGTATGGTCACCGATGTTACTGGACAGGTACCAGATCCCGCTAAAATGGCATCACAAGATGAAAAACAGGCAACTGAACACGCCTTAGAATACATGGATTTAAAACCCGGTACACCGATGACTGACATACCCGTAGATAGAGTTTTTATTGGTAGTTGTACCAACTCCCGTATTAGTGACTTACGGGCAGCAGCGGAGGTGGCAAAAGGTAGAAAGGTCGCAGACACTATCAGCGCAATGGTTGTACCTGGTTCACAAGCAGTTAAACGTCAAGCTGAAGCCGAAGGACTCGATGAGATTTTCCGTACAGCAGGTTTCGAATGGAGAGAAGCAGGATGTAGTATGTGCCTTGGAATGAATCCAGATACGTTGACACCCGGACAAAGGTGTGCAAGCACATCTAACAGAAACTTTGAGGGTAGACAAGGTAAAGGTGGAAGGACACACCTTGTAAGTCCACAAATGGCTGCAGCAACTGCTGTAACAGGACATTTTGTGGACATACGAACGTTTGGATAAGCCAAAGGCTTGCTTAAGATACCTGTGTCCACTCTACCATGAAAATACGGAGACAACAATGGAATCTATCATTGAAAAAATTAGAGAACTTCCTCCGGAACTCCAAGAAGAAGTCATTCACTTCATTGATTCACTACATACAAAAAAGAGTTCAAAACGGAAGAAAAAACCAAACTTGGAATGGATTGGCGGATTAAAAGCGTATCGAGATCAGTTTACTGCCCTCGAACTTCAGAAAAAAGCCTCAGATTGGAGGGAATAGTGTACCTCGCGGATACTAACATCTTCCTTGAAGCTTTGTTGGGGCAAGACAAAAAGGATGATGTCCAATCATTCTTACAAATTAACGACTTGAGCACAATCTACATAACGGATCTGTCCCTACATTCTATAGGGATTATTCTGTTTCGATTGAAATATTTTACGCTTTTTAATTCGTTTCTTGAGGATATAATTGTTGACGGAGTTGGCATCCTATCATTATCCCCAGAAGATCTTAAAACGTTGGAACGCATAGCAGATAAATTCAATCTTGACTTTGACGATGCATACCAATACGCTGTCGCTGCGAAATATGAGATGCAACTCATTAGTTTCGATACAGACTTCGATCAAACTGAAAGGAAACGAAAAGAACCCATTGAGGTGTTATAATGGAAGCATTTAAAGAACATGTTGGATTCGTCGTACCGCTTGACCGAATTAATGTTGATACCGATCAGATTATCCCGAAACAATTCCTAAAACGAATTGAACGTACAGGATTCGGTGAATTTCTCTTTTACGACTGGCGTTATCTTGAAAACGGTGATCCAAATCCAGATTTTATATTAAACCAACCCCAGTATGCTGATGCAAGTATTCTCATTGCTGGGATTAACTTCGGTTGTGGTAGTTCTCGTGAACATGCCCCCTGGGCACTTCAGCAGTACGGTTTTAAAGCCATCCTCGCACCCTCCTTTGCAGACATCTTCCGCAACAATTGCTATAAGAATGGCATCCTACCTGTCTCATTACCAGCAGATATCATCTCAGAACTTAGCAAAGCAGCACACGACACAGAAGGCTATCAATTGATGATTGACCTCGAAGTACAATCAGTCATTTGTCCAGATGGAACTACCCACACATTTGAGATAGGCAACTTTGAAAAGTACTGTCTACTAAACGGACTCGACGAAATCGGTTGGACACTTCAATACGAAGCAGACATTACAACGTATGAAAACCGATAGATTTGCCATTCGAAGAACATTAGGTTCGTAGTTATTTACAGATTATTTGCTTAGGTTTGCATAGGCAACAAGGGTTTCTTTATTATCAACAGATATAATCTTGGGGATGCTTGTGGTTCTTAGTAGTGCAATTTATTGCGCTTTGCGTAAGTCCTATCGTTTTTAAGTTTCAAATTGGCATCCATTTTGGGAATATGATTGAATAATGTCTTGATATTTTAGGTACATTGAATACAATATTTGTATGAAAAAAGAAAAAACAGACAATACCCAAAAGTCCCAATTAGAAATAACGGATGCTATTTGGGATCAAATACAGACTTTTCTCGCTAAGTGTCCGAAGGTTCGCGTTGGGAGTCCAGAAAAATGTCGTTTGTTCCTCTCTGCTGTTTTGTGGTTAGCGAAAGAGGGTGTTCCCTGGAGTGGTTTGCCAATATGTTATGGAAACTGGAGAGCAGTTTACCGACGATTTAATAGATGGTGTGAGATAGGAGTTTTTGAATTACTAAAATCACATTTTCATGAAGATATCGAAATATCATCTATACTTGACGATTTCTATACCAGTCATATTTATGCCAAATCGTTAAAACTCCGTATTAAAAAGTCATTGAAATTTCAAGGTTTTATAGTAACAGGTAATGAAATAAGTTTACCAGAAAACCTTGATAAAGAAAAAATTAGAGAATTACACGCGCTGGCTGTTCAACATAGAATAGAAGAACGTAAAAAAGGTCTTGTCAAGCATGAACAAATGTTGTTACAAAACCTTGCTTCAGGAAAGGAAATAGATCCAGAAAGAATCTATCCTAAACTGATAGAAATACATTCAGGTACAAAAGAAGAATTACTTTTTAGGTATGCATGTTTACATTGGAGTATTCCGGTTTCTTCAGGATATGGACGAAGATTAAGGTTCCTTGTAATTGATCAACACACCAATAAACTAATGGGTTTATTTGGCTTAGGAGATCCAGTCTTTAGTTTGGGACATCGTGACCAATGGATAGGTTGGAATAAAGAAGATCGACTTGATAGACTTCATCATGTTGTGGATGCATTCCTTTTAGGAGCAGTACCTCCTTATTCATATTTGTTAGGAGGAAAACTAATTGCTTTACTGGCCATTAGCAGTGAAGTACACAATACATTTAAGGAAAAATATAAGGGAAGAACCTCTGTAATCCGTAAACGTAAGAATCCTGGGGAAATAGCATTAATTACGACTACTTCTGCACTTGAAAAATCATCACTATATAATCGACTCAAATATAAGAAACACCTTGCTTATGAACGCGTTGGACATACACAAGGTTATGGTGAATTTCATTTTTCAAATGGAATATACAATTCACTTACAGAATTTGCCAAGTCAAATTCTAATGCTACTGCTAGTCATGAATCTTGGGGATCAGGATTCAGAAATAGACAAGAAGTGGTACAAAAAACAATAGGTGCATTAGGGTTACCTAAGAATTGGCTAAATCATGGTATAAAACGAGAAATATACGTTGCACAATTGGCAGATAATACTCGTGCTTTTCTTCGAGGAGAGGTAGACAAGTTGAATTATTATGTAAGACCGAAAAATAAATTATTTAGATGGTTTCGTAAGAGATGGTTGCTTCCACGTAGTATGAGAGATTTACGATATAGAGAATGGGAACCAGAAGAATGGAAATTATGGATCAACGGAGTTAGTAATGAATGAAACTGTAGATTTCGGCGAGTTACCAAAATCACTAGTTGACGATGTTCTCAAACGAACCGAAGGAATAGGACAAGAGTTATTAAAATCTTTTGAAGAGTTGCGAAATAAAAGAGAAGTGTGGCGTAAGCAACTCATTGATTCTTCTACGGTAATGCATGATTCCAGTTTACCAGTAACTCAAAGTCCAACTACTTGTGGTGTTGACGGATCCTACGCTGTTGAGAGACTTTTAGCTACAGATCTGGTAGTAGCTGGCGCAGTCGCAGTTGAAGGTTTGACCCCTCCATCGGAAAAGCGTTTCTGGCCAGAACCTAATCATTTTGTCCATGTTGAAACTGAAACCCATAATCCCGATACGAGTACTATCTTACGGGCGGGGATGATTGGAATGGAGTTAATTTTAGCCCAACAAGCTCCGCATGATCTTGTTCTTTTAGATGGATCTTTAACCACTCCTGTTATTTACTTTAATCAAGGTTTCAGCAAAGCCAAGGAATACCTTCATCTCAAAACAGTTAAAGAATATCTGGTTAAGGAAATCAGGCCTTTCCTGGAGGCGTATTACTGCCTTTTAGATCCTCCACGTAATGACCGTCAATGGGTAGCTATACCCAAATACACCTCTCGTAGGGAAATAGGTGAAAAATTGGGATGGCCCGATTCTCATGATGATCGAGGATTGCTAAGTTCTATTTTAGAACCGGGTGAGTATACATCTCCTGCTTTACTTTCTACCTATTCTTGGCATCTCGGTACTTCAGTGGTTAACGAATTCACTGATGTTGTTATACAAAACGAGATAGATCAAATCGTTGAACAGATTTTACAATTCTTGAATAGGGTCCATTTTCTTTATTATCGACCTCATGCTTATATGCCTGCTTTACGTCTGGAGATGAGTCAAACTATTGCTAAAAATCGCCCGAGATTAGGTATCGTTTTACAAGGTATCAAGGACCAGTGTAGCACAGCTGCTATTATGGAGCCATATCCCCTTTATCTGGCAGACAGAATGGTCAAGCATTTACCAAGGGCCGTTCCTGCTTTTCGCCAGATAACCAGTCAACATCTTGCAGAAGATTATCAAGGAAATATTGATGATGTATTCGTTGGTCTTCACAGTTATCGCACAGAATCAGGGAGGTAAAAATGTCCAATCAAAAATTAAGTCAATTAGTTGATCAATCCGAAAGAATTGGTGTCATTGGTTCCCCATCTTCCACAACAGAACTTGCTTTGGATATTTTGGCTACTGCTGTTGACAAAAAGTTAGTCGGTGAATTAGCTATTTTCGACTATATACAAGACGGTCTTGACCATTACGCGTTGGGACAGATCACTGAAATCGCCCTGAAAAATATTTGGCACGAAGACCCTACGATGCGGAGTTTGATTCGGCAACGTGGCAAAGTTGATGCAGTTAGTGAACGGCAGGACACACATCAGGGAGAAATGATTGTCAGTGCTGTCTTTTCCGGTGAAAACGGAAATTACCGTCCAAGCAGTTTGGGGACGGTTCCAGCTACAGGAACTCCTATTCAACAAGTGAATAACGATGTTCTGGATGTCTTACTCAATCCATATAAGGAACAGATTTTCTATTTGGGGCACGTCTATGGTTCAAAACCCAAATTACCTCTATGGTTCAAACATTTTGATACTGGTGAAGATGGAGCAGGTGAGGCATATCACTTGGGAATATTTGGTAAGACCGGTTCTGGTAAATCAGTCTTGGCAAAAATGATCATGTTGGCTTACGCTCGCCATGAAGAAATGGGTATTTTGGTGATTGACCCGCAGGGAGAGTTTTCGCTAGATGCATCGGGAAAAGGGGTTTTGGGAAGCTTTCAAATTCCTCTAAAAGATGTTCTGAAAGATTTAAACAAAACCACACAAATCATCAGTGTACAAGATCTGGTTTTAGACAGATGGGAACTATTTTCTGAGATACTCTACGAATCTACCTTTTTTGAACACCTCAGCATTCCAAAAGGCGAAAATCGGGAAATAGCCTCCAAAATCCTAATCGACAATCTTCCAAAAAAGAAAGTAAAACTAGCAGATTTACATAAACATGAAGCTTTTAGTCAAGCATGGTCCCTTCTTGGACAAGATGATATTCAAAAGATCTTCTATCGTACCGCTTCATCTCGTGACCGTTTTAATTCCGTGTATCAAGATGCCAACTCAGACGAATTTTATAACAATGTTTGGGCACCTATTGCTCGATTGTTTGATGCTAATCGTGACGATGCTCAAACTGTAGAGAATATCTTATCTAACTTATTCGACAATCAGAACAAACCTTTGATTATTGTGGATTTGACAATTAATGATGAAACAGATCTATTTTGGAATGACACTATTCAGGCACTAGTAATAAAAAGACTTTTAGAAGGTATCCGCCTATCTGCCGAACGTGCCTATTCTGAAAAACAAAACCTTAACACTTTGGTTTTAATGGACGAAGCTCATCGTTTAGCTCCGGCTGAAAGTCCTGATAATGATACGATGAAGCAAGTTCGCAATATTTTTATTGATTCAGTAAGAACAACTCGCAAGTATGGTGTAGGTTGGATGTTTATATCCCAGACTTTATCTAGTCTCCACCGTGAAATTGCCCAACAGCTGCGCATCTACTTCTTTGGCTTCGGGTTGTCAATGGGAACAGAATTCCAAGCGTTGAGGAATCTTGTTGGTGGACGTAGCAAAGCCCTAGATCTCTACCAACTCTTCCGGGACCCACAGTCTTCGTTTGATATTGCTTCGCGTGAGTATGCTTTTATGACCATTGGTCCTGTTTCACCTCTTTCATTTGCTGGCACTCCGCTTTTCTTAAATGCCTTTACAACTCCCGATGATTTTTTGAAAGAGAATCAAATTTCCCAACAACAACAAAGTAAAAATGAATCCAAAGCGATTCCTTCTGCCACTTCTGAACTTTCTCACGACGAAAAGAAAGAATTGATTCGGGAAATGCGTGGCTCAATGAAAGGCACATGGGGAAGTACAGTTGAAGAAATTGATGCTTATCTTGCGTCAGAGAGGGAAGCATGGAACAGAAAGTTTTAGATATTCACTCATCTGGTTCCGAAACCACGTCAGTGTTCTTGGATACCTCAGTTCTTATATATTACCTTGAAGATATTGAACCGTATTATATTTTAGCAGAGGAAATATTCAATGAAATTAATGATGACAGAATTAGAGGTTTTCTCTCAGCAATATCAGTGACAGAATTTGTAACTAAGCCGTTTGCAGATGGAAAGGTAACAGATGTTGAACGTTTCAAACGGTTTCTCTCCACATTATCAATTCAAGTGCTTACAGTTACCTATGAAATTGCGGAACGAGCGGGGAAACTTCGTGCACGATACCCAAGTATCCGAACCCCTGATGCTTTAATTGTTGCTACGGCTTTAGAAAGTGGTTGTAATATATTTGTTACCAACGACAAAAATCTGAAGAAACTGGAAGATTGTGGATTAACCGTAATTATACTTAAGGATTTCGTTGAGTGAGGAAATTTGATGCATATAGGTTTCAATAAACGTAATGACAATTTGACCGACTTTTCCTCTATAAGAATAAGGGATCAGGTTTTGTTTATCTACTGTACCCGTGGTATAAAGGTACAAGGATGATCTACAAAGCCATTATATTCGATAATTGCAACCTGCATATCCCATCTGCATTTTTTAATCTTAGTTCACTCAATTCATTAACGTTCCTTTTTTCCTTATGAAGAACGAATTAAGAAACCATCGCAGCACATCTACCTGATAGCCTGTGAAAGGCTGAAGATCAAACCACAAGAGTGTATTTACGTTGTAGATGAATCGGTGTATCTCATAAATACCAATCGTTCAAACCGAAATAATTCATCTGCGTAACGGGGTGTCTATCCACCCATTATTTCAAAAATATAGGACAGTGAAAAAACAAAGAACATTAAATATCCAATCTATGAGGTATGATCTAAAAGAATAATGCAATATAAAGCCATCATATTCGACCTATACGGAACTTTAGTACCAATTTTCAGTCGGAAAATATATGACTCCGTATTGGTTAACATAGCAGAAATCCTTGATGTTCCGTATCAGACGTTTTGGAAGATAAAGGCAGAAACCATCAATGATAGATCTATAGGAAAACTGTCTGCGGAAGAACACATCAGAGAAATAGGACGTCGGCTAAATGTTTCAGTCAATAAGACACAAATAGAAGAAATATCTACAATCAATAATGATTTTACAAGGAATTCCCTAATCCCAAAATCAGAGGTGCTACAAGGGTTAAAACAACTAAAATATAAAGGGTATCTTCTCGGATTAATCACTAATTGCAACAATACCGTTCCCATGCTCTATCCAAATTCTCCCTTAGCACAATACATTGACACCCCCATATTTTCCTGTGAAGAACACATCAAGAAACCATCCCCTCACATATATGAAATAGCCTGTGAACGACTGAACGTAAAACCTGAAGAATGTATCTATGTCGGGGATGGGAGTAGCGAAGAACTTACCGGTGCATCAACTGTTGGTATGCTACCAATTCTCATTCGCACAGACTTATCAGATGCCTATGACCCACATCGAACAGATGTGGAAAATTGGAACGGTACCACTATCGATGAAATCTCTGAACTCTGCAACATTATCCCTGATTCCCTTCTATCATAATTTCTAATGGTATCATCTTGAAAGATAGTAAAATAATTGCTATTAGTGTAAACCCCACCAAATGATGATTTTACCCATTTTTCTAAAAAATTGAATATAAAATGAAGAAAATATCTATACCTAACAACTAACATTACCAAAAGCTATTTTCTTAGCACAAACATCCCGTTTGTACCTCTTTTTGACACAAACTAAGAGTGAAATCAAGGAATCAACGGTATGAATACCTTAATGGCATTCCCGTGCTACAGAATATTGGAAAACGACCAGCATATTTCATGAAAGATAACGTTTCCCTGTATTAAAAACTATTTGGTGGCAAATTAGGTTAACATAAATATCAGGACTTACCCTGAAAGCAAATATTCGGATGAAGGTAGGGAAGGATGAAATCCACCATCCACAGTTCCACCCTTCAAATCTTCCAATTCCGTACATTTATGGGAAGTAAATAATAAGAGAATTAATGATGACTATCTATAAAAACGATCCTAAATACAAAATTATCTTTATGTCAAAAAATCTGCTATATTATACTGGTTGGAATTGTCAAAATTCACATGGACAACAAAAACACAAAATCACACTTTTTGCAAATTCTTATAAAGTCAATTCAAAGTGGAGTGAAGTCAGTCTACGACAGTGGTTAGAGGGGTAATTTACACCAATTTCAATGACACAGAATGTGTCAAAAAGTGTAACTTTTTTCATTTTTTTGACACTTTTCGACACATGGAAAAATTCAACATTTACGCGAATTATTATCAGAGAATTTAGGATTAAAGGTCTGTTTTTGCACCTTATTAGTTGTCTGGATATTAGGATTAAAAGTTATATTTTCGACTATTAATACTTTTGGCATTCTAAATAAAAATGTCTCTTTTTAAAGCATAACCTTTAGGGTGTGCAGTATAAGATGACATACCAAATAAACCTGAAATGCATCATCATTTCTTAGAATTTGGATGACTTCCAAAGAAACACAAAGTGCATCCAAAAATGTGTATAAGAGGAATTATTATAGTATCTCGGTTGAATGAATCTCCCTAACTCATACAAATTCGAAATAAGATAAGTGAAACAAAATGAACACACATACAAATAAAATCAACCTTAACCTTAGCGATAACGCAGAAATCACTGTAAATGCATTTATAGAACCAATTCAGCATACTGCAGGAAATTTTCACGAAAAATGGGATGCATTAGCAAATCTACAAGCTGCAGAACCAAAAAGTCAGTATTCTCATTCCGATTTTCGTGAGTTTCTCCCATCCGATGCAGTCTCGGTTGGGGAATGTTGGGAAATTAAACAGACAACTGTTAAGAACTTACTAAAACAACTCCATCCCAATCCTTCTCTCGAAATGCGAGTGGAAATGTACGGTATAGAGGAAGCAAAAGGTCTACGCGCATGTTTACGAGCATACAACAATCAACTCACCCATATCGTATTTCGCATTCATGCCGAATTCGCTCTCACGGATGGTTGGTTTACACCTTCACAATTTGCTGGACACCTTATAATTGACCGTACAACAGAATCAATCATTTACTTTCAAATGGGTGTACCGGAAGGCACATTAAACTTCGATGTTCATTGGGAAACAATATTAGAAGGTTGGGATAAACCACGGTGGATCACTGATTGTGGTTACTGCTCGAAAATGGAACTCTGGGCAGGTTCTGAAGATATACTAAAAGGTATTCAATACACCCAAGCCATTACACAAGAGCAAGCAGAGCACAACCTAATTCTGCAATTCTATGATTCACAAAAGATTAACTGGGTTTCGTTAAAAGAAGCACTTGAATTAGCACCAAAGCAACAGAAACCTGTTCATGCTATTTCACTTGATGGACCACTTACCGATGAAGCATGCTGAGGGAGCGGAAAAGACTTGAGGGCAGGTGTCCTCGGAAATGAACGGGTCATTAAGTTCCTGAACGATAACTTCATCAACACATGGGTTTCCAATTTTGAATCTGGACGGAAACCGAGTTACCGGGAATACATCGCTAAAAGATATGATGGCAATGCAAAATCGTTTGATACGAATAATGCCTTAGCACAAGCAATCAAAGAGGGTTGGCATGAAAGTTCACCTGTTGATTGCTTTGTTATATCACCTGATTTTGAAATGATAGGCAAACTACCCTTAAACAAATATCTTTACGATGGACATGATTGGGATGGTGGTAGAACAAGAGCAGAAAACTACCGACTCTTTCTCATTGAGTCTATAGAAAGAAAATATCCAGGATTTAATACTGATAATTCATTCGCTTACCTGATAGAAGACGGGGAAGATACACAGGAACAAGAAAATTCATTAAATCCTTACATAACTGGTTTAAACGTAGTGCTCAATTCCCAGCAATCCACATTAGATGTAGTAGATGTTGTAAGAACTCACAAGGCAGGTTTTCAGCAATCCACTATAATAAATATAGATACCACCGCATTCGAAAATGGTGGTACACTCACAATTGATATACGATTTGGCAGTGCAGAATTCTTCACTTCATGCTATTTATACGAAGGAGACATCCAATTCCCACAAGAACGTGGACAACGGTACGATCAATCCATCGCAAATGCAACTGATATTCCGCAAAATGGAACAGCGAAAATTTCATACCCATTCTACCATAGCCAACATTTCAGGCTTGCATTAGCAGTCTCGGAAATAATGGAGAGCAAAGATTCTGTCAATGCATTTCAAGCAAGGATATCTGTGGAATAAACAAGGTGCCGCATACAAATAGATATTTTTGATCGGTAAATCCCAAATCAAAACTGCAAAAAAAATAGAGAATATTGATGAACACAATATCTGATAAAATTACACTCACACTTAACAACGATACGAAAGTATCCTTAAAAGGTTATATTGCTCCAATAGAATACACACAATACAACTTCCATGTTGAATGGGATGTATTATCAAATCTACGAGTAGCTGAACCGGTAAAACAGTATCCCACATCTGTGTTCATGGTATTTCTTCCTTCGAAATCCATTTCGGTCGGTGAATGTTGGCAAATCAAGGACGGAGTTGTAGATATACTAAGACAACTCCACACCAACCCTACCTTGAATTTAGACTGCAATAATGGGGATTCACTCGGTCTGTGGGCATGTCTACGCGCATATAATGATGAGTATGCTGATATCGTGTTTCGAATTCATGCAGAATTCACACTAAAGGGCGGGAGATTTACTCCCTCACAATTTACTGGTCACCTGGTTATAAACCGCTCCAAAAAAAGCATTGCATCCTTTAATATGTATGTGCCTAACGGTACACTTAACTTTGATGCTTATCAGAATGACGTTGGAAGCGAAATTGGATATTGTCCAAAAATAGAACTCCGTTCTGATATCCCCTTTCAGGATACTGAATACACTACTTCAATCACCCAAGAAGAAGCCGAACGTATATTGATATTACGATTCTACAATTTTGTAAAAATTAACTGGGTTTCACTGGAGGAAGCACATGAAATGGCAATTGCTCAACACAAACCCATCCATGCTGTCGCATTAGATGGACCACTTACTGACGAATCGTGCTGAGCCAGTGGAAAAGGCTTGAGGGCAGGTGTCCTATCTAAAAACACAATTATTGAATTATTGAATAATAATTTTATCAATACTTGGGTACCCAATTCTGAATTAGGACGTGTACGTAGATTACGAGTACCGATCGCTAAAAAACGCGAACGGGAAGGAAATCCATTCGACGCAACACATCCATTAGTACAAGCAATCCTTAAAGGCACTAAAACTGGATCAAGAAAAGGCTCCCCAGTAGACTCCTATATCCTATCACCTGAGCTTGTGTTGTTAGGAAAAAAACAGATAATGGAACTCGAAGTCAACGCGGGACCGGGTATACCTACAAGTATTGAAAATTACCAAAAGTTTCTAATGGATGCATTGGAGGGAAAAGAACCAGGATTAGGGAATATCATACTTACCCCTGAGCACTCTTCAGAGGAGGTGTTGGACGTTATTAGAACACCTACTGTAGCTTATTTAGATTATACTGTCATCGTAATTGATGTAACATCTTTTGAGAATGGAGGTACACTCACAATTGATATTAAAATCGGTAGAGAAAAAGGTGATGGGGAGTTTTATCTATTTGATGAAGACGGTAGACTATCCACTGATGAAGAAGAGCCGAGTGATGCACTTGCTGAAACTTGGGGTGAACCAGATGATGAATTACAGATTAAACACAAATTTGACCGTGGTCAGGTCTTTAAATTAGGTGCGTCAGGTTACTGGTACGAAGGTGAATTCTGTACCAACGCTTTTCTGGCAAAAATATCTGTAGAGGAATAACAATGAAGACTTCTCAAAATAAAATATCTCTAACTCTTCGTACTGACACAGAAGTATCTATAAATGGGTACATCGCACCAATTGAATACTCACAATACGATTTTCACCTAAAATGGGACGAATTGAAAAACTTGCATGCCGTTCAACCCAAACAAAAATATAATACCTCTATATTCAACGATTTTCTACCAGAACAATCCGTTTCTGTTGGCGATACATGGGAAGTCCAACATGATGGTGTGGTAGAACTCCTCAAACAACTCCACCCTCAACCAAACTTGGATATGCACATTAATTCAGGAGATTCTAACGGTTTGTGGGCATGTCTACGCGCATATAATGATGAGTATGCTGATATTGTGTTTCGAATTCATGCAGAATTCAAATTGAAAGAAGGATGGTTCACACCATCCCAATTTACAGGACATCTCATCATGGATCGACACAGCGAAACGATAGCATACTTTCGGATGTACGTCCCCAAAGGTGTACTCAACTTTGATATTAATTGGGACAGAACAAATGATGACGGCTCGGTTTATCACATTACAGATATTGGTTATTGTCCTAAAATAGAATTAGAAGCTGGAAATAAAGATATCCTTCAAAAGGTGGAATCAATAGACGGTATTTCAAAAGATGAAACTGCCAAGAAACTAATACAGCATTTCTATAAATCACAACACATCAATTGGGTATCATTGGAAGAGGCGTTAGAAATGGCACCAGTAAAACAAAAACCTATACACGCCATTTCAATTGACGGACCACTTGCTGACGAATCCTGCTGAGGGAGCGGAAAAAGCTTGAGGGCAGGTGTCCTCTCTAAAAATGAAATTATCAATTTTTTGAATAACAACTTTATCAATACATGGGTACCAAACTCTGAATTGGGTCGTATTGATAGTCTAATCAACCCAATCGCAAAAAGACGCGAAAGAGAAGGAATTACTTTCGACACAAGTCATCCTTTAGCACAAACAATCATAGAAGGCTGGAATACTGGATCAAAGAAGGGATCACCTGTTGATTGCTTGATAATCTCTCACGATTTTAACCTATTAGGTCGACAACCTGTCAATGAATTACGTGAGGACAGTGAAAATAGAGGGATGAATAGACAGGAGTTCTATCTTACATTCCTAAAAGAGGCTATGGAAGGGAAATACCCCGGATTGGGAAACATCAGACTCAGTCCTAAATACCCCTCACAAGAAGTATTGGACATTTTTCGAGATCCCAATAACGGCTATCAAGAATATAATGTTGTGATAATTGATACAAGAGAATTTGATAACGGAGGAACACTAACATTCGATATTCAAGTTGGAAGAAGTGACGCCGTTGGATTCTTCTATCTGCTCAACGAAGATAGCGAACCTCCCACAGATGAACGTGTTCCTGAAGACAAACTCGCATCTATCTGGATATCACCAGGAGATAAACGACAACTTACCTATTCTTTCGAGCAAGGACAGATCTTTAAAATGGGTGCTACAGGATCATCGTGGAAAAACAAAGGAACTGTAAATGCCTTTCATGCCAAAATCTCGGTAGCGGAAAAGCAAATTGAAAAAACCACAAAATAAAATTACACTTCAACTTAACAATGAAACTGTAGTATCTGTCACAGGTGTTATCGCTCCGATTGAGCACATGAATCCCAACTTCCATGAAGAATGGGATGCGTTGGCAAATCTGCGCGTTGCTGAACCAGAAAAGATGTATCCTACTTCGGTTTTCAGTGCGTTCCTTCCAGATAGACCTGTCTCCGTTGGAGACTACTGGCAGATTGATAACCAAGGGGCACTTACCTTGCTGAGGCAATTTCATCCCAAACCGAATCTGGATATGCACATTAACGTGGGAGATTCACGCGGTTTATGGGCATGTCTCCGCGCTTACAACGACCAACTCGCCGATATCACCTTCCGCATCCATGCGGAATTTGCATTAGATGACGGTTGGTTCACGCCTTCACAGTTTGCCGGACATCTGGTGATCAATCGCATTAACAAGAGTGTAACATTTTTCCAGATGCGGGTTCCTGAAGGGACATTGTTCGATGTTAATTGGAAAAAATATAAAGACGATTCTGACTTCAATTATAGTACTGGTGGTGGAATTTGTCCGCAAATTGAGCTTCGTGCAGAAATGTGTTATGTCCCTCAAGAAACAGCATTCACAACTTCAATCACCTGTGAAGAGGCTGAAAATACGCTAATACAACGCTTCTATAAGTCGCAGCAAATCAACTGGGTGTCATTTGAAGAAGCATTAAAAATATCACAAGAACAACAGAAACCTATCCATGCCATTTCAATTGATGGTCCCCTCGCAGACGAAGCATGCTGAGGAAGCGGCAAAAACTTGAGGGCAGGTGTCCTCTCCGATGACCGAATCATCAATTTCCTTAACGAATATTTCATCAGCACATGGGTGCGTAATACCGATTTGAGACACATGCGGGACACCAAGGGATTTAGTGGAATGTCTCCGTTGGCACGCACAATCGTTAGTAATAAATGGTGGACAGGTCCAGTAGATACCTGGGTTATATCTCCTGAACTTGAAGCGATAGGACATGTTGCCGTCAATGATTACCTTGGGGAAAATCGACGGGAAGACGGCACTTTGGAAAGCCAGAATTACCTCTTGATTCTCAAGGATGCTTTAGAAGGAAAACTCCCGGGATTCGGTAACACTGTTATTACACCTGAGCAGCCTTCACAACAAATACTCGAAGCTTTTCGCACCGCGGAATATGGACATCAAGATTACACTGTTATTATACTTGATGTCACAGCGTTCGAAAGCGGCGGTACACTCATTATCGACTTTGAGGTAGGTAGCGGAAAGGCACACGGACAATTCCATCTGCTTGATGCCGACACTAAACTCATTTTTGATGCTGAACACAAATATCCGACAAAACCACTTTTTGACAGATCCATCAACACGGTTTGGGGTGATCCCTGTGAAACCATGCAAATCATCCATCCTTTTGAAAGAGGACAACTGTTTAAATTAGTTGCCTTAGTTGCTACAGGATGGACCTCCGATGAGATGGGGAGCATTAACGCTTTTCAAGCAAAAATCTCTGTAAGCGTTTGAAGAGGGTGGCACACTTAGTATCTACGTCAAGGTCGGGAGTGGAGACGCGTCCGGTTCGTTTGACCTATTTGATAGCGACGCGGAACTCCCAACAGAAGGGATGCCTGAGGGAACCCTCGTCTCGTTCTGGGGACTTGAACCCAATACAGCCACAACAATCAGACATTCTTTTGAGCGAGGCGAAGTTTTTAAACTCGGTGTCACCGGTGATCAGTCGAGTAAAATAGGAGAGATAAACGCCTTCTACCTAAAGATTTCTGTAGAGGAAAATTGAAATGAAAACCTTAGGAAACAAAATCACACTTAATCTTAGCGACGATGCAGAAGTCATCGTCAAAGGCTTCATAGCGCCGATCGAATATACACAATACAACTTCCATGTGGACTGGGATGAGTTGGCGAACTTTCGGGTCGCTGAACCAAAGAAGCAATATCCCACATCCGTTTTTCAAGCGTTTCTTCCATCGGAACCGGTTTCAGTCAGTGAACCTTGGGAGATTCAAGAAGAGGGTACGCTAACATTACTAAAGCAACTTCATCCCAATCCACGTCTGAAACTAACCATTGATTCGGGAGATTCGCGTGGTTTGTGGGGGTGCTTACGCGCTTACAATGACGAACTCGCTGAAATTGTGTTCCGTATCCATGCGGAATTCATCATGAAAAGCGGCAAGTTTACGCCCTCCCAATTTGCAGGGCACCTTCTTATTGACCGACACCAAGAGAGTGTCGTTTCCTTCAAGATATATGTGCCTCCAACGACAATTAACTTCGATGCCGGTTGGACACGAGACGAGGGAACAGCTGTGGAGATTGGTTTTTGTCCGAAAATAGAACTCTCTGCTGGCACTCCAACCCATGATGTCGAGTTCACCGCATCAATCACGGAAGAAGAAGCCGGACGCGCACTGTCCTCACATTTCTACGAGTTTCAGAAAATTAACTGGGTATCGCTGGAGGAAGCGTTGGAGATGGCACCCACACAAGGGAAACCGATCCATGTAATCTCCGTAGATGGACCGCTCTTCGACGAGGCGTGCTGAGGGAGTGGTAAAATCCTGAGAGCAGTTGAGCTCTCTGAAAATCGAATCATAGAATTCTTGAACGAAAACTTCATCAACACGTGGATCCCCAACGCGGAGTTAGGACGAACACCGAGTTTGCGAGAACCGATTGCAATACGACGTGAACGAGAAGGTAAAACCTTCGACATAAGTCATCCCTTAGCACAAACAATTATAAAAACATGGAAAAAGGGGTCACCAGTGGATTGTTTGGTTATCTCACCAGAGTTTGAAGCGATGGGTGGTATAGACTACAATATATTTCTTGACAACATGACCGAACCCGAACACGCGGATTACATGTTCCTTGACAAACTGACGGAGTCTGATGACCATGCCGAACCTTACCTAATATTTCTAAGGGAATCTTTGGAAGGAAAACGTCCCGGACTGGGGGATCTCATCCTTACACCAGAGCAACCCTCAAAAGAAGTCGTAGATACTTTTTGTACCCCGAGGCTTGCACATCAGGACTATACTGTTGTCTATATTGATGCCACGGCGTTTGAAGGTGGTGGCACACTCACTGCCAACATCCAAGTCGGTAGGGACAACGCAATAGGTATATTCCATCTACTCGACGGTGATAAAAAACTTCCAACGGAAATACCACCTGATGGTATTGATACTGAAGAATGGAACGACCAAGAAAGCGATGAATATAAGAAAGCACTTGGTGCACTTACCAGAGTCTGGGGAATATTCCCCGGTGAATCTGGACAAATTACCTATGAATTCGATCGTGGACAACGTTTCAAATTTTGTGCAACTGGAGATCAATGGGGTGGAATAGGTGATATAAACGCTTTTCATGCTAAAGTTTCTATAGAAGTAAACTAATCGTAGTAAGTACGCTCCTAATAGAAAGGTTCACAACCATGCCCTAATATCTATTTAACAACTCAAGGTTTGCATGTTAAAGCCTTCCTAATAACCCACCAATTCCGCAGAATTAGATAGAAATCCTATATATAGTCAATATAGCATTCATACCGTTGATACCTTGATCCACCACACTCGTGTTGAATGTCGAAATAATTATTGAAACCACTATAATAAGAAACATTTTGACTTTTGCAGTAATTTGTGGTATTTTTATATTGAATTTATCCAAACCACAATTATAATAAATTTGTTAAAGATAGTGACTGGTATGGATTTGGTTAGTAGGGCTACATCTCTACATCAGTTGCAGCGAGACCGCATTGAGTAAATACGGTCTGATTTTATGTTAAGGGAGAAATATAGGGCATTATGAAGAACTATAAAATTCTTTCACTGATTCTTATTCTATTTACCATCGTTGGTTGTAATACAAAACCAAAAGGTCCCAGTCATCTATCAGTAGGAAGAAGTAAACTCATTAAGAGTGGTCTCGCATTAGATTCAATTCCACATCTAAAAGAAGCAGAAAAAATTGCTGAGGATCAGTCAGAAGCACGCGCGCTATTAGTGATTGCATATTCTCAAGGACTTGCTACAAAAGCAGCAAAAAGTTTTGGACGCGAAGCTGAATTTAAACAAGAAAGAACAAAGAGAATTGCTGCAATGAATGAGGAAGAGATAAGCAAATTGATTGAAATACTGAGTGTACAATCTCAAATACGAAAAAATGGATTAAATGCTTTAGCTGAAAAGGGAACCGATGCTGCAGTTCTTATTGTTGACAACATAGCTAAAAACGCATATCCAGATGCAAACACAAACCTGTTATCTGTGTTAGTTCAGATTGGATCTGATGCAGTTGATCCTATTCTAAATGGACTTAATGATACCGATGTAAATCCTTCAGCAAAAATAAAACTCATCAGAGTCATCGGCGATATAGGGGATAACAAAGCACTTGAGAAATTAGATGCTATTGATAGAGAAAGTATGGATGACGCTCTAAGGATGGAAATCCTTACAACGCTATATAAACTTGGAGATAAAAAGCATAAAGCTGAAATTACAAAAGGGTTAACATCCGATGATGTAGGCGTTCGTCGCGCATCTGCCAAAGCAATGAAAGATTTCGCTAATGTTAATGAGAACATATTAATATCCGCATTAAATGATAGTGATACTCTGGTGGTTTCTAATATTGCAAAAGCATTATCTGTACATAAGACAAAAAATGCAGTAAAACCGTTGGTAGATATACTGAAGAGTCAACATGACAAGGCAACAAAACAAACAGCAATTAATACGCTTACCGATTATACCAATGCTGGAGCAGGTCTTTCAAAAGGCTTAGCAAAACATCTCGCTGAAATGTTAATCAATCAAGAAGTAGACAGTGCTGAAGACCGTGTCCGAGTTGTACAACTTCTCAAAAATGACGCTTTGGTAAAACAACTTAACGCTCTCAGACTTGTTGATGATATAGACAGTAAACTCTATGATTACTCTCAAAAATATGAGGATAGTTCATTTGTTAAGACTGAACTGAATGATCTTTTTGAACAGATACGAAAATAGATTCTTAGTTTGTATTTTCAATAATATTTTCATAAACCATATCTTAGTTTCCACTATAACAAATGTAACATGGTAGAATCTATATACATATAAAAAATACTTGACACAAATATGTGTCTGATTTATTATAGTAAAATTGGGATTTACTCTGTTTAATCATAAAGAACTCATTATTAACAATCCCTATTTATTGCTCTTACGCTGATGTTAGAAGGAGAAAACGAACGTAACATGAAAAAATTTTTAACGATATGCCTTATCTTAGCATGGGTTGTGTCGTTGGGTTGTAAACAAGAACAGATCATTCCTGAAATCTCACCAGGCAGAACAAAGTTGTTAGGAGCTGGTCTTGCCCTTGAAGCTGTTGAACACCTCAAACGCGCAGAGATCGAAGAAGAAAACAAAGTTGAAGCCCAAGCTCTTTTGCTCATTGCTTATAGTTACGCACTTTCACAAGAAGCCACTTTATTGAAAAAACGTAATTTGCAGACAGAATATCAGAACGAACGCACGAAACGACTGGCTGAATTAAACGACTCTCATATAAAAAAGTTATTCCTAATCCTGAGAGAAAAACACAGGGTTCAAAATGATGTAATACAAATTCTCGCAGATAAAGGTTTAGACGTCATACCTCTAATATTACAGGATTTCGTTGATCAAAAATATAGACAAGCACACGGGGACTTTCTCAGTGTATTAAGAAAAATCGGTATAAACGGTTTTGATTTAATATTCACTGCTATTGAGAATCCTGATATTTCCCTCGCAGCAAAGGTTAATTTAATCCAAATTATCGGTGAAAAAGGTGACGTATCCACACAAGGACGGTTAGAATCTACTAAGAACAAAATAACCGATAAAGGGCTAAAAATGGAAATAAATGCTGCACTTTATCGACTTGGAAAGAAAGAATACAGTAAACAAATTGAAGCAGGATTGACGGATAAACACGTTGGTGTAAGACAAGCCGCTGCAAGATCTATAAAACTACTTAACAAACCATCCACCTCAAATTTGATTACGGCACTCAAGGATACTGATGATAGTGTACGCCAGCACATTGTTATCGCATTACAAGAGCACATTGACATTAATGCCGTAGATAATCTCTTTGATTTACTTACTAATAATGATTCAAGCGATAACACTAAACAAGCTACTGTAAATACACTGGACTATTATGCCAAGAACGGCTTAGCTTCCGGATTAGCTCATCGTTTAATCACTCTCTTGACAAAATCAAATATTGAGAACCACAGAGACAGAATACGTATAACGCAACTTCTTGGAAGACCCGCACTGATAAAGCAAATAACAAATGCCGATCCTTACGATAATCTACCATCAAAAATCTATGATTACTTTGATACTCAAGAAGATAATAACTTAGTTAAAGCAGAGCTTAACAAAATACTACTTATACTCGAAAAGTAATCAAAGTCTTATAGCAATTACCAATTAACTCAATGGATCTCCACTGGTAGAATCTCAATAAGTCATTATATACCTCCAATGAATATATTGGTTTCATTATAGAAGATTGACATGCCTAACTATCCATCTGATATCACCATAACTAAGATTGAACAAGTAACCATTGAAATTGACCAACCAGCCATCGGTTGTAACTCTGGTGCAAAAGAAATTAAACAACCTGATCCAAATGGTAAATGGCATGAACGGATTGCACGAATTCATACGAATAACGGAATAATCGGATGGGGAGCCATCAGTTGGGGAACAACTGCAGAAGATGCTAAAAGGGCATTAAACGAGAATCCTTTCGATCTACTGAATCCAGAAGATGGAGTCGTTGAACAATACCGTGGACTCGAAAACGCTTTATGGGACACGATCGCAAAAATCCTAAACAAGCCTGCATATCAACTCATGGGCACTGAATCCTATGGAAATGGTCTACCAGCTTATGACAGCACTATATACTTTAACGATCTTTTATATGATACAAAAGCAGATGGACTTAAACGGATTGAGAATGATGTCAAGAAGAGTTTAGCTGATGGTTTTACCGCATGTAAGATGAAAATGGGACGTGGTAATCATCTCATGGAACGAAAGGCTGGACTACAACGAGATATTGAAGTCGTACAACTTGCACGTGCCACCGCTGGAGAAGGGTTCAACATTCTTGTTGATGCAAACAACGCATACACCTATGATGAAGTGATAACATTTCTAAATGAGACAAGCAATTGTGATGTATTCTGGATCGAAGAAATGTTTGAAGAGGACGTTGAATTATATCGCAACCTGAAAAAATATATAAATGATAAAGGATTGAATACATTAATTGCTGATGGAGAAACCCGTACACGAGAACCACTTGAATTTTATGACCCCTTCTTTAACGCAGGTGTTATTGATGTCATCCAACACGACATGAAAGGGTTAGGTGTTACAGGTTGGAGAAAACTTTCAAAAATGGCTTCTGAGCATGATGTAAAATGTGCCCCACATAACTGGGGGTCACTGCTCGGGTTTTTCCTGAGTCTACAATTTGCCAAGACAATCCCACATTTTCTATACGGTGAAGTCGCAACCCTTACCAGTGATGTAATAGATACTTCTGCTTATAGTTTCACTGACGGGACATTTACTGTACCTGAAAACCCAGGACTCGGTTTAGAACTCAATCAGGATGTATACCAGGCACGATATGCTGGTAATGAGGATTGGGAAATCTCGTAATTATCGATACACACCATGTGTCGTTATCCCAATATAATTCCATGAAAAAAGTACTCGTCGCAATGAGCGGTGGCGTAGATAGTTCCGTTACTGCTGCCATGATGGTTGATGCTGGTTATGATGTTACCGGTATTACTATGCGTCTTGGTGCCCCTGATACAATTGAAGTTGATCCAGAAAGACCCAATTGCTGTTCACTGGAAGGTATTGAAGATGCACGACGGGTTGCTACACAACTCGGTATCCCTTTTTACGGCGTAAACTACGAAGATATATTTAAAGAAGAAATAATTGATTACTTCGTTGAAGAATATCTCGTAGGGAGAACACCCAGTCCTTGCATGGTATGTAACCGAGAACTAAAATTTGGAAAATTACTTGATCTCGCCAAGTCATTAGAATGTGAAGCTATTGCAACTGGACATTATGCACGGATAGAACAACATCCAGAAACAGGTCGATTTCTACTACGAAAATCACTCGATCAAAGTAAAGATCAATCCTACTTCCTTGCCGCTCTCACACAAGACCAATTACGATGCGCCATGATGCCACTCGGTGAATTCTCAAAAACACAAGTAAGGGATCTCGCACGTCAGTATGATTTACGTACTGCAGAAAAAATCGAAAGCCAAGAACTCTGTTTTGTTGCAGATACAAACTATAGGAGATTTCTTCAAGACAGAATTCCTGAGAAAATTGAAAGTGGTGACATTATTGACAAGCACGGGAATATCCTCGGTAGACATCAAGGTGTACCTTTTTATACCGTAGGACAACGACGCGGTTTAGGGATTTCAGTTGGGAAACCACTCTATGTAACCCAATTAAATGCAGATGAAAAAACTGTTGTTGTTGGTGAATCGGAAGATCTTCTTGAAGACACCATGCACGTAGAACGGATAAATCTTATCTCAATTGAAGAATTAACAGAACCAATACGCGCACATGTTAAAATCAGATCTCGTGACGATGGTGGTATCGCAACAATTTCTCCAACCGGTGAATCGGAAGCAATTGTAAAATTCGACGAACAACGACGAGCAATCACACCAGGTCAAGCCACGGTCTTTTACGATGGTGAATACGTCATCGGCGGAGGTTGGATTGTAGGAACTGATACCACATAATCTGAAATGTTAAATCTTAACCTGTACTCCATAAGCAACAATTATAATGGAAGAAACTTTCTCACCTGAACAATTTGTAAAAAAGTTTAAACAGAAAATGTTAATTGGAATTATAGTTTATGGAGTATACATTACCATCATCTCTATCATTGTTACCTGTATACAATTTCACAATTGGGATTTTGCGCGGTGGCTCATCTCACTTAGTTTAGATACTGGTGCAGTTTACAATGGACGCACCCTCGATTATGGATGGATTGAATTGGGTATATTTATTATCGGGATAAGCGTAACTGGTATAAACACTATCGGTGTGATCTCCGTAGGCATTAACGCTATTGGTGTGGTAGCCATCGGGGTCAACGCATGTGGTTTTATTGCTATTGGTGTCAATGCTGTTGGTATTGTATCTATTGGGGCATGGACTTTCGGTCTATACGGACTCACATACTCAGGAAAAAGTAAGAGTAGATATTTAATAGCACCACACCGTCAAGACCCTAAAGCCATTTCATTGTTTGGCTTTTGGTTACCCAGTTTGTCTAAATTAGGACTTAACTCTAATTGTTGATAGCATTTAACAGATGAAATCACAACTCCTTTGTATACTCGGTCCTACAGCAGTTGGGAAAACTGAGATTGCGATTGATCTCGCACAACGACTCAATGCCGAAATCGTCTCCGTTGATTCACGACAAATCTATCAACAAATGGACATCGGTACCGCGAAACCTACCTACCAAGAGCAACAGGCAGCACCCCATCACCTAATAGATTGTGTAGAAATTTCACAATCTTTCACTGTAGCTGACTATAAAACACTTGCAGATACCGCAATTTTGGACATTCAGAAGAGAAATAAGCAGGTAATACTTGCAGGTGGGGCAGGTTTGTATTTTAGGGCTATCGTAGACGGTTTATTTGAGGGACCGGGGGCTGATGTCAAATTACGAAATAAACTTCAACTTGAAGCAGAGGAATTTGGTGTTGAAAAACTTCACAACCGTTTACGCAAATGTGATCCAATTTCTGCTGACCGAATTCACCCGAATAATCTTATCAGAGTCATACGTGCCCTTGAAGTATACGAACTAACTGGTATTCCTATATCCGAACATCAACAACAGTGGCAATACAAAGCACAACGATACTCTTTCACTGCCTTTGGTATAACTATGTCTCGACCACTGCTTAATGATCGTATCAATCAACGCGTAGATGTTATGCTTGGAAACGGCTTGGTTAAGGAAGTAGAATCCATATTAGCAACAGGACATTCTCGTAATTCCTTTGCACTACAGAGTTTTGGCTATAAGGAGTTAGTAGCATATCTCGATCGACAATGTACTTATGTTGAGGCTGTAGAACAGCTAAAACAGAACACACGCAAATTCGCAAAAAGACAAATGACATGGTTCAAAACTGATAAACGAATTGAATGGTTAGAGAGAAATACTACAACAAATAACCTTGAAACAATTGTGGAAAAGATTATTGATTCTACACAAAACAGCACAAATACGTAAACACCATATCAAACGTTCAAAATTAGGTGTTAGAGACAAATACGGAACTATTATATTACACTTTACTACAGAATTGACATGAGAACGAGATACAGAAAATATAACTATAATTCCATATATTCTTCTGATACACCCAAGGTAGGTACAGTTTTCAACCCGAAGAATTCCGGAAATGTCTTAATGATATTCATACCGTTGATTTCTTGATTCCGCGGATTCGGCGTTGATTTGGAGAAACGCTTACAAACGTTCATAACTCACATTACAATTATCTATTTTCTCCTGTCGCACCAAAATTTAGTTTATCCTTCTCAAGAATTGCCCACTTGGTAACGTTCCAGAATAGATCATCGGATGCAATCGCATGCCATTCTCCTTCCACAAACGTCATAACAGCAGCCGTTTTCCCACTTCCAGTTATATACTCGGGTTGAAACCTTTCTTTAGGTCCCCAGTTGTTATATGTCAGTGAATCTCCGTTACTCCATTGCCATTCGGTATCCTCTTCAGTCTTCTGGAGTCCAATCCAGTATAATTCATTACCAAATACACCTGATAGCCATTTCTGCTCCGATTCATCGTTAATTGCCACAAGATATGCTCCTTCTGTTGCAGCTTGTGCTCTTGCCGCTTCAATACTTTCACATATAATTCTTACATAGGCATGTCCATTTTCGGGATTGATAATCCACTCTTCAGGTGTGGTTTCGCTTGGTAACGGTAACATACCGGGAAATGGTGGTTGTTGAGTCTGTGCTGGTTTTTCAGGTATATCACTACTATTACCATTGAGAGTTAATTCTAAACCTTTGTGTTGAGAACCTCCATGTATTAGAAATTCTTTGGATGTAGTTGTCAATCCTTGATATTCTACTGATACCTTATAATACTTAGACTGATCATGGTAGAACAAGTCAAATCTGAAATTACCTTTCTTATCAGTCGTATGGAATTGATCATTATATTTTGATCGACCTTTCTTATCTGTCAGGCGCGATTGAACTTTGAATAATACATCAGCATCACCTAACGGTTTTTTGTTAGCAAACCTAATCTTGCCTTCTATCCACATATTCGCACGGGCAGTAATGATTACGTCCTTAATAATTTTCTCAGTTTGCAAAGAGAAAGTTGTAAGTCCCGAACCCCCACGACTCTTATTGATGGTTATTGGACCGATTTTGACAGACAGAAGTTCATATTCCATTCTATAAGTAGAATCTTGCAACTCACCTTTCAGAATATTTTTCAGTAGTTTTGAAGGGATTAGTCCCATACGTTTCATACCTGATTTAATAGGACCTTTAAAAGTGAATTCACCGTTGTTATCTGTTTTTGCTGTCAGGAAATCTGGTGATGCTGCAATATTCATTATCGGTAGATAAATTGCAGATCCATTTTCACTCATCTCAATAGGGTATAATGTAACAATGTGACCAGGAATCGGATTCCAATTCTCGTCAACGAGTTTACCTGAAAATGTTACTGTATTGTTTTGGGTATTGCATGCAGTGTATATGAGAGTGAAAATTACCAACAATATATAGATTACAAATTGGCTGATTTTAGAATTATTCATAAAGGATACCTATTAATTGATCTAATAAACACTTTAATGTGCCTTACGGACATCCATTTCCTTTTCAAGAATTGTTCTTTCTTTAATAGGTTTACGAGTATCAGAATTATGTACTTCCTGCGTCTTATCAGACGCGTGCCAACCCCATCCAAAATAACCTGTCATGACATAATCTTTAGTTTCAGTATTCCCACCTTCCGATTCATAGGCTCCCCAATTAGTATATTTAACAAGCTCTCCACTGAACCATTTCCATGTTCCTTCCTCTTCAACATCACTCAGTCCTATCCAATAGCGACTATTTCCGTAAATACTACTAAGCCATTTCTCTTCTGCTTTATCGTTTATTGAAACAACATAAGCATCTTCAGATAAAGCTTGTGCTATTGCTTCTTCAATAGTTTGTCTATATGTAAGTTTGTACGCATGGTTGTTCGTAGGGTTTACAATCCAAGATGCTGATGGTTCACCGTATCTTCTTAATGCTAAAAACCGTTCACTTTGATCTGATAGTTGTGGATTTATAGATTCTGAATTGCCATTCAATGTCAACACGATATCATTCTCACGCTTTAAAATAAAAGGAACTGCTTTTGCGTATAAACCTTGATGACTAACAACCATTCTAATATAGTATTGTGGATGTTGTGTTGCTGTCACGTATTGAACGAAATAACCTTCAGCATCTGTTTTCTCTGGAGATTCACTGTAACCTGATCCTCTTCCAATAAATTCATGCATTGTCCTATACACATAAACCCGGGTATTTGCCACAGGAGTGCCATCTGAGTAAACAACGCGCGTTCGTATTTGAGATTGCTTTTCGTAGTCTGCTGTGAGGATCACATCTTCCATTTTTGTACCAGATTCTAAGTCAAAAGTCAGAGTTGATCCCCATTCTCTAAATGGGTAAAGAGATATGTCACCAAATTCGACGGTTAGGACTCTGACTCTATGACTTCTGTTTAAAGAATAGATATATAACTTAATTGACTTATAGTTAATGCCCGAAAATGCAAAGCGGCCTTTTGAATCAGTTCTTGTCTGTATAGTATTATCAAATTTACTTCTATCCTCAGTATTACGACTCATCTGAACCGTAATGTCAGGTATTGGTTTACCCCTTGTGTCAATAAGACGCCCAGATAATGTTGTGTCTTCCTGTGCTAAGCTGGAAGTAGATATACATAACAAAACTAAGAGTATGAGCAGCGAAACTAACGATGCTATGCAATATAAATATCTATATCGAAATTTATCAATACAAGTGATTTTCTGTTTTAAAAATCTAACCATATTCCCCTCTGTTTACAGAGATTAAGCACTCCTTAATTTCTTACTTATGTATCACTCAAAACTAATCTATTTGCCTTTAACATCTGTATTGATGTCATCCCATAAGATTACAATTCCATCGTGGCTGGAACTTACAAGCATTTCTCCATTTGGGCTAAAGTTAACACTTGAGATGCTGTTTGTGTGTCCATACAAGGTGTTGAGAACTTTCCCTGTTTTTATGTCCCAAAGACGGATGGAGTTGTAAACATTGTCCCCTGAAAAAACACTACCTGCTGCAAGTATTTTTCCATCAGCACTTAGGGCAAGACAAGATATTGTGACCCATTCAATAGTTTTTCTATACTCACCAGTATCTGCATCCCAGAACCGAATAGTGTAGTCCCAACTTCCGCTGATTAGTGTTTTCCCATCAGGTGTAAACAAAACATCAGAAACATAATGTGTATGTTCCTTAATAACTTTCTTAAGTCTACCAGTTGGGATATCCCAAAGATGAAGCGAATGGTTCCGTTCACCACTCGCAAGTGTGTTTCCATCCGGACTAAATGCCACACTATACACATCAGAATTATGCCCTTTTAGTGTGTGAATCTTTTGCTCTGTTGAGAGATCGAAAATATGGATATCCCTGTTCCGTGTTCCACCAGCCAGCCTTTTTCCATCAGAACTATAGGATAGGCATGTGATATCATCTATAGTATCTTTGTATATTACCTTTTGACCACCACTTTGTGTATCCAAAAGCCTAATTCCTCCATCCCAACTACCACTTGCCAAAGTTTCCCCATTTGGACTATACACAATACTTGAAATATAACCTGTATTTTCTAAGAATGAATCTATATATTCTCCTGTAAGTACATTCCATCTACGGATCTCACCCCTTCCCCCACCAAACGCTACAATTTTACCATCAGGACTAAAAATACTGGCTGAGATTTGCTCTTTATTAAAACCTGAAAGTTCTTTTATCTGTTGTCCGGTAGCGAGATCCCAAATTTTAATCACCCCTGTTTCACTCTGACTCACTAAAGTATTGGCACCGGAATTAAACGAAAGGTATATTATAGTCTTTACATGCCTATCGTGATATGGAATATCCTCGTTTTCTGAAGTCTCAATATTCCATGTCTTGATTAATTGTCCAGTGCCTAAATCCCATATTTGTATTGTGCCAAATAGATGTCCACTTGCCAAGATGCTTTCATCTACATTAATAGCAAGAGATCGTACACCATTGTTAGATTCAGAAAGTGTATTTAAGTGCTCTCCCGTTAGTACATTCCATATTGTCACTGTTCCGTTTCCATGTCCATAAACCAGTTTAGAACCGTCAGAACTAAACAATACCATTGAAACAGAATCTTGCTGTTGCAGCTGGGTAAAGTGTTTTTCCCTCCACGTATGTGTATCCCATAGACGAACACGACCATTAGTATAATGAGTTGCCAGAATTGAACCATCAGGACTGAATTGGATAGTATTAAATTCGTTTTCCTCTCCAGAGAAGGTATGTGTCTTTTGTCCAGTGAGAGTATCCCATAACTCAAGTGTACTCCCATGTGCTGTCGCAAAAATGTCACCACCTGGACTAAAAGATACAGAAATTCCATCAGGTGTATTCGTAAAGAATGTATGTAAATGGTTACCAGTGCTTACATCCCATAGCCGCGTGTTTTTGTTCCGTTTAACACTTGCCAGCAGCCTACCATCTGAACTGAAAAGAAGTTTATCAGCATAACCTTCTTTTATACGCATTATTAGTTTGCCAGTGTCTGCACTCCACAAACGGATACCAGATCTTCCGCTAACAGTTGCCAATGTTTTTCCATCAGGACTGAATACAAATGTATAGAGTGCTCCTACCTCCCCCGGCACAGCATATTCTTCACCACTATCTGTATTAAATATCCATAATCCTATAGATGTCGTAACTGCCAATCGTTTCCCATCCGGTGAAGTTTGAACATTGGATATTCCTCCCCTACCTAAACGGTATTTTGCTCCTTTTGGCAAAACTAACTTGTCGTCTTTTTGAGCATTACCACATAGAACAAAAACTGGTTTTTCGGTATCTTCTATATTGCTATTATCAGTAGAAATCTCACTCTCTGCTTGTAATAGACTTACCGATTTTATAACTTTACCGTTTTCGTATGTAATTTCGCTTGATTTCTCACCGTCGGGATTCCATGTCGTCCACAATCCATCTCGTCTACCGTTGTTGTATATACCTTCACTCTCTTTTTGTCCAATTGGATCCCATACTATCCATAGACCATCAGGAAGTCCTTTATTGTAATTTCCCTGAATTGCTCTTTGCCAATTCCCGTACCAAGTAATGTATATCCCATGCTTTTTACCGTTCTGAACTTGTTGCAGTTTTCGAATATCCTTTACCCACCCGGTATAAGGAGATCCTTTAGGATTCACATAGTATATTTTCTCGCCAGATGTATTTAGAAGTAATTCTAAGTCTGTTTCCTGAATCGCGCCTTCAAATACCTTTTCTCTAATTTTCGAGTCATCTAAGTCTGATATAGTAGTAACATTAGATGGAGGATCTGAACTTGGTGTATGACATCCAGTCAGAAGAATGAATCCTGTAAAAAAGAGGTACAGTAAATTCACACAATACTCTACAAAGGTATTATGTCTTTTGTAATTGTAAATCACGTTTTGCATAACTACATTGACATTATTCATAACTTTTCAATATTACCTAATCCTTTAAATTACTCCAAGTCTATCTGAATAGAGAAGAATATTAATGTATTGGTGCAATTTCATCCCAATCCCAAAGCAGAACTGATCCAGAACTCTCTACACTCATGAGTGTCTTTCCATCAGCAGAGAATTTCAGTGTATTGGTCGAACCAAAATGTAGGTTTGAAATAAGACCTGAAAGCGTATCGTACAAATTAATTCCATCTGATCCACCCATTATTATTATATTACCATCTGGAGAATATAGCAGTGAATCAATATCAATTTTCCTATCACTCGGAATACTTTTAAGTTCAATACCTTTCTTAACATCCCATAAATATAATTTTTCACTTCCGCTTGCCAAGGTTTTTCCATCTGAGGCGAATGCCAAAGTATCCACACGATATTCATGTCCGGTAAGTGTAAAAAGTAGATTACCATCCGGCACATTCCATAATTGTATGATCTTGTCTCTACCACCTGTTGCTAAAGTTTTTCCATCAGGTGAGAATGCTAATGTCCTAATAAATTCTGAATGACCGTTTACTCTAAACATAAGCTGCATCTTTTTGAAACCTGAAGATAATCTGCCTATAAAGGATTGCTTTTTATCATTAATTTTCCATACATGAACACTCCCATCTTCACCACCCGCAGCCAGCATTGTACTATCTTGCGAGAAAGCAAATCTAACATTTAAACATGATTTTGGAACGCCTTCTAATGTAAAGTTGGAGATAATATCAAACGAATCCTTTTCAATATTTCGTAAAACACATTTACCACCAGTATTGTGTACAGCAAGTAATTTGTCATTTTGGGACATTCCGAACGTTGTTCCCATAATTCCTTTCATAAAATCAGTCGAAACCAATCTCCCTGTTTCTGTATCCCATGTTCGTCGTTGAAACACTCCAAAAGGATTAAATGGACGATTAAATGTAGTGAGAGTATCATCAGTTTTAGATAGTACGAGACCATTAATTCCATGAATATGTTCTTTACATACAAAGCGTTCTTCTCCTGTAGTGGTATCCCAGGCACGTATTGTACCATCTTTACTTGCAGAGAGAAGAGAATCTTCATCAGGAGAAAACGCAAACTTATAGACATAATCTCGGTGATTAATTATATAATGAGATTGACGATAATTCCCGATTATTTCATCATCTTTTTCGGGTTTATCACTTTTTCTCCATAATTTTATACCATGAAAATGTCCACTTGCCAAAAACTGACCATTCCGATAAAAACTAAGCGATAAAGTAGAAGTTCTCCTTTGCCAATGCAGTTCTGATACTGATTTTCCTGTTTCCGTATTCCATAATCGGAGCGTCTCAAATTCATCACCACTGATTAATAACTTACTATCAGGTGAAAAAGCTATGGAATTTATGTTCATTGTATGCCACGTAAATGAACGTATCAACTTACCATTAACCGCATCATAAAGATAAATTGGAAAATACTTGTGTTTCCAATCTGGTTTAGTTATAGCTAAGAAACGCATATCAGGAGAAAGTTCCGCTAATTGTGACTGACCCCAACTTTCTATCTGTTCTAATTGAACTTTCCTAATGACTTCAGGTTTTAGTGTATTACTTATATTCCATATTCCAACACGTCCATAATTACCCGTTGAAGCAAGTTGCGTGCCATCATCTGAGAAAAATAGAGTGGTTATTCCTTGTTGTGCTTCTATATTTGTAAGGAGCTTTTGGGTATTTACATCCCAAAACTGAATTTTTCCTTCCAACCTATTGCTTGACGCAGCAGCGATAATCTTACTATTTGGTGAAAATGCTATTGCACTAATATCATGACCAGGATTTTGCAATAGAGACAGTTCTTTCCCTGTTTTAGCATCATATATCCATATACCTGTAGAGGTTGCAACAGCAAACTGTGATCCATCATCAGAAAATTCAATATCGTTTGTCCTACCCTTTCCAAGTCGTAATTTTGAAAACTCTGGTAATCCCCAGCGACTGTAATTGCTTTGACTATCGTTATTCATACTTCCTCCATTTCCATTTTCGTGATTTCTTTTCTGTAAGAAGGATTCCAATCCCCGTTCCTGCAAGTTCCTGTTCACTCCCCTTAGTAGAATCGGGATGTAACTTTGGGAATGTTCCGTTGATGAGCCGCATCGAATACAAAAATCTGATTTATCAAATTCACGTTATAATTAATGACACAAAGATCTTGAAAAAGGGACATACCGATGATTTTTTATACCTATAAGACAAATAGACCTGTCAATAAGATAACTTTTCCAATTTCGCCTTTTCCTCATTTACAAAAGCGAGAAGAATAAATCCAAGGATAAAGAATACCATTAATGAGATAATCGCCAACCGCGCTGTCCCTGTTATCTGACGGATTATGGCGAATGTATACGGTCCCCATATAGCAGAAAACTTACTGAAAACTGAATAGAATCCATAAAACTCCGCACTTGCCTTTTCCGGTATCATCGCACCATAGAAGGATCGACTGAGGGCTTGTGTACCCCCAAGGACAAAACCAACAGTTATTCCTAAGATAAAAAATTCTGTAGCAGTATGTATAAAATATCCATAAATTACAACTGCACTCCACAGGACTAATGAGACCATTACAGAACGTCTCGCACCTATTTTATTAGCAATTCTGCCGAATATCAACGCACCAATAAATGCAACAACCTGGATGAGTAAGAGTGTAACCATCAGGTGTGTATTTGTTAACCCCAATTCCTCTTTACCATAGATTGTACCCATACTGGTGACAGTGTGAATTCCATCATTATAAACCATATATGCAATCAAAAATAGGGTCAGGTTTCTAAATTTACCTACTTTTCTTGCTGTTGTGAGTGTACGACTGAAACCAAGTGAAATATAACCCAAGACTTTGGGTAGATGACGATATTGTTCGGGTAATTCATGCTGGTTATTTTGTTCTTTAAGATATTTTATGGTTAGCAATGTCCAACCTGCCCACCATAAACCCGACATACCCATAGCAATACGGACAGCTAAAGTTTGATCCTGAATACCGAAAGTCCTATGCATAGACACAAGGACAAGGGCTATACCAAATTGTATGGATCCCCCAATATAACCATAGGCAAATCCTTTTGCTGATACGGTATCAAGTTTATCCTCTGAGGTAAGTAATGGTAAAAAAGCATCATAAAATACATTACCACCAATAAAACAAATTTGTGTACAGATATATAGCACAATTGCTAACCAAACATCTCCTGGACCAGTAGCAGTCCGAGGACTACAAAAGACAAGGAGGATAGCAAACAGACTACCAGAGTAAGCAAAAAATATTAGAAACCGTTTCTTGGCTGAAGAAAAATCCGCTATTGAACCGAGCATCGGCGCAAAAAGAAATACGACTAAGGCAGCAGTACCAAGCATAAAACCCCATAAGACTGTAGCACCAAATGTCTGCCCAAGAATCTCTACTCCATCTTCCCCGACAATTCCTTCTGCGAAATAGATAGGTAATAAGGCAACACCAACCGTTGTAATATATGCTGAATTTGCCCAGTCATACATACACCAACCGAAAATTGATCTTTTATCGTCTTTCATATTCATCCTAATATCCATATTTGTTTCTATTTTCACACATAACATAAGGATTATCAATCAGATTATGAACAAATATATTAAACTCACATTGGCATTTCTTCGTGTCAGTTGGAAAACACGGAAGTTTTAATGTATAATTTCAATAGATTCGGTATAATGAAATTATATTGAATCTGTCCACTGTTCCATAGGAGTTAACCATGAAGATTGTTGATGTTAAAACGTACATGGTGGATGTACCACCACCTCACTGGGGTGGGAGACATTGGATTTTTGTAAAACTAATAACCGACGAAGGAATCGAAGGTTTTGGGGAGTGTACATATCATACAAGACTGAACCATGTTGTTATTGAATTAATCAAAGATTGGGGTGAACGTTTTCTTAAAGGAACAGACCCCTTCCGTATAGAAAAAATATGGTCTACACTTTACGAAGGTCCGTGTGTAAGACATCCTGGTCCGCTTGCCACCCCTGCCATGAGCGCAATTGAGATGGCGTGTTGGGATATTGTCGGAAAAGCTGTTAACCAACCAATTTATAATCTATTGGGAGGTATGTTCCATGAGAAATTAAGAGCATACTCCTACTTATTACACTGGAGACATGGAGACTCACCTGAAAAAACAGGTGAAGTTGCACTCTCTTATGTAGAAAAAGGGTTTACTGCAGTCAAATTTGATCCTGTCAGTCCAAGTACCGCAGATAGATTGGAGACTCTTGACTATGCAGAGAGTGTTATCCGTGGAATACGCGATGCTGTAGGTGATAAATGTGATATACTCATTGGTACACATGGACAATTCAACACGAATAGTGCCATACGATTTGCTAAACGAGTTGAACAGTACGATCCGTTATGGTTTGAGGAACCTATACCTCCTGAAAATATAAAGGAAATGGCACGTGTCGCACAATCCACCAGCATCCCAATTGCTACTGGTGAACGATTATTGACTAAGTATGAGTTTGCAGATCTATTGGAACAACAAGCAGCATCTATACTACAAATGGATTTAACAATTTCTGGTGGAATCCTTGAATCGAAGAAAATTGCATCTATGGGGGAAGCACATTATGCACAGATCGCACCACACATGTACGGTGGACCCATAGGCGGTGCAGCGAATATACAACTGGATGTTTGTAGTCCTAACTTCCTTATTCAAGAGGGAATCCACATGTGGGATGGTTTTCACGCTGATTTACTCAAAGAACCGATCCGATGGGAAAACGGATACATCATTCCACCAACTAAACCTGGACTTGGTATTGAAATTAACGAAGAGATTTTAGATAAACATTCGATTACTGTGTAGACTATTGGACTAAATTATTTTCTTGGTAGGTGCCATCTTCAATTATACTATAAACGGTTATTTACATATTTTTCATAAATACGAACCATTTGTACTGAAGTAGTTCCTCATCGTAGAATCAGGGTCTCCTCTCCCGTTATTTCAATCTGTAGTATAAGGTAAGAAATAAACCTTCCAATATGATCGTTTATACTCAAAGATGATTCTTTTTATTTATAGTTCCGAGAAATACCCCGTTCTTTTACCATTGATTTAGTAGCAACCAAATGTCTATGGATATTTATTTAGAATATACCCACATTCACACTGTAATGCGTAATTCAAAAAAGAATCATAAGCTTAAATTCCTCTTACATAGAACCAACTACAATATGGTATACACACCGTACCAATAATATCTAAGGAATACATGTCAACAGCAGACACACCCACGGGCACGCTTGATGTGTTGCCCAAGTCAATAGAAGATACATTAAATACTCTGGATATCGAATTTAAGGAAATACGATTTGCTGTCCGCAGTGATGTCATATCATCAGGCACATTTGGTGAAGAATGGTTCATCCTAACAGATGCAGCTATTTTCACTGTCACTGCATCAGGAGAAGTAATTCACTATATACCCTATAAGAGTGTATTAGGCATCCGTGCTGAAAACGTAGTTGATGCGGGTATTCTCGTATTGGAAACCAAGGAAGGTACAGTAGACCTAATTCGATACTCTAACAGTTGCGCTCCAAAATTTGGGTTCGTTGCCAGATACATCGGAGATGAAATAGAATTCAGAAACGGCAACCGTGATGAACCTCCAATCTGGGATTACAAAATTGAGGAACATTACTGCAAATCTTGCGGATTACTCCTCGCTGATGAGTATTCTCCATGTCCTAAATGTACTAAAAAACATAAGGTAATGTTGCGGATTATAAATTATGTCCGACCCTATCGTGGAAGAGCATTACTTTTTATGGGGTTAATCATCAGCGGAACATTGATCAACCTCATTCCGCCATATTTTACACGTATTCTTATTGATGATATTTTACAATTTAATATTACTACACCTGTACCTGATGACCAAACCACTTGGTTAGGAAACATATTCAGAGGATTCCAACCTGTATTACTCGCTTTATCTATCGCTGTAGGTGTGTTATTGACCTTTCAGTTAGTTTCTGTAATGCTCAATATTTTTCAATCACGTGTTTCTGCGTGGTTATCGTTCCGTATCTCAGCAAGTATACGTGCACATGTTTATGAACATCTCCACAACCTATCCATCCGGTTTTTCGATAAGCGGACAACAGGCACTGTTATCTCACATATTACCGAAGACAGTGAACGATTACAACATTTCTTATTAGAGGGCATGTCGTTCCTTAGTACACAAGTCTTTATGTTATTTGGAATAGGAACTGTACTATTTCTGATGAATTGGCAATTGGCATGCTTAATTCTCATTCCAATTCCAATTATTGTTCTGGGTGGTGGTTGGTTTTATCGTACAGTACGAAGTCTCTGGCATCGCGCTTGGCGTCGTCGGTCAAAACTTTTTGATGTAGTGAACGACTCAGTATCTGGGATACGAGTCGTTCGGGCATTCGGACAACAAAATAGCGAAGTCAACAGATTTTCTGGTGCAAACATTGATGCCCGTGACTACGAGACTCATGCTGAATTAATCTGGGCAACATATTACCCGCCGCTCATGTTCGCTGTTAGTTTAGGTTCTCTCATTGTATGGTATTACGGTGGGTTTAATGTGATTGGAGCGGAAATGACCCTTGGCACCCTAATGACTTTTCATATCTATCTGCAGATGTTTTATGCACCCTTGCGATATGTGAGTCCACTCATTAATTGGGCATCACGGTCTATGACAGCAGCCGAAAGACTATTTGAAGTGATAGATTCCCAACCTGAGCAGTTTGATGACGGCAATCTTAGAGCAATTCCAAACATCTCTGGAGAGGTAAAATTCCACAACATGACATTCGGTTATGATTCACATAAACCCGTGCTTCGAGATATCAATCTACATGTTCAACCCGGTGAGATGATCGGTCTTGTTGGTCATTCAGGAGCTGGAAAATCAACTCTTATCAATCTAATTTGTCGTTTTTATACACCCGATTCAGGACAGTTGGAAATTGATGGGGAAGACATAAGGCAGATAGACCTTAAGGATTTACGAAGACAGATTGGTGTGGTACTGCAGGATCCATACTTGTTTAGTGGAACAATCGCAGAGAACATTTCCTATGCACATCCTGACGCTACAATGGACGATATCATTACTGCAGCAAAAGCTGCGAATGCCCACGATTTCATCGTTAAATTCCCTGATGGATATGATACAGAAGTCGGTGAACGGGGTGGAAGTTTATCCGGTGGTGAAAGACAACGGATTTCAATCGCTCGAGCAATTCTACATAATCCGCGTATCCTTATTCTTGATGAAGCCACCTCCTCTGTTGATGTAGAAACTGAGAAAGAAATTCAACAAGCAATTGACAGGCTGGTAAAAAATCGAACTACATTTGCAATTGCACATCGTCTATCAACGCTACGAAATGCTGATCGCCTATTTGTCATTGAAAAAGGTAAAGGTGTTGAGTGTGGTTCCCATGAAGAACTCATGGAGAAAAAAGGAATCTACTTTAGACTTGTGGAAACCCAACGTGAAGCAGCTGACATACGCGCTGATGCACAAATTGTTGAAAGATAGATAAGGAAAATAAATACGGAATAAATGAAAACAGAAAATAAAACTATAGAGAAACAAACCACCGAGTTGGATAATTCCACCCAACGATTCTTGAAAGCTTCTGATTTAACATTAACCCGTTCTCCAGCAGGCACAGCACAACTTGAGATCAAGAATGAGGCATGTCATCTCCGAGTGGTTGTGCGAAGACTCATGCCACTTAGCAATCCTGAGCAATATATTTCACTTGCTGCTGATGAAGATACTGAAATTGGTGTTCTTGTGAATCCCTCTGAATTGTCAAAAGAAAGCAACAAAATACTCAATGAGGAATTGGACAAAAGATATTTCACCCCAACTATTCAAAAAATATACCGTGTAAAAGAACAGTTCGGAATTCATGAATGGAAGGTAAAAACAGAACGGGGTCGCGTCACATTTATGGTACGCGGATTGAATCAAAATATAAAACAAGTTCCTCCAGCACGTTTGTTTATTACCGATGTGCAAGGGAATCGCTACGATATCCCCGATTATCGGAAGTTGGATCCGAAAAGTTTCCATCAAATAAAACGACACTTATAAAACCATGAAAAACAGACGTCTCAACGCTGTAATCGCATCCATCCTAATTCATCTCATTATTGCTGCAATTATCGGTCTTTTCATATCCGATCACTATTGGTCATTTAATGGAGATGGAATGGATGTTAGGTTCGTCAATCCCACTTCCACAAGAGATACGATAAGACGTACATATAGAAGGTTAAATCCATCAGATTCACAGAAACCTGTAAACCCCTTACAAGTACACATCCCTGCCAATAAACATCTTTCCAAAAGTGATACTTCACTTAACATTACATCAACTAAACCTCTATTGAATACGGATATATTAGATTCTACTGATACATCTACACAAACTTTACGATCTGAAGTACAACGTCCAGATCGAACTTCTCAAAGAACATCAGTTAGAGGAACTGTAACCCCAACCATCCCTACCCGAATAAAAGCTCGATCAGCAACTTCAATTCGACCAAAATTGAATACTTCTACGACCGGAGCATTTGCTGAATTCGTAGAAAGACCATTGACTCAGAACGGTTTACGTGGAGATTTCGATTCTGCCATTATGCAAAATCCTGTAATGTTACCACAAGGAGAATTAGGTGCAATTTTAGAAGGTACAGGTGATGATTTGCGTGGACACATTCGGATTATCCGCCTTAAACATTCACTTTCCGATTGGTGGCAAGATCCTACGGCATTACCTGCTCTTATGAAATGGATGGATAAACATACTTCCATTCGGACAGATATGAACTATCAAGGTGGATCCTTAAGTCTAACAGATACGAGAATTTTAAATGCTCCACTTATTGTCATGACAGGACATGACAAAGATATAACAGTTGGTAGAAGATTAGTTAGAGATGGTCCATTGCAAACAGGTTTTACAGAGACCGAACGTGCTACCCTTCGAAAGTATATTATTGATGAAGGAGGCATGCTGTTTTTTGATGATTGCGGTTTTCACGGACTATTTGCCCACATTGTTGCTGAAGAATTAGAACGGATTTTTCCTGACTATCCACTTGAAATACTTCCACATGAACATGAAATCTACACAATATTTTATCACCTAAAGAAACCACCAAATGGAGGTGATGTGTTCTGGGGAAACGAGAACAATGCACAACCTACACAGTTCCGTTATCAGAAAGGTATTATTATTGATGGTCGGTTAGCAGTAATCTTCAATCGAAAAGATTATATGTGTGCTATGGAAACTGCAGAAATTGAAAGTCGAACTATGTTAAGACTTAGACGTTCTACAGATGTGTATCGATTCATGACAAACTTGATAGTCTATACACTAAAATATGGTGGGAACACCGATAGATCTGGTTATGAGGAATAAATATCCATTTTGAACAATACAAACAGTGAAAATCTTGTAAGACATCTAAGTATTCAATTATTTAGAAATAGTATAAGATAAAATAATAACCGTCACCCCTTATCTACAAGAACGTGACGGCTATCTTTTTAAAGAACTTTCTTAAAACCGATCTCCTTTTACGGATGCCCATTGTGTCGTCAATTTTTCTTTGGCATCAACAGGAAATGGTTCATCTCGCGATAAGTCATCTTTAGGTTCACCTTCAAAATAACGGAAATTATCCAGCCAGAAATCCACATCAGACTGTGCAATGGATAAACCCACCCACATGTCATTAACTACCGTATCCTTAGCTGTGAAGGTAATAAAATATTCCTGCCACTCCGGTCCCAACAGATCAATATTTCCACCTTGCCAAAATGTCCACGGATCATGTTGCATTTGAATACTTAAAGCTACCTGACGAGGTTTTTCTGAACGTGCCCAGAATATGACGGTATACTCCTCACCTTTCTCCATAGACACATCCCTTTGTTTTACCTTCGCATGCCAAGCTGTACCAGTTGCTTTAACACCGATGATTTTTAGACTCTTGTTACCGTGCTGAGGATTTTTCTTGTCTATCTCCATTTTGTATTCTCCACCACGATCACAACACTGTCCATCTTCCAATTCCCATCCAGCTAAATCATCTTCAAAACTATGGTTTTCGAGTAATAATTCCCCTTTTTCCCAAGCCCCTAACTTCTGCACTGTACCCGCAAAAACGTTATACCCAATCAATAGGGTAGCACATATTACAGTAAATATGATAATTCTATACACTGTTACTCTCCTTTATATAATAAGATCAATCGAATCCTTATACATTATCCCCGCATAATAGACTCTATTTCTGGGAGTATATCAACCACCGCATCTTGGTCAACCTTGTCTGCAATACTGGTATACCCGGCAGTATGAATCATCTCAGCGAGATTCTGTCCGAGTTGTTCAATAGTCCAAGCAACAGAATCTGGCACACTCTCTTTATCGAGGTTTCGATGGTCATTTTTTCCTGATGGATCGTAATGATAGTGAGGATTTTTACGGAAACAGTCAAAACGTAGTAGTTGGATATTTTCACCATCTACCTTACCGTAAACCCGCACAGACGGCCCACCATCCTCACCGAAATCACGATTATCCACGTGGAATTCTACGCCACCCGCATGGATCACTTTCTCTTCCATGGTATTCTCCATATTATTATTTTTAAGCTTATTTTAAACAACAGACCTATCCCTGTCAACTGAAAACTAACAGAACAGAGACATAGAATTTCCAGAAATATTCCAATTCATTATATAAAATTACATATAATTCTGAACATTTTTTTCAAAATCCTGCATTTTATGCAATTATCACCTATCTGCACCGCGTCATTATATATAGAATAGCGATTTCAGTTGTACTGAGAAAGTTAGAAATACCATCATTAGAGTATACTTCATTAATATAACACCTACTTTGAATGAGTCATACAGATACAATTTCTGCAAGAACGATCTACGAATCAAATTTAAAATGAAACGGTAATTTAGGCAGAATAATCAACAAGTTTCATAGTAGAAATTTCATAACTACAATCATAGTTTTTATGGATATTCTCTTGTGTAATTCTGATATTACAGACTTGTATCTGTATTGATAGTTATTAATTGTCAACAAAGAATTAATAAGACATATTTTGCATACGTATAGTATACAATCAACTAACACACTTTAAATGGAAATATAAGCAAATGAACGATGACACAATGACACTACCTACTGAGAACAATCCAGAAGCAACAAGCATTCTTGTTTCAATGAAGGTCCGTCAACAACTATTAGACACGTTAAATTATCGGGCGACTATGGCTCAAGAAGAAACTGAAGAAGAATTACAAGAATGGGTGGGTGAATTAAAAAATCAGCAGCTCAAAGATCTTGATCTATATAAGGGTTTCTTAATTTCAGGATCCCCTCAACAGCCGCCCTCACAGTCATATCTTCATCAAGAACTGGAACCTGAAACTATAAATACAGATGGATGGGAACATCAATTTGCAGATGGTTTTATAGGATTTTTAGGTGAACAAGAAAGTCCGATGTTGGAAATATGGTTAGGAAGGAAATATAGCTATCCAAACTATATTGGTTTTGATGTTATGAAATTAGGTGAGAATTTTAATTTTACTGGGAGAAGTGCTTGTTGGATTGCTGTGAATTTGATAGACGAGAGGGTTTATGCAGGTTTGCATTTTCGGGATCCAATTTATTTTCAGGAATTAGAACGTGAAAAAACCAAAATCAACGATGAATTTATTGAAGGTTATGAACGACATAGAACTTTAGAGTGGAGACCTGCCGCTCATACTACCAATATCCATAGAATTTTCGTGTTGATAGGTATAGATAACGGTAATAATCAAGAATTACTTTTTCCTCCGCTTTGTAAAGCTTTGGAAAAAATGGTAGATATATTTGGACCCAGAGTAGACGAAATTTACAGCAGACATTTCACAAGAACTCATAGTCTATTTTAGAAATAAAGATTATATTGTCCCATAAGACTAAAAGTATATTCATCCAGTTCTATCATTTTATGCTCTAACATAGGAGAAATTTATGAAAAAAGAAAATACGGAATTAACAAATGATGATCTGCGTGCCCTTTTTGAACCAATGTTTAATACTGGTAAACCTCAACACCGTGATGATCTAAGAGATGCTGTTTTAGAGAAATATCCAAATTTATCACCATACTATTTTGAGTTAGTAGGAAATGAAAAACACAAGACTCGTTTGTATGGTAAAATTGATAATGTAATTGGATGGTATAAAAGAAATAAAAAGATCTATAATGTAGAAAAAGGCAGTGGTTTATGGCAATCCACTTCTAACACAACAAGCAATCAATGATACATTTGTAAAGTGATTTTGCAAATCATGTTCAATTGCCTGATTATATGCGTCCTGACTTTGAAGTGATATCACCAGATCTGATACCCTCTATTGAAAAAGGTATACAACAATTGAATGACTTTTTTGATAAATGGGAACAATATGAGAGATATATTGGTGAAAGATTTAATGAATATGCAGAGATAAAAATTAACAACATCAAGAATCTACAAGAAGAATAATTAGAAACACTATCAATAATACTACCTGTGTGGACGTGTAATACGTCCACACAACCTTCACTCCAATCAATTGCATCTATACCATTTCATCACTGGTCACATCAACTTTAAAAGTACACATTCCCTCCTACTAAAAGCACTTTATATCCCAAATTTCGTTGCATATAAAATATAAAAATATACTCAAATCTTTTTTATAGTGTTTACTTTAGAAAAGACTTGCAAACAGGCTAAGAGTATGCTATACTTAAAGAAATTTCACATGCCTTGATTGAACGATGAAACAACTACTTGACGGTTTTGGTCGTGTCCATACCAACCTCAGAATCTCTGTCACTGACGTATGTAATCTCCGTTGTATCTACTGTATGCCAGAAGACATGGTTTTCATACCAGATACATCGTTGATGACCTATGACGAGATTATTCATTTCACACGCATATTTATCGGGTTAGGAGTCAACAAACTTCGAATCACTGGCGGTGAACCACTCGTTCGTCCAGGTGTTCCACATTTAATAAAACAACTGGGACAGTTTGACGAGTTAAATGACATTAGTTTAACTACTAATGGTATCGGACTTATTACCCAAGCAGAAGCATTATACGAGGCAGGACTACGCCGAATTAATGTCAGTTTGGATACGCTCAATGAAGAAAAATTTGAGCAGATGACTCGGCGAAAAGTACTGTCACGAGTGTTGAAAGGGTTGAAAACAGCACACGAATGTGGGTTCAACCCAATTAAAGTCAATGCTGTAGCAATGCGTGGATTCACAGATGATGAAATAGTAGATTTAGCCACTTTCGCCCGGGAAAACAATTACCAACTACGTTTCATTGAATTCATGCCGTTGGACGCCGATGATATTTGGGGACGAAACATGTTCATTCCCGGTAAAGAGATTATTGATAGAATAAACAATGTTTACCCACTTGAACAGATGCACCTAAATGGCGATGCTATAAGTGATACGGCGCAACGTTATCGCTTCGCTGATAACGGAAATGAAGTAGGTGTCATACCTTCTGTTAGCGAACCTTTTTGTGATAACTGTAACCGAATTCGTCTCACTGCAGATGGGAAATTCCGAACATGTCTCTTTTCAATAACAGAGATCGACTTACTTACGCCATTACGTCAAGGTGCAGACGATGTAGTGATTGAAAACTTAATTATTGATGCGGTGGCGAAAAAAGAGGCAGGACATAAGATTAATGCTGCGGACTTTGTTAAACCTGAACGGAATATGTCAAGAATCGGCGGATAGACCAAGAACAAATTAATCCCTTATTTTTCTGATTTACCCCCAGTTTTTGCCTATGAATATTAAATGAGATTTTTGTTGTGTTATGAGAGGAAATGAATAACTCAACTAATATGTATTTGATTAGATACCATCACAAATCTGAAAAAACGGATCAAGAAAGATACCGGGTTCCCAAGTATTTTCAAGCACCCGTTTTATCACATAGATAATAGAATACGATTTTGTTTTACTTGTATTATAGCTTTTTGCCCATTTATCCGCAGCTTTCTCAAAATGGAGGAAACAGATACCATAACTTACACATCCGATAAACCATAACAGTGCAATGCGTGCTTGTTCTTTGCGTTTTAGACGCAAATGTCGAAATCCAAAAAGCGTTTTTACATCTCGGAAACTCTCTTCTATCTGCATCCGTCTTTTATAGGTCAGATAGAGTTGGGCATTCACCAAACAGTTTGAAACAAGGTAAAGCGGTTCTTTATGTTGTGGATCTTTGAAAACATAAAGGTTCAACCTGAGTTTCTCTGTACTGTGATAAAGTATATTCGGATAAGTTCCGGTTTGTTGGAGCGTTTCCAGCTTGATGCGTTGTCCATTGTCGTAGAAACAACTGTTTTTACAAACCCGTATTACAAACTCAATGCCACATTCCATAAAAGGTTTCATAAGGTGTTTTGTGCGTGCGAACC
>PYJD01000018.1 GCA_003635315.1 Candidatus Poribacteria bacterium
GGTTTGAATACTTGTGTCATTTGTGAGATAAGCGAACACATAGGAACTTTATGAGGTAGAGTGTATTTCAATGATAAATCTACAAGAACTATTCTAAAGAATATAATAGAAACACAATTTATCATAATAAACACTTTTGCACAAGATCCGAAATGTCATTGATAAAAACTGGGGGTAAACCAGGATTATGAGAAGGGGAGAAGAAATCAGAGGCATTTTATAGTTGATGTTTGCTCCTAAAAGAAGGAATTAAGGAATCAACACCGAATCGGCGTGTGGAATTCGGTTGGTATGAATGCTATTTAGAATTCACCGGGTATTGGTCGGAATACGCGGATTTCAGGTAGAAGATGGTTTGGGATGGATTCGACGTGATTGAAAACCACCCCAGTATGGGAAATCTGGTGTTATTTATTCTTTCGATGTTTCTACTTCTTGTAGAAATGTATCAACGCTGGATAATGAAGATTAAATAATACTTTGGGTAATTGACGGGCAATGAATTCCCTACTACAAACTAACTGGTTCGTAGTAGTGTGATTTATCGATCGTTGATAAATTACTGAATTAATAACTTAATTTTCATACGGGACTAAAGATTGTTAAGAGAAAACAGATATGTCGAATTCTATTTGCCAATGTGAATCAGTACCTAACAATTAGTCATTTAGCACAACTCGTTAGATAACTATAACGACAGGGATGTGTTCCTGCCGTTATAGTGTTTTATGGATTGTCTTTATGTGCAAATTTCACAGCAGCTGTGATTGGCTGTTGGCTTGTTTCTGTTTCATAATCATTTACAACAATACCTTCCTCATTTTTGAATGCTTCAGTTGAATGAGTACATAGTGTTGTTCTACTATTGCTCTGTGATATTGTATGATTCTATGAATAAGAATAACTTCAGGTTTACGTTGAAGTATTTTTAATTACCATAGATCCTGTTTTGACAATTGGTACAATCTAACAGAATGTGCTACAAAACGCACAATCTAACAGAATGTGCTACAAAACACACAATCTAACAGAATGTCTATTATTGGCGAAGGTATTGTTACAACAGACTTACTAACAATATTATCATAGACTTGTAGGTATGAATGTGAATGTAGAAATTGGTTTTCTTAAGTTACAGATGTCTAATGTTGAAGTATTGTCGTAGAATCTCCTACGATCCACAATGTACCATCGGGAGTCTTCACAATATCTCTCAAATGGTTTCTTGTTGGTGATGGATAATCCAACCAAGTTTCACCACCATCAGTTGTATGGACGATGACACCTTTATCACCAACTGCCCAACCTATTTTTTTGTCAATAAAAAGAATAGCATTTAAATTTTCATTTGTTGGAACAGTCTGATCAATCCAGGTTTTTCCACCATCAGTGGTTACTATTATTGTACCTTCACTCCCAACAACCCATGCGGTAGAAGGGTCAATTCCATAGACATCTTGTAATTCGGAAGCTCCAAATGATATTGCCCAGTTTTGTCCGGCATCTGTGGTCATAGCTATGGTTCCAGCATATCCAACTAACCAACCAACATTCTCATTAAGGAAATGAATCCCGAATAAATTATTGAAACCTGCCCCTGTAAAGCCGGGATCGAAATCAACACCGATCCAAGTTTCACCTCCATCTTCAGTTTTCATGACCTTTCCAGTTTCACCGACTGCCCATCCATGTTGATTTGACCCGAAGCTCAATCCGTATGAACCGACAGCACTCTTGAAACTAAATGTATCACTGAACTTGATTCTTTCTGCAGTCCCGTGTCCTTCGTCACCTGGATCACTTACACTATGCCAAGTATTTCCACCATCTAAAGTTTCAAGTAAGGCTGCATTACTTCCGACAATATAACCCTTCTTTTCGGTAACAAAACCTACACCAAAGAGTTCAAAAACATCTCCACTATTTTGAGGTATCCATGTATTTCCACCATCGTTTGTATGGAGAACACTGCCGGCTAAACCGACTGCCCATCCAAGATCATCATTGTAAAAGTGAGCTGCTCTTAAATCGTTTGCATTTGAAATAACATCCCATGTATCACCCCCATCAATTGAATGGAGGATAGTAGCTTTGTCACCGACAATCCAGCACTCCGTAGGACTAATCATATGAACACCTTGTAAACGTGCTGCTACAAGTCTTTCAGGGAATGGTTTCCATGTAGTACCACCATCCTGCGTAAGTAGTATCACACCAAATTCCGCAGCAGCGATTCCTGTTGACATATCGGCAAAGTGAACATCCCAAATGGGTTCTGGCATACCGTTTGATCTTGGTACATTGCTTTGTTGAACAGTCCAATTCATACCATCATTTGTAGAAACAATTGCTCCGCCAGCACCAACTGCCCATCCAGTATTTCCATCCAGCATTGAAATGGCATCCAGGGTATTGACAGTAGCACTTGTCTGGAAGATCCATGTTTTTCCACCATCAATTGTATGGAGTAAAGTACCACCTCCACCAGTTGCCCAGCCGGTCTCTGGAGATGTGAAATGTATACCTTCAATGGTATTATTGGTTTCGATTTCCTGCTGTGTCCAACTTACGCCCCCATTATTTGTATGCATGATGAAGCCACCATCACCGCATGCCCATCCATGCTTTTCGTCAGCAAAAGATACACCTAATAATGCGACATTGGTATCTGTTGGTAATTTATTCCATAATACACCACCATCCGTTGTTTTTAAAACCGTACCATTTTCACCAACAACCCATCCGATTTTAGGATTGATAAAACGTATTTTCTTTAATTCGACTTTAAAAGGTAATGGTTGGTTTGGTTGATTTTTCCAAGTTTTGCCACCATCCGTTGTGTTGAGTATGGTGGAATTGCTACCAACTATCCATCCGTTCTGATTATCAATGAAGAACACATCAGAAAAGGATGCATTCCATTGAGATTCACTTACTTTAACCCATTCATTTTGGGTATAGCCAAGTGAAATTGCGAATAGAAATAGTATCAAACTAAACAGAGTAAAAATTCCGCGCGTCATTGTTATTCCTCCAATGAGAATCGTAGTATGTGTATGTTTTATTAAAGTGAGTACTATGTTTCGGATATTCAATCAATATAACGTGAAAAGCAAACTGGTAACTATTAGTAGGTAGGGTTCGCTTACAAATTCCAGGGAATGCTTTAATGGTTTCAGTCTATAGATATATTAGATTCATTTCGATGAGTTTACTGATTAGTGGATGATTCACAAACTGATTTGTATATTTCCTTAGATAGATCATACTTTACATAATGAGCAATTAATATGCCAATTTCTAACATCAAAAACCGTATAGCATGGATGTATTAAAGCATTATATTTGCACATATAGGTGCATTGGTTAGGATTCTGCACAGTAACGGGCATAATATATAGGTTTGTTTTGTGTTATCTGAACCTTAAATCAAAAGTGAATTCGCGGAATCAACGGTATGAACGCCGTTAGGCGTTCCCCAGGAATTCGTTTGATTACACATAATACACTGATAGGAGTGTTGGTGAGGATAAGGAGTAACATAACAAACTAAATGAAGATTAATTTTAATTTGGTAATATTCGGATGGGGAAACTGGGTTACTGGGATAATTTTTATAGGATGGATTACCGAAATATTTATAGTAAACTTTTGAATTAATGGAACATTTTGAGATGTAGGAGGACAGTTAACATGAATCTGGCCGATTCCCGACTATCACTGAGTTAAATCGCGATTCGGAGATCGCTCCTACAGGGATTTTGTGTTATTTTTTCAATGTTTACTATAATCTTCATCAAACTGTCCCTACCGGTTTGTGGGAATTAGGAATACAGAGTTAAAAAATTAATCTTCAGAGGTATTTCTTTAGTCTTGACTTATACAATATTTGACAATCCAAAATTGCTATGATACTATTAATATAGGAATAACTTAGAGGGGATATGATAGATGTCGAATGTCTTTGAATCCTTACAGGAACGAGGATTCGTTCAACAGTGTACACATACTGAATTAGTTTCTCGCGTCTTATCGGAGAATCAGATAACATTTTATGTCGGTTTTGATCCAACAGCAGACAGTCTTCATGTGGGGAGTCTTGTACCTATAATGGCAATGGCACATTTGCAACGTGCGGGACATAAACCTATTGCGATAATAGGTGGTGGAACAACCATGATAGGCGACCCAACTGATAAAACGGAAATGCGACCCATGATATCCGCGGAGGAAATTGAGAGCAACGGAAATAAGATATTAACACAATTGCAGCGTTACCTTACATTAGATAATGCTGATGGTAAGTTTTTAAATAACGCAGATTGGTTAGTCTCCCTCAATTACATCGATTTTCTTAGAGATATTGGTAAACATTTTCGGGTTAATGAGATGATTAAGGCTGAAGGATATCGTCAAAGACTTGAACGGGAATTAGGTCTATCATTCCTTGAATTCAACTATCAATTGCTTCAAGCATACGACTATCTATATTTATATCGTGAATACAATTGTCTTCTACAACTTGGTGGTGATGATCAATGGGGGAACATCCTTGCAGGAACTGATCTTGTGAGACGGATAGAAGGAGATAGAGTTCATGGATTGACCTTTCCTCTATTAACAACAGCGACTGGAGCGAAGATGGGTAAGACTGCGGATGGTGCAGTTTGGCTTGATGCAGAAAAAACATCTCCATACGAATTCTATCAATACTGGATAAATGTTGATGATAGGGACGTGAAGAGATTCTTAGCATATTTTACATTTTTACCCATTGATGAAGTCAATCGACTTGGTAGTTTAGAACATGATGAAATTCGGGAAGCAAAAACGATTCTGGCATACGAAGCAACCAAACTTGCACATGGTTCAATTGAGGCGGACAAATCACAAAAAGCATCTAAGGCTGCTTTTGGTGGTGGTAGAGTTGATCTTGAGGCAATGCCGACCTCAACAATTGATACAGAAAGATTCAGTGAAGGTATACCTATAATAGAACTATTTCATGAAGTTGGATTAGCCACCTCTCGTAGTGAAGCCCGTCGCCTAATTCAGCAAGGGGGAGGCTATATTAATGAAAAGCAGTATAAAGCAATAGATGTTGTTATTGATTCAACATTTTTGGATGATGATACTTTACTTCTTCGTGCTGGTAAGAAAAGGTATCATCGTATTGTATTATCTGAATAGAACTACATACCCTATAAAATTACAGGGTTACAAAGAGAGCGAATATTTGGATGGAAGGCTCGTAAGGATGGAATCCGTCACCCACACTTCCACATTTTTGCCCTTCCAATTCTGCAGGAAATTTCTCAACCACTACTTGACAGAATAATATAGAGTGTGTTATAATATTTTTTAATAGAACTTTCATTAAACTATTTATTGCGAATTTCGTTATAATTAAAATATGATCACAGGCTAACACCTAAATTATATAGGTTTATCTAATGAAGAAACATCAACCTCATACCACCTTTATTGTAGAATTAAGTTGGACAGGTTCCAATTTTCTTATTCACTTTGGGACATTAATTGCCTTATGGTTATATCCCTTCTTATACAGTGACGTTAGGTGGTGATTGTCTGTTAGCCTAAAATAATATAGAATAAGTGAATCAATTGTCACCACCCAGCGTCGCTAAAGAGTCGATGTTGGGTTATTTTATTTAAATCAATGAAGTAATTGAAATTACAAAACGAGTTTGGCGGAGGGAATTGAAAACCATGGTAATTGTTACCAAATCGGATGCAACACCTGACCAGATTGATGCTATAGTGAATAGGATTGAAAGTGTTGGGTTGAAAGCGCAAGTTTCAACAGGGGAACAACGCACCGTAATCGGTGTAATAGGAGATAAGACCTTGCTTGGTGATATTCCAATGGAGTCGATGTCTGGTGTAGAAAGGACAATGCCTATAACTGCACCTTATAAATTAGCCAGTCGTCAGTTCCGTGATGAAGCCACAGTAATCGGTGTAAACGGAACTAAGATTGGTGGCAAAAAGTTATCAGTCATGGCTGGTCCCTGTGCGGTTGAAAGTACAGAACAGATAGTGACCATTGCTAAACAGGTAAAACATGCGGGTGCAGAATTCATTAGAGGTGGTGCATTTAAACCTCGAACGGGTCCCTATAGTTTCCAAGGTTTTGGAAAAGAAGCATTAAAAATGCTTGTAGCTGCCAAAGAGGAGACAGGTTTAGGTATAGTCACAGAAGTGATGACCCCTCATGAGGTAGAAATTGTTGGTGAATCTACAGATGTTTTTCAACTTGGTACACGTAATATGACCAATTTCTATCTGTTAAGAGAGGTGGGACGAGCGCGTAAACCTGTTATATTAAAAAGAGGGATGTCATCAACGATTGAAGAATGGCTCCTTGCAGCGGAATATATCCTTTCCGAAGGGAATCCAGATGTGATTCTTTGTGAAAGAGGTATCCGTACTTTTGAAACACATACACGGAATACGTTGGATCTTAATGCCGTACCAGTTATACATGAATTAAGTCATCTTCCGATTGTCGTTGATCCAAGCCATGGAACAGGTATTCGTAGTCTGGTATGTGATATGACAAAAGCCTCTGTGGCAGCAGGTGCAGATGGGTTATTGCTTGAAGTTCATCATGATCCAGACAATTCCATGACAGGTGACGGTGCTCAGTCTCTATTCCCGGATCAATTTGAAACACTTATGAATGAATTAAAACCGATTGCGATTGCAGTTGGTCGTGAAATATAGCGTATACTTAGAATTTACATTATCCATTGTTAGCGGTTTAATTAGACCTTGGAGGGTAATTCCGTGGACGATTTTAGAACGAATCAGGAAAAGGTATATATTTTTGATACGACACTCCGTGATGCAGAACAGACACCGGGTGCAGCACTTGGGATTGAAGAAAAGTTAGAGATTGCCAAGCATCTTGCTAAGTTAAAAGTTGATATTATAGAAGCTGGGTTTCCTATCTCTTCACCTGGGGATTTTGATGCTGTGCAACGGATAGCCAACGAGGTAGAAGGTCCTGAGATCTGTGCTTTATCACGTGTTGTAGAGAAAGATATTACTGCTGCCTGGAATGCAATTCAGGATGCTCCACGTGCCAGAATCCATACATTTGTAGGCACATCTACGATCCATATGGAACGGATCACACGGACAACACCCGATAGGACATTAGAGATGGCGGTTGAAGCTGTTGCTTATGCTAAGAGTTTGTGTACTGGACATGCCGATGCGACGGTTGAGTTTTCGCCTATGGATGCAGGTAGGACAGAATTATCTTACCTATATGAAGTTGTGGAAGCCGTGATCGCAGCTGGTGCGTGTGTTGTAAATATTCCAGAAACAGTTGGATGGACGGTTCCAGCAGAATTTGGGAATCTTATTGCTGGGATAAAAGAAAATGTACCGAATATTGATGATGCAATAATCAGTGTTCATTGTCATAATGACTTAGGATTAGCAGTTGCGAACAGTCTAATTGCCGTTGAACATGGTGCCCGTCAGATTGAGTGTACTATTAATGGACTGGGAGAACGCGCAGGGAATACTTCATTAGAGGAAGTCGTCATGGCAATCCGTACACGTAGGGATTACTATGAAGGATACTATACGGACATAAATGCTACAGAGATAGTTCCGATAAGTAGGCGTGTGAGTAAGACAATGGGTATTCCAGTTCAACCGAATAAAGCTATAGTAGGTGAAAATGCATTTGCTCACAGTTCAGGAATTCACCAAGATGGAATCATCAAATCACGTGTAACATTTGAGATTATAGATCCGAAAGAGATCGGATGGAAAGAGAGTCAGATAATACTCAGTCCGAGATCTGGACGCAATGCACTAAAACACCGTTTAAGTGAACTTGGGTATGAAATTGATCCTGATCAGTTAGAAAAAGTTTACGAACGGTTTCTTAAGGTTGCAGACAAGAAAAAAGCCATCCACGATGCTGACCTTGAAGCAATTATGAGTGATGAAATACGATCCGTACCTGCAACCTTTGAATTGGAATATATACAAGTGGTCAGTGGAACAAAGATAGCATCGACGACTACTATTGGAATCCGTACTGACGAAGGTATGGTTGAGAATGCCTCTACGGGGGATGGACCTGTTGATGCAGCTTTTAAGGCAATTAGTCAGATAGTAAAAATAAAACTGAATTTAATTGATTATCAGATACGATCTGTGACGGAAGGTGAGGATGCCATTGGGGAGGTTACATTGAAGGTGCAGGATAATGGACATGTTATTACAGGGAATGGTGCGAGTACAGATATTATAGAAGCCAGTGCCAAGGCATATATTCATGCTGTTAATAAACTAATTCAACTTCGTTCCGAAGGTTAATTCTTCTATACATAATACGAAAAAGGGATAGATGCTAAGTCTATCCCTTTTTAATTGTAATTTATATGGATTTACCAATCTTCAACTAATTGGACTAACAAGCGTACCCCGTATCCAGATGCTGATTCAGGAATATATGTAGAACCCTTCATGCCCCATGCTGTGCCAGCAATATCAAGGTGAACCCACGGATAACCTTCTGCAAACTTTTTCAAGAAAGCTGCCCCTGCAATTGTTCCAGATGTGCCATCACCGATGTTCTTAACATCTGCGACAGTACTCTTTACACCTTCATCATAGTCATCCCATAACGGTAATTCCCAAACCCGCTCATGTGTTTTTTCACCTGCTTTTTTCACCTTCTCTATAAGCGCATCATCAGTGCCTAATGCGCCAGCAGCAATGTGCCCCAGACAAGTAATTACTGCACCAGTGAGTGTTGCTAAATCAACAACACCTTGTGGTTCATACTGTGCTGTCCAACCCAGAGCATCAGCTAATATTAATCGTCCCTCTGCATCAGTATTGAGGATTTCAATTGTTTTTCCACCATAAGAGGTTACAACATCTCCAGGTTTAATAGCTGTTGAACCGGGCATATTTTCTGAGGCAGCGATAAGACCAATAACGTGTAGATTTGGTTTCAGGTGTCCTATCACTTGCATTGCGCCTAAGACAGCTGCGGCACCGGACATATCGTGTTTCATTTCATGCATCCCACTACCGGATTTGAGAGAAATACCACCAGTATCAAAGGTAATGCCTTTTCCAACGAGAACAACGGTATCCTTTTCATCGTCTACTGGTGTATGTTCTAATATAATGAACCTTGGCTCTTCCGCACTACCTTGTGAAACAGCTAAAAGCGTTCTGAATCCTTTTTCTTCAAGGGTTGCTTTGTCAAAGATAGTACATTTCAGTCCAGTAGATGCTGCCACCTCTTTTGCTTTTTCAGCAAGTTGTGTTGGCGTGAGATGATTACTGGGTTGATTGCTAAGATCTCTTGCAAGGGTAGTTCCATCTGCTATAGTATTCCCACGGTTAACAGCGCGGTCCAGTGATGCTTTTTCTATATCACTACTAACAAGAAGCGTGAGTGAATTCAGTTTTTTATTTTCATTTTCATCATTATCATCTTCAGTTTGGTGTTGTTTAAATTCATATAAGGATAATAGACTTGCTTCCACTGCCCCTTGTATCCAGTCATCTTGTGCTTCAGGAGGAATGGGTACAGCAAGCGACTCTATTCCAAGGTCACGTGCATATTTGGCAGTATGTCCTGCAACTTGTCTTACCTTTTCAGTATCAAGTTCTGAAAACTTTCCAAGACCTATTAGGATAATCCGCGGAGCATTAATTGATCCATTTGTATATATTACAGCAGTCGACTTAAGCTTTCCTTTAAAGTCACCAAGATTTAATAGCGATTGTATCCGTCCCTCTAATGCGGAATCAGCAGCTAAGAGTAGATCATTGTGAAGATCATCTTCAAGGATAGGGATTATCACTGCATCAGTTTGTATTTGACGAAAATCTCCAATTTCTATAGTAATATTCATAAGAGTCCTTTCAGTTTAGAAGTAAATAGTTTAAGAATAAGAGAATGTATTTTCTCTGAATGATTTTAGATTTATCGTATTTTAATATTATTCAGAGAGAGGAAGGAGTTAAGTGAAGTCAATATAAATTTCAATGTACCCTAACAACTATTTCCCTTTTCGCATACCTGTTAGCACTACGAGTGGTTCAGTGCTTGTGACAGTTAGAGAATGGTATGTATTAGCAGGGACATCAATTCTATCACCACGTTTAACAGTGTCGGTAGAATCTTCGACTTTTGCCTCAGCAGTACCAGATAATACACATACGACTTCATCCTGTGTATGTATATAATCAAGGTATGCACCTCCTGGTCGACCAGACCACTGGTAGGGATCGAAACCTTCTTCTTCTAATTGTGTCTTTAGTGCTTCAACATCGTCACTCTTTTCTAACCAACTTGATTTCCATTTCATAGATATTCTCCTTATAATGGTTCAATTTTTACGGGGCATACCTTTAGTTCTGCGGTATGTGTAATCGGATCGTAACCTGATCCTGTTAATACATTGACAGGCACATCTGAGAAGCTGAAACTTGCAAAAACGGTACCGCGTGGGGATCGGTCAGTAGCTTTAACTTTAATCTCAATAGCACCTCTTGCACTCCTCATTCTACACCATTCACCATCCACCAATTTCCACTTTTTTAGGTCATTTGGATTCACTTCCAGAGATTCTTCAGGTAATAGATAGTCAATCCCTTGTGCTCTTCCTGTTTGGGTTCGTGTATGATATGATTCTAACCTTCTACCGGTAGTTAGCCATACAGGGAATTCATCACTTATCGTTTCAGCGGGATCTCTATAATGAACATTAGAAAATATACCTTTCCCATTGATAAATGCGTCTTCGTGTAATCTGGGTGTACCTGGGTGATCTGTATGTGGCACTGGCCACTGATATTCTCCATTATCAATTCTATCCCAATCCAATCCTGCATAAATCGGTGATAGATCACATAGTTCATTGAAGATTTCTTTTGGTGCAATATAGTCAAACCCCTTGAATCCAAGCCGTTGAGCAATCTGAGAAATTATCCACCAATCTGGTTTTGCTTCTCCAGGTGGTGGAACAGCTGCTCGCATGCGTTGTACACGTCGTTCAGTGTTAGTGCAAACTCCATCTGTTTCGCCCCAAGCGGATGCAGGTAATACAACATCAGCAAGTTCAGCTGTTTCGGTTAAGAAAATATCAATGACAACGAGATGATTTAAGGAACGGAGGGCATGTTCACAATGTTCACGGTCTGGATCAGAAATAAGCGTATTCTCACCATCAATAAGCATGGCATGGATACTATCCCCACATAGATCTAATGCTGTGACTTTTGTAATTCCTTTTTCGTTGTCGATTTCTTTTCCATAGGCTTCCTTGAATTTCTCCTGATGTTTAATATCGGTGACGGATTGAAAACCGGGATAGTTATTAGGTAATGCCCCTGAATCACCTGCCCCTTGAATATTGTTTTGACCTCGCATAGGGTTGATACCCGTACCTTCACGTCCTACATGTCCGGTCATCAATGCAAGGTTGCATAAACTTTGAACATTTTCTACACCACAGATATGCTCAGTAATACCAAGCGTATAATATATCGCACCTTTAACAGCTGCCCCATACCACATTGCTGCAGTTTCAATGTCTTTTGCCGGTACACCAGTGATAGATTCTGCCCATTCAGGTGTCCATTGGCTGATGTGTTCAAAGAAATCATCGAAACCAGTTGTTCTATTTTGGATAAAATCCTCATTAATCAGACCTTCCCGTGCGATGACGTGTGCTATTCCGAGAAGTAATGCAGTATCTGAACCCACCCGTAACGGTAGATATAGGTGTGATAATTCTGCTAATCCGATACGTCTTGGATCTGCTACGATTAGCTTTGCACCACGCGCAATAGCCTTTTTAAGTCCGGTAGCAGCCACAGGATGGCATTCTGTCATGTTGGTGCCGATGCAGAAGATGACATCAGGTTTTTGCATATCAACCAACGGATTAGACATCGCCCCGCGTCCGATTGTCGCTGCCAGACCGGCAACGGTTGGGGCATGTCAGGCACGACTGCAATTGTCAATGTAGTTGGTTCCGAATCCCGCTCGAATGAATTTCTGCATAGAATATGATGCTTCACTGGGTGCGCGTCCTGAGGCAATTCCATATATACTATACTTACCGTATTCTTCATATACTTTTCTGAAACCTTCTGCAGCTATATCAAGGGCATCATCCCAAGAACATTCGTGTAGGTTTCCGTCTTCAGCACGAATAAGTGGGGTTTTTAGACGGTCAGGATGTTGGACGAAATCATAAGCGAACTGACCTTTTACGCAGAGTGCTCCTTCGTTTGCTGGACCATCCATTGCCGGATGAATACCTATAATTTTCTCATTATTTGTCAATATATCAACAGAACAACCTACCCCACAATAGGCACAAATAGTACGCGTTTTATTGATTTCAGCGTCATTTACATGTTCAACAGATCGGAGTGCCTTCTTATCTGCGAGAGCTCCCGTTGGACAAGTTTGGATACATTGACCACAGAAAGTACAGGCAGAATCCTTTAGTAATCCATCGAATTCAGTAATAATCTGTGTATGAAATCCTCGATTCATAACATTTATGGCATGGTCACCTTCCTGTTCAGCACAGACCCGTACACATCGATAACAGGAGATACATAGTTCATAATCTCTAAGAATAAAAGGGTTATCATCAGACTTAGTAGTGCCAGACTTTGTACCAGAAAAATGAGATGTATCAACTTGATACTGTGCACTGAGATTTTCGAATTCGTTCGAAGCATATCCACGCAATGGATGGACGTCAATTTCCCGATTTTCACTCGCCACCATTTCAAGGAGAGTTTTCCGATATGTTTCAATGGTATCGGTTGCAGTGTAAATAACCATTCCTTCAGTAGCTTTAGTTGTGCAAGAAGCAATAGGGTTTCGTGCCCCAACTAATTCTACGATACAGAGACGACATCCACCAAACGGTTCTAATCGATTGTCATAACATAATGTGGGGATATTCTTTTGATGACGTTGTGCTACTTCAAGTACAGTTTCACCATCAGAAAAAGTGATTTCTACATCATCAATTTGCATTTTTAGAGTCATCTCATAAAACCTATATTATGTCATTGTGGATGGAATTATCGACTTAATTGATTGTGTAAATATGGTGCAATTGCCGATAACATTGGAAACAGGTATTGATTTCTTTTATTCCTCGTTTGCTTTGTTTGTAAAGTCAATTTGAGGAACTTCCAACTTACCAGATAGTATTTGTGCTTTTGCTTTAGCAACTGCATCAATAACTTCTTTGGGTATCTGATCTTTCATTTCAGGGTTATAATTAAATGAAATTGCTTCATCGGTTATCATGTTAAAGGTAAAGAGTTTAGTCTTAAACACTTTGTTTTGATTTTCTTTAGCATCTTTAACCAATTTAGCGACTTTAACAAATGCTTTTGGTGTTATTACACCATTTGCCAAAACAGTTGTAGGTGAAATTTCACTCTTATCCCTATTTACACCGAAGGTATATACTTTATTCCCTTCTTTCTGTGCGTCCTCAGCTGCATAATATGCCCCAAGTCCAGCAGCATCAGCATTTGGAAATAAGAAGTCAACACCTTCATTAATTAGCTGCACACAAAGTTCTTTACCTTTCCCAGCATCGTGCCAGTTCCCGACATATACATTTCGCACATCTATATTCGGATTGACACTTTTAGCCCCAGCCTCAAAAGCCATAAAAGTACTCTTGATAGAGTTGATATTCTCGCCACCAATAGTGCCAATTTTCCCTTCTTTTGCCATCATTCCAGCTATAATACCCATTAGATAGGCAGGTTGTTCAATTCGGAAGTTCACAGGAGCTATATTATCTGTTGTTGTACCACCAGATGAGGTGATAAAAATAGTGTTGGGAAAGTCTGGTGCTACTTTTATGGCAGGACCTTGATATTCATATCCATGTCCGAAAATTAGGTCATATCCATCAGCAGCGTAATGTCGAAAGTGTTCTGCCTGTTCAGACGGAGTAGGACTTTCAACATAACCGATTTTGGCATCAAGTTCTGTTTCGATTGCTTGTAGTCCTTCATAGGCTAACTGATTCCATCCTCCATCTGTAATTGAAGAAGGTAGTAACATTGCAACCTTAAATCCATCTTTCGTTTTTGAATCAGTACAGCCAAGAAATAATGAACATATACAAAATGATAAAATCAATAAGAATATAGAAGTCTTAGGAATACTTAGTGAAAATCGAGCTTTACTCATGATATGTCTCCTAATTAAAATTATCACAATTATAACATATATAGAATTACATGTAAAATGGTTAGAAATTTATATAAGTGTCTATACGATGTAGGGAATTTATACTTGTATACAACCGATAGTGATTAGAGCTTAATCGGCTTGTATTCTGTCTGACAACTTAATAGAATAAATAAATAGTTAGCTGTGGAATAGATTCATCCTTATAGAATTATAATAAGGGTTCTGATGTGATACCAAGTAAACGTGGAAGCCAGAGACTCAATTCTGGTATATAAGTTACACATATCAGGGCAATAATTAATAGTCCTATAAACAGAAGAACTGACCTATAGAGTAAGATGACTGACCTGTCAAACTTCATACTGGAAATAAAAAGATTCATACCTATGGGTGGCGTTAAATATCCGATTTCAAGGTTTGTTAAAACGATTATACCGAGGTGCACTTTGTCTATTCCTAATAATTCTGCCATTGGAATGAGTAAGGGAACTACAATTACTATAGCTGAGAATATATCCATTAGGCAGCCAACAAGAAGTAAGAAGATGTTTAAACCTATTAGTGTGATAATTTCATTATCAGTAATGGATTGAATCCAATCAAGTACGGTAAATGGCACTTCAAGAGTGATAAGGTAGTTCGATAACCCTAAAGCTATACCCAGAATAATCAGTATTGCCCCAACGAGTATCATACTTTCTTTCACTAATTTTGGTAATATTTTAAAAGAGATAGATCGATGGACACAGATTTCTATAATACATACATAAATCACTGTTAAAGCTGCAGCTTCATCCAGAGAAACTAATCCAGTAATGTATTTTAGAATTGGGAGTTTTATCTTAATTATTCCTCCGAGGATAAGGAATGGTAAGAGGAGTTCCCACTTTGCATCCAATAATGAATTTAGGAATTCACGGAATTTGAATGGGGTGGTTTCAGTCCGTTTGAAAATACTCCATCCACAACAGTATATACCCAAGATAGTAAGAATCAATACGCCAGGAATCATTCCCGCTACGAACATTGCCGTAATTGGAACTTGTGCGATTATTGCATATAGAACCAAAGGAATACTTGGGGGAAATAGAAGACCAATGCTGCCCGATGCTGTTATCAGACCTAATGAAAACCTATCACTATAAGTTTCTCGTAGAATTGGATAAACTAATCCTCCAAGTGCAATTATGGTTACACCAGATGCCCCTGTAAAAGTGGTAAAGAATGCACAGGTGACAAGAACAACAATTGCTATTCCGCCTGGTAACCATCCCACACTCGCCCGTGCAAATGTAACTAATCTTTGAGGAGCTTTTCCTTCTGCGATTATATATCCTGCAAAGGTAAATAGTGGTATAATCAGGATGGTAGGATTTCTGGTAACCCTATTTATATCAATTATTATTTGAGATATGGGTTCTCCTTCAATCGCATATCCGATGATAGATGCACCGCCGAGGAGAATAAATAAAGCACCACCGAATAGAGCAAATGCAACTAATCCTATTCCTATAATGTACCCCATTAATCCGATTCTCCTACGATTACATTATCATCATCCTCTGGACCTGTAATATCCAAGAATAGATGTAATATCAAATGTATCCCCATCAATAAAAATCCTGATGGGAGGATTGCTTTTGCATACCAGAGTGGGATAGGACCAATCAACTTTGCGTCACTTTTCATTTCTTCGAAAAAATATATACAACTGAAATAGACTAAAAAGCCGATGACAATTAGACTCAATCCATCAATGATGAAACCTCGAAATCGTTGTAGTTGTTTAGGAAGTATTCTATTGAGTGCATCTATGCTAATATGCCGTTTTTCACAGGATGCAAGGGCAGCGCCAAGAAAACATAACCAGAGTGTAAGGTTTTCAAGCATCACCGTTTTCCACAACAAACTTGTTTTGAAGACATAACGGAGGATGATTTCAAGGACTGCAAGAGCAATCATCATTGCTACAATAGCACATAGCATTCCTGTTTCAACTTTACCAAGGAAGGTATTAATGCGAATTATATAACGTCTTAAAAAATTCATTGTGTTGTCAGTTGGTTCCGTTTGCCAATACTTGAATACCGGCTGATGGTAGAACAGCAACCTTCGCTTGTGGAGGGAGAACTTCTTCAAAGAGATTGATCAATTGTTCTAAGTCGCGGAAGAGTAGTGCGTCTGGATGTTTCTTGTAGAAATCATCTACAAGGAAGTTTTCAGACCACACATGAAGTTGGGTTTGATTTCCAAGTTTGGGTTCGGGGAGAGCTGGAGGCGTAATTTCTTCTCTCTGCTGCTGGAAACGTGCAAAATCAATTTGATCGAATAACCCATGATAGCATATTCCATCACATGCAGGGTTAAGTGCCATGCGATATGCTTTTTCGAAATAGCCTGCTGCCCATAAGGCTTTTCCTGTTTGTATAGGATCACTATCAAGTGGATAACAGTTAAGAATTACAAGGTCAGTATCTTTTCTTGATTTTTCTGGGATTTCTGTGCCGTAGGTTTCTAATGCAAACTTCGCGGCGGAGCGATGTGCCTTTATATGGTCTCCCACAAATAAACCACATATTTCACGTTTTTTATTTACGACAACATTGGCAATTATATCAAGTCCAATCACAGCTGCTGTAGCCTCGGCATAATCTCGATGGTCAAGATCTGATCCTTCTCTTTCAATGACTGCGTGTCCCCGACTATTAGAGAAAGTGTGAAAATAGAACATCGTATCGAATCCAGAGATTCCAGGAACAATTAACTTTGCACCACCACCAAATCCAACCGCACCATGCGGATAAATTCCGCCCAAACACATTTTAAAATCTGAATCAGCGACAACTTTATTAATGTAGATAGGCATTCCATTGTCAAGGGCTCCATAACCCTGTAGATCTCCACTCATGAAGTTATGTGAGGAAACTTCATATTCGGAAACAATTTCTGTGCCTACTTTCTTACCCATTTCTTCTTGTGTCAAAGGACGGTGTGATCCACCGCCGATGACAAACCGTATTTCGGATTTCGGTATACCTGCCAATGTGAGTTCATGAAGAATATGTGGAATTACCTTCGCAGCAGGAGTAGGTCTACTCAGGTCATCAACAATAATGGCAGCACTCTTTCTCCCTTTTGCCAGCTCAGTTATTCCACGAGATGCTATAGGTCTTGAGAAAGCATTTTCAATTTGCTGATCAGAAAGCGCTGGGGCATCTTTTGGTCCCAACATTTCTACTTCCCAATCTGTTGGAAATGTCAATGTAAGTTCTTCATCACCATACCAGGCTTGAGAATGGACAGTTGCAGTGTTTTTCATAGGTGTTCTCCAATGTATACGTTGTGAACACAGATTCCTATAATAATCTTCATTGTATAAGATAATCAGTCCTATGTCAAGATTCGGTGTAAATTATATATTGAATTTTAACTTTAGTTATGGATCCTCACTACAGAATATGTCATTACAAAAGACTTCGGTGAAGGTAATAAACTATCAAGATGTATATGTTGAAATTGGTTGGATTTCTACCGATAGGTTTCTATTGGAAGGATGCAGGTTTAACATCTAAAATGAGTTTTTCGGAATTATGTTATATGAACAATACTCATAAAAGCGATTACCTCTGGGGACTATGGTGATAATACCTGAATTCCTGCCACAGGTAATATAGCTACTCTTGATTGAGCTGGAAGTTCATCAGCGAATAGGTTTATGAGTTGATCTATGTCTCGGAAAAGAAGGGAAGATGGGTATTCCTTGTAGAAATCATCTCTATCAAAACTCTCCGACCAAACATGTAGTTGATTTCGCGTGCCAAGTTTTGGTTCTGGTGAAGGTCCACTGGGTATGTGTTCTAATTTCTGCTTGAGATAACGTGGATAATCAAGTTTATCGAATAATCCGTGGAAACATGATCCGTCAGAAGCAGGATATAGTGCTATTGTATATGCATTTTCAAAATACGAAAAAGCTGCAAGTGCTTTATCAAGTTGTATACCATCAGCATCTAAAGGATAGCAATTTATTACCACAAGATCGCTTTGCGTTCGAGTTGTTTCAGTTATTTCAGTCTTATATGTATTCATTGCAAAATGTGCACCTTTACGATGTGCTTTTACAAAATCACCAACAAAAAGACCGGCAATTTCACGACGACTATTTAGAACGACATTCGCAATCGCATTTAGTCCCAGGAGTCCGGCAGCCATTTCAATGGTATCTCGTCGATCGGGTTCGTCACTGTCCCCTTCTATATTTGCTGGTCCCCTACCTGGTGGGAATTTATGAAAATAGAACATTGTTGAAAAACCAGCGGTACCGGGAACAATTAACTTCGCTCCACCGCTAAATCCAACTGAACTGTGAGGATATATTCCACCCAAGCAAATTTTGAAATCTGAATCAGCTACTGTTCGATTAATATATACAGGCGTTCCGTTATTAAGTTTTCCTATAGCTCTTAAATCTCCACTGAGAAAATCATGATTTGTAACTTCGAACTCAGAAAAGATATCTGCTCCAACTTTTTTTACCATTTCTTCTTCTGAGATAGGACGGTGTCCACCTACACCGACAACGAAACGAATCTCAGATTTTGGCACCCCAGCGGTAAAAAGCTCCTTTAGTAAGAATGGTATAACCCTATATGCAGGCGTTGGTCGACTAAGGTCATCTACGATGATAGCAGCACTCTTTTTATCTTTGGCTAATTCAGAAATCCGTTTTGTTCCAATTGGTTCAGCAAATGCTTTCTGAATTTCAGCATCAGAAAGTGGCGGTGCATCATTCTGATTAAGCATTTCAACTTCCCAACCATTTGGGAAGTTGAGTGAGAGTTCATTATCACCATACCATGCACCCGTATATACAGTTGCAGTATTATTCATGATCATCTCCTGTATTTCTTCTCTCTTGCTGGTGAGTTAATACTGCAGAAATGAATTCTTTGAATAAGGGGTGTGGCGCCAAAGGTTTTGACTGAAATTCGGGATGAAATTGCGATCCAACCATCCATGGATGGTCTGGCACTTCAGCGATTTCGACAAGACTTTCATCTGGTGAAACACCGCTAAAACAGAGACCCGCGTTTTCCAATTCTGTACGGAAATCGTTATTCAATTCATATCTGTGTCGATGTCGTTCTATAATAATTGGTTGTTGATAAGCATTGTAACTTTTTGTATCTTCCTTAAGTACACAAGGATAATGTCCAAGTCTCATCGTTGCCCCCAAATCTGCTATTGAACGTTGGTCTAACATCAAATCAATAACAGGATATTGGGTATTTTCATCAACTTCCGTACTATTAGCATTTTCTAAGTTTGCCACATTCCGAGCATATTCAATTACAAGACATTGCATCCCAAGACATAACCCAAAGTAAGGAATCTGATTCTCACGAGCGTATTTGACAGTCGTTAACATGCCTTCAATGCCACGATCACCAAACCCTCCTGGAACTAAAATACCATCTATATTTTCAAACAACTTGTTTAGATTGCTTAGCTCTGTTACCCCTTCTGCTTCGATCCATTCAATGTTTACTGCAGCTTCGTTTGCAATACCACCATGTTTAATTGCTTCTTGAACACTGATATATGCATCACTTCCAGTCGTATACTTCCCAACAATAGCGATGTTAGTGTGGTGTTTAGGATTTTTTAATTTTTCGACCATTGCGATCCACTCAGAATCTAATGTTGCGCGTCTTTCAAGACCCAATTTCTTCGCAACAAGGTGTCCCATACCCTGTTCCTCAAAATTCAGAGGTATTTCATCCACACAGTTCGTATCTAAACCTTCAATGATAAAATCTTCACCGATTCCACATAGAAGCGAGATTTTTCGTCTGATACTATCTTCAAGATGTTGGTTGGTTCGGCATAATAATAGGTCGGGTTGGATTCCTAATTCTTGAAGTTTTCTAATGCTATGTTGTGTAGGTTTACTCTTACTTTCACCATTGGGTAATGTATATATAAGAGAGACGTGAATGAACAACGTATTTTCTCGGCTGACTTCCATTGCAATTTGCCTTATTGCCTCAACAAAAGGAAACATTTCAAAATCACCAATAGTTCCACCAATTTCAGTAATTACAACATCAACATGGTTATCTTTACCAATTTGATAAATTCGTTTCTTGATTTCATCTGTAATATGGGGTATTAGTTGGACGGTTTGACCGAGGTAATCCCCTCTTCGTTCTTTTTGAATAACTTCATTATATACTGAACCTGTAGTGAAATTTGATTGTTGGTTTAGGTCAACACCTAAGAATCGCTCATAGTTACCGACATCTAAATCCGTTTCTGCCCCATCGTGTGTAACAAAAACTTCTCCATGTTGAAAAGGATTCATGACCCCCGCATCAACATTTAGATATGGATCAATTTTGACCACATTAACTTTAAAACCGCGATTTATCAGTAATCTTCCGAGAGAAGCCGTTGTAATTCCCTTTCCAATACCTGAGATCACACCACCTGTTACAAAGATATATTTTGTCATTTTCTTTCAATACCTCTCTTTTCTAAGATATGTCTTACCCGATCTAAGTCTGTAGGAACATCAACTCCAATAAGGTGTTTATCCGTTTCAACGACATGTATATTTACATCGTGTTCCAGAAATCGTAACTGTTCTAACCCTTCGGCTTTTTCATTAGGGGTAGATTCCCATGTAATGAATTCAAGAAGTTGTTCTCTCCGATAGGCGTATAAACCAATATGCCTATATATATGCATGTTTTTATTGATCTCATTCTGATTTTTATCAGGAATATGTGGCAGAGAACTTCTTGAAAAATACAACGCATCTCCGTTAAGATTTGTAACAACTTTAACTACGTTTGGGTCCAGATAATCCTCAATTGAATAAACTCTCTCTTTTAATGTACAGACTTGAATAGATGGTGTTGTTAAGAATGGTTGAAGCATTATATCAATATGTTCAGGTTCAAGTAATGGCTCATCACCTTGTATGTTGAGTACGATATCACATTCCAACTCTTTAGCAACGACGGCAACCCGTTCAGTTCCAGTGGCACACTCAGATGTCATTACAATTTTTCCGTTAAAATTCTGAACTACCTCAAAAATACGTTCATCATCGGTAGCAACAATCACTTGGTCAAGAAACTTCGATTTGCATGCCCCTTCATATACATGCTGTATCATCGGTTTACCTAATATATCAGCTAAAGGTTTACCCTCAAACCGAGATGATGCATATCGTGCGGGAATGATTCCTATGCTTTTCAAGAGTTGTCTTTCTCTTTACGAGGTAAATTCAGATACATGATAAATCCTGAGATAATTGCAATAAATAGATATAAAACACCTATATCAGTAAATCCTAAGATAAACTTACCTATACCAAATAACAGTGAATATATGAAAACCACACCAATTATCCAATTTATCATTGGAGGAATTCCACTTGAAACAGGTTCAATACTTGTGGTTTTATCTTCACTATTTATAATTTTGATAATCTGTTTCCAGCCTAATCTTGATGGTCTTACTCTTTTGTAAAAGCTAATCAATGTCTTAGTGGAAACGGGTTGTGAGTTAAATGTGACAACTAACCAGACTACTGTTGAGATTGGAACAATGAACAGCATTTGAAGTGCGAATTCACCTTTGGTTGCAGGAATAATAAAGACACAAATGGAAACGACTAATGCTGCGACCATAGCAGATATTTCTGACCAAGCATTTATTCGCCACCAGTACCATCTTAATATTTGGACAAGTCCAATTCCAGCATTTAAGGCAATGAGAAACTTCCACGCACCAGCAATTGAATCCATGAATAAACTGGTTATACCAGCAAAAACCATTATCAGAATTACGGAAATACGCGAGATGGTAACATAATGTTCAGGAGATTCCTCTGGTGCAATGAACCTTTTATAAAAATCATTTACAAGGTAGGATGCTCCCCAATTCAGATGTGTATCAATTGTAGACATGAAGGCAGCTAAGAATGCTGTAAGCATTAACCCCAATAGACCGACAGGTAAATAATCCAGCATTAGCATGACATATCCTGCAGCAGGATCCTGCAATGATGGATCAATATGATTGGGATCACCTATTCCCGGATACACCACCATTGCTACCAATGCCACAAGGATCCAGGGCCAAGGACGGAGTGTGTAGTGCGCAATGTTAAACCAAAGTGTTGCGAGGAGCGTATGTCGTTCATTTTTCGCAGCAAACATTCTCTGTGCTATGTAACCACTTCCATCCACACCGTTTGATGCCCACCATTGCATTCCAAGATAAACACCAAAGGTAATTATTGCCATTTTCCCAGTACTGAAATCGGGATTGAAATCCAGTATATTGTGTTCTACACCATAGTTTTGAACCAGTTTATCTTTTAATGCACCAATACCACCAATTTTTGTTATGGCGATAATTGCGAGAGAGAATGAACCAATCATTGCCATACCAAATTGGACAAGGTCGGTCATGACAACACCCCAAAATCCTGACAAGGCACAATAGACACCTGCAATTACAAGACATCCTAATACGACGAGGATTTTGGTATATGTCGTGTCGGGTAGGGCAAAGGTAATCACGACTATCTTCTGCATTGCCAAGATAACCCACCCCATTGTGATGCAGTTAATTGGCAGTCCGATATATAAGGCACGGAAACCACGTAGAAAACTTGCTGATGGTCCAGAATAACGTAACTCTGTAAATTCCACATCTGTGATGATTTCAGAACGACGCCATAATCGAGAAAAAAGGAATGTTGCTAACATTCCACTCAGGACTGCATTCCACCATAACCAATTACCTGATATACCATCTTTTACAACGATTTCGGTTACTGCAAGTGGAGTGTCTGAAGCGAAGGTAGTTGCGACCATAGATGTGCCAGCAAGCCACCAAGGGAGGTTGCGTCCAGAGATGAAGAATTCACTTATATTCTTACCGGCTCTTTTGGAGAAATAGATGCCAAGCCCTAATGCAAAGAAGATATAGCCGATAATTATTGCCCAATCTATAGGTGATATTCTCATTCTGGATTCTCCATATTTCTTCTCATAATTTACATAATTATTTTTGATTAATCAAGTAAAAAGAATTGAGAGTAGAAGTGTTTTCTTCAATTAAATTCAACCAAAATACCATGTATGGGTGAATGTATAACTATAAGAAAAATGCTTATTGAAGATTGAAATTATTTATTAAACGATGTTATTGATGAATTTGATTTGCCTTACATGCTTAACTCTGTTATACTTATCTACACTTAGCAATCAAAATGTTGATATCATTCAAAAATAGGGAGTAATCTAAATGAAACGTTTGATAATGGTAGCTATATGTTTGATGTTTGCATCTCATATAAGTAGTTTATCCGCAAATGTGTTAGATGAAGATTTAGTATTCTACTTTGGTTTTGAAGAATTTTCTGGAAATAAAGTGATTGATCAATCAGGTCATGGCTATGACGGTACGATCAATGGAACTGTGACGCAAGCGAATGCGGGTAAATTTGGTAAAGCTGGACATTTTGTCTCTGGGAGTTATCTGGATATAGATGGTCCAAACGTTGATCCAGACCATATACCCACACAAGGTATGAGTATTGTCGCATGGATTAATGTTGATGCGGTTACCGATATGGCACTCTTCAACGCACGTGCAACAGATGGTACATGGTTAGTACACCCTGAAGCCAGAGGAGATGGTAATTTTCGTTGGCTCAATCGGGGACATAATCCAGGTAAAACATTATTTGATATCCGCGCCGGTAAAAACACTGCAAAAGTATGGACACATTATGCTGGGACATTCAGTCGGGAAGAAGCTATGGCGTACCTATATATAAATGGTGAAAAAGTTGGCGAGGAAAAAGCACGTTTGCCAGATCCTATCGCAGGAGATTGGGGGCAAGGGGCACGTGTTGGTTTTAATATCGACAATAAACGTCCTTTTGCTGGACTCATGGATGACATGCAAGTTTGGAAACGTGGGTTAACCCACGATGAAGTAAAATCTGTGATGGAAGATGGAATCTCTGCTATTACTGCTGTTGAAGCAGTTGGCAAGTTGACAACAACTTGGGGGAATCTGAAGACAAAATAGTAATCATCACAATACCCACAAAAAATTCTTGGACTTACCAATAAACTCCATCAATGAAAAATTGATGGAGTTTATTGCTTTTTAGAGGATAGGATTTCGATACTCAAATCTCCATATACCGACTATTAGTTTGAATATATGGGATATTATTGTAAGATACTTATGTGTAATTTATAGTAAATTATTGAATTTATGGAACATTTTGAGATGTAGGAGGGAACTCCGATTCCCGACTATCACTGAGTTGAATCGCGATTCGGAGATCGCTCCTACAGGGATTTTGTGTTATTATTTTCAATGTTTACTATATAATTCAGACTCTATGAAAATATTTGGATATAAAAGAATTAGTGCTTCCCTTTTCATTGATGAAAGCATTACCGATCTCTATCTACTTTGTTCTATTGATATAGTTAGTAGAAATGCATTTATGCTTCCTTCATCACTAAACCAATTACCCGTAGCACCGAGCTTAAAGACTTGCCCTTTCTTGAATTTATACCTGATGATTTTACTATTACCGGGTGATATATCCCATGCGTTAGCGAGTGCGTCTCTTGGAACCCCTTCTATGGGTATCTTTGTCTGATTATCAAACAGATCAAATGAACCACTTGCTTCAGCACTCCCGACCGAGATATCAATAGAAAGTATACCGCCGTTAATAAAGGCAGAGGTGTCAATTTCAATGACAGTATAATCTTGATACCCTCTTTTTGGCGTTCGAAAAACGTTGAGGATCTGTTGTTCAGATTTCTCGGCAGTCAGTTTAACTTTTTGCCCTTTCACTATTGCAGGATCTAAGTTATCTATCACTTCAACATCTAACCCTGGGTATTCCACTGCTAATGCTTCCTGTAAAAACACGAAGTAATCCCGTCCCCAGTCTGATGATGGGAATTCATTGACCGGTTGTCTCCCCATAACTTCAAGATCTGTTGAGATGACTAAAGAGTCTGCTGGTGAACGCTCTTTCCAACCTTTGATGACGGCTTGAATTAAAGGTTCACTTTTGTCTAATTTACGAAATCCCTTTTCATGTCTTTTCGTGATATAAGTGTGCATTACTGATGTGCGTCCTAATTCTATATTTGATATCCAAGTATTAATAAACTTATCGTTCAATAATTGTATATTCCGTTTATTAGAGAGGGCAACTGCCCTCAAGGCTTTGCCACTTCCTCAGCAGGCTTCGTCATTCAACGGACCATCTATTGAGATAACATGGATCGGTTTTTCTTGTTCTTGTGCCAACCTTAATGCATCATCAAGAGGGACCCAATTAATTTGGTAAAAACTATAGAAACGATGTGCAAGAGTCATCTCTGCTGCCTGTTGTGTAATGGATTCATCGAATTGGATATTCTCCAAAATATCTTGTCTCCCACTACAGAGTTCCATTTGTGTACAGACACCAGAATCTATTATACTATAATTCCTATCTTTATATTTTTTCCATCCAACATCAAAGTTAATTACCCCATCAGGGACATACATATTGAAAAACACGACCTTTTTTTTCATGCGATCAAGTATAAGATGCCCCTTAAACTGTGATGGCGTGAACCGACCGTCTTTTAACTCAAACTCTGCATGAATTCGAAACACGATGTCAGCATATTTATCGTTATAGGCACGTAGACATGCCAACAATCCATAGGAATCACCGGCGTCAATGTGCATAGAATACTTTGGTTTTGGGAGGAGTTGTTGCAATAATGGGAGCACTCCTTCTGCATTTATTTTCCACAGTTCACCGACTGATACCGGTTTGTCTGGTAGGAAAGCCTGAAAAACCTTTGTTTGATGCTGTTTTTCCGGTTCGTTTACCCGTAGATTTGCTAATGCATCCCACTCCATATGAAAATTGTTTATAGTTATTTCAATCGGAGCAATGAATGCGTTGACTGATATCTGTGATGTATCTTCAAGAGTAAGGGAAATTCTGTCTCGGTTCACTAAACTGTCCTCTGCGAAAATATGGCAGTTGATTAAAATCAAAATAGAGCAATACCAAATTACGATTTTCATTTTAAGAATCCTTCTATTTGTGTATTTTATTTTATATACAATGAATTTACTGTTATCAACGGTATTTCTACACATAGAAAATCGGACATTGTTGTAATGTCAAATATTTTTGCATATTCTTATTTAGGTCCTAAAATCTAAATAAGAAAGTACACAAACAAACGACTGGAGAATGTATTAAACAGAATCTGTTTTAACACTATGTTGTAGATATTACATAGGTTTTTCCAATTTCGGTGCTGAATGTTATCACTGAATCAGATTCAGTTGTTTCAATTTCTTCACCTTCACACGACACTGAAACAGTTATAGTCGATCGAACCGAACATTCCCTACCAAGTAGAGAAGTTATACTCGATTTGGTAAGAGAACCATTTTCCCATTCAATATCCACTTGAAACCCACCTCGAGCACGTAATCCGCCAACATAACCTGTATCCCATGCTTTTGGTAGGGCAGGAAGTAGGTTAATTTCTCCGTCATGACTTTGAATAAGCATCTCAGCAATTCCTGCTGTGCCCCCAAAGTTTCCATCAATCTGGAATGGTGGGTGGGTATCAAACAGATTGGTCAAGGTACACCTTGCAAGGAGTGCATGTAAATGATTATATGCTTCTTCTGCATCCTCAAGTCGCGCTAAGAAATTCACTAACCATGCCCGACTCCATCCAGTTTGTCCACCACCATGTTGTAATCGATATTCCAAAGATTTCCTTGCTGCTTCTGCCAACTCAGGCGTACCACGTAGTGTGATTTGACAGCTGGGATGCAGACCATACATATGCGACATATGTCTATGTCCTGGTTCCGGTTCATCATAGTCATATATCCACTCCTGCAGTCTCCCTGTTTTCTCACTAATCTGTAAGGGTGCCAACCGTTCCAGAGATGAAACTAATTCCTCACGGAAATCTGCATCAATACCAAGAACATCAAGACAATCTATACAATTCGTAAATAGTTCATGAATTATCTCAAGGTCAATTGTTGCTGCATATGTGAAGAGGGAACGTGTACCATCTGCTTTTTGGAAACTATTTTCAGGTGAATGGGAAGGATTCGTTACGAGTTTTCCGGCAAAAGGTGTTCCTTCTGGTGCTTCAATTAGAAAATCAAGCATAAAACGTGCAGCCCCTTTCATTAAGGGATATCCTTGCTTTCGAAGAAAATCTTCATCACCACCAAATAGGTAATGTTCCCAAACATGTTCACTTAACCATGCTGCACCCACAGGTGATATACCCCAAATGCCATCTGCGGGAGTTGTAAATCCCCAGATATCAGATAAGTGATGAACTACCCAACCACCTGCACCATAATGCCGTTTTGCTGTTTCACTACCGGGTTCAACGAGTGTATCCATATAATCAAAAAGTGGTTTATGACACTCAGCGAGATTGCATACTTCTGGAACCCAGTAATTCATCTGTAGATTTATATTGGTATGGTAATCACTGTTCCAAGGAGCTTTCATATGATGGTTCCAAACTCCCTGAAGGTTCGCTGGGAGACATCCCGGTCTTGAACTTCCCATTAACAGATAGCGGCCAAACTGGAAATATAAGGAAACCAGTCCTGGGTCAGATCCACCCTCCTTCACCTTTGCTAAACGTCTATCTGTAGGTAGATTATCCGCATCGCTTGAACCAAGGTTTATGTCCACCCGTTGAAAAAGGGATTGATGTTCCTTGATGTGGTCAGAACGTAATTCATCATAGGATTTACTTTCTACAGATGTAAGAAATTCTTCACACAATTCATGTGGATTTCCAGTTGCATCTTTCTGATTGATATAACTCGTTGCTCCAGACAGTAGTATTGTTACACTATTTGCTAAACGAATAGAGAAACTGTCACTATCCGATTCTATTAATCCATCATCAACAATCATCTTTAGATATGCAGAAAAACGCAGACCACCATCACTACATTCACCATCAAGTCTTAATGTGTTGTCAGATATACTGGCAACCGATGCATCCTGTTCTCGGGTCATCGTAACATCAAAACTTACACCATCGGCTGAATCAGATTCAATTCTTATGACGATGATATCATCAACAGCAGTTGCAAAGACTTCTCTGTTGATATTGTTATTACCGACCTGATAGGTTGTCTTTGCTATACCTGTATCTAAATCAAGTTGTCTGTGATACTCTGTAATTTCACCATGATTGGCAAAATCAATAATAATGTCCCCTAAAGACTGATAGGATTTTATCCGATGAGGAACTCCTAACATTGTTTCGCCAGCAAGTTTTGTGGCTTCATCATTTTTGTCTTCAAACAACAGTTGTTGAACAATTGGAAGTGCTTCCAACGCTTTAGGATTGTTTGTATCCTGAAAACAACCTTCCCAAAGACTCTCCTCATTTAGTTGAATTCGTTCCTGTTCAACGCCACCAAAAACCATTGCACCAAGTCGACCATTTCCAACAGGGAGGGCATCCGTCCACTCGTGTGCAGGTTTGTCATACCATAATACATAACTATTTTTGTTAATCATAATCAATTTCTCTTTAGGTTATTTAATCAAAGTTTACTAAATGTGATTATCACAAGAATCATGAATTCGTTTTTACCTTTGTATCCCATACACATCTGAAGCCAATGTTTGCAGCGATTGTCCTTGTAAAAGTATCTAAAAACTTAGTCAGATAGGAGGCAGTAAATTCAGTAAGAATAGGTATTCCACCCCATCGTGCCGAAGTATGGATGGGTTCAGATGAAATAAAGGATGTGCCACCTCGTAAAACATGATCACTATCGACCTCTCTAAAATTGCGAATTAAATTATCCAAGTCCTTCTTTGAGTCAACACCTGCGATAGGATTCAGAGATGTAGAGGAAGTATAAAAATCCATTACATATTCATCAAGGCACCATTCCCATATATTCCCAACCATATCAAAAATACCGAAATTGTTTGCTGGATACTTACCTATAGATGTGGTTTTATCTGCATTCTCACTACAATTTGCCATGCTTGAATTTATAGAATCACCCCAAGGATATTTCTGACCATTTAGCCCTCCACGTGCAGCTTTTTCCCACTCAGCTTCCGTTGGCAGACGTTTGCCAACCCATTGTGCATACGCCATTGCTGCATACCAACTTACATTCGTAACAGGATGATCAGCTGTTTCAGAAGGGAACTCATTGTTTTTCCAATGTCTCAGATACTCTCCATCATGATATTTATCATATATGTAATTATACCGGACGTTTCCTTTATCATACCAATTTTGAAGATCTAACCACATTCTATCAGATGGTTTCCGCCATAATGGAGGCCATAATGGGTTTGCATCTATAAACGCCTTATATTTATCATACCATTTTTGAAGATCTAACCACATTCTATCAGATGGTTTCCGCCATAATGGGTTTGCATCTATAAACGCCTTATATTGTTCATTTGTAACTGGATATTTGTCAATATAAAAGGCATCTGTTTCGACAATATGTACGGGTGTTTCCCGTATATTTGCATTCTCATCACTATTACCCATCTGAAATTCCCCTGACGGGATTAAGACCATTTCTTGAAATTCCCCTGACGGGATTAAGACCATTTCTTCTGGAACTGCCACCTGTAAAGAGGTATCTGCGGGGTTAGATAATTCATTCACTATTGACGATGGTTTTTCTTCATGAGATGTCTGAGTCTGTAAGTTCTGAATATGATCCTCTCGTTTAATTGGATCTTTCAATGTATCATAAGCTTGATTTAAAATTTTACGCCACTGTTCTTGGGTTTTACCATCCTGACGGGGTAACCCACCTGCCTGTAATGATTCGGTGTAGTGTTTTATGTGAGCATTTTCAAGATTCTTAGCAATAGAAGATTCATCTTGCGATGTTAATTCTTCGATAGAAAATCCCAATACCTCAAAGTAGTTAATCCTTTCCCCCACAGTTATCCCTAATGATTCGATTATCTCTAACGCTGTCTCTACTGAGAGACCATGGTTGTGGACTGCTTGTTGTAACAAACTCCTATTCTGTTCATCTGTAATTGTATGAGAGAGAGTTTTGAGTGTATTTACGACAGCAATAAAATCATCACGATTAGACATATCCATATACCAGCAATTTAATGTGTAGATTTATCGAAATTTGGAATAAGACCAGTACCAAAATTATGCTGTTGGTAACTTTACACAACGAAACCCAATTCTTGCAAGTGTTCGAGTGGGTTTATTCCTATAGCGAGATGCAGAACGGACAAAATGAGACGCATCAAGCCAAGAACCTCCGCGCATGACACGCGCATGTCCATTATCCATATCACTATATTTTATCGATTCTACCGTATTTGCACCGCAAATTGGGTTCTTCCGTTTTGAGCTTGCATAATAATCTTCCTGATACTCATCAAGGCACCATTCCCAAACATTACCAATCATATCATGAATTCCATATCCGTTAGCAGGATACTCACCGACCGAAGTTGTTTCACCAATATAGCTATTATAATTAGCCTTAGTATAATCAATTGATTCACCCCAAGGATAATTCTGTCCAGTCATCGAACCGCGTGCAGCTTTTTCCCATTCTGCCTCTGATGGGAGACGTTTCCCCACCCATTCTGCATACGCCATTGCTGCATACCAACTCACCCATGTCACAGGATGTTCTGCTTTACTATCAGGGTATGTATTCTCATTCCAATGTTTAAGATAATCCCCGTCATGGTATTTTTCCTGTATATAAGATTTTCTATTTTTCTCCAAATGATACCATTTTGTTGGTTTTGTCCATTGAGGATTTTCATCTACAAACTCTTTATATTCCGCATTGGTAACTAAACACTTGTCTATAAGAAAATCGTCAAGATACACGACATGAGCCGGTTTTTCCCTGTTACTAACTTTTTCATCATTACTCCCCATTCTGAAATCTCCTGCAGGTATATATGCCATGTCTGCGGGAACCTCAGAGTGAGTGAATACAGGTTTGTTTTCAACAATCGAAGATGCATGTACTAAATGTGCTTCTTCAGTAATTGAGATTGATTGATCCTGAATCTGTTGATCGTTTTCCTTATCAGTGGTATTAGTATCGGGATCATCATGAATGAGACTATCAGATGAATCTACTTCACTTAATATTTGTGATAGATGCTCTTCGCGTTTATGAGGATCTTTTAAAGTAGTGCGTGCATGATTTAGGATAATTCGCCACTGTTCTTGAGTTCTCCCGTCAGGACGAGGAAGTCCACCTGCTTTTAATGATTCTGTATAATGTTTTCTATGTGCTTCCTCTACTATTGATGAAATAGTAGTTTCATTTAGATTCTCAAATTCATGATTGGACAAACCCAAAACTCTAAAATAATTAAGAGTACCACCGATAATTAATCCTGTTTCTTTGATTATCTCATCGGCTTCTATTATTGATAGTCCATACTCCTGAACAGCTTGTTGTAAAAGCCCTATCCGTTGTTCCACGGAAATGGTCTTGGATGCAGATCTAAACAAGTTGATAGCATCGATAAATTGTTCACGTTTTGCCATTAATACAGATCCAAAAGATGCACTCAGTTATTTTGTATATGCTAAAATTGAAGACATTTTACCCTTGAAGATCCTTGACACATCGAAACCCGTAGCTGTAATATGTAAAATCAGGGGTAGCACTTCCCTTATATCCCACTCTAAGTGATCGTTCACTACTTGCCCAAGAACCCCCACGTAACACACGATTGCTATTGATCGCTAAGTAGGTATTCACGATATGCTGAATCTCTTCAGCAGATATACCGGGTCTTTGTTCTGGTGAATTGTAACTATAAGGATTAAGGCACCATTCCCAGACATTTCCTACCATATCATAGACGCCATACTCATTTGGAGGGTAGGTCCCAACAGGGGTTGTACTCCCAACTACCATTCCGTAATTTGCCAGGTCGTTAGTAATATTATCACCCCATGGATACGTTTTCTCAGTTAATCCACCGCGTGCAGCTTTTTCCCATTCAATATCTGTCGGAAGACGTTTCTCTTTCCATTGAGCATAAGCCATTGCGGCATACCAACAAACATCTACAACCGGATCATTCCCTCTATTTCTTGGATATTTATTGCCGTTCCAAGAACTAAGGTAATTACCGTTGTGGTATTTATTGGAAATGTTGTTCTTCTGCCATTGTTCGTTTTCTGTCAGAAAAACACTGAATTCTGTATTCGTCACAGGATATTTGTCAATTAGGAATCCATTTAAGTAGATATTTTGTAGTGAAATATCATTACCATTTATATCCTCCCTTTGAGATCCCAGCATAAATACACCAGAGCGGATCAAAACCATATCTGTAGGTATTTCAATTTCAGCAGGATCAGTAATTTTGTTAGGGGTTGGTTCAATCAGCGATTCACTTGTCTGAATAGAATTCGGTTCATTACGCTGAATCATTGGTGTATTCGGAGTTGTAAGTTCTACAGATTCTTCATGAAGTAGGGATGAGATGTATTCGTTTCTCTTACCTGTATCAATCAGTATATCCCGTGCTTGATTCAGTAGCATCCGCCACTGGTCTTCAGTCCTTCCATCTGATCTTATCCGTGCTCCAGCGGTTAACGATGCTTTATACAGATTATCATGTGCGGATCTAACAATCGCAGCAATTGACTGATCTTCCATACCTTGAATTTCCTCAAGGGATAGTCCCAATATGTCGAAATGATTAATCTCATCACCGACAACGATTCCTAATGAATCCAATATCTCAATACCTTCTCCAATAGAGAGATTGTATATATTTACAGCCTGTTGCAACAAACCTCGTCTCTGATAGTCTGTTATTGTTGCAGACACCGATTTAAAAGTGTTGATGATCTGAATGAATTCTTCACGTTTTGCCATGTTTAGTAAGTCGATTTTATATTCAGTATTCTATGAAATTATTCAATTGATAGGACCATTCCCATCAGATATACTTGACACAACGAAAACTGTAAGTAGATAAAGTATCTGTTGGATTACTTTTGAGTCGTTGTGATACACGTGCCCCTAAAGCATCGAAACCCCAAGGACCACCGCGCAATACTCGTTCGAATGTTATTTGCCTATAGTTATCTACGACCCATTCTATGCTATTTGGTCCATAAAATGGATTATTCTGTGGGGCATCATTATAGAAATCCACATTATATGCATCAAGACACCATTCCCACACATTTCCACACATGTCATAAAGTCCATAATGATTGGCAGGTATAAGACCAATTGGTAAAGTATCTTCACCATCTAAATACTTATCAATATTATCCGAATCTTCGACATTACCCCATGGATAGTTCTTACCATCCAATCCGCCGCGTGCAGCTCTTTCCCATTCTGCTTCAGTTGGTAGACGTTTACTCACCGACTCTGCATAAGCCATCGCGGCATACCAACTAACCTGTGTCACTGGATGGTCTCCTTCCCCAGGTGGGTACATATTCATTTGCCAATCCTTCAAATATAAACCATCATGTAAATTCGAACTGATATGAGTAAAATTAGATTCAGGTTTCTGCCACTCAGGATTAGTATTCAGAAATTCTCTAAATTTTCTATTTGTCACAGGATATTTATCCATAAGAAATGCATTAACAAAAACTGTGTGAATAGGTTGTTCATCCTCCTCAGCATCTACATGTTCACTCCCCATTTGAAATTCTCCTGCTGGTATATATACCATATCATCAGGTACATCAATACCATCCGGTACAAATGTACTACTTAAGGCATGAGGTATATTTGTATTTGCATCGGATGAATCCAATTCTTGTGATGGTTCAGCACGTAAATCCTGTATTTTTTCCTGTTGTAGAATGGAAATATATTCACTTCTTTTTAGTGGATCTGTTATTGTATCTTTTGCTTGATTCAAAAGGTTTCGCCACTCTACTTCTGATCTACCATCAGACCGTGGACGACCACCTGCATTCAAAGAAGTTCTATAAAGTCTGTCGTGAATAGATTCAATGTGTGCAACGATATCAGCTTCACTGAGATTTTCCAGTTCTTCAACTGAGATTCCTAACACATCAAAAAAGCTATCTTGTACTCCAACAATTAATCCTGATGATTTCAGAATATCATCCGCTTCATCTGTAGTGAGACCATATTCTTGCACACCTTGTCGCAAAAGACCAATACGTTGTGCATCAGTGATGATTGGAGATAATACTTTGAGCGTATTGATCACATTAATAAATTCTTCATATTCACGCATTCTTGATCCTCAAATAGGTCTTTAACAAGAGATATAATCGGTTTACTGGTAAATTTGATTCACACAACGAAATCCTACTACACTTGCTGTTTTCCTTGGTGATGTGCCTGTTCTGTAGGATATTCGTAGATTATTAACGGAAGAATACCAAGAACAGCCTCTTATCACGCGTTTCTTTCTTGGGTTTGTTTGTGTCTCAATAATACTCTCAATACTCCCACCAGCAACCGGATTAATAGATGGTGAATCATGATAGAATCCTTCATCCCACTGATCTAAACACCATTCATATACATTTCCTACCATATCGTAAACTTCATAACCGTTTGCGGGATAATTGCCAATTGGGGTGGTCTCACCTATGTTACTACCGAAATTTGCAGATGATTTATCCACCGAATTACCCCATGGATATTTCTTCCCTACTAAACCTCCACGTGCGGCTTTTTCCCATTCAGCTTCTGTTGGTAATCTCTTACCTAACCATTGAGCGTATGCCATAGCAGCATACCAACTCACCCATGTTACTGGATGATCTTCTTTTCCATCTGGAAATTTATTTCTCACCCATGTTTTCAAGTAATCTCTATCACGAAGTTTTCTTATCTTATAAATATCAAATCCATTAGCAGTTTTCCATTGAGGGTTCGCGTCCAAAAATAATTTGTACTGTAAGTTTGTTACTGGAAATGTATCTATATAAAATGCGTCAACATAAACAGTATGGACCGGTTTCTCATTTTTGTTAGCTTTGAAATCATCACTCCCCATCTGAAACTCCCCTTCTGGGATTAAAACCATTTTATCGGAACTTTGATGGGTATTGCCTTTATCTATGGGAAGCTGTTGTAATTGTATTGTTGAAACGTGTAAATTACGTAATACGGGGTCTATTAATTTATCTCGTGTCTGATTTAGTAGTGTCCGCCACTCTTCTTCTGTCCTACCATCGGTTCTTGGACGACCCCCTGCATTCAAAGATGTTCGGTAAAGTTTGGCGTGGACAGATTCAACATACGCGACGATATCAGTTTCACTAAGTCCTTCAAGGTCTTCAATCGAGATTCCTAACACATCAAAATAACTATCTTGTTCTCCAACAACTAATCCTGATGTTTTCAGAATACCATCCGCTTCATCAGTGGTAAGGTTATATTCGTGAATACCTTGACGTAGAAGACCAATACGCTGCTCTTCTGTTATGTTCGGTGATAGTGTCTTTAATCTATTTACAAATGCTATGAATTCTTTGCTTTCTGCCATAGATAGAATGATTTATATAAGAAAAAATAGTAAAAAATTAATAAAATATGTAGATTATTTAGATCTTACACAACGGAATCCAATACTGGAACTTGTTAAATCAGGTGTGTTTCTATGTCGATATGAAACTCGTGTGTTTCTCGGTGTACTTACAAATGACCCACCCCGCACGACTCTCGGCGTAATTACGCTTGCGAAATCAGCTAAAATATCTGCTAAATATCCATCAGCAATTGGATTATTGTATGGAGAATTAGTATAGTAATTTTCATCCCATAAATCTATACACCATTCAAATACGTTACCAGCCATATCATAAATACCAAAACCATTTTCAGGATATTGCCCAACTTCTGTCGTATTACTGATATATAACTCGTTGTTCAGATGTCTTAGACTCAGCGTATTTCCCCAAGGATATTTCATACCTTCTAAACCTCCGCGTGCAGCTTTTTCCCATTCCGCTTCAGTTGGTAGTCGTTTGCCTTTCCACTGTGCGTAAGCCATTGCTGCATACCAACTAACCCAAGTTACAGGATGATGATCTTTATTTTTACGGAACTTGTTTCTATTCCAGTTCTTTAAGTAATCACCATCATGAAATTTCTTGTGAATACTGGAAGTTTCTTCAGTATTATCATGCCATTTTTTAGGTTTTCCCCATTCAGGGTTGGCATTAATAAACTCTCTATATTCTGCATTAGTGACAGGATATTTATCAATATAGAATGTATCAATGTATACAGTATGTAAAGGTTTTTCGTCTTTGTATGCCTCATTGTCCTCACTTCCCATTTGAAATTCTCCTGCAGGAATGAGTGCCATACCATCCTCTATTATGGGTTGTGATAATATGCATTCTTCAAGTGTATCAGTTCCTTTTATTGATTCATCTTCAGGGAGTACTTTTACGGATGGCAATACACTTGACTGTTCTGAAGGTTGTGTTGCAATTGTTTCTTGTATTGTATCCGTCTCTTGTAATGGAATATCTTCAGAAAGGATTTCTGTTGGTGGTGGGACATCGGTTTGTAATATTTCAATATGAGATATTCGTTTTTCAACATTCTTCAGCGTATCACGCGCTTCATTTAGTATAATACGCCACTGCTCCTCGGTCCTTCCATCTGAACGAATACGTCCTCCTGCTTTTAAGGATGCGTTATATAGCTCTCTGTGTCTCAGATCAACTTCTGCTGTAATTATGTCCTCGTTTTGGTTCTGTATATATTCTATGGATAAACCTAATACATTAAAATAATCTATCTGCTCACCGATAATTAATCCTGATGATAGAATTATGTTCTCTGCTTCAGCCATTGATAAACCATGTTGCTGAATACCTCTTCGTAGAAGACCGATCCGTTGTTCATCGGTAATAGTTGGAGATACTGTTTTGAATTCATTAATAAAGTCTATATACTCATTAAGATTTAGCATACTCTAATTATGATATAGAAGCTTAGATAGTTCATAAAACGGAAGGAGGTAGAGGAGATTTATCCCTTTGTAAGACCTGATCTACACATCGAAACCCAATTACATTCAGTGAAAACCATGGAGATTCCGCATTTCGTTTTGCTGTTCTCACTAATAAGGCAGGTATACGCCATGAACCTCCCCGTAATACACGATTGGATTTAATATCTAAGAAGTTGTTGTTCAACCGGTCAAAAGTATCATCACCAGCAATAGGGTTACGATACGGTGAATTTCTATAATAATGTTTCTCATATCTATCAAGACACCATTCCCATACATTGCCACACATGTCGTAGAGTTGATATCCATTAGCAGGATATTTCCCAACTGGTGTGGTACTTCCCTCATTCCAGTCGTAATTCGCTTCTGTAGAATCTAATGAATTACCGTGCGGATATTGTGTGTTAATTAGACCACCCCGAGCAGCTTTCTCCCATTCAGCTTCAGTTGGAAGACGTTTACCTTGCCATTGAGCATAAGCCATAGCGGCATACCAACTTACATTGACAACAGGATAATTCGCTTCCCCACTGGGAAAATTATTCTGACGCCAATGCTTAAGATAGTCAATATCACAATACTTTTTTGGTATTTCACGTCTACTCCACTGTGGATTCGCATCAAGGAATTCCTTAAATTGGCCATTCGTTACAGGATATTGGTCTATAAAGAAATCGTCGAGAAATACTGTATGAATCGGCTGTTCATCATCAAATGCGTTGTTATCATCACTACCCATTTCGAACTCACCTTCATGAATAAGGGACATATTCTTATGACCTGTAGTACGCGAGGCTATAGCAATGAAGGTATCTTTTTCCTGGATTGTGGTTATATATTCGTGCCTTTTCTGCGGGTCAGTAAGCGTATCTCGTGCTTGATTTAATAACCTACGCCACTGTTCTTCTGACCTTCCATCTGGTCGTGGGCGACCACCTGAATTCAATGATTCTCTATAGAGTTTCATGTGTGTTGAGGCAACACGATCTGCAATCTCCGAATTGGTTTTACTTTCTATGTCTTCGTATAATATACCTAAAACTTCAAAATAATTTTCCTGAAGTTCTCCAATTACAAGTCCCGATAATTCCAATATTCTATTTGCATCTTCAACGGTCAGACCGTGTTGATGTACTGCTCTACGTAAGAGACCTTTACGTTGTTCCTCCGAAATAATAGGTGAGACGACTCTAAAATCATCAACAAATGAGATAAATTCATCACGAATGGACATTCGTAAGTTCCTAAGGTAAGATATACTACTAATCTAGGCTTAAGTAAATGTTATTGGATAAGGGAATCTATTCAACTGTAAGTTCCTGCAGATCTGTTTGGGCTTGGGAGACCTCTTCTTCATTAAGGGTTGGTCGTTCAATTATTGAAAAGATATCAAAAACGGCTGTAGGACCATCATCTGTCAATGATTTTGCAGTTACCTCAAGATTTTGGTCTAAATTATATTTATAATTTACCTCAATTGGAGATCCTTGTGGCAATCCCATAGGTAACTCAAGTATACATTCTCCAAGCTTATATTCCTCAAAAAATGGGATGTGCTCCTTAAGCTGATCTTGTTCAAGTCCTTGAACTACCTCAATTAGTACAGTGGGTTGGTTTTCATCAACAGTCAAGAATTGATCAGCAATTTCACACGGTACTGCAGTCATTTTTGGGATCATCACATGAATAATATAATCTCGTTGTGAATTGAGGACAACAAGTCCCAGATTATGTGTTGCACCATCAGTTACAGTCACCTTAGGTGCACCATCAGATCCAATAAACCGTTCAATAACTGCTTCTGGCATTTCTTGAGTATCAACACTATCATCAGTGATTTGGCGAAGAGTTCCTTGAATTGCCGCACCTAATGCCACCACTTCATCAGGATTAACTTCATGTGGATTAATCTCTTTATCGCTTATAGTGCGGATCATCTCCTGTACCATAGGCATCCGTGTCGAACCCCCAACCAATAAGATCTTGTCAATATCTGTCCAAGACAATTCTGCCTCTGATAGTACTAACTCGCACAAAGTTCGACATCTTTCGAGGAGATCTGTCGTAAGTTCTTCAAATTTCTCTCGGAGTAATTCCACACGAGTTGTCTTCCCATTATATCCACATACAATTAATGCTCTTTGCCGTTGAGATAAAGATTCTTTAGCTCCAATTGCATCAAGTTGAAGGTCTTGATAGGTATGAAGATCATCCAGAGGATTCTCTCCATGTTCTATCTCAAACATCTCAGCAACATAGGTAATAATTTTGTCGTCCCAATCTTTGCCGCCTAACCTATGGTCACCATTCGTCGCTAACATCTGTATTTCCGAATCGGAAACTTGCATAATTGTTACATCTAATGTACCACCACCCAGGTCGAATACAAATACAATCTGGTTATTACCAAGTTGATCCATTCCATAAGCAAGAGCTGCTGCGGTAGGTTCGTTTAGGACTTGAAGCACATTAAAACCGGCAATTTTACCTGCATTACGTGTGGCTTCCCTTTCTGCGTCGTGAAAATACGCAGGTACAGTAATTACAGCATCACTTACCTCTTCATTAAGATAGATTTGAGCATCTTGTTTTAATTTTCGCAAAATTAGTGCGGATAGTTCTTCAGGAGAATAGTCTTTTTCATCAAATGTACGAAAGAAATTCGTCCTTGATTTACCCATCTCTCTTTTGATAAACTCAACAATCTGTTCAGGGACAGCTCTGGCATTCTGCTTAGCAATTTTTCCAACAGTCACAAGATTGTCTTCGAACATTACGACAGATGGTGTAATTCGATCACTTTCCAAATTGGGAATGATTTCAGGTTGTCCATGCTCATTTATATGTGCTATCACAGAAAAAGTCGTTCCTAAATCTATTCCGACAACTTTACCCATTTATTTTCCTTTTTGTTCATCAGTAGAATGTCCACTATTGTCATTTTCAGAGTCTGCTGTGGAGGACACATAACGATAAATGGTTACATCTTCTGGACGGAACACTTTCTCACGCCAATAGAATCCAATTTTATGTACTTCTGCTACTTTCTGATCCAAATTTGGATCGTCTGTAGAAATGACTTTCCGTGTCTTGTGTAACTGCCTATCCAATGTATCTGGTGAATCCTTATAAGGGGTTACATCTATTCGATATAAAACTTCTTCAAGTTCAAACCGAAAATTCTGTAAATTTCTACTATATTGACCCAATTCATTTGATAGTGTATTATCACTATTCTCATCAATAAGGTTCGTAAGTTGAGATTCAAGCGATACAAAACTATCGTAAAGTTGAATTAAGTTATGAATAACCGGTTTATGTAGTACTTCAAGTAGAAAACTCTCTTTATAGTCCTTCATCTCTGTATACATTTTATCAAACATCTGGACTTGATTCTGATTTCCAGATATATGTTTCTCAAATAATTCGAGTAATACCGCCAATGATTGGGTAATTTCTGTAAGTGTATTTGTTTGATGTACTTCCAAGTTATCCATTGGAATTTCCTCATCTGTATCTACTGTATCATCAGAATCTATTGACTGTACATCCACATCATCAGGATTATCAGCATCTAAATTTGACTCACTATCCAAGATTGCTTTTAATTTTGCGTCAAGGTCGTTATTCATTTTACTGCTCAAACTGAATCCTTACATACACCATGCTTCTCATGAAGATTTCCAGGTTTAACCTGATATCATAGTAGTTTTCTAGGTGGTGAAAACAATATCTGTCCAACTTATAAACGCCAACTATCTCGGATTGTTCACATAAACATAGATTCACATTGAATTAATCTTTGATGTGAATAGGATCATTGAATATTTAAGGTGTTATAGATTGATTATACAACGGATTTTGTAGCATGTCAATGTTAACGAAATGCGTATGTATATAGTATAACTCTACTTTAAAGAGTTATAAAAAATTCAAAAGATAGTTGATTCTGAGGATAAATATGTGGAGAGTAGATAGATCTATTTTAGACTTATACCATTTCTATTAATTTTTATCCCATTACCTAATCAACGCCAAATGCGCGTATGGCATTTGTCGGGACTAAAGACATCAATATCAGACAACTATAAACCGCTAAATTGACACCTATGGGGTTGAGGTACGAAACCCAACATGAGATCCTGTTCTAAAAATAAATTGAAGAAATTAAAAAAACAGACATCATATATACGAAAAGAGATTGACACAAGCGTAAATATACGTTACAATAACATATAGAGAACTGCTATTATACTTATACTAATAATTAATATAGGATAAATCAATATGATTATAGGATAAATCAATATGATTAAAGAAAATATACACAGTTATACAAATGTCAATGTCCCACATCTTATTCGAAAATAATGTGTTAAGAAATCTGTCAAGAAAACTTTTTATTCTTTTATAGAAAATCGTAAATTGGCTGTAAACATAGACGGGGACAGACCTAACAGCGACTATACTAAAATTGGTGTAACAGAAAAAAGTTACGATTTCGTAACTTTTTTACATAAATACAGAAAACTATCTAATGACTATCCAAAACATTCATAATTATCTTATAAACAAAAACAGCATCACCTTTACCTTTTCTGAGAAAAAAAGTTCCATTGATGGTTTATGGGGATGTCATCTATTAGGGTACGTCCTAAAATATTATGTCACAATAATGAGATATTATTTTTTAGAAAATGTATTACAAATGTCTGTATCGGATGGTATCGAAAAAAAAAGAATAACGACACAAAATCATACAATTCAAGAATTGTTACTATTCAAAAAAAACACCGATGAACGCAGACTGTGACAGGGCGGACAGCCGTATTACTAATGACACACAATGTGTCAAAAAGTGTAACATTTTTAACATAATAAATATAAAAGATTACTTATGTGAATATTGAAATACCAATAATTTAGAGTGTTTTTTATACTAAGTTCTATATAATTAGTTCCCATTACGAACACTCTTTATAGTCGCACTGATTATGGGTGGGAATCTCTTAACAGCATTCATTATAGAGTCATTAGGTTTTTTGCCAAGGAGTGCTACCTGATTTCTGTATCTCCTGTGCAAAAAGATTTCCCATTTCTCTGAATAGATCTGTATTCGTTCCCGCAGTATCGGTAGTTTCCAACGGATCGTTTGATAGATCATAGAGTTCAAGAGATTCAAATGGTCTGTTATGAAGTAGTTTTATGTCGCCACGTCTAACTGCATGTTGACAATCACCTAAGAACTGTTGTCCTCCTTCTCTCCGAACCCAGTAGAGTAGACGTTCGGATAAATCCTGTTTTTCACCTTGTAGTGTACTCAAAATTGACTGTCCTTCAATCTCATGAGTAATTGGTACCCCAGTTATTTCACAAAGTGTAGGATAAAAATCCATAATCATACCGACTTGATCAGATACATAACCTTCAGGAATAGTTCCTTCCCACATGGCACAGGTAGGTACACGTATACCACCTTCATACATTTCACCCTTCTGACCTCGTAGGGGTCCATTATGTGCACCAACCCCCATTTGCCCACCGTTGTCCGATGTATATATAACAAGCGTATTTGAAAGTTGATCCGTTTTTTCAAGTGAATCAAGAACTCGTCCAATGCCTGCATCCATATGTTCGACAAGTGCGATATATTTTGCCCGTTGATCTGTTATCTCCGGTTCACGATCCTTAACTTTCTCTACCCAATCATCGGGTGGTTGAATTGGTGTATGCGGTGCATTATATGCAAGATATAGAAAGAAAGGTTGTGAAGAATGTGCCTGTTCTTGGATAAACTCAACACTCCAATCTGAGAACAGATCCGTCGCATGTCCTCTGGGGTCTATGGTTTCAAAATCACGACGCATATAGTTATTCTGATGGCGTAGATGCGTGTAATAGTCATCCATCATATCACCAAGAAATCCGTGAAAGTAATCAAATCCTCTTTTACAAGGATGATTCTCATCTTCAAGACCAAGATGCCACTTACCAATTAGAGAGGTTTTGTAATCTTTCTCTTTTAATATAGATGGGAGTGTAACTGCATCCTGTAGAAAATATCCCCAATTGTTTTGTGCATGTGTTCGAATTACCCCTGGAACACCCACTCTATCGGGATATCGTCCTGTCATGAGGGATGCGCGACTTGGTGAACAGACAGATGAATTAGCATAAAATTGGGTTAGTCGTATGCCTCCTTCTGCGATCCTATCAATATGAGGTGTTTGAATTGAGGGTCCATTCTGTGCTGAGATATCACCATAACCGTGATCGTCAGCGAGGATAAAAACAATGTTGGGTGACTTTGCCATATTTTTCTCCATGTTTAGTTTTATTGCGTAAATCTAAGAACTAATCAATGTAATATTTCACACCATACTGCAGGAGCACCCATCGGTGCCCCAATCGGGGAGATCTGTAGTTCAGACGCATCAACGGTTTCTGATTCTGATGTAATCATAGTTAAATTGTAGTGTGCCTCCTCCAAATTATCACCTTGAATAGCAGCCTTGAATTCCGTAACGGCAGCGTCTTGATTGCCTTTTTGATAATAGACAATCCCTATATTATTACGTGCTTCAGCCAGAGTATTTGCTTTTTTGAAGGAAGAAATCGCTTCAGTTGTCCTATTTTGTAAGAAATGGATTATTCCTATATTGTTGTTTGCTTCTGCGGAATTTGGATCTGTTCGGAGTGCATCCTTTAGAGTCTTCATTGCTTCATCAAGTTTATTCTGAGAATAGTATGTATATGCTAAATTGATAAGTACTTCCGTTGTATCGGGTGCCATTTCAAGTGCTTCTTGATGTAAGGAAATGGCATTATCAAAATCCTCTTGCCACATATAAAGCAATCCAAGGTTTGTATGTGGTTCTTCTCCACCATCAAGATCAATGGACGTTCTGAATGCTTTGATAGCTTTATCAATTTCACCTTTAAACATATATAGCAATCCAAGATTATTATGCGGTTCCGCTAAGGTTGGATCGGTTTCAATTGCTTTTTTATAGAGAACTACAGCTTTATCAAATTGTCCTTGCCATGTATAGATTAACCCGAGATTTGAACGTGCTTCCCCTCCATCACCAAGACGGATTGCTTCTTGAGTTGAGGCAATAGCGGTATCAATATCACCTTGAGAAATATAGATGAACCCAAGACAGGTATGTGCTTCGGCAGAATTTGGATTGAATTGGAGGGCAGTTTTAACGGACCGAATTGCAAAGTCAAGTTGTCCATTCCACGCATAAGCCACACCAAGGTTCGTGTGTGGTGCTGAGAGATTGGGATCCAGATGTCGCGCTTTTAGATGTAATGTGATTGCTTCATCTAACTTTCCTTCCCAACAATATAAAACCCCTAAATTGGTATGTGGTGCAGCCAAGGTGGGTGCTAATCGGATTGCATGAAGTAGTTTCTCACTTGCGGATTCAATTTCTCCCTGAGAAATATCCTCACAAGCAAGACGGTTTAACTCCCGTGCGCGTTCGATTTTTAAAGCACTATTTTCGACATTTCTCATTTATATCCTTATGTTTAACGGGACTTCAGTATAAGCAATATTTGGTATGAATTGTAGAATTAATTCACAGAGTTAACCGCTTGAATCAATGCAATAATATACCCAAATTGGTATGCCCACGCTTGACGAACACGACCAGAAACACCTTCAGGTGCTTTATCATCTGGATGTGATGGGGCATGGTCAGGCATCAACATGTATGGATATTCTACATCACGTAAGGTTTTTGCAACCTTATACATATCAACATCTCCCTCATCTGGCCATACCTCTTGGAAATTATGTAAGCCACCTTTAATATTACGAAAATGGATGTTGAATATTCTTTTACGTCTGCCGAAATAATCTATGATCTCATACAATTCTGTTCCTGGATCCTCTAATCCTTCCGATACAACACCACAACAAAAGTTAAAACCGTTGTAAGGACTATCTACTATCTCACTATATTGTTTTAATCCGTCAAAAATCGGATAATTCCATCTTTCAACACCCCGTAATACAGGTGCAGGTGGATCATTAGGATGACATGCCATTTGGATGTTGTTTTCTTCTGCCACTGGTATTACTCTTTCAAGAAAATAGCCAATACGGTCAAACGCTTCTTCGCGGCTTACTTCTCCAGCGTCTGATAGGGTATCGTTGTCATATTTCGATATGTCGAATGTACTATAGCTCGAACCACCCCGTCCTTTTGTACTCTCTGTTCGTTGATGATTTAGGATACAGAAATTGTAATTCAATCCGCGCAAACCGGCTATTGCGGCATTTTCTATAGTCTTACATACACCATCAAGATCCTTATCCCGTTGTGGATCTTGTGCGAGAGTAATACTTCTTGGCAATCCAATATGAATCATCTCAAGGCTAACACCTGCTGCCTCTGCTTCAGCTTTGTGTTCCATAAGTGTTTCCGGGTCGGTTCCTCTGACTGATGCATCCATATGTGTAACACCGTGCCGGACAAGAAATTCCAGTTCTTCTTTTGAAGTTCCAATGCCTTGAACACCGACATGCATATCTGCTTTTGTATAATTAGTTTTCAATGCTTTTCTCCTATGAAGTACGAAATATATCCTATGTTATTACACAACCAATTGATCTACATTTTATCATTCATTGAATATCTGGTCAAATCCTGAACAGGAAACACAATAGTATTCAATTGTCTATGTGAAAGAGATATGCTATAATTTTAATGTAGAATGAAGTTACCCAAGTTAAAACTATCGTCATTAAATGTATAATCTAATTCGATATGAAGTGCCAAAAAGTCCGATACTTTATCCTTTTGTGTTTCAAACCATTTATATAATATGAGAGAAATAAAAACAGACCTATATCTTGGTGATTGCTTAGAAATCCTTAAAGACTTTGATGCCGATTCAATTGATCTAATTGTCACCTCACCACCTTATGCCGATAGACGATCTAAAACTTATGGCGGTATAAAACCTGAAGAATATGTAAACTGGTTTATGCCTCGAGCTGAACATTTTCTAAGAGTCCTTAAGCCATCTGGTACATTCATCCTTAATATAAAAGAGAAGGCTGTTAATGGAGAACGACACACTTACGTCATCGAACTAATTCTTGAGATGAAAAGGCAAGGATGGCTATGGACAGAGGAATTTGTCTGGCATAAAAAAAATAGTTACCCAGGGAAATGGCCAAACCGTTTCAGAGATGCATGGGAGAGATGTTTACAATTTAACAAAGACAAAAACTTCAATATGTACCAAGATGAAGTGATGGTTCCGATGGGAGATTGGGCAGAAAAGAGATTAAAAAAACTAAGTAAGACAGACCAAACACGGGACACCTCAAAGGTAGGGAGTGGTTTCGGTAAAAATGTCTCAAATTGGTTAGACCGAAAGATGGCATATCCGACGAATGTATTGCATTTAGCGACAGAAACTGGCAATCGTAATCATAGTGCCGTCTTTCCTAAGACCTTACCTGAATGGTTCATAAAGCTCTTCACAAAAGAAAATGATTGGGTATTAGATCCGTTTGCAGGTTCTGGAACAACCTGCCAGGTCGCACATAGTTTGTATAGAAATTCTGCTGGGATCGAAATCTTACCAGAGTATTACCAAGTTGCTAAAGAGAATATCCAACCAACACAATATCTACTTTTTGAAGAGTCAGAATATGAAACTCATTACACAACATGAAATTACCAAATATGTTGAAGATCACATTCAATCTTTTCATCAGAGAAGGATAGAGAGTCTTCAAAAACTGAAATTAATGGATGTGATTAAAAGAAAAAATCCTTATTTATTCAAGGCTAAAGATATAAATTGTGCTTCTGACTTTGTTAAGAAAATCCTTGATGCCAGATTATCCTCACAGGAAGAAACTATTTTTGGGGACTTTTTGGAAGGACTTGCGATATTTATCAATACGAAGGTATTTGATGGTCATAAATCTTCGGCTGAAGGAATTGACTTAGAATTTGAGAAAGACAATATCAGGTATATAGTATCAATTAAATCAGGACCCAATTGGGGTAATAGTAGTCAAATATCAAAATTGAAGGATAATTTTAGAAAAGCTAAACGGATCATAGGAACGAATCAATCGGCTATAAATGTTGTTGCTATTAATGGGTGTTGTTATGGGAAGAGTCGTAATCATGATAAGGGAGAATACTTAAAATATTGTGGACAGACTTTCTGGGAGTTTATCTCTGGAGATTCCAATTTATATACGGAGATAATTGAACCTTTGGGACATCAAGCAAAAGAGAGAAATGAGCAATTCAAGATGGAATATGATAATGTCATAAACAAGTTTCCAGGCGAATTTATCAGTAGATTTTGCGATAATAATGGACAAATCCTCTGGGATGAAGTCATAAAGTTTAATTCATCTGACAAAACATCATAATATATACCAAGGAAATATCACTTCATTCTCCAATACACATCTATCTTCCAATTAATACCTAACTCGGTATAATAAGACAATCCACCCATCAATCTCTTTAATGTTCAAACATTATCGCGTAAGTAGAATTACTACTTGCCAATATATCCTGTTACACATCAATTTTAGCTATTAAAATTCTGGACAGAGGACGATTGCTATGATATGTTAATCACAAATTCTCAATATCTTTGTAGAGGAGAAACTATGGCAAACGAAGACTTTACCTCCAAAGTTCCACATTATACATACTCAGATACACTTGAAGAACAAGAAAAAGAATTAGCATCAAACCCCTTATTACAACGGATGAATGACGCACGGAAAGCTTTTGAAGGTGATCCACATCGTCCGATTTACCACTATATCAATCCAGAAGCGATGTTAAATGATCCAAATGGACTCTGTTTCTGGCAGGGACGGTGGCACCTATTCTATCAAGCATATCCACCTGAGGATACACGTCAACACTGGGGACACGCAATTAGTGACGACTTAATCCACTGGCGTGATCTGCCTTATGCAATCTATCCCAATCCTGAACGTTGCTGTTTTTCGGGTTCAACTTATGTTGAAGAAGATCGTGTAATAGCGATGTACCACGGAACTGTTGTTGGGAACATGGTAGCCGTTTCAAGTGACCCCCTTCTACTCAATTGGGAAAAGGTATCCGGACAAGCTGTCATTCCATCAAGACACGCGGATGGTACAACACCTGTGTATAGGGTATTTGATCCATGTATTTGGAAAAAAGAGGACATGTACTATTCTTTATCAGGTGGAACACTTCCGAATGGACCGGGTAGGAAACCTGTACGTGCTAATTTCCTACTGAGATCAGCAGATTTAGCAAACTGGGTATACCTGCATCCCTTCGTTGAGGATGATCAATTTACATTGGTTGGTGATGATGGAGCATGTCCATATTTCTGGCCAATTGGTGATCGACACATTCTACTCTTCTTCAGCCATATGAGTGGTGGACAATATCTACTTGGGGATTACGTTAAAGCTCGGGACAAGTTCGTTGTCACAGGAGGTGCAAAAAACAACTTTGGTGCTGCTTCTCCAGCTGGAGTCCACGCGCCTTCCGCAACACCTGATGGTAATGGTGGTGTTCTCGTTATTTACAACATGAACCCAGCAAAACCGACTAAGGGTTGGAACCAGATAATGACCTTACCACGTCGTTTAACACTCCTCTCAAGGGATGATTTAGGTGTAGAACCAGCAGGAGATATTGAATCGTTGCGTTATGATCATCAGCATGTAGATACAACCACATTACCTGCCAATGAGGAGGTTGTTCTTGATGGTATAAACGGAAATGCAATGGAACTTGATCTTGAAATTGATGTAAAAGGTGCACCTATGGTTGAACTTAATGTGCTCCGTTCTCCCAACAAAGAGGAATATACCAGAATTGCATTCTTCAGAGAACGCGGTATGAACAACCACAATTCTGAGAGAAATGTTCGTGAAAGCTTACTGACCATTGATTCCTCGTATTCGTCCATTGCTCCAGATGTACGTTCACGTGCCCCGGAAACGGGTGGTTTATCTATTTTAGGTGATGAAACACTAAAATTACGCGTCTTTGTTGACAAAAGTGTTGTAGAAGTATTCGCCAATGGTCGTCAATGTGTCGCAATGCGTGTGTATCCTGATAGAGGAGATAGTGTTGGTGTCTCTCTTCGTTCACAAGGTCAGGAGAGTCAGCTTGTATCGTTGGATGCTTGGCAAATGCAGAATATTTATGTGTAATCATACATTATATAAACAGAAATATGAGACTACTATTGGCTGATATTATGTTTCAATTTTGTTTATAGCGATATGCCTAATTGACATTTGTCCGAATTGTTACACTTAAATAGTATCTTCAACCATGCATATTGACAAATTGTTTCACTTTGTTCTCCTGTTTGGTTTTGTTGTACGTGTTTATCCATTCCAATATGATCGCATTGGTATTACCTTTATTAAAGAAGATGTGCAATGGACTACGATGAATGTTTACTGAGATATTCTTTCTGGGTAGAATTAATTACTCATGGAGATGAATAGTTAGAGATGAATCTACCTTTTGAAAAAGTCTCTTCCTTTATAACACAAAAAAGGAATGATATAGTTTCTCTACTTGTATTCAGACACCCCACTGCAGGCATCCAAATCCCCGCAGGAAGCGTGGAACCCGGTGAAAACATTGAGACTACGGCAATTCGAGAAACCTATGAAGAAACAGGACTACAACATGTAAAGATTGAAGCGTATCTTGGTTATATGGAGAATGAACTGGACGCACATCAGCGGATAATTACAAATACTACAAGCGTCTATATACAACCAGATTTAAATGCAGTACCTTACAAGGAAAAACTCACAAGAGGACTCACTGCAGATTATCGTTCTACCGACAAAGACTTTACACACGTTAGATATATTGAATATGAGTTTGACGAACATTTCAAACCTAAATGCATCGACTATATCATTGACGGATGGGTACCGAATGAAAATATAAGTGCTCAGAAAAGGCGACATTTTTTCCATTTATCCACAGATGAGAAAACTGCGGATGCTTGGGAATTGAAAAGTGATAGAGATTATATCTTTAAGCCTTACTGGACACCACTTTCACCGAAACCTGATCTAATACCGCCACAAGACAAATGGCTGGATTTTGTTTATGAGAAATTACTTGAATAATAACTGGGGTTATAGCATCTTACGAAGGAGATAAACATGTCAACATATCGTGCAGGTGTAATCGGTTTAGGACGGATGGGAAGTACTTTTGATGATGAAATCACACAAGGTGGGTCGCTATTTCTACCTTATTGTCACGGTCCAAGTTATGCAGCCTCACCCAAAACGGAATTGGTAGCTGGTGCTGATTTACATGAGGAGCAGGCATCCATTTTCGGTGAACGTTGGGGACTTGATTCCGATCATATCTATAGTGATTACCGCGAGATGTTAGAGAATGAGAATCTTGACCTTGTCAGTGTTTGTACAACAGCAAGGGTGCGGTCAACAATTGTGCAAAACATCGCCCGTGCTGGTGTCAAAGGAATTTGGGCAGAAAAGCCGATCTCGCTCAGTCTTGCTGAAGCGGATGAGATGGTGAAAGTTTGTAAAGAGAATGGGACCGTATTAGCCATTAATTGTGCACGTCGTTGGAATCCTTTCTTTAGTGAAGCACGAAAACTCATAGATGAAGATGAAATAGGCAATGTATTGCAAGTTACGGTATATGCACAATGCGGATTATCTCATAACGGGAGTCATGCAATTGATATCCTCCGATATATGGCAGGTGGAAATGTGGAGTGGGTTTTCGGTGAAATGCAATCCGATGAAGCTGCTGAAGGTGAAAGTGATTTGATGGGTAATGGTTATCTTGTTTTTGATAACGGTGTTCGAGGTTATCTTCGAAGCACAGCATGTGGCGTAGCATCGTGGGAGGTGGATGTTATCGGTACATCTGGACGTATACGATCCATCAATAACGCAGAAAAGTTTGAGTTGATACGATCTGTTCCAGGGGGTAGACGAGGACGTGGTGTGCCTGCAACCTGTCCATTTCCTTATCCTGTACGCATGCAAGGTATGGGTTTGACGATTGTTGATGATATAATTAATTCCATAGAAAATGGTGGTTCACCAAAATGTTCTGGTGATGACGGTTTGGAAGCATTAGAGGTTGCAATTGCTTTAAGAGAATCGCATCGACGTGGTGGTGTAAGGGTGAACTTACCGATCAAAGATCGGAGTCAACGTATATTATCCTCAGAAATTCATGGTGATGATACACCTGCCCGTGTAAGACGCATGCGGTCTGGTTAAAAAAATAAATTTGATGACGCTAACAAACTAATACCAATTCTATATACATAGAATTGGTATTACATACTTAACACAAAATATGGAGAATACAAATGATATCTAAAAAATATATACAAAATAAAAAGACATATCAACTTTCAAGAAAGATTCTAACATTATTAGGACTAATCCTCTTGTCTATATCTACTCTTAGTTGCGGTAACCTTTTCATAAGCGAGACAAAATATGTTGCACCAGAATTACCTGAATCAGAAGTCGCCACAATCCAAATTGATACAGAGGGAAATTGGATTCAGAGGACAAATATAATCGTATTGCGAATAAACGGAAAGGTTGCATTGCGTAAAGAGATTGGTGAGAACAAAAATATTAAGATTGACGATATTCCAGTTGTACCCGGTAAGCATAACATGTCTATATTAGCTATAACGGAATCTTATGGAGAAAATAAACCGCATGATCGTCAGTCTATGTATAAGTTTACTGCGGAATTACAGCCTAATAGAACTTACCTATTAAAGGGAGAGTATAATTATAAGTCAGAAGAGGATTATTCATTTGAATTAATCAACACTGCAAATGATAAGGTCGTTAGCAAATCAAAATTGTTCGGTAAATCAGTCTTTAAAGTTCAAAAAGAGAAGGACTTCTCCGTAGAATCTGAGTTTTAGTCGCTTTATCTAAGACAAGTTTGATAAGTTCAGAATTGCAATTTTATATAGCAATAGTACTTCTATGCATAGGATGACCGTTCAACACGTTTCTCCAATGTCTCCATTTCCTCAAGGATTACACTGATTAGACCTGCTTTATCAGCCGCATAAGCATGATTATCCCATTGGTTCACGCGTTCGGCAGGATCATTCTCTAAGTCGTAGAGTTCACCATACGGGTGACCACAATACCATGTTAATTTACGGTTGTCTGTAACAATAGTTTTTAATCGTAAACCTTGGGGATCGTCGACACACTCAATTAGGAGTGAATCTCGTACAGAATCTTGTTCTCGGCTAAGCATAGGCATAGCATCAACACCATCTGTATCTGAAGGAATGGGTAATCCTACCGCACCAAGTATAGTAGGAACAATATCGGCATGGCTGAATAGAGCGTTTGTCCGTTGCCCAGATGGGATTCCTGCAGGGTATCGAATTATCGTAGGAACTCGAACCAACTGTTCATAGTGAAATGGTCCTTTCATCCACAAGCCGTGATCACCTAAAAGTTCCCCATGATCGGTTGTAAATACTACCAATGTATTTTCGCTCAGTCCGTATTTATCAAGACACTCCATTATTCGTCCCATTTGTTGGTCAATGATCTTCACCATATTGTAATAGTATGCTCTTCCGAGACGCGCGTCCTCCTCAGAAACTTTACGAAAATCTGAACCGCCACCCTGTCCAGCCATAGCAAACTTCCCACGCGTTTCCAATGTGCTTAACTCTCCACATCGTGCAGCAATAAAATGGGGTGGTTTGTCATCTAATTCTCCTTCAACATAATCTGGGAGTGGTACTTCACTTGGATCAACACGATCCTCAAATTCAGTTGGTACACAGTGTGGATGATGTGGATCTTGAAAACCGACTGACAATAGGAACGGTTTTTTTGTATCGTGTTTCGCCAAGAAATCTATTGTACGATCAGCAGTCCAAACGCTGTTATGGTATTTAAGTGGTATATCCCAATCGTGTGCACCGCCACCGAATCCTGTTTTGGATAATCGTCTTGCTTTACTGTAACTTTGAAAGGTTTCATTGGAAACCTGGGTTTTAACCCATTCCCCATAATGTCCTGCGATACCGTATGTTGCATGACCGAGTGCAAGTTCTACTGTTTCAAATCCGTAATAAGGTCCACAAAACTCAGGGTATCGGTTATTGTTATCATTTCTTGTTTCAATTGATTGTTCAGGGGATGCGCCAAACGGTTGGAAGTGCGCTTTACCTATATAGTGTGTACGATAACCGACATCCGCAAGTCGATGTGAGATCATCGGTTCATCATCAGGAACGTTCATACCGACATTCCATGCCCCGTGCCGACTAACATATTTACCAGTAAAAATGGATGCACGGGCAGGTGTACAAACAGGATTCGTACAATAAGCACGTTCTAAACATACACCTTCAACGGCTAATTGATCAAGATGTGGTGTATCTGTAAAAGTAGAACCGTAGCAACTAAGGGTATCTGTACGTTGTTGGTCTGTCGTGATGATAAGTATATTCGGATGTTGTGTTTTCATAGATTGATCGTTAGTTAAACAGAGAAATTGTTAGTTTGATTGAATTGCTTTGAAAACTGAATCCATAGCACCGAATAGAACTGGAATATTGTCCAAACTAAAATTCGTTCTATTACGAGTAAAGGTGTCTCCAACAAGTCTACCAAATTGCCACAAGATTCCATCTGTAACAATTCCATGAATTGGAAAGCTTGTATCGTCATTTATTTTTTGTGCGGCAACCAATTCAGCCAGACATTGTCCCCATCCCTGTTCAAAGTCATTCTTTTTTGCTTCAACTAACATTATCAAAGGCATTCCAACAACTGTTATACCCAATTCAGACTTTGTAGCAATAAGATAATCTGGTGTACCATTCAATGTATCATCATAAGTGATAGACTTCTTTACCCAAAGTCCAAAGTCATCGGCATAATCTTTGTATATCTCTTTTATAGTAGGAAAAATAACCACTTCACATCGTGAACCTTCAGATGTAAAAAAGTCTATATGTTTCTGACTAAATTCAAGTTCATTTAGAAATTGTTCTGAAGGATATTTTGGCTTAACATTGAAAAAGTCATTATACGAGTATTTGATGTTGAATTTTTCTTGAACTTCAGAAATTGCATTGAAATCACTGAATGCCATAGTAATACCCTCACAATTCTTGTTGACTTTTAAGGCTTATACCACGATATAGTATTACACTCATCTGCGAAATTGCTTCAAATAGTCATAACTCTGTTCAGCTGCGTCTTCTGGTTCCATAATCTCACGGAATGCCTGATGAACTGTAACATACCCATCATAATCAATAGTCTCTAAACCTTCAAACACCAGCGGAAAATCAATCCCGCCTTCATCTTGTAAACGTATAGGATCGTGCGGAACAACACCCTGAATCCACGTTAACAGATGTGTTTTTCCTTCTGGTCTACGGATGTGATTTTGAAGATATACATTGAACAGATAGGGAGAAAACCTTTTGAGTGTTTCGACACCATAATCCTGCGCACATAGGTCAAGGTTAGCAGGTTCATAAATAATACCAAAATTATCCCTACCAACCCGTTTTAGCACATCAATAGATCCATCAACAGTTTCAAACAGACTCTGTGTATGGGACTGGTGTGCGATCCGTATATTGCGTTCGGATGCTTCATCAGATGCACGTTGTGCCCAGACAATATCCTCCTCAACCTTCATGGCAATCCGAATCAGATCTGATCCAAGCAGTTCTGTCAGATCTAAATAAGGAGTGATATTACGGAGTCCATCTGGTCCTTCATCGTTATTAAGGGGGACAGGAAAATCACCTGTGATCATAGAGATTTTTAGGTTTAAGGAATCTGCTTGTTTACGTACAGCAGTTATGTCTTCTAATGGGGAGTGAATACCAACTTGAGATGCACGCATACACATTGCCTCATACCCAAGATTCGCTGCAAGTTCAGATAATTCAACAAATGTGTGTGTTGAATCTGTTTTTGATGATGTTTCTGAAACACGAACGGATAAAGATAGTTTCATGATAATATCTCCAATAGAAGGTTGTTAGACTATAGAAGGATATCGGTAATTGAAAGTGCCATTAAAACTAAACTAATCATGCCATTCAATGTGAAGAATGCGAGATTAACACGGGAAAGATCATCTGGCTTGACAATTGCGTGTTCATAAATAAATATGAGTACAACAATACCCACCCCTATGTAGTAGAACAGTCCTAATTCTGTAAGCATTGGAATAGCAAAAAGAAGTAATACTGCAATTACATGTAGAGCAGAGGATGTCCATAATGACCAGCGAATTCCTATTCGGGCGGGAATAGAGTATAGTCCATGTTTTCTGTCGAAATTAACATCTTGACAAGCATAAATAATGTCAAAACCAGCTGTCCACAGTAATACTACACAACACAATACTATCGGTGTCCAGTCAAATCTACCTGTAATTGCAATCCATGCCCCAACTGGTGAAATTGAAAGTGCAAGTCCTAACCAGAAATGTGATAGGGATGTGAATCGCTTGGTATAAGAATATCCCATAATTACTAAGAGGGCAACAGGTGATAATGCAAAAGCGAGAGGATTCAAACGCCACGCAGCAAATACCAGTAATCCTGCAGAAACTACCGTAAATAGCCAAACTGACCCTGTTGTAATAAGTCCTGCAGGGATTGCACGCATTGATGTTCGGGGATTTTGACTATCAATTTTTGAATCAACAAGTCGGTTAAATGCCATTGCACAACTACGAGCACCCACCATTGCAACGAGTATCCACCCAAGTTTGGATAGATGTGGAAGACCATTGGATGCTATAAATGCACTCATGATTGCAAACGGTAGAGCAAACACAGTGTGTTCGAATTTTATCATCTCAAGAATAATTCTTAACTTACGTAGCAAGTCTCTACCCTTTCCACCGTTGTGTTAGTCCAGATTCAATATCAAACTGGTCCAAGATTTTTGTCACTATAAAGTTAATTTGGTCGTCTACGGTTTTTGGAAAATGATAAAATCCTGGCATGGCTGGCAAGACACACACACCATTTTGAGATAACTTCAGCATATTTTCAAGATGGATAGAACTCAGTGGTGTTTCTCGAGGCACTATAACAAGTTTACGCCGTTCCTTAATACACACATCGGCTGCACGATGAATTAGGTTGCGGGATATACCAGCGGCAATAGAGGCAACAGTTCCCATACTACATGGAACAACAATCATACCAGCAGTACGGAAAGACCCACTTGCAATTGAAGCACCGATATTGTTTTGGTGATGATATATCAACTGTTTGGTGGGTGAGTCTATAAGCGATTCAATGTCGAAATTATCAATATCTACTTTAATCTGTAATTCTTCCCAGAGGGCACGTGCCCCAGATGAAGAAATGGTAAGATGAACTTCTACATTTTCATGTTGTGAAAGCACTTCAAGTAAACGCACACCATAGACTACAGCACTTGCACCTGTGATACCAACGATTAATCTTTTCAACGAAAAATCTCCGATTAGAATGGTAACAGGTTACCCGATGTATCAAACTGTAATGGAAGCGTGGCACCGACAACTTCAAGATTTGAATGTAAATCCACATCCTTCAATAATACTTCAGATATATCAAAATCTGTCAATCTCAAAGTGCTCTCAATTCGGATTACTCGAGCATTCTCAGACTTAGTTAAACCGATTGTTTCAAGTGCGACTTCAATCGCTTCTTTATCGGTATCGTAGTAAAACGGGATCTTTGATTTCTGTGGTCCCAGAGCGGTGATACCGTTCATATAGGTAGAATGACGGTCAATCTGATTCACCAGACGGGTTGTTGTAAAATCAGCGAGTCCAATTCCTGTAGCATTCCCATCACTCTCCTCAGTGAGATCACGAACAAATATACGAAGAATAGCTGGTTTGAGAGGTTCAGGTTCGAAGTTCTGCATCATTCTGCCTATAACATTTGTATCCATTCCTGTTCCACTGATGTTCTTACCTGACCAATCCACAATTAATAGATCAAGTTCATCAAAGGGAAGTCGTCCCATCATAGATTTTGCTTCCACGAGAAGTTCTCGTTCTGTTCTAAGTAAATTCTTAGCTGGCATCGCTACCGCTTTAGCAGTGTCTTCATGTGCGTTTTCGATTAGACCAATACCAAATGCAATCTTACCTGTGTCAAGGATAAATCCCCCAACTGCAGTTATGACATGTTCAAAACCGTATTGAAAAAATGCCCGATGATAGTAATTTGCTCCTTGCTGTTTTCCGAGACCGATTACCATCATTTTTAGAACACCGCTCTCTATGGATCCGTTGAAATCGGTATGGGCTTTAATTCGATTTAGCGGTACAACATGATCTGCTTCAGCTGCGTATCTATCCATAAACACAGGTAAATCATCAGCATCAGCATTTTTAATACTACCCAGTTTTACAACCTCCATTGTTGCCTTTACTGGTGCCCCTACAGTCGTTTCTGTAATACCATAATGCTCCAATACACTTGTCTGTCCTTCTGCTGTTGCACCCCCATGACTTCCCATCGCTGGTACAACAAACGGTTTTGCTCCAAGATTTTTTAGGTAATCTACCGTTGCCTTTACTGCAGTTGCTATGTTAGCAACACCACGACTCCCAGCAGTGATTGCAACAGTATCACCTGATTTAATAATTGATGATGCATTAATCCGATCTAATTCACTATGAATTGCTTTGGGTAGATCTGTGAGAACGGGGGCATCAAAATGTTGCTTAACTCTTGCCATTTTTGGAAGTGCCATTATCTACCTTCCTTATAGGTTAGTTTGGAATCTGTGACTATGCGGAATTCTATCAAAAACAGAATGTGATTGCAAGATTTATGAACTATAAAATCAGTTAATATTACCTCAGTCAGACCTAATACCTGATTACATCAATTCAAACAGGATACCAGATATATATTGCCTGGTTCATAGATTATACCATTTCACCTTCATCCCGGAACTGATCTGATAGACTCAAATATTCTATTTTAATCATCCTTTAAAATATCTGAAATAGTGCTTTGTAATTCTGTGGAATGTTCTGATATTCCTGTAATAGTCTTCTCTATTTCTTCAGAATGTTTAGGTATAGCCTCAACACCTTTTTGCAGTTGCTCAGAATGTTCTGATATTATTGCAAGTGCTTCAAGTAAATCTCCTGAATGTCCTGTCACACTCGCAATCGCCTGTCGCAATTCCTCAGAATGTCTCGGGATTCCAGAAATAGTTTCTTGTAATTCTTCAAAATGCTTTGGTAAAGTAGCCATAACTTCTTGGTATACTTCAAGCTGTTTACGTATACCATTCATACATTCTTGGTATTTTTCAAACTGTTTTTGAATATCTGTACTATTCTTGTTTGTCATAAGAGTATTCCTATACATTAATCCCATGTTAATTTGGATATTGATTCATACGGTTCATATAAAAAGTTAAGTTAACACATCATTTAATGGTTACTATAGTTTGTTTTATATCAATAGAGGACTATTTCAAAACTGCTCATAACTTTCTACTTTTTTAGTTGTCCCCAATTCGTTGTAAGCATATTGTGTTGTGGGTTAACTGACAATGACGTATATTCAGGATCAAACCAGTCGCCCCCAACATTTGCTTGAAAGAAAATACCACCATGTGTTAATTGCGTTTTTTCACCACTGGTAATCTCTAATTTGAAGATTTGCAGACGTCCGTTTATTTCCTGTGTATATAGTACTTTTGTACCATCAGGAGATAACTTAGGAAAAGCGGCATCTGGACCTGCTTCATCAACGAGTAATCTTAATCCTGAACCGTCTCGATTCACGAGGTAGATACTCCGTTTATCCATCCATGCGTCGTGTAACGCTCTATCCAAGATTACTGGTAAGGGATGTTTGTTTCCTGAAAAAGCAATTCTATCGCCTGTAGAAGACCAAGATGGTTGAGATTGCCAGAGAAGTATTTTATCTTTTATCGGTTGTTCTCGCTTACGGGTTCGAATGTTTAAGAATGTTAGTCGTGACCCGTTAGGATGTCCAACAGAACAAGCGATTTCTGAACCATCTGGAGACCAGGCAGGTGAATTGCCCCACGGGAGGAGTTTGGAATCTTCTTCACCAAAAGTCCCAAGATGCAGACTTAACCCTTGACGTTCACGGTCTACAGTTATGTATGCAAAATTCTTTCCGTCTGGTGCCCACGTTGGATTTGTTCTCCATTCTGTAATTTTCCTCTTAAAAACACGACGAACATTGGACCCGTCAGCATCCATTATATACAAGTCTCGTACTCGAGTTCCTTGTCGATTTGAAACAAAAAGAATTTGTTCACCGGATGGAGACCACACTGCACTCAGATCTGAAGAGGGATGTTTAGTCAAGTTTACCTGTTCGGATCCATCAGGATTCATCATATATATATCCCAATTGCCATCACGGGTTGATGTAAACAGGATCTTTGGGGACGTAGGAGCTTTTCCAATAGACCAGCATACATTCAGAGGTATAAATAGAATGAGAAAAATATATATAATCGGTATCGATCTCTTGCAGATTTGCTTTATCATGTAATTCTTAGGATATATCAAGCTGTTTAGAAATGGGAGATATTTTCATTGATTCATGGTATTAATCTTATTATACCATATTCTCATCAAAAAGTATTCATACATACATGTTTGTATTAAGAGTCATGGAATTTTAATATACAGATCCATTCTGACAGAAGAGCATCTGGTATGTTAATTGTATATAGTCTGTTAGAATGGTTGAATAATTGAATCTTCTGGTTAATATTAGTAGTATATTCACCAAATTATATCAACTATTATAGGTAAGAATTCAGTGAGTAATGGAACAGTGCTTCAATTTTAACATTTTATGTTGTATAGTCTAAAAACATGTCTAATGGATATATAAACATGTTGATAGATATAAGAATTTTGACAAAATTATTTTTTAATGTCATAATTCTGTAATAGTCGTAATGTAAGAGAGTTTTTGTTTTAATCACACCTACTTTTCAAGACCGACTTCTGTGCTAAGTTTGTCAACTTAGCATAGACGGGAAGGATGGAATGAAATGGAAGCTAATGAATCAGAAACTAAGGAAACTTATCGAGCAACATCATTTGCGGATTTTAATCCGGAACATTCAGCTCCTGGTGGTACACCAGAACGAATAGAACACTTGAAAGAACACGGATATGTCATCATCAACGATTTTGTTGATAGTCCTTGGATACCGATTCTTCGTGAAGCAGGACGACGTGTAACCCAAGCATGTGCCCCTGAGAACAAATATGATGTCATTGACTGTTCGAAAGGGTTTATTCATCGAACAGGTGAGGAACAACCATGGGCGTTACGTGGGATCATACATCCTGCATTTGGAGAACCGAGTTTTAATGAATTCCACGGATCAACAGAGTTTTTAGACTTCGTTGCCTCTTGGTGTCACGGACTTCAACCTGAAGATCTCACTTTCCGAGGTACACTTCTGTGGGCAAATCCAAGAACCCATGAAAACAAGTTGGGGTGGCACAGAGACACAACTTGGTGGGGGACAGGTAAAGGCTACTTTGCCCAAAAAGAGGTACGTGGTGATGGTCCAGAAGCCTACTCTGAGGAGGTAGAACGTATTCGCTGGAAAGAAATCCAGGAAAATAATGAAAAAAGTATCAAAGAACGTAATGGCGTAGGTATGTTCTTGGCACTTGCAGATGACGAATGTCATGAGATGGTTCCTGGAAGTCACAATAGATGGCGGACACCTTTTGAGCATGATGTCCTATTACCCAAGTCAATGAAAGATCAAGGTGTTCCATATACACCAAGTTGGAATGGATCAGATCCGTTACCTGGTCAAGTCGCTATTCGGCTTAGAGCTGGAGAAGCGCTTATCCGGAATGGAACTGCTATCCACACCGGCCATTGTGTACCTGAACGTGAGCGAAATACTCTGTCAATAGGTTGGTCAAAATGGGGTGGTGAGTCTACCGATGAACCTTCAGTAGCAGATGTTCGGCATGCATGGCAGCTTGATCCTGCTGTAAGAGATGCATTACCTCACGAGTGGATGAAGATCGCTTGGGACCGTTGGGCAGTAACTCAGAAACTCGGTGATACACTTGAAGATCGTTACACAGGTTTTGATATAAAACATATTAAGTCTGGAATGGTACTTGGGTGGAGAGGTGAGTTAGAAAAGAAAGCTGCAGCAGAAGCAGAAGAAGCCAAAGATGAAGGTTAAAACTGAATCAGGGTGGGTTTCTGAACCCACCCTTCTTTTTTATAATATACGAACAGATTAATTCATTTTTCACTTACAACCGATTCATAAATACCGACCAATTTTTTCCCAATATTTCGCCAATCATAATCCTGTTCAACTCTTTTACGTCCATTTTCACCTATTTCCTTTCGTAAGGATGGAATTGTAAGTAGATGGACTACCTCTTCAGCAAAAGCAGTAGGTTCATCAGCAATAACAATCTCTTCGCGATTCTGAAGTGATAGTCCTTCTGCTCCAACAGAGGTAGAAACAACAGCCTTCCCCATAGCAAGGGCTTCTAATATCTTCAGTCGTGTACCACTACCAATCCTTAATGGAACAACGAAAATTGTTGCTTCGGCGAAATAGGGTTTTATTTCTGGAACTCGACCCGTAACTTCAATTCCTTCCTCATTTGCTAATCTTTGAACACGTTCAGACGGATTACCACCAACGATTGTAAATCTCACATCTGGCACACTCTTTCGGATTAATGGCAATATATCTTCAGCAAAGAAAGTTACAGCATCCTCGTTAGGAAACCAATCCATACTCCCTATATAGATAAGGTGTGCTAAGACTTGAGATGTTGTTTCAGGTGAGAAATGTGCAACATCTACCCCGTTTGGAATTACGACAACACGATTCTCCGAACAATATTGTTGATATACAGAAGCGTCAATATCAGAAGTACATGTAACAACATCGAACATTGGACTTAATCTTTCTTCATATCGCTTAAATGCACGGAATTGTGTCCAATAAGCGAATTTATAAAATGGATTCATCGTTTCCTGTTGGAGTCTACCCCAGATTGCAGAATCTACATTTTGGAGAGAAAGAATGCTGGGTAGGTCTGTTTCAACATGAAACTGTGCTGTATGCAACATCTCATAATGGACAACATCATAGGTGTGTGTTTCCAATAGTTCTCTAAATTTCTGTTGGTATGTAGAGATATTATAGCGGGTAACTGTAATGGGTTGTCTGTTTATGAGAGATGAAAGTATAGTATTGATTGAAACTGCCGGGGGAGTTGTATCATTCTCTACAAGATGAACATTGACACCCAATTCTTGTATTATAGTAATACTGTCTTTGTCTGTGTCCTGTGTTTCCAAAGCTAATATAGAAACATCATTATTTTGAGCAATCTGTTTAAGGAGGTTAAATACCCGGATGCGACCACCGTCAGTCAATGGGTATGGTAGGGTAGGAGACAGAAATAGGATCTTCATGTATAGTGCCTTAACACAACAACTCTTGTAATATGGAATGGTGAGTAATTCACTTATTTAAATGTGAACTATTTTGGACTATAATGTCTGTGTATCCGTTTCATTAGAATTACTCACCATATCTTTAATCTGTGCGAAAAGTGTCAGTAACTTAACCTTTAATTCCTGTCGTGAACTTAACATGGGTTTAGGAGGTACATGAATTGTACCCGTAATTCGTTGCATCCAACCTTTTAACGTATCATTTACTCGTACTAAAAGCCAAGTACTATCAAGATCAAGATAAACTCTTAGGGAATTCTCCTCATTGTGTATTCGATATAGTTGTTGCCCATCAGTAATTTTCCATTTTAATCCTATTTCATCTGAGCTTAACTTGACATTAGGTGACAATGGTGCTTTTAAATCTGTAAATCCTTGCCGTATTTCTGATGTTAAATTTCCTTTATTTAATGACTCCAAGGATGCTAAATCGACGCTGAATAGGAATGACTGAATAGGGTATTTTGATTGTTGGAATACATCCAATTTGTTTTTATTATTTCTGATTTCATAAACTTGAACTGTATCCCGATCATTAATCAACCATTGCTTCCCTACATCTTCAATTGAGAATTCCAAATTGTCAGAGAGCGTAATCTTGTTATTGTTAAATTCCTCACGCAAATCGGGGAGATAAACACTTAGATGATTATCAACTTTTTCAATATGATAGCTTGCCCCAGTACTGTCAGATAGGATCCAATCTCTTCCACTTAAGAGCACTTTAATGGTAGGTTTCCCTGAACTAAACTTCATATCCGGTGCAGAGTTTAAGAATGTCTTCTTCCAGTCAAATGAAGTTTGTAGCTCTTTATCTAAAAGTTCCGCGCTAAAATTAGTTCTTTGACCCAGTGCAATACTAAACAGCAGCTCACTACTGAGTATTCCACTGTTTAAATTACTAAGATATTGACTATCCATACTGAATATGAATACATCTTTTGTGTATAAAATTGGTTTGGAATTAACAGAAGGTCTTCCACGTAGTGCGGTACGTTTATGTATTTGTAATTTTGCTTCTCCCTCTTTAGGAACGGGTGGTGCATTGAGAATATAGATGCTTCCGCAAAACCCAATAATGATGAGAATGAAAATTAACCAAATAAGACCTTTAAGTAATGCTTTCATGTGCTAATAATCATATATTTGGAGGTGTGCGTTGGTATCAAAATTAATATTCAACATACAAACAATATTTCTTGACATTAAGCATATAGGTGAACACAATTAGAATATCTTATGACAGTTCCAATTTGAAACCCACATTACTTTTAGTATACATAGATTCAAAAATGATGCAACCCTTAAACCCAATCGCTGAAGAGTTAAATGAAAATATTCATCGGACATCCTCCGTTGTATATTCACTGCTTTCCAATTTAGGCAAACGTATATATTTGCCAAAAGGCATACTCAGTCAAAGTGCCGAAGCTCAGGAAAAAGCGTATCATTTGAATGCAACCCGTGCCATAGCAATAAAAGATGACCATGTGATGCATCTTAATGTTTCACGACAACTCATCCCTGATCTTTCCACAGGAAGTGTTTTCGCATATCCTCCAATACTGGGTAATATAGAATTGCGGACTGCATGGCAAACTCATCTGAAAAAAGAAAACCCTCTACTTAAAAATATAGAATTTAATCTACCAATTATAACCAGCGGAATGACCCAAGGGTTTAGCCTACTTGCGGATTTATTTGTCAACAGTGGAGATAAACTTATTCTACCAGATATGATATGGGGGAATTATAGACTATTATTTGAGACGAAATTGGGTGCAGAAATACACACCTATAAATTTTTCAATAATGAGAAAAGATTTAATATCAGTGGTTTTAAACATACACTTTTAAGACAAAAGCATGATAAACTCTTGATTCTACTGAATTTTCCACATAATCCAACAGGATATTCCATTAACCAATCAGAAGCAAAAGAAATTGTCGATGCATTAATAGAATGTGCTGATACAGGTTGTCATATTCTTGTAATGGTGGACGATGCCTATGCGGGATTTTGGTTTGATACTGATGTTATGCAGGAATCCATTTTCGGTTTATTGATTGGGTGCCATCCGAATGTAATCCCAGTTAAAATTGACGGTGCGACTAAGGAAGAATATGCATGGGGATTACGTGTTGGATTTCTAACTTTCGCATTAGAAAATGAGGTGATTTCAGGAATAGAAGAAAAACTAAGTGGTATCATCCGAACAAATACATCTGGTGCAGCCCAACTATCACAATCGGTAATTCTTCAGGCAATGAAGACACCTGGCTATGAAGAGCAAAAACAGCGAAATTTTGAAATCCTCAAAGCACGCGCCGAGAAAGCAAAACAGATTGTAACTGATGAAAAATATACTGATTTATGGGAGGTCTACCCAAGTCATGCAGGATACTTTATCTGTTTATCTTTAAAATCAAGCAATGCAGAAAATGTTCGTCAAGCACTTATACATGAATTTGGGATTGGAACAATTGCTCTTGGTAAACGGGATCTACGTATAGCCTATTCATGCTTGGAGGAAGAAGAGATTGGTGTAGTGATTAGTGCGATTGCAGATGTGATACAATCGCACTAATAATTGTGTTTTGGATGATCTAAAATTGTAGTGTCTTTACTGTGCAGCCTTTAGACTTCCCCATGTTGTAGTGATTTTTCCTTTTGGTTCAACAGGGAGTGTTCCGATAGTATACCGGAAATAGATATCGTCTTCTTGATCATTTGGACCGCACCAAACCCAATGTGCTTCACAATCCGGTTCTTTTAGGATTCCACGCATTGTGCCTGCACCGAATCCCCAAATTCCACCACCAAATTTTTCATATACTTCGAGCTCATCCTCCCAATCACTATCATCGAAATTAGTTTTTTCCCATCCATCGTTTCGTTGAGCAATTGGCTTACCTGTATCACATCGCCAACCTTCTTCACCAGTGCCGATGTATTTAGGTTTATCGTCAAGTATGATATCACCAAGAAAACCACCTCTCCCTGCAGCACCAGGTTCAGCGTCGTGCACATATACTGCGATGACAGCAAAACCGTCATCAAGAGTGAATTCACTTACAGTGGGTTGTTGCCAATTTCCATTCTCAGCGACCTTTTCTCCGTTGACAAAACAGACCCAAGTATTGTCACCACTAACCCGTAACGTTCCATTTCTTGGGGCAGAATTAGCAGGATAAATGAAAATTAGACTACTAAAAAAGATGAGAAGTATTGAAAAAATAAAAGGTCGGTTGTTCACATTAACCTCCAATATGTTGAATGTTGTTATAAGTCATGTGTGTTTATTTTCCTATTTTGGAAAAACTACTGATCCACCTTCTTGATCACCATTTTGTCAAAATAGCGATGGAAAGTGACGATATGGATCTGCTGGCTCTCGGAAGAGAATTTTCTGACGATCAGTTAATTCTATGTCTTCCGGTTGTGCTACACGGCGAGAAGTCCATGCCATATGTGACACACAATATTTATATAGTAATGATCGACGTTGGTGTGTCCCATTCCAAGCAGCAGTTCCGTGTGTGAGTGCTTCGCTAAATAAGATAGCAGACCCGGCAGGAGCATTTGGAATTATAACACATGGTGACTTTTCTGGTTCTACAGCAATCTCGTGAGGCAATCTGTAATTGCTCTTATGGCTACCGGGAATGCAACAAAATCCACCATAATCAGGTCCTGTATCTGCTAAATTCCATGTTACGACAACAAATCCGTTATGGATCTCATTGTCTTTAAACGGGAAATACTCTCCTGGTTTAGTATGTGAGTTAGGGGATGATGCCCCATAGTCTGAATGTAACCCGCCTCTTGGCATTCCATTACGCATATACATACCGTATATTCTATCCAATCGAAAGCAGTCGCCTAACCGGAATCGTAAGATATCCATGATCGTAGGATTATCAAGGAGGTTACAGAAAGATTTACCCCATTGAAGAAATCCAGGACCGTCTGGTGCACTTCCGAATCTTTGAACTTTCCCCGGTTCAGGAAGATCTTGTTCATCAATTCGTGCATTGAGTTCTGCGACCTCATTGGAATCTATTACATTTTCTACAACCAAATAACCTTGGACATCAAAGAGGTACTGCAAAGTTTGTATATCGTACATAAACATACTCCTGTTGTCAGGAAATTCACCATATTTGATTTATACCATTAACTATACATTATTTTTCAATGCTAATTTTCCTGCAAGATCTGTTATAAATTGAAAAGCGACTCGACCAGAACGTCCACTTGATGATGCTTCCCATTCCAAAGCAGCTCGGTGTAATTCTGATGTAGGTATAGTAAGTCCCCGTTTCTGTGCATAATGGGACACAATTTTAAGATAAGTATTTTGGGGAATATGATAAAAAGCGAGGCGTAAACCGAAACGATCGCTCAAAGATACTTTTTCTTCAGTAGATTCTCGGGGATACAACTCATCCTCATCGTCTAATGGAAACTTATTCTCATTGACTTGTCGTGGCATCAGATGTCGACGGTTTGATGTTGCATATATTAGTAGATTCTCAGGCTGTGCTGAAATACCACCTTCTAACATTGCTTTTAGTTCACGATATTCTGGTTCATCTTCATTAAAAGCTAAATCATCACAAAATAGGATGTATCGTTCGGATCTTCCCCATACTAATTCTGCTATTTCAGGCAGATGCACCAGTCCTTCTTTTCCAACACTAATCAGACGAAGTCCGTCATCAAAGTAACGCATTAACATGGACTTCACTAAAGAGGATTTCCCTGTACCACGGTCTCCCCATAACAGAACATGATTAGCAGGAGCATTGTTGAGAAATTGGCGTGTGTTTCTATCTAACGTTTCAAGTTGTGAGTCAATCCCGATTAAATCCGTAGAATCAATGAGATCAGGATGTTTAATTGGCGTAAGACGACCGTTCCCATTTTGTTGTCTCCACTGAAAAGCGATATATTCATCAAGGATATCATCAGAGGATTCGGTGGTCTGCGCTTGTAACAAAGATAAAAGATTATCAACCTTTTCAAGTAATTGTATATATAGTTGTTCTGGAGATCGAGGAATATCAGACATTATAATGTGTGATTTATCAGTTATAGATTTGCTTCAACATGCCCCATGTAAATGTTAATTTGCCGGTAGAACTGACATCAAGGGGACCTTCAAATTTTAGTGTACCTAAATTTGCCGATTCATCAGGATTCAAACCAAACCAATCCATAAAGACGATTGCGGCTTTCTTTTCTGGATTAGCAGTTCCTTCTTCATAACCAGGGGTAAAACCGATTTCAGATCCTTTTTTTATTTGTTCCTTTGTTATCCAAGCAAATGGCATTGCAACTTCGTAAATCATACCACCCTTTCCTAATTCAGGAGTTGGTTCAATAGCAATCTCAGAATTTGGTAAATCAGGATTCTTCTGGGCACTAAAGTCTGACACAAGTGCTTTATTATTAATTCGTGCAAAGTTAGGTTTAAATACTGGCACACCAGCACCTACTTTTTTCCAATCAACATATAAGAAGATAGTATCACCTGTCCAAGGAGTTCCGGGATCTGCAGCGGGACTAAAAATATCATCCCGAATTGCAGCTGCGAAATAGAAGTTCTTGTCATCATACATTGTTGACCATGTCATCGTCAGGTCATCTTTACCTTTCCATGCCCCTTTTCCTCGAAGCAGCTCCTTCTCGGAATCAAAAGACACCCATACAGCATATTTCCAATCATTGAGTTTTCCATCGATTTTCGGAGTATTGGGTGGTATACCAGCAATAGATTCTCCATATTTCAGTCCAAATGCATCACTATTGTCTTCTGGTAAGAATTCACTTTTTGCGGAATAGACTATAGTAAGTGTAATTACCGCATATATTATTGTTGATTTATACATAATTTCACCCTGAGAGAATAGTATGTGTTATTTAGATATGGATTAATTGTAAACTTACAATTTTGTTTTTCGTTTCTATGAACTCACGTATAAGGGTTGCATTTACATCATATTATTCAGGACGGTTGAAGGTTTGTCTTAGCCATTGTTCAATTTCTGGATCTTTTGAGATATCTTTCAGTGTTCTTTTTAATCCCCAACGTATACCCCATGCAATACCCACAGCTAAAATGAGAAGTCCAATGAAAGCACCGACAATATAAAAGATTATGACAAATAATATACCAGTAAGTGTTTCAGCTGGTGACATAAATTATTCTCCTCTGGAAGTCAGATAGACAAGCTCTAAACTATATTGTATCAGAAGTATATCATTTATTATATGTTAGGTCAAACATAATAGGAATGTAAATGTAGAATCTAATAATCAATGTAAGAAAAAAGAATGAATAGCACCATTAATAATTTGATATAGTATCTTATGAATCAATACCTTCGCCAATAATAGATATTCTGTTAGATTGTGTGTTGTAGCACATTCTGTTAGATTGTGCGTGTTGTAGCACATTCTGTTAGATTGTGCGTGTTGTAGCACATTCTGTTAGATTGTGCCTATTGTCAAAACAGGTTATATGGTAATTAAAAATACTTCAACAAAAACCAATACCTTCGCCAATTATCCTGGATTTAAATCAGGTTGCGTGTAATGAATAGCACCGATTGAACTTAGATGTTGTGTGATCTCATCAATAACAATTGGTTCAGGTTTTTGCGGAAGTATTTTTAATGTTTCCTCTAAATATTTCAAGCCTCTATAGTGTGATTTCAGATCTAAAACACTATAGGGTGTATTCTCATCACCAAATCTATTTTTGAGTTTCGCACTGACCGATACCATAAACATTGATAGGTTTGCTGCATTATTCACAGGTGTTTTGTTGACATTCATAGAATCTTGTAATCCCCAATATTGTTTCGCATCCCGGAAGTTGAACTCGATTTGAAAACGAAGGGAATAATAGTCCACCATTTTTTCTGCATCTAATGCTAAATCAGAACTAAACAATAAAATGTAGGATTGCTGATTTGTTAGCAAGTTAGTCTTGCGGACACAAACGATATTTAGAAGTTCTGTGAACTTTCGGTGCCGTAAGTTCATTTGATACACTTCGGTTCTGATGTCTTGGG
>PYJD01000019.1 GCA_003635315.1 Candidatus Poribacteria bacterium
GCAGACTATTATCTTCTTCAGTCCCGGGACACATCAACCGGACTGCCAACGGAAAAAGACGCGTACCTTCTGGTGTATCGCAGAGCCACCCGATAGCACCGAACTGGTGTCCGTGATGGAACTTGGATTGATTTTTATTGCGTTTGTTATACCGAGTGTTTATGAAAAAATGCGCGCCGAATTGACGATAACCATCATTGGTAGACTTCGTTTCATCATAAACATAAACACCTTTGCTGTAAACTTTCTGAACTTGTTGTGTCAGAACGGATGTGACTTTGTCAAGACACCATTTGCTACGAGATAGAAACTTCGCTAAAGCCCAATATGTTGTTGTAGGTCTTGTTGATTGATAAATCTGTGTCATCGTTCCACGATGGGGTGTATTGATTAAACCCATTACGACTGTTTGAAAATGTTTGAAGTTATTATACTTGAAGACCGACTGATATTCTGATAACATTGTTTCAAAGTGGGAAAGAGGTTGCATTGTAATCTCCTTTCAAAGATTATAAGTATTTTGAAAGGATAACCTATTTTCCACTTTTTGACTCTAAAAATCTTAAAACTGTCCAAACTATAGTAAATAAACCGGGTGAAATAAAATTCGAATGGGATACTAAGAATCATAATTGGCAGGAAGTTAATAGGTACTATCTTCCTGCCGCTCGGAGCGGTATTATGCAAAGCCATCGGGTGATAGCGACTTCGCTTGTTAAACGATCTACACGAGTAGGTTTGGAGCGTTTTTCTGAGGTTCCCACTATGTCAGGGGTGATAGCAGACTTTATGGAAAGGATGATTCTTTATGAGGACAACAGAGTTACGAATGATAAAATGAACCATATAGCAGAGACATTGGAAAACGAAGTCCTTTTAGGAGAGATCCGTATGAAGCCTTCAGGTAGTGGTTATCCTGACTTCCGCTATCTTCCACATGATACTAATGAAGAACTCCGTCTCAGTCAATCATCATCAATGGTAACAGAACTTGCCCCATTAGTTCTATATCTCCGAAGTCTTGTCGAACCGGGTGATACCCTGATCATTGAGGAACCGGAAGCACACCTGCATCCCGGTGCCCAAGCGGACATGGCGGTTATTCTTGCACGTCTGGTCCGTGCAGGTGTTAGGGTCATTATAACGACACATAGTGATTGGTTACTTCAGGAAATAGGAAATCTTATACTCGAAGGGTTAATAGACGAAAAGACTGATGAACAACCGAGTTGGCTTCGACCAGAAGAGGTGGGAGCATGGCATTTTCAAAAGGACGAACCGGTAACAGAGATCGCGTTCCATCCAAGAAAAGGGTTTTCTCCTAAAGATTACAATGACGTTGCTGAAGGACTATATAACCGATCGGTGAATCTCCAACAGAAGTATGAGAAGCAGAAAGGTGAGAGCAGACGTGAATCTACATGAAGCTCTTGAGGAGATTCGAGAAAAGACTGCAATAGGTAAGTTTTGTGGGTGGGTATTAGAGTTATGGGTTTACAATACGTTGATGCTTTAGAGTTTCTATTTCACGCGTGAGAGTTTCAATCTGTTTTTCCATTGCACAATCCTTTCTACAACACCATAAACAATCATCTGTGGTATTCCTATTGCGACAATAATTAGTGCAATTATCCACGCCGTTTGTTGATGAACTTTATCAAGATTGCCCCGCATCCATGCAACACTTTGCTCCACCTTATCGAACCGTGTGCCCAACGTTTCAATTTTTTCTGCGTTTTTGCCAATTTCTGCTTTGAGGTTCTTCTTGAGAACTGTAATTTCAGCTTTAACTTCTTCCTGAACAATCAAACGGATCTCATTAAGGTTGTTAGAATTTAAATCTGAAAATGCTGGCAAAATGGTTGTGCCAAATATCATTATGAAAAAAAATATCGGTTTCATTGGGTTCTCCTTTAGATCAATTTCTTCGCGTGATATTATACCATTTCTATTTAATTATATGCCATTATATGACCCTCGCCTCTGTAGGCGGGGAATGCCAATAAGGCATTCATACCGTTGATTTGAACTCCGATTCCCGATCTTCTTGACAACGGTTAATGAAAAACTATTATTAGAAATGGTATTACTTTAGGATTATCGCATAGTAAGTCTTCAAAACTATAATAGACATAGGAGAGAAATATTACAAGTATTTTGCGTAAGTCCTGTTGAAGAGTTTCACCGTTAAACGAAACAACTCACAGGTATCGAAAAATGCCAATGCCGTTTAGCTCGTATTGTTAGAAACCACATCACTTGTGCTGTTTTAGTATGGATTTTTCTCATGCAAAAAGCTTACGAAACTGGGCAAACGCTCTATAAAGTCAAAGGGGGAATGTACTCCGATTATTTACGCCAACAGCTAAAATCACCAACTTTGAAAATAGATTTTGCGTAAGTCCGAAACTAAATAAACCTATATGCAAACCACAATCGAGGCTTAGTGCAGAATAGGATAGACCAATTCCCTTCCGCAATCATTGATTTTGACAAGGCATTCAACTTAAACCTGATAATCCAACTGCGTATCTTTACCGAGGAGTGGCTAAAGTAATGCTAAATCGAAAGTTAGATGCAAAACAGGATTTTCAAACAGCTCTAAGTCTTGTGGATCTGAATAGGGATGAGGATCTTAAATCCACTATTGAAATGGCACTAAAACCATTGTAAGATCTATACTAACTAAAATTGTTCTTCTATTATTCTTCAATAGTTGTAAAATACGATTGAAAGCTAATCGTATAATGTGTTATCCTATAATAATATATGCGATTCGCTTTTAGCATAAAGTTAAGACCTTTTACAGTAAAAGGAGGTAAGTCCAAATGGTACGTAAAAAAGCTAAGACAACCAAAGTCGGACGTGATGCTAAGACAGGACGATTCATACCTGTAAAAGAAGCAAAACGGCGGAAAAGTACAGTTATAGTTGAAACTATTAAGCAGAGAGGAAAAGCCAAATAAACGATATTCTATCTCGGTTATCTTATAGTAGACATAATAAGATATTGTAATAGTGCTCAAGGGTTCCGCGCGATCTCCTTGAGCACTATTTATATAGATCAATTATCTTATCTTTATAGACATAGAAACCTATTGTCGCAATAAGGATATTAAATAGCTGAGTGTTCTATGAAATAGAATAGCAATTTTGATTCCACAGATAGTTGTATCATGGAGAAATGCAAAGGAACATGCCTAACCAATCTAAAAACTTAAACGACACACTTATAGATGTTAGAAACATTGTCAAGGAGATTGAGGAAAAAGCAAGCGATGGTGACTACATCTACCGTGGAGAACCCGAACACCATGAAGAACCTCCGTACTATGGAAAAATCTGCTCAAGTCTCTATCGTCAATACGCTCGGATTGAAGCAGATGAGTTTGATATAGAGTCTATTCAAGGTGAAATACTAGATGAGGCTAAAGCATATTGTCATGAAACGAACGATCTAATTGAGATTATAACACAACTTCAGCACTATGGCGGTAAAACAAATCTTATAGATTTTACGACCGATCATTTGATTGCAATTTTTTTTGCTTGTGATAGCTCAGCATCAATCAAAGAGGATGGCAGAATTATTCTCTTAGAAAAGAAAGAAGAACGGAAAAATCAAATCTTATATCCTCAAAATCCGAGAAATCGTGTCATTGCACAGAAAAGCGTATTTGTTCGTCACCCTAATGGCTATCTTGGTCCAAATGAAGTAGAGATAATTACGATTCCCGCACGATTAAAACTACCTCTCCTAACATACTTGCGGAAATACCATGGTATTTCCACTGAAAAAATCTACAACGATCTTCATGGATTTATTATAAACCAAAGGTTTCACGAGAGTGCTTACTTGGAATTTCACAGAGGGTTAACCGCACAACTAAGTGTGTATGCTACAGAAATACCCGAAGAAAAACATGCTGCGTTTGAAAAAGCTATTGAGCACTATTCAAGAGCTTTGAAACTAAAACCAGACCTTCCTGAAGCCTCAATCCATCGTGGAGTTGCCTATTTTTCAATGGGTGATTTTGGTCATGCCATAGATGACTTTAATAACGCAATAGAGTTAGACCCTAACAACGCAGATATTTATATCATTCGCAGCGATGTTCATCTTGGAAATGGTAACTATGACCTTGCTATGGAAGATTTTATGAAAGCAATAGAACTGAACCCAGATGATGCTGATATCTATATTCATCGCGGATATTCCTACCTGGAACAAGATAATTCAGAACTTGCTCTTGCAGACTTTAACCAAGCAATAAAATTGAAACCTGAATACGCTGATGCCTATATCATTCGTGGAGATACTTATCTTGCGTTAGACGATTTCAGTCTTGCTCTTGCGGACTTTGACAAAGCAATAGAACTAAATCCCGATAATTCTAATGCCTATATCATCCGGGGAGATGCTTATTTTAGGGATGGTAATTTTGACCTTGCCATTGAGGATTATAAGCAAGCGATAGAACTGAATTCTGACAATGGTGAAGCATTTTACAATCTGGGGTTTGCTTGGATGCAAAAACAGAATTGGCAAGAAGCTAAATTAAATCTGACTGTTGCCAATATTTTGAAATCGGATATTGTCAAGGAGTTTCATAATATCTATGGGAGTATTGCTAACTTTGAGAAAGAAAATGATGTGAAGTTACCAGAAGACATCACATCATTACTGATACCAAATTAATTTCTACACACCAAATATAAACATGGTGCAGGGCAGTTAAAATGAGTGAACTGTGATTTTCAAAGAAACTCTATGGCAAAAGGTATTTCACAGTGCACTGGCAGAGAGTTGCCTTTTTTCTTTTCTATAACAAAGGAATTGTTCAAGCATCAAGCAGTTTCCAATTATCCTAAATGACCAAGTGATGACATTCCCAGGGTGCGTCGGATCTTCGTCAAATCTTCATATACAATCCGGGAGATTTCGGGTCTAATCTTCTGGAATTCTTCTTCCAACCCCACATCTTGTATAGGAACAGTGGCAACTAATACTCCTTTGCGTAAATCAATAAGAAAGTTTTTAAACATCCCATTCTTTGAAAGTCTGTGAAGGTAACGCGGATATGTGCATGGGCACTCTCCGCGAAATCCGTGGAATCCGCATAATCCGCGATTCAGACACAAAACATACATGGAATCCGCGTAATCCGTGATTCAGATTAAAAAAGAAAAGGACTTACAAAACAGAAATAAAAGTGTAAAACACTTCGTATGAAATGTAAGTCCAAATATATAATGAAGATTAAATAAATCTTTCTGTAATCCAGACCATTAAATCATCGTAGGGGAGGCCAAATTAAATATAAAAAAGCCCCGCCCGTTGCGGAGTGTTATATTAATTCCAAAGTTAACAATAGTATCGCAGAATATAACTTTTCCTTGACTCACGCCTTTTATTATGTTACGATATGTATTACAACAAAAACACCGAAATGATAGCCCTTATTTGTTAGAACTTATGAGATATGTACTACGAAGGAATTCATCAAGAACACTTTTTTATTTTTTACTACAAATTCGTAAATTGGCTCTAAACATAGGTGGCTACTTACCTAACAGCGACTATACTAAAATTACGGTGACAGAAAAAAGTTACGATTTCGTAACTTTTTACATAAATACAGAAATCTATCAAATGACTATCCAATACATTCAAATTAATCTGAAAAACAACAACAGCCTCACCTATACCATTTCTGTGCAAAAAAGTTGCATGGTTGGTTTATGGGAATGTCATCTAATAGGATACACCCCAAAAGGTTATGTCACAATAATGAGATATTATCATTTAGAAGATGTATTACAAAAGTCTGTATCAGATATTCCCCCAAAAAATATAAAAAATAAAAAAGGAGAAGGACACAAAATCACACAATTTAAGAATTTTTATAATTCAAATAAAACACGGATGAACACAGGCTATGACAGGGCGGACAGCCGTTTTACTAATGACACAAAATGTGTCAAAAAGTGTAACATTTTTAGCCATTAAAACAATAAATATAACATATGTGAAATATGGTAAACCTAAAAATAGATACGAATTCTATTTAATGAGTTCCCATTGCAAGTGTTCTTAATAGCAATTATGATTTGGTGGAGGAATGCTATTAAGGGATTCCCCGGATATTCTCGTCTGTTATCAAGGGAACTTAAGAAGTATTAGGAAAATTCCGATGACTACGATATAAAATATCTAAACTATAGAAGTTAATATTTGGTATAGTGATTTGGAATTTTCTACCTAAATTGATAAATCATCAACCGAATCGTAAACCGCTATAAACACTGATATAGCGTAAGTTTATAGCGTAATCATCAACCAAAAACAGTTAGAAATCATCAACCCGTACATAATAGGTTCCTCTCCCTTCACCTTTCTTATTCAATAACCCGTTTTGTACCAATGTCAACAATTCTTTATGAGCTGATGTATGAGAAAGATCGGCAAGTTGCTGTAATTCTCGATTCGTAATTCGTCCGTGTTTTTCAACATAGGTGAGAATAGTCAGCTGCCGTTCGGAAAGTGCAATTTGTCCAATTTTATCACGTAATGCCCTATCCCTACTATGCGTAAGCACTAATTCTTTAATTTTCTGCATTTCTGCGGCAATGCCAACAGTAAAATATTCCAACCATGTTGTGAGGATACCTGTTGCCCGGACACTTTGCAAAGCCTCATAATAATCCGCAGGATTCATGTCATAATGTTCTTCAAGCGAAAAGAGTTTCTTTATATCGTAACCTGAATGATAGAGAATAAGGTTTGCAAGTGCTCGTGCAGTTCTCCCGTTACCATCAAGAAATGGATGAATTGTAACCAACTGGTAATGTGCAATACCAGCCTTTAGTAATGGGGATAGTTCGCTTGCCTCGTTAGAACGCAACCAATCAACCAATTCAAGCATGAGAATTGGCACTTCAGAAGCTGGTGGTGGTGTGTAGATTACCTCTTTAGTTTTGTTGTCTACGACATAATTCTGGATTTTACGGAATTCCCCGGGTTCATAACCACCTTCAATTCCATCAAGTATCAAGTAATGTATATGTCGAATTGTGCGGAGATCAAGTTCCATATCAGGATCAGCATAGACTTCATCAATGAATGCAGCGACTTTCAAATAATTGCGTACCTCTTGTATGTCTCGTTTTCGCGCAACAACAGGTTTGTCATCAATCAGGTCTCGAACCTGTTCTATAGTAAGTTGGGTTCCCTCAATCCGGGTGGTATGATGTGCTTGCCGAATTAATGCATCTTTTTGAAGTCGTGATTCCCAGATTGGTAGGATAGGAGAATTCTTTATAACCTCTTTCGCACCTTCAATATCCATTAGGTTCTTAACGATGGTATGTGTATAACTGAATTCAGGTTTAAACATAATATTGCCTCAATCTATCTGCGGATCAAGAGCATCTCGGAGCGCATCTCCAAGGAGATTGAATCCTAAGACAATCAGAAAAATCGCTACACCAGGTGCAGTGACAGCTATGGGTGCTTTCCGTATGAACTTGGTGTTTTCATTGAGCATAGCACCCCATTCAGGTACACCAACTTCTGCCCCCAGACCGAGGAAACTGAGTCCTGCAGCATCTAAGATTGCAGCACCGATACCTAATGTGGATTGAACTATCAATGGTGCAATACAATTGGGTAGAACAGTCGTAAGTAGAATACGTGTGTCACTGGCACCAATTACCTTAGCCGCTGTGACATAATCCAACTCCCGAACTTTTAGAACAGAGGCGCGCAGAATCCTCGCATATTGTGGAATATACACAATTGACACCGCTATTATAGCGTTGGTTAAGCTTTGTCCTAAGATAGTTACAATTACCATAGCGAGTAAGATACTCGGCATGGCAAGCATCATATCCATCACTCGCATTATCAGGTTATCAAGCCATCCGCCAAAATAGCCAGCGATTGCACCAAACAGTGTACCAAACCCGAGTGAAAAGGTCATCGCAATAAACCCGACCTTGAGCGATATACGTGACCCATAGATTATTCGACTAAAGATATCCCGTCCTGTACCGTCAGTGCCAAAGTAATGCTCACCAGAAAGACCTTTAAGTCGCATGGCTACATTTGTTTTCATGGGGTCATGTGTTGCAATCAACGGTGCTAATAAAGCCACAAGAATGAAAAAGAGGATTATTGTCGCACCGATTGTCGCTGACGGATGTCGTAATAACTTACGAATGATCTGTTGTTGTCCTGTGGGAGCAGTGGCTGTGTTCATGGTGCTTCATCTCCTACTCGGATGCGTGGATCAAAATACGCATATAATAGATCAACAATCAGATTTACGAACATAAAGAGCGCAGATACGAAAAGTACGCCACCCTGCACAGCTCTAACATCCCGAGCTTCAACTGAATCTCGTAGCCATGAACCGAGACCTGGCCATGAGAAGATATGCTCCGTCAATATTGCCCCTCCCATGAGATAACCGAATTCAAGACCGATGACTGTCAATACAGGGACCATACTATTTTTCAAGGCGTGTTTGATAATAACACCCCATTTTGAAAGTCCTTTTGCATAAGCAGTAGTGATGTAAGGTTGATTCAACACCTCTAACAGACTTGAACGTGTCATCCGAGCAATTATAGCCAATGGAATTGTGCCTAATGTAATAGCTGGGAGTATCAAGTGTCTTAGTGCATCTTTAAATGCTGTAAAGTTTCCTGCAAGTAAGGTATCAATAAGATAGAAACCGGTAGGTGTTTTGATGTCTAAACTTAGAATCGGATCCAATCGTCCCGTTGCTGGAAAGATTTTAAAGTAATAGGAGAACAGTAGGATCAACATCAACCCTAACCAAAAGATAGGCATTGATATTCCAGCGAGAGATGTGGTCATAGATATATAGTCTAAGAATCTACCACGATAGACTGCCGCAATGATTCCCGCAGTAATGCCGAATACTATAGAAAATATCATTGCTGCAATGGTTAATTCTGCGGTGGCGGGAAAATACTGTTTTATTTCATCTATGACGTTCTGTTTTGATTTAAATGAACGTCCCAAATCGAGCCTGATAAGATCCCACAGGTATTTCGCGTATTGCTGATACAAAGGTTTATCAAGCCCCATATCTTCTCTAAGTTGGGTGAGAATCTCTTCAGTTGCACGTTCTCCAGCAATCGTGAGGGCTGCATCACCTGGAATCAAATGCACCATAAAGAAAACAAGAAGTGATACCCCAAGGAGTGATAGACCTATGGAGAGAAAACGTTGGAATAGATAGGATAGCAATATATAAGCCTCACAACCTACTATTACAGAAAATCTTTATTTAGGTGGAGGGTTTTAGAAAAACGGATTGTGTAATTTTTCTTCACCAACTGTCGTAGGAGGACCATGACCAGGGAACAGACGTACGTCATCAGGAAGTGACAGTATATTATCGCGTACACTATTAATCTCGTCTTCATAGGAGATGTTGGGACCACCGACGGATCCTGCGAAAATTGCGTCACCAACAAAAGCAGCGGATTGGGTTACAAAACTACAACCCCCGGACGTGTGTCCGGGTGTATCAGCGACAGTAACCATGAGTTGTCCTATACTAATTACATCTGAGTGTTCAAGTTCTTTTAACTCGGTATAGGTCTCAGGTTTAGGTTCGTTTTTGTGGATATATGTTTGACAATCCGTGGCACATTGAAGCTCCGGTAAACCATTAGTATGATCACCATGTGAATGTGTTAAGAGGATGGTGGTGGGGTTAACTTTATGTATGTCAAGAATTTCTAAAATGACTTCAGGATGTGCAGCAGTATCAATTATGGCTGCCTCACCGGTGGCATTACAAACTAACAGGTATGCATTGACTGGCCAACCACCAACAGGAGCACTAATGGTGACCACATCAAGCGGGGCATTTTCGGGGAGTAGTTCTTGGGGAGATGGTTCCCACTGTTCAGTCGCAATTGCGAGTAATTTTTTACCGTCTAAATTGAGCACTTCAGCGAGTTTATATACTTGCGACTCTGTTGGTTTTAAGGTATACTTTTCCATACGAGACAGATCCGACTCAGTGATTTCTGATGCTTGTGCTACTTCACCCTGAGACATGTTCTGTCCACGTCGTGCTTTACCGATTATATCACCAAATTCATCTTCAAGTGCGTATGCCATGATGTAATCTCCTACAATATAGAATTAGAAATAGTATAGCAAAGTTATAGGTATAAGACAAACAATTTGGAACGGATCGCTACGGATAGGGTATATAAACAGTCTTTGCGGGGTAAATAAAATGAATACACAAGAAAGCAAATTCTATCAACCGACTCTTCCTTCAGAGTACAACGGGATGACGTTGGAGGAATTTCTTGATAGCGATTTAGAAGGATTTGAATACTTGGAAGGGGAATTAATACCGATGCCACCAACTTCAGGAAAACATGGTGATATTTGCTCTAACATTCAATGGTATTTGCAGTCACATGTTCGTACAAATCGGTTAGGACGCGTCTATACATCAGACACAGGATTCCAGGTTGGTGATCGTATGCTTATACCAGATGTTGCCTTTATTTCTGCCGCACGTCTTCCTGAAGAACGGGAAACATCCTTTTCTATTTCACCAGATATTGCAATAGAGGTAGTTTCTCAATCCGATTCTCAGTATAAAGTAGTTCAAAAAGCACTCGCGTATCTGGAAGCAGGCACCAGTCTTGTGTGGGTTATTGAACCAATCGCTAAAACGGTAACGGTATATCGTTCAGAAACCGATATTCAGACACTTACACGAAATGACATGTTGATAGGTGAAGATGTTATTGAAGGATTTTCTTGTCCAGTAATACAACTATTTGAATAAGGAGATTTTATGAAGCTTGGCTTAGTTACATATAATATGGCAAAAGATTGGGATGTACCCACGATTATTAAAAATTGTACGGAAACAGGTTTTTCTGGCGTTGAGCTCCGCACCACACATGCACACGGTGTTGAAGTCAATCTCACTGCCAGTGAACGTGACGCAGTAAAACAGCAGTTTGCCGATTCACCTATTGAAATTGCCGGTTTAGGATCAGCATTTGATTATCATTCCACTGACCAAGATGCGGTTCGTAAGAATATAGAAGGGACAAAGGAATATTCGCAGTTAGCAGCAGATGTCGGGGCACCGGGAGTTAAAGTGCGTCCGAATGGACTTCCGGATGGAGTGCCAGTTGAAAAAACACTGGAACAGATAGGATTAGCATTGCGGGAGTGTGGCGAATTCGCAGCGGATCTCGGTGTAGAAATTCGCCTTGAAGTCCACGGTGGAGGAACATCGGAATTACCACATATCCGTACTATCATAGATGTGGCTGACCATGAGAATGTATATGTATGTTGGAATTCTAACTTTGGTGAAGTTGAAGATGGATCAATTAAAAATAACTTCAATTACGTAACTGGAAGAATCGGTTTAGTTCATATCACAGAACTCCATCGTCGAGAATACCCTTGGCGTGAGCTATTTACCTTATTAAAAGAATCTGGATATTCCGGTTATACATTAGCAGAAATAGCAGGCAGTTCTGATCCCATCCGTGTGATGAATTTCTATCGCGCATTATGGGAAGAATATAACAGATAATATACATATCCTGCTGGAACTGTTGTCACGAATATTTTATCACATAAATAACAATTGAAGGGGATCTACAATGAAGAAGCTAATCGTTTTATTATCTTTAACAATTATGATGACAATTTCTATCAATAGTATTGATGCTGCAATTGATCCTGATTCTATCGTAGGTATTTGGCTACTGGATGAAGGTAAAGGAGATGTTGTGAAAGACAGTTCGGGTAATGGAAATGACGGTAAAATCGTCGGTGCAGAATGGGCTGATGGAAAGATAGGACAAGGTCTTGAATTTGATGGTACGGCAAATGTCCAAATTCCACCAAGTGAGTCAATTGATGATATCTTTGATGGGTTTACCTATCTATTATGGGTAAAACCAACTGGACAACCCCCAAATGTTAATACCCGAGTGATTGAACGCGACTGGCATAATCCTACCATACAGATGGGACCTAACGATTTTTATGCAAGTATTGCTGTGAATGCTGATCAAGCTCAGACGAATGTACGTGGTGGGGCATGGGAAATGAACGAATGGAGTTTTGTTGCTATGACACATGATGGAAACACTCTAACGCTTTATGTTGATGGAGAAGCCGTGGCAGATAAGGATGTTGGCAAACCAGATGATAAACCCAATAGTGATATTCGTTTCGCATCATGGAAGAATCCGGGTTGGACATATATTGGTGTTCTTGATGAAGTGGCTGTCTTTAACACGCCGCTGCCAGAAAAAGAACTAAAACAGATCATGAATATCGGACTTGAGGAAACTTTATCAGTATCATCAAGTGGAAAATTGGCAACAACATGGGGATTGCTTAAGAATACAAGATAGAAGCTACATTTTCTTAGATCAAATGTTGAGATTGCAACTTGGTATCCTATCTATATTGATATTATCGTTGTTTTCACTCAATACAGACGCGTCCCCTCCCTATGTCTATCTTGTGAATTCAGAGTGGACAGTTCAAATTGTACCTAAGACACTTGCTGTACAAGCAAAACCCACCAGCACAGAAGTTGAAGTGCCAATTTCATTAGGTCAGACAGGATTTGACAATATCAACGAGTTTATTCAAAATGACAAAATAGCCACTTGGAAGATTCCTGATAGATTCCTTACTGTAAGGTTTGAATTGACTGCTGATTCACTATCTGTTGAATTCGCTCAAGATATACAGTTCAACGAAACATTAAATCTGACCTGGCCACTGATTGAAAATTTTCAATCTCTCCAAGGCTATATATTACCTTTATTTGAAGGTTGTTATGTGCCAAAAGATGATAGTAGATGGCAGAATTTTCTAATTAACCACGGACCACTCAACACAACAGCAGATCTCTCAATGCCATTTTTTGGATTGGCTATCAAGGATCAAACACTTACCTATATTTTAACCAACCCTTTCAATAATCAGATCCATTTCAAGACAACATCAACGTCTGGATTAGGTATGCATGTATCGCATGCTTTCACACCAAATTGGAAAAAAGGACGGTACGGTTTTCATATCTCATTAGGTGACGCATCCCCAGTCACTCCTGCCAAATTGTATCGTCGATATTTGATTGAGAATGATGAATTTATCTCGTTTACGGATAAGATTAAAAAGACTCCTGAAGCAAAGAAACTACTGGGTGCTGCACATGTTTATCTGTGGGGTGGGAAACTCCTGAGTCAATACGATGTAACAGATTGGAACAGATTTGCCAGAAAACTCATTAGTGAGAATAAAGTTGCAAGACAAATTTGGTCTGGTTTTAACACAGAGACGAAGAAAGCCGTTCAGGAAATCTCTCAATCTGAATATCCATCAAGGTATGTTCGACGTGTTGTAAGTCGAGCTTTAAGTGAACAACTTGAAGATAGGAGATTCTATAATCCTGCAAATTGGACTGATATTTCTTTTGTTCCAGAATTGGCTATATTAGTGAATAAAGATGTATCAACATTGACATATTCAGAACTATACCGACGAAACTGTCTTCTACTTTTCGCTGCATTTCCAATGCTATTCCATCATCCTGATGAATGGGGTGATGGTCTCTCAGTGAAATTATTACAGAAATTCGTTGAAAATAGTTTGGATAGACTATGGTTGGGGGTAGATTCATGGCAAGACGGTTATCGCCATCCTACTGCTGTTGCGAAAGGAATAGAACTCGGTTATTTGATTGGACCTTATGATTCATATCATAGTATTCACCACCCTAACGAAAAGGATACATGGGAAACCGCACAGTTTGATCTGAAACTTTATGAATCTGGAGCAATTGTCAATGCAGATGGAACGAAAAGTAGAGGATTCAAAAAGAAGGGATATCATCTGAGTCCACTTGTTGCACAACCTTATGTCGAAAACCGAGTCAATAATATACTAACTCAAATGTCAACAAACTTCAATTCATGGTTCATTGATTGTGATGCTTTTGGTCAATTATTTGACGATTATTCACAATTACATCCTGCTACGCAGTTAGATGATATGCATGCGAGACTTACTCGTATGAGCTGGATTCGGGATACGCACAACATGGTTGTAGGATCAGAAGGAGGTTCTGCATATGCTGCGTCAATCCTACACTTCGCTCATGGCATGACAGTTCCAGTAATCGGTTGGGGTGACCGAGATATGAAAGATAAATCCTCACAATACTACACTGGTGGTTATTGGCCGCCAGAAGGTCCAGCGATTCACATCAAGCAAGTGCCCTTAAAAGCTAAATATCTATATCACTATTTCGATCCACGTTTCAGGTTACCACTCTACCAAATTGTATTTCATGATTCGGTGATAACTACCAATCATTGGGGATCTGGTAGTCTGAAATTTAAAAATGCTATAGATACCTTGGCTCTATTGGAATTGCTATACAATGTGCCACCTCTATACCATCTAAATATAGAAGAATTCTCAAAACATCAAGATTGGATAAGTCGACATTATGCCTTCTTTTCTCCATTACATCGGCAAATCGGAGGACAACAAATGACAGACTTTGAGTGGTTGAATTCGGATAAACACATCCAACGTACAGAATTTGGAGAAGTAATTGAGATGTTAGCTAATTTTGGATATAAGACATAAAATCATGATGGATTGGAAATTCCCGGACGAAGTATTGTCGCAAGATGGATGGAAACCGGTAAAACTGAGATGTTTTCTGTATCGTCACAATAAATGCAAGAGTGATAAATATAATCTCTCACACTACAGGGATTTAACCAAAGATCTATAAGGCAGACATGCTTAACCTATAATTATTGAAGAATCATCTCCCTAAGTCCATCTCATTAAATAGTATTAAAAAGAATCAACTCATTTTGATAATACTAATACCATTTCTAAGAATTATTATGACATATCAACACATTCACCCAACCCAGTAGGAGCGGTTTGGAACCGCTCCATAAGCGTCAATTTAGTGATTACATGTGCCCGTAGGTAGTGTTGAATCGTAGGTGAAGCACAACATTTCCTGTATAAAAAAGCGTCTCATGTCCAAATCAACGACGAATCCGCGTATGGAATTCGTCGGGTTTCGTTCCTCTACCCGACCTACAAGAGGGTAGAAATCAATCAATATGATTAGAAAATCCTTAAATTGACACCTATGGAGCGGTTTGGAACCGCTCCGAATATAATATAACACGCCTATTTATGACACCTATTCATTTAGAAATGGTATAGCAATATCTTCGATATAGGAGACGATCAATGTTTATAGAAAATCTCATTCCAAGTTTTCGATTTACCGGAATTCTACTTCTTAGGATTCTTGTGGGATTCATAATGGGGTTTGTATGGTTTATCGCTATAGCTGGTATATTCCATTTCACAGGTGAAAATGTAGTGTCCCAACATGCTGATATAGGTCCCCATCGCGGTTTATACGATTATTTTGATTCAAAATACCATACAGGTAACCCTATTTTTATTATCGTTGCTTGTATTGCACATATAGGACAGTTAGCGTGTATTGTTCTGTGTATACTCTGGGGTATTTTCCAAAGTAGATTCAATTTGACAAGATGGTTATACAGACGGTATATTAATAATTTATGGATCAAATAGAATTTTACAAAAGAAAACTAAATTACGAGACAGACTCTTGGGATCTATATGAAGCTCTGAATAACGGCGAAGATATAGTCGTCATTGATGCACGTTCATCAGAGGCTTATGAGATAGAACATATACCAACCGCCATAAATATCCCTCACAGAACGATGAATGAAGATACGACAAGTATGTTGGACAAAACAAAACTATATGTCACTTATTGCGATGGTATCGGTTGTAACGCTTCTACGAAAGGTGCATTAAACATGGTAAAATTAGGGTTTAACGTCAAAGAGTTGATGGGTGGTATAGAATGGTGGCGTCGGGATGGATACGAGACGGTAGGTAAACAAGCGGTTGATGGAAAGAAAGTTGACTGTGGATGCTAAGTAAATTGACTTTGAATGCGGTTTTAATTTGCATATATCAACCACTTGATGTATAATTCATAATGTAATATTCCCCCATAGCTCAGTCGGTAGAGCAGATGGCTGTTAACCATCGTGTCGGCGGTTCGAGTCCGTCTGGGGGAGTTCAGTATGCTGACGGACTTTAGCATTCAAGGTTCGTCAGCATATTTTTTTAATTTACCGCATAACTGTTATTACACTCTGGAGTCAGATATGCCTATAGAATTTACCGATGCTCATTTCGATGAATTTGCAGAGAAAGGATATCTCATTGTACCTAATTACTATTCAGGTGAACAACTTACAGAGATGCAAGAGGCACAGAGGCGTGTACTTCCAATCTGGGATGATGTTAAAGATGATCCACCTCAAGGTAGAGCTATTTTGACAGATTTTCCTTCCTCTGAGATGGTTTTATTACGCGGTATAGTTGACCATGATGCATGGGGATTCGCTCGGAAGTGGTTGAAAACAGAACATATCCAGTTCCGCGCTGGTTGTATGATTGCCCGATATCCTGGATTCAAAGGTGGGGGTGTTGGGAGTGACGCAAGTGGACTGCATATTGACAACGGCAATAACTCATTGCTACCTCAATCAGAGTCCGCGCCTGAATTTGGACAATTGGTTTTTTGGGTTCACCTTGAAGATGTTGACGAAGATCAAGCACCCCTTAGACTACTTGCAACCAAATACGGACGAGATACGACGCATTACGAACCACTTGTATGTAAAGGTGGAACGCTCTGTATTTTCAGTAACTATACTTTCCATTCAGCGAGCGATTATAAAAGGGAAGATGGTCAACGTTTTACCTGGGGGTTTGGTTTAGGACGTGCCGACCATGTTTGGGAAGGATTTCGACATTATACTGACAAAGGAAGACACGGTACATTCTCGAAATTCATCGGGACGTTAACAGCTGCAGAACGAGAGGTATTTCGGTTTCCACCTGCAGGTCACCCCTATTACACACCGCAAACACTACAAGCGTTGGAAGAACAATATCCTGGCTGGAACGCACGAGGTGAATATTAAGGGGTGTTGTCACAAATAGAACGACGAAAATTAAGATTGTCTAAGAGCATCAGCCTTTAACCAACCAATAGAATCAATTATCTCATCTTGGTGTTCGCGCATCATTACCTCTATAAGTGCTGGTTGTTCAACTGAGAGTGTTTCCTTCAAGATAGGCTTAAAATCTTCTAAATTCTCAACCTTCCTTGCATATACCCCGAACGATCTTGCATAATCCACAAAATCCGGATTTTGTAAGTCGGTGTCAATCGTACGTCCTTCAAATCCTTTCAATTGAGATCCCTTAATAGCAGACAATGCGTCATCGTTTATTACAATTGCTATAACATTAATCCCATATTTTACTGCAGTTGCCATTTCCATTGAACCCATTAAGAATCCGCCATCTCCACTAAAACAGATCACAGGTCTATCAGGATATGCTACTTTCGCACCGATGGCAGCAGGATACGCATACCCTAAGGCAACACCGATATTAGGATAAAGAAAGGTGCGCGGATCATATATTGGAAATTCCGCAAAAGATGCGTACCCAAGGGAATGAACATCAATCGAGTAAATTGTGTCGCGTGGAAGGACATCTTGTAATTCATGAATGATTGGGAGGGGAGGTTGTCTATCAAAATTATCGCGAAGCTTCGGTAGTACGGTTTCCCACTGATTACCATCCGATGAGATATCTTCTATAAACGCTTGTAAGGTAAATTTTAAATCACCAACAACACCAATATCACACGGATATTCGCGTCCTATTTCATTTTCATCCTCATCAAGTTGAATAAAGGGTTGTGGTAATTGCAAAGTCCAACTCCGGGTATCAATAGATGTAAACCTTAGTCCAATACCAATTAAACAGTCAGCATGCTTGAGTGATTCTTGACCTAAATAACCGTAACAGATTTGCAATGCTGATGGATGGTCTTCTGGTAATACACCTTTGGCACAACGGGAGACGATCACGGGAGCATTCAATTTTTCTGCAAGCAGTTTTAACTCATTCCTGGCATTTGAATGAATCACCGCAGCACCAGCGAAGATCAACGGATATTTGGCATTCTCTATTGTTTCTATAGCCTTGTTAAGATCAGTATCATTAGGCGGTGTGAAATCATCGCGTTCTACTCGGCTTGGTATCCGAACTTCTCCTTCTCCAGTAGTAACATCTATAGGAAATTCCAATACAGTCGGTCCAGGTCTACCATTACGCATCGCTTTAAAAGCACTTTCAACAACATTTGGTATATCGGATACACGCCGTGCAATAGCACAATATTTCGTTATCGGTTCAAAGAAAGCCATCTGGTCTAAACCGTGGAACATTTTACTTGGATGCCTTCTATAGGTATCGGAATGACTCTGTCCAGTTATGAGCAACACAGGTATGCAATCGGTATAGGCTTCAAGAATCCCTGTAGATGCATTACTTGCACCTGGACCCGGGACAGTTATAGCAACGCCAACATCACCCGTCGCACGAGCAAAACCATCCGCCATTTGTGTGGCTGAATACTCATGTCGAACAAGAAAATGGCTTATTGAATTTGTTCCTTTCCGAAGAAGAGAATCGTAGATATGAATGTTCTGTGTACCCGGCATTCCAAATACGGTTGAAACACCTTGTGCTTTCAAACATTCAATCAGAATATCTCCGCCAGTCACGCTTATTTTCCTTTGTGTTTTTCCAGAAAATTCTCATACCATGTATCAGGATCACGCCCCAGTTTACGCAGAAATTGGCATCCGATTTTCTTTACAATATTCGGTAGTAGATTAAATAGTCTTAGTTGCCAGCTCATATTAGTTTGTGGAATATTCGTTACGTTATGAGTGTTTTTTCTGTAGACTTATCAAATAAATGAATACGTTCGGAGACAAACGAGACATATAGAAAATCACCAATAGCTGCTTCAAAGTCTGGTGCAGTCACAGATTTTAGGATGGAATGGGAACCTGTTTCATCTGTCCCAAGAGTTATCTCAACAATCGTATCTGCACCAAGCGGTTCAACACTATACACTTCGGCTTGAAAGGAGTTTGGAACAGATTCGTGTTTTACCACTACATCTTCTGGATGGACGCCAAAGATTATTTGTTGGTCTGAACTTAACGCATTGATTATATTGACAAGGTAGTCGTCTTGAATCATAAATGAATTGTCTTTACTATTTCCGTTAGATAAGTTTAATTGAAGGTTTCCATTATTACGAATAACCTCACATGGAAGACAGTTCATACTTGGATTACCAATGAAACTTGCTACGAATAGATTCTCTGGATGGTTATATATTTCGAATGGTGTTCCCAATTGTTGGACTTTCCCTTCGTCAAGTACAGCAATCCGATCTGCCATAGACATTGCTTCTACCTGATCGTGAGTTACATAAAAGGTCGTAGTTCCCAGTTCACGTTGTCTCCATCGGATTTCAGCACGCATTTCCGTGCGAAGTTTCGCGTCAAGGTTAGAAATCGGTTCATCCATCAAGAATACTTGCGGACGACGTACCATTGCTCTACCAAGACCAACACGTTGTGTTTCACCACCACTCAGCTGGTTAGGAGTTCGCATGAGAAGATGCTCAATGTGTAGCATCTGGGCAATATCTCTCACACGACTATCTATCTCTTCAGCGGAGAGTTTACGGGGATGTAAAGGAAAAGCCATGTTTTCGTAGACAGTTAGATGGGGATAGAGGATATGTGATTGGAAGACAAACGCAACATCCCGTTCAGCAGGAGTCTTGTCGTTGACAGGTACATCGTCTAAGAAGATATTGCCTTCTTCAGGTTTGTCTAATCCAGCAATACATCGAAGTGTGGTTGTTTTTCCTGCCCCTGTCTGACCAAGTAGAACAAAGAACTCTTCATCTTTCACATCAAGTGTGATGTTATCAAGTGCAGTGAGATCACCAAATCTCTTTGTTATATTTTCAAGTCGTACTGTTGCCATATTTAAGTAGTAATCTTGTAGTATGATGTTATTATCTCATACATTGTTCTATCTGTCAATAATAGGTAGATAAGTTAGGTTATTCTAATTCCCCTATGAATTTAAAGCTATATATACTTGGAATATAATGGAGTGGAATCAATTTCTAATTTAGCAATAACATCCCAACAGGAAATTGTTGCTTCGATTACTCATTTTAAAATGTTGACCATTCAAATAAAATTTGATACCCTAATCATGAAATTATATCTACGTTTACATGATTCTTATTTGTTCCTGTATACTCACTGTCTTGGAGAGTTAAATGTCAACGAATGCAGACCTGATTGACGAATGGCATGATGCCCCTGCACCACTACTCGGTTTATTACACGCTTTTCATGACAGGGACGGATTTATCTCTGAAGATTCTCTCCGTGATATCGCTGTTGGACTACGAATACCCCTTGCTGAACTATTTGGCACAGTAACCTTCTACCACCATTTTGCTCGTGAAGCACCCGGTCAGACTGCACCTCGTGTATGTACTGGACCTGTGTGTCGCTTGCAAGGCGGATTAGAAATCCTTAACGCATTAAAAAGTGAAGGTGCAACTGAAATGCCGTGTGCAGGTAGGTGTGATGATTGTGTCCCAGTTTTAAAGGAGCATCAAGTACTCACAGGGAAAGATGTAGGAACTCTTTCTGTACAGTCAACACCACTTCCACCACCATATCCTGGTGACAGTGAAGAATGCATCTTCTCCGATATCCGTGAACCACAACGCAACACACTTGAAGGTTATCAACGTACAGGTGGATACGAAAGTATAAAACATGCTATATCATCCCAAAGTCCAGAGCATGTAATTGAAACATTAAAACAGAGCCAACTGGCAGGTAGAGGAGGAGCAGGTTTTCCCACTGGTATAAAATGGGAATCCGTGTTGAATGCTCCAGGAGAGCCTAAGACGATTGTCTGTAATGCTGATGAAGGTGAACCCGGTTGTTTTAAAGATAGAGTTATCCTTGATTACGCGCCACATGCTGTTATTGAAGGGATGACACTTGCAGCATACGCTACGGGGGCAACCCGAGGGTTTATCTATCTCCGATATGAGTATCCAGAAACCTATAAGATACTTGAAAACGCACTCACAGAAGCAGAAGCGGAAGGATTCATTGGTGATAATATCCTCGGAACAGATTTAGAATTCCGTATCTACATACGACGCGGTGCTGGTGCGTATGTCTGTGGAGAAGAAGGATCATTATTAAATAGTTTAGAAGGTAAACATCCATTCCCAAGAAATCGTCCACCATATCCAGTTACCCACGGTTTTGAAAACCTTCCTACAGTTGTAAACAACGTAGAAACACTTGCCGCTGCTGTCCAAATAATACGTCATGGGGCTGATTGGTATAAAAATCTGAGTTATGATGAAAACCTCGCAGGAACAAAGATCATTAGCCTTTCCGGGGACATACAAAGACCCGGAAATTATGAAGTGCCGTTCGGACTCCCACTTAAAACACTACTTTACGATTGGGCAGGTGGAGCATTAGATGGACGATCAATTCAAGCAATTACTTCCGCAGGTTTGTCAGGTGGATTCATTGGGGAGAGAGATTTTAACATCAATATAGATGAACCCAGTTTCCAAAATGTAGGGGCAATGCTTGGGGCTGCAGGTATAATGGTGTTTGATGATACGCGTGATATGGTGGATGTTGCACACAATGCAATGGGGTTTTTTGCAGAAGAATCTTGTGGGAAGTGTTTCCCGTGTCGGATCGGAACACACAGACTTACTGAACTTTTATCTGAACCGCTAACTCAGAAATCAAAAGATTTGATTGCAGAAATAGGAAGTGTTATGAAGGCAACAAGTGCTTGTGGTCTGGGTACTGCTGCCCCAAATATCACAGATAGTTTAATGAAATTAAATTTGTAAATAGCACCAGAAGCAAGTAACATAGACAGGCTTATTATGACAGATAAACACAATTCACCCAACCTGGTAGGTGCGGTTTGGAACCGTACCGAATATAAAATTACCTGGGTATTTATGACACCTATTCATTTAGAAATGGTATAACATAGACAGGCTTATTATGACATCAATAAGCGAATTCTGATGTGGAGTCGAGGTTTTCTTTCTCTCTGCATCATAGTGTTTGTAGTTGGGTTGATTACAGGTCCTGTACATCATTTCTTCCCAGTATACATAAAGGAAGTCTTGGGTGAAAACCCGTTATATGCAGCATTATTACGTGCAATCCCCATCGGACTTGGTGGTATTACAGCACTCATCGGAGGTAAACTATGTGACCGCTTTGGTCGAAAACTGACATTACTCATCGGTATAACTGGGGCTATTGTAATTGGGAGTCTGTTTACTACGGAAATACCTTTATTTATATGGGGTATCTTGTGCTATGAAGGTGTTGCATCAGGATTCAAAACCGCAGGAGGGCAAACATACCTTATTAGTTCAGTAACACCGGAACGATTAGGGACAGCAACCGGTATCTACTTTATCAGTAGCACAGTTGGAAGTGCTATCGGTAATGCCTTTGCTGGAGAAATAATATCTGGCAGACATTTCAACAGTACTGTTGAAAGTGCCATGGATGATGCAATTGCTGGTGAGATAATATCTCGAGGACATTTCAGTAATTTTGGTATTGGCGCTATAATCCTATCAGGATTAGTATTTATATGTGCTTGTATATTCCTACCACGTCTTAATAGACCAAGTGATACCACACAGAAAAAGGAGGGAAGTTGGAAATCAACACTGAATAAAGGAAAGTATTTTGATTTATTACGTCGCTCTGATATTTGGATGTTAATAGGGTTGCGTGTGTTTCCAACATACTATTGGGGTTCTGTAAATCTTTTGATGCCGATACTAATTCATAGTATCGCTGGAGAGAGAGCTACCGGTTATTACGGAACTTTCAGTTTACTATTTGCTTTTACATGCCAATTCGCCATCGGAAGAATATGTGATGTTGTGGGACACCGTTTCCCCGCACTATTGACGAATGGTATTATCACAATTCTTGCTTTCGGTTTAGCTGCCTTTCACGATTCATTCTTTACCCTTGAGCTATTTGGGATACTGGGTGCTGGTGCAGCTTGGGGACTTTCTACAACTATTCCAAGATTCATTAATGAGTTTACGGATTCTGAAGAGAAAGGACATGGTGTCGGTATTACGCATTTAGCTTGGAGCACTGGATTTCTCCTTGGATATGTTGTCAGTGGCATACTAATTAATATATCTGTTCATACACCTTTTATTGTTGCAGGATTATTCCTGATGTGTTCAACCTGTATTGCCTATAAACTATGGAATACTCATAAAAAAATAAGGAAGGAACTTCCATGATTATTGCTGAACTCGATTTAGAAAACGCTGAACATCTTGACCTTACAAATGCCCAATGGCGTTATGCTGACGGACTTGTTCCGGGTGAACCCAATGGGGGATTGGTTGATCAAATGCCAGAAACACCAGCACGACTCGCTGATTATGACGATTCAGGATGGGATGTCTGCGAGAATATACAAGAGATCGTCTCAACTGGATTCTGTTTTGGTTGGTATCGTATAACTGTCACTTTACCTGAAGAAGTTGATGGCAAATCAATCGCTGGTTCTAAAGTGTGGTTTCATACCTGTATTGATGATTACGGAGAAGTCTGGGTTGATGGTGAAATTGACTTGGCTTTTGGTAAGTCTGGACGTGGTGCTGCTTCAGGTTTTAACGCGCCTCAAAGAGTTATTGTATCCGAAAGTGCGGAACCCGGGGCTCAGCATGTGTTGGCATGTTTAGCTGTAAATGGACCGTTTGCAAGACCTGGCGGCGGTATTTTTCTACGGTTTGCCAAGCTTGAGTTTGAACAGGAATAAGCCTTTCAAGTTATTTGGGGGTGGCAGTTTGCTACCCCTAATTTAATGGACTAAGAATTGTCAATCACACCAACATCCCACAATCATAAAAACCTATCCAAAGCTGTTGTATTGTTAAGTGGTGGATTGGATTCCACAACTACTTTAGCAATTGCGCGGTCAGAGGGATATGAAACCTATGCATTGAGTTTTCGATATGGGCAGAGAAACAGTGTGGAACTTAGATGTGCTGAAAATAATGCAAGAATATTGGGAGCAAAACAACATACAATTATTGATATAGATCTCCGTATATTTGGGGCATCTGCTTTGACGGCTGATATTGATGTGCCTAAAGACCGAACGGATAAGGTAATGACTTCAGGTATACCCATTACCTACGTTCCCGCCAGAAATACCATCTTTCTCTCCTATGCACTTTCCTGGGCTGAAGTGCTTTCTTCCGATACTATTTTCACGGGAGTCAATGCTGTTGACTATAGTGGTTACCCAGATTGTCGTCCAGAATATATACAGGCTTATCAGAAGATGGCAAACCTCGCAACACAAGCTGGAGTAGAAGGTAAAACAGAACTAAAAATATGTACCCCGCTGATTGAGAAAACAAAGGCAGAAATAATAAAAATTGGTACGGATCTCGGTGTTGATTATAGTCATACCTTAAGTTGTTATGATCCTGATTCTGATGCAAGAGCTTGTGGGAGATGTGATAGTTGTCAACTCCGAAAAAGAGGATTTGTTGAAGCAGGAATTCCTGATCCAACACGTTATAGTTAGAGTGAGTTTATATGATAAAAGCGGTATTCTTTGATTTTTACTGGACTTTAGGTGTTTGGGGACAACCACTTGAAGATAGAATTCAAAAGATCGCAGAACGATATGACTTTGAAATTGATTGGGATAAATACGCAGTCGCGGTCATGAGTTTGTATGGGGATGCATCCGGATCAGATACAAAAACACATTCACTATTTGGAACAATGGAAAGAATCGTTAAAAGTTATGGGGAATTTATCAAACAACTCGGTGTTGAAAAATATGTAGGTCAGATTACATGGGAATTGTTGCAATCCGAACATTCACTCTTTGCTGCCAATAATGCAACCCTTTATAATGACACTATTCCAACATTGAAACACCTGAAAAAGGAAGGATATAAAATAGCAATTGTCTCCAATTGGGATACACCATTATTTCCCTTATTAGAACGACTGGGTATTGCACATTATTTTGACACCATCACTGCTTCACATGATGAACGTGTGCGTTCAGCTAAACCGGATCCACATATCTTTGAGTATACTCTTAAGAAAGTTGGGGTTACCGCTGAAGAAACTGTTCATGTGGGTGATACTTTCGAAGCGGATATTATTGGTGCTCAAGGTGTTGGGATTCGTCCAATTCTTATTGATCGTGTGGGTTCACAAGAAGGCAGATGGGATGAAACAATTAAAAATTTATCAGAGTTACCAGAACTTCTTGCTGGTTCCGTTTGTACTCTTTAAACCAAGGAATTTATGGTAAAAGCGGTTTTCTTCGATTTTTACAAAACTCTTTCTTTTTGGGGAGAGGATACGTTTAAAGCAAGTCTAAAAAGAATAGTAGAAAATTATGGTGAAGAAGTTAATTGGGATCATTATGGTATAGCAATAAAAGATTTTTTTGTAGATACTCCTGTGTCTAATACTGCTATGGATTCATTACTGGATTCGGTAATGGCTACAATGATTCGGGAGTGTGATTTTATAAGAAAATTGGGTATTCAGGATCATGTAGAACAAATCGCATGGGAACTCTTGCAATCTGGTCACCCGCTATTTGCTGTTACTGATGCTACACTATACGACGATGTTGTACCAACCCTTCAACATTTAGGAGAAGCGGATATTATCTTAGCGATTGTCTCAAATTGGGTTACACCGTTATTCCCGTTATTAGAACGACTGGGTATTGCCCACTATTTTCACACCATCACGGCTTCACATGATGTGCGCGTCCGATCCATGAAACCGGATCCACATATCTTTGAGTATACTCTCAAAAAAGTAGGTGTCACTGCTGAAGAAACTGTTCACGTGGGTGATACCTTTGATGCAGACATCGTCGGCGCGCAGGGGGTTGGGATTCGTCCGATATTGCTTGACCGAAACGGCACACAAACCAGCAGATGGGAGGAAACGATTCAGAATCTTGCTGAATTGCCGGAATTGCTCATTTAGTTCATAGTTCTATATACATCAACAGTATGTAAAGTTTCATATCCTATAGCAGAAACGAATAAAAATATGCCTTTGTCAGAGACCACGATCACAAGTTCGCCGATATGGTAAAAACATCGCATAGGAGACTACTCGCTCTGTTCCGCGGGAGGTGAAGGCGGATCTATATATATCTTACCTTGAGCTCTGCGTTCTTTCTCTTTTGCTTTCAAGTAATCGTAGAGTTCCTCTAAGGAATTAAATTGGGCAGAAAATTCTGCTTTCATTCGATAACACTCTTCAAGGATAGGATCTGTCTGTGGTTCAAGTTGCTCTTTCATCTGCATTTCCTCCATTAACGCCGCAGGTGTACAGAGAGTTGTTGGTCGGTATCCAGCGGTTAGACAAATGTCAGTAATATGCTGCCGCTTGGTTTCATTAACGACAACCGTATAGTGTACCATCCAACGGACGCATTAGCCATTCTATTTCTCAAATCGTGACCGTAGTGCCCATAAACCCTGTCCCGGTTCACTAATATAGAAAACATCACCAGTGTTGAACCCATCAACAAGATTTGTAGGATTATATTCAGAAAGGACTTCGTCTAAAGATCTCCATTCATAACCAACCGATTCAATTTCGTCTTTCGAGAGATGTTCAGTGGCGTATACAACCTTAAAACGTCCTTCCGTACTCCCGTGAATTAGATGTGCTGCTGCGGATAGATTATCTTGTAATTCCTGATTTTCCTCTACTGCTTTCAGTGTAGTAGGTGTGCCACGATATCCATATTTACGTATAAGTCTATCAATTTCGGTATCTTCACCAAATTCACATAATCCAGGAGCAATAATAGTCAATTCTCCATCATCTGCCATAGCCATTCGTGTGCGATAAATAGCCTTATTTCCAAGCCAAGTGCTTTTGAATTCTCTCGGATCTAAGTAGACAACAACCTTTTTCAACGGTTCATCTAAAAAGGTCATATTCACATTTCTACTCAATTCAGCTGCTGTTTCAAAAGTGACCGCATCATCACCGATGAAAAGTCCACGCATGATGCGATCCCCTTCAACGTCAACATCCATGACACTCATGACATACACAATTCCAAGTTGTTTCAGATAATGTGTATGGGCATAGTTTAGAACTCTTCTGACTGATGTATCAGTTCGACCCATCAATCTTTCCATACCATCCACCGCACCTAAGAAATGGGATTTATTGATCATTTCCACACCACCAGCACCGACAAGAATATTTTTGAATCCATTTGCTATCCCAATTACTTCATGCGGAATCACTTGTCCTACTGAAATAATGAGTTCATAATCTCCCTCAACAAGACGACTGTTAACAGCAACTGGAATACTATAATCCAGTTTACCAACTGATACCTCGTGTACAAATTCAGATGGCACTTCTCCAAAATGGTAAAGTCCAGTTCTCCAGTGATGTTCATGGTACGTTGCTTTCGGTAAATCACCATACATCTCTGATATTTGATCAACGGTCATCGGAGAATGTGTTCCGATTGCAGGCAGGATATCAAATACCTGTCCATTGGCAGCATCCCAAAGTTCATAGAGAATACGGGTAAGTTCACCTGCGTTTGAATGTAGGCGCGTTATATCAGGTGGAACAACCAAGATCTTCTTTGGTGTTCCACCTAACTTGAGGAGTGCTTCTTGTAGCAACGCACGTTTTTCTTCAGTTGTAATGACGGTGTCTCTTCCACCATGGGCAATGTAGGTTGACATATTTTAACTTTCTCCTGCAGATCGGTATGGATAAACGAAAGAGTGGAAGGATGAAAGAACGGAAGGAATTTGGGAACCTATCCTTTCTCTTCATGCTTTCCTTTAATAGGTATTCTTTATCGCGCCCCAAGTCGTGCTTAGTTTATCCTGTGGTTCAACTGGTAGAACGAAATCATCAACCGAATCACCGATAAAGAGGTTATCTATATACACAAGACCGTAATTTCCAAACTTACCGGTTTTGAATGTACCATCTTGACCTTCTGTTGCAGGATCAATGTTATCAAATGGTGTGTTGTCTTTACGATCTTTCAGCTTAAATATGAATTCGTCACCAGAAAGCGTGAGTTGTGCACGATACCAAACTTCAGGTCTATTTTCTACTGAACCTGCCTTAATTTGTGCCCAACCTCCTTGCCGCTTGTAAAAGTGGTAATCTCTACCACCTTGTCTTCGGTCACTCAAGTAGAATTTCTCATTATCTTGAAAACGGAAGACGACCCCCATATAGAAGTCATCTGGAAACATCATATCCCATTCCGCAACGTAATCACTCCAACTGTCTTCTCCAACCACATAGATTGAACCACCCACATCGTGTCGAGACGCATTGGATGGATTGGTTGATGTTTTGAGTACTTTATTTCTCGTGTCTTCCGGATCAGCAACGACTTCTGCCTGTGTTTTGCCATCAAATCCTATTTCCCATTTATCGGGTTCATTACCGATAGTATCTTTCTCAAAATCGTCATGAAAGAACAACTTTGCTGAAGCGTTCACAGATGCAAAGACGAACAGTGTTAACAGTATAAAGAAAGTAAATAATAGATATGAAAAACGCATATTTCCTCCAATAATTATTATCTATTTTCACTTGAATAATAATCGGAATAAGTATATCATAATTACAGACTGTATAGTTAAAAAATGAGGTATTAATGCGTATTTTACATACTGCCGATTGGCATATAGGAAAAAAACTACATGAACGATCTCGACATGATGAACATAAACAATTTCTGGAATGGCTCTTAGAAAGAATAAAGCAACATGATATAGAACTTCTCCTTGTTTCAGGTGATATCTTCGATACCTCCCTCCCTTCAGCAGAAGCGACAAAACTCTATTACGAGTTCCTTTACAAACTTTCCAATGAAACTAACACATATACAGTAATTATTGCTGGTAACCACGATTCAGCACGTCATTTGGAGGCACCACGTGAATTCCTTAAGATGGGACGAATCTACGTTGTTGGACTTGCCAATGAACCGTCTGAATGCGTTTTTACTATTCCTCCCGAAAATCCACAGGTGGCTGTTGCAGCAGTGCCATATCTTTCCGAAAGTGAACTCGAACATATCTCTTTTGAAACAGAAGTAGAAAAAAGCGAGAGATATCGGGAACGAATCAAATCATTATATTCTGAATGTGTTACCGGTTTACCTAAAAACCTTCCAAAAATTCTAATGGGTCATTTTTATGTTGAGGGTGGTACTGTGAGTGGTTCCGAAAGAAAAACACAAGGTGAACCTTTCAACGAATCCCAACCAAACATACGAATTGGTGGGGCATCGGCTGTACATGCAAATGATTTTCCTGATGGTGTTGATTATGTTGCCCTTGGACATCTCCATAGACCCCAGAGCATAAAGGGAAAAAAATATCCAATCCGATATTCCGGTTCACCGATCCCTTTAAGATTTAGTGAAATTGATTATCGAAAAAAGATATACATACTTGATATATCTGAGAATGGAACATTGGAAGAAGAAGAGATTGAAGTTCCTATATTTAAAGAATTATGTCTTGTTGAGGGAGATGAAACCACGGTGCTCGGAATGGCTATGACAGGGGATTGGATAGATAAATATATACAGGTTAAATTGAAAGTAAAGAAAAATAAACCGGGTATCAGTGATGAAATAAGGAGTAAATTTAATGATCGTGGGGGTGACGTATTAACAATTGAGTTAGAACTACCAGATACAGATGAAGGACCTCTTATACAGGTTGAAGATATGGATCAACCAGAAGAAATTTTTATACAGTATCATAATGCAAATTATGGTAATCCGCCAGATGAAACATTAACACAAACATTTAGCGAATTACTCAAAATAGTTAAGGAATCTAAATGAAATTAACAAAATTAAAACTCAAAAATATCAATAGTTTTCGGGAAGAGGTAGAAATAGATTTTGAAAATCCACCTTTAAGTGACGCATCGCTTGTAGCTATCACAGGACCGACTGGTGCTGGAAAGACAACATTGTTAGATGCAATTTGTGTTGCTCTTTACAGTAAAACACCTCGCTTGAACAGTACGGGAACTCAAAACCCAAGACACCTTATCAGTCAAGGAGAAAAAGAGGGGTTTGTTGAAGTGCATTTCATAGCAGATAATACCCGTTATATTACAGAATGGTCTGCACAACGCAAAAGTTCACCAAGTGGACAATTGATTAATGCTGACAATGGTCAACTGATTACTGATAGGCTCTCAAACCAAGGTAAATCACTTGGTTCCAGTGAAAACTCAGTGAGTGAAGAAATAACCTCTATTTTAGGTCTTGATTTTGATGCATTCAAGCGGTCAATTATGTTGGCTCAAGGTGAATTTGCAGCATTCTTAAAAGCGAAGAACGAAGAGAGACGGATTATTCTCGAAGCAGCAGCAGATGTAGATATCTATGAAGCCCTTAAACTTGCATTAAATGAGCAAGTAAACGAAGTTGAAACTGCGTATCGTCAAGCAGAAGCTAATATTGATGCTATTCCAGACGTGTCTCCTGAACAACTGGCAGAAGCTAAAGCAGAACTGGGTAAATTACAAGCTGAATCTGAGAAGTTAAGTGTGGAAGAACAAAGTATCCAAGAGAATAAAGATAAGGAAACTGAACGAAAAGAGGCCTATGAAAAACTTCAAGATTCTGAAAAACGGAAAAAAGAACTTGATGTAATTCAAGAAGAAATTAATGATAAGAAAATCGAATTAGAACAGTCTGAACGGGCAAATCAACTAAGTACTGAGAAACTGTTGTATGACACAGCAAAATCCGATAGGGAGAGGGTTTCACAGGACTTAAAGCAAGCTGAAAAAGAACTTTCTGATGCTGAATTGCAAGTGGGGATTCATCAGGCGGAGTCTAAAAGTAAAAACGAGGAATACTTAAAGGTAGAAGAGGAAAACAACAACAAAATTAGTATTTACAATAGTGCCATATTGGATGTAAAACAGGCAGAAAACCAATTTGAACAAGTAAGAGTTCGAACTACCTCCAGAGATTCACTGAATAATCAGATTGATACATTAACAAAAAAACTATCAGAACATGAAACTTGTCGGGGAGAATTGGAAAAAAAGATATCCGAAACCCAAACCTATTTAGAAGAGAATCCACTGCCATCTGATCGAAATCAACGCCTTAACAGAGCAACCGCTATACTTGTAGAAATTAACGCACTTCAGGAACAAAAACAAGGAAAAATTCATGATCAATCAGAGTATAGTTCACAAATCAGTGAGTTAGAGAAGACTGTGGAAAAACTAACTCAAAGGCGAAAAGAGTTGCAATCAGAAGGGCAAAAGACAACAGAATTGCATCAAGAGATACAGGGGAAATATAATACACTCCTAAATGCTGGTACACCTGAGGAGTGGCAAAGTCGAAGAGAGAACGCAAGAAAAGCACAGCCGATTGCTCAACAGTATGAATTTACTAAACAACAACTTGACGAGGGAAAAGAAAAATTTACAGATTTAAATGCAGAAATAAAAAAGTTAGATGTTGAAATTGATAAGATTAAGCAGGAAATCGAAGATATCACCTCACAGTATGAAAGTGATAAAGCAGAAGTAGAAAAATTAGAGTCTGAAAAACAATCTGCCCTACTATCTGATCCTGTTAACCAACTTCGACATCAACTGGAGGATGGTAAACCATGCCGCGTATGTGGTGCCACGCATCACCCTTACGCAGGTCAAGTTGAACGTGAAAGTGAAGATTTGATTGACATTCAAAAGAGATTAGACAAAGCTGAATCAGTTGCGAAAAAAGCACTAAAAAAGAAGCAAGATTTAGAACAGCAACACACAAGGGAACTACAGAATAAATCAAATACTTCTGAAAGTATAGAAGAATGTCAGCAGGAAATCAATAGCTTTACGACAGAAATGAAGGATCTACTTGAAAAGTGGCAGGATTTATACGATTCTACCGATGTCTCATCCCAAATGGTTGATGAAAGAATTGATGAAATAGACAAAGCAATTGACAGTTTAGAAGCTACTCGAGAGAAAAAGACTGAACTATCTAACTCATTGACATTAATTTCTCAAAAGCTTGATACTTGTGAAAGTGATTATTCAAGGGAAAATGATGCATTAGAGCAGACAAAACAAGATTTGAAAGATGCAACTTCAGATATAGAAGATATCAAAGAGGATATTTCAAATATTGAGCAGCGTTTTTGGGATACAATGCCGAATGATTTTCATGGGACTACACCGGATGAAGCAAAACAGCAGTTTGAGGATAGGATTGAGACGGTAGGTTTACGCGAACAGGAATTGACAAGTAATAATGCAGACCTTGATGTACTGAATACTAACATTAAAAATGATCAGCAATCACTCGAAGGTGAGAATACCCGTCTTTTTGAACTTAACAAAGAAATACAGAAATATCAGAATCAAGGCGATCGACTCATAGGTGTTGTTAAAGAGAAAACTGGAGGTTTGGAAACAGAACAAGCGATCAATTCTGCTATCAAAAAGTTTGAAGAAGAGATAGAAAAAAAGCAAGTAGTACGTGACGAAGCGGAAACACAACTTCAGAAAAGTCGTAATTTACTTACCGAGAAAGAGACTACACATCGAATTTGTAATGAGAAGATGGAGGAAAGTAATGATAGTTATGAGGAAGCGATGAAAACATACCAAAACAAATTAGCAGAAGTTGGATTTACTTCGTCTGAAGAACATGAGAAAGCACTTCGTGAGGAAACACAGATACAGGAGCTAAGAGATACTATTGAAGAGCATGAGACAGAGATTCAACAACTCAATTCTGACATTGATAAATTACAATCTATATTTGAGCAAAATCCGTATGATTCAAAGAAATTAACGGAGATTGAAGAACAAGATGCTCAAATTAAAACAAAAATTCAGAAAACAACAGAAAAACTTGGATCTCAAAACCAAATTATAAAGAATTTGAAGGATACACTCAAAAAACGTGAGGAAGTAAGTGAGGAGTTGAGTATAGCAAAGAAGGAATTTGACCGGTGGAAACAGCTACAAGAAATAATCCCTCAGAATCACTTACGGGATTTCGCTCTGGATATCATGTTCAAACAGGTAAGTCGTATCGCAAATGCATATTTAACAGATCTGACATCGGAACGATACCAACTTAAAGTTGAAAATATCGGTAGGTTGAGTGTAATCGACAGGTGGAATGCAAATGAAGAACGACCTGTTGAAACGTTATCCGGAGGAGAGTCATTTTTGACAAGTCTCGCACTTGCACTCGCCCTATCTGAACTCAGCAAAGGACGTTCACAGCTCAATTCACTATTTCTTGATGAAGGTTTTGGAACGCTTGATGCGGAAACGCTTGATGTCGCAGTGGCTGCGCTGGAAACCCTTCGTTCTCAAGGACGAAAAATCTATCTTATTAGTCATATACAAGCATTAACAAATCGTCTACCCGTGAAAATAAACGTCCGAAAACGAGGAAATAGTAGTTCTATTGAAATTAGATAGTTAACTTTTAGGTCAGATTTAAACCCTATCCTATACTTTTGTGTCTGATGTAAAAAACTGAGAAGTCATTTTCCAAAACCTGCCATTTGAAGAAGGTGTCTACGCGCTTCGTCTCGTGTAATCCGCTCGATTTTTGCTACGAATTCAATATTGTCGTGTGCAGTGTTTGAGCACGTTTCGCACCACCATGTATTTTTATCTCTTGTGATGACAAAATCATCCGGATGACCACATAAAGGACATTTACCACCACCCATACTTGTATCAACACCATACGAATCAAGGATACTGATAAGAGGGAAAAGTTCATCAATAATTCGATTCTCTTCTTGTGGGGTTAGTTCTTCAAAAGTATTGTCAGGCATTTTTGTGTTTTCAGTTTTTAACTCAAGTACATCTGTTTTGTCAGACATATTTCCTCCTATCAATGATGTTTGTTGTAAAGTTTCAGAGTAATAGGAAAGAATGCATTGACGAACAAAAAGTTACATCAAGGGGTTATTCCAAAATACCAATTGTAATCAATACCTTCCCCAAATTTGCGGTATGTATCCAAACTTAAAAACACACAAAACGCCAAATAGAACTATTAGACAGAAAACGTATGGTTTCAATTTCATTTTATTTCCTCCATAGACAATAATAGTAACTATCCATAATACTACTCATCAAGCCTAAAACCTAACACACCCCGGTTAGAAGTTCCAATATATAGCAGGTTTTCATCAACAGCAAACGATAAGACGGAATCAGGAATTTCTGGTGTTATCTGTTCCCATGTACCAGATTGATGTTTCAGTTTATACACGTGGTTTTTGTCTTGTCCATATACCTTCATACCTTCCACAGCAAATTTCTCTATAATAATTGGTATACCTTCAGAGTTTTTTAAGCTATGCCAATTAACACCGTCGCTTGAATACGCGCTGCCTTTGTCGGTTGCTACATAAATCGTCTTTCCTGCGAAAGTGAGGGCGTTAAATATCGAAAATGTAAACGGAAGTTCTGCAGTAACGTCGTTCCAAGTGTCTCCTTCATCCCAAGATTGAGCGAGATGTCCATCTCCTTTTCCAACGTATACAGTATTACCTGATACTGCAATTTTTAAACCTATATTATAAAAATTATTGATAATAGAAGAAAAACTATCAGAATAATCAAACGTCGTCACAAATAATCTTGATATGGTGCTTTCACTCTTATCCTCTAAGCCAGTATAGTGCCACTCATCTGCACCGTATTTCCATCTATAAAGTTTCTGCTTGTATTCAAGATAATAAGTCTCACCACTAATAGCAAAGTTACCTAAAGACGGTATTAAATCAGTTATCAATGCTTCTTGAAAAACTTTCCTCAATTCTGTATTTATTGTCTCAATATCACTATTGTCTATATTAGGAGGACCGCTGTTCTCAAGACCTTGTTTAGCGGTATTGTTAGGTTCATTAAAAAGGTTGTTATAATTTCTGTTTTGTATTTGGTTTGGTAGATTATCATTCGAGATGTTAGCTTTTTCAGTTGTAAGCTCATCATTAATCGTGGGAATCCTTTGAATTTGAGTAAACTTCTTATCCGTATTTGTTAAACGATAAATATGTGGTTTCATATTTATCATGATTTTCATGTATAATATATCGTTAAATGTCTCCAATACAGGTATACTGGAAAATCCTGATATATCAGGTTTATCAACAGTTACCTGTTTCCAAACCTTACCACCATCGGTTGTCGTCATAAGTTCACTCAAATCTGACACATAGAGTTGACCATTAATAGCATATAGTTCCCTAATGGTTGCTCCAGTGATTCCGATATTAAATTCTTGCCATGACTTGCCAGCATCGTTAGTACGGGTGACTCCGAACTGGTTTCCTATGAAGAATGTATTGTCATCCATCATTACAATGGGAGGTGCAAAATTTGTAGTATTAGGCATACCTTTTAGATCTATGGATGTCCATGTTTCACCTGCATTAGTTGAGTAGAAAGATTCTTTTGAATCAGCTAACAGTAAATTATCTTTATTGACTATTAATCTGAAATTTGAATAGGTAAGATCAACAGGTGTTGAAGTTTTGCTCGGAGTCGGTAATAATAACGACATCTGATTTTTCTTTTCCTTTTTATCAATAGGAAATATTGCATCCCAATTGCGACCCAAATCATTTGATCGATAAAGGGACCAGCTATTGGTATCAGTCATTATTACTTTTTGGCGTTTGTCTGTCTGATAGGTATATTCTCGACCCGCTACTACATAGAGCCGTGATTTCGATGATGCTAATGCGTGGATAGTAAGTTTATCCTTACTTTTATCTACAGGACCAACTGGTAACTCTACCCAAGTATCGGAATTGAGACGATACAGTCCTTTATTAGTACCAACGAAGACAGTATTTTCAACTGCGGCAAGTGCACGTATCTTTTTGACATCCAATCCATTTTTTAAGGAAATCCAGGGTGTGTTGGCATCCTTTGAGAAGTAGATTTCTTCAAGTAAAGCAATATAAACTCCCATATCGGTTATCACCAAACCTTTGGGTGTTCCACCTGGGTGCCTACCCCAAGACTTCCATGACTCACCACTATCTTCTGATACCAATAATTCAGTATCAGTAGCAAGGTATAACCTATCGTAGTAATGTGTCATCTGTAATGCTCCAATAAGTGAATCTTGGAAGTTTAGTGAACTTGCTTTCCTTGTATTGACCAATTTCCATGAACTTGAATCCTCTGATAATTTATATAGACTTGTAAGTGTTCCTGCAAAAATATCACTTGAATTAGTCATAAAAAGACTGTTGACGACACCCCCTTCTAAACTGTCAATTTGACTCCATTGCATATTGGTGGATATACTTTCTGAGGATTCAACTAACGCAGCATCGGATAATGTTGGATCAGAACTTTGTTCTGTTCCTTGGCTACTACCGGGTAAAACAGAGTTTCCTAACTGAATTTGTTTAGTGGGTTCTTCAACAGAATCCAAAACAATATATGCCTCAATTACTTCAACAGACTGTTCAGATGTTGCATCTAAATCGTAGGATTGTTGATGACGAAAAAAGGTTTGTGTACCAACACCTATCAGTAAGAAAATGAAAATAGCAGATACCGAAGATAGAACCCATGGCATCACGGGTTTAGTCGTGACAGGTGTAATGGAGGAAATACGTGTGATTTCCTCCATGATGTTTTCTGTAAGATTCGCAGGTAACTGGAAACTGGGTAGATATTGTTGTATAATGTCTTCCTCTTTCCTCAAACGATTCCTTGCTCTACTAAGACGACTCTTTATTGTATTTGATGAAACACCAAGAAACTCGCTAATAGCTTTGATTGTCATTTCACCAAGGTAATGAAGGGTTACCACGGTTCTTTCACTTTCAGGAAGTTTTTGAAGTAATTCTTTCACAATTTCTCGACGCGTTTCATCAGCATCGACGGCGTGTTTTTCTTCCATGTATCCAGAATAGGACACCTTATCCACCTCACTTGCATCTGTAACCTCTAAAGATTGTTCTGTTATACGGTTTTTTTGAAACCAGTTTGTGCAGAGTCGTGACGCAATGACATAGAGCCATCCAGAGAACATATTATGGTTTTTCAATGTACCGAGTTTTTGGTATGCTTTAAGAAATGTATCTTGTGTGATTTCTTGCGCAATATGAAAATCACCGATTTTACGCCACACAACCGCATGTATACCTTTCTGATACTTTTCGACAAGAAGACTGAAGGCTTCTTGCTTTCCATGTAGCACCTGTTGAATAACCTCAGCGTCTTTCTGTTCCATTGTAACACCTTTGGAATCGGATTTCATCATGCATTAAACTAATGTGGAAATAACTCTTTTTGACCTATACTAACAGGATATATACATAAAATGTTAATATCATTCTGTCTTAAATTGTTCTTCTTTGTTAGTACATTAGCACTTTAATTCGTAATTACCCACATAGTATGGTAAGGAAGTGTATGACAATAAATGTCATACACTCCTCCGTTTCGTTGTAAGATTAGTCATTATTCTCATAATACTCTGTCAAGACTTTTTCAATGTCGTCGTGAGAATTAGCTATCTCTTGGAGATTTATTACCTCGTACCCTTTGATCGTAGCATAAAGTGCCATATTCCGCAAAGTTTCTGCAGATTGCTGAGCTATGGGACCAAAACCAGACATATCTGATTCATAGTGTTCTGCCATTCTTAAGAGTTCAGAAGTCTTTACATCACCGTTTTCACTCACACTATCCTTGAACATCATTCCAAAATTATGCATCTGAGTAAATATCGTTGTTCCCCCTGAAGCCTCTTCTAAAAGGTTAACAATCTCTTGCACTTCTTCTGGATGTGAAGAAGAATGTATTCTTCCGCCAGCTTCCTGTATTATCTTACTGATTTTATCAAAGAGTTCTTTCACTTTCCGTTGTCGTTCCTGATTTGCATTTTCTTCAGGTGATAAATCATTACTAACCCCTTTTTCGGTAAGTTCAAGAGTAGCCATCTCCTCAAATAATTTTTCTAAAAGCTCTTCAGATACTATCTTCTCATCTGCAATTTCCTTGAGTAAATTCTCTATATCTTCATCGGTAACCTCTATGTCTTCACTGAAAATATCATTATTAGATACATCTGACAGTTTGTCGGTGTTTTCAACGATGGTTAGAGTATCTTCCTCAAGAGGTGTTTCATTTTGAGCAATTAGTTCATTTGATTTTTCAAGTTCTTTCTTGAAAGATATAATTTCACGATTATACCAGAATATACAAGAAACAACGACGCAGGTAAAAACTGTCATACTTCCCATTATCCATTTGTTTGTCAAGATATACCGAATCATCTTATTCTCCTTCTTGTCGTATGTTTTACACTAACTTATTTGTCAGTATTTTCTTTACGCTGCAGCTCCTTAAGAACTGCCTTAAATGCTTTAGATCCTAATAATTGTTCTGTTAAACATAGTTATGTAACACGAATGATCTATCTCATATAATTAAGTGACAAGAGATAGATATCAAAAGGTTGCATTATTTTCAGAATAGTGGAAATAAGTTTGTTTGATACACCAATTAGATGGGACTAATAAGGTAGGTGGAGGTTGGGGAGGGTTAATATTTATAGATTTCTAATTCAATTCTCATATAGTTTTCAGTTATACCTTATTCTTCTAAGTTAACGACTACGGTCACTCGTTTTTCTGGTGCCAAGATAGTTTTAGCCAAGTTTTGTATATCCACATCGGTTACGTTCTCAATTGCAGTACGTAGCTCTTTTCCGTTGATTTGCAATTGATGGCGTCGTCCGATAGCGAAGGCTAAACCGTAGATATTTTGGTTCAAATAGAAATCTGGAACATCAGCAATATCTAAGTACATTGCCAGGGAATTGATAGTTTGCTGTTTATCCTGCTGCGTGAGTTTCGCAGTCAATGCGTCTTGCAAACGTTTATCAAGTTCTTTCTGGACCGCGTCAATGTCTTCCTCAGGCGTCAATTCTTTCTGAAGCACAAAGGTTGAGGTGTCATCAAGAATTGGATAGTAAATGGGTTGAACTTTACCTATCCCAAATTTCGTTTGCAGCTTCATCAACAAACGGGTATAAACTATAAGAAATGGAGCATATTCTATGCTACCCGGTAAAGGTGCGGCATAACCGATAGAAGCGACTCCAGTTGCATTTGGTACCACAGGTTGGACAGTGATTTTGTTAACATTACCAGTTTTAGGTTTGGGTTTAGGATGAGGCTCCGGTAGTATCTTGCCAAGGGTAATTTGACTAAGATTTTCGTGTATGGATTTTTTTGCTTTTTCAATTTTGAACTTACCTGCCACAATTAAGATAGCATTGTTCGGTTTATAGTAATCTTGCCAAAACTGTTGTAATTCATCAAGTGTGATTGTCTGAAGGTGTTCGACGGCACCACCGCGTTGTCCACCTTGAGGGATAGGGTGCAACTGTGCTCGTGCGTGGTTTATACCTGCTAACATTGGGATTCCACCGTACATATTTGTCAATTCTTGCACCACTCGCGGCACTTCGCGTTCAATATCCGCTTCAGTGATACGGAGATCGTTCATGCGTGCTGCTATGTCCTTGACTTCTACTGAAAATTGTTCTACTTCAACGACACTGGCAATGACAGTATAGTCTGTTCCTGTTTGTGCGTTCCATCCTGCAGGATAGTGCCTCGTGAACTGCATCACGTCGCGTGCAGGTGTTTCGCCTGCCGCTGCAGTGACATACAAGTGTTCCAGTAGATGTGCCATTCCTGATTTACCTAACGGATCGTGATCTTCACCGATATTGTATAGGACCACAAAAGCAACCTTGTTAGCCGTAGGTACAGGATGTAAAATTACGGTAAGTCCATTGTCCAATCTGTATGGCTCAAGAGTTTCTGCAGATAAGGTTGATGCCACAAACAATAAACCTACAATTATTGTTGTCAAAATCATGTGTTTAATTCTGTTGGTCATTTTTATCCTACAATTGTTAAATCTTCAGACATAGATTTTCTGAGTTCTGCTTTCCTATATTCATGCTGAAACACAAAGAATAACATACCAAATAGGAATGTGGATAACAGACCGCAGAGACCAAATCCGTACAATATACCGTATGGTTGTCCTAAAAAATATGCAATTATACCAACTACAAGTGAAATGAGTCCGACTGCAAATGCAAAAGTATTAACACCTAAAACGAGTTTCTTTGCCTTTCCTTTTGGTATAAATATACCTGCCAAAATCCCGACAAGCGCTCCAAGGGTGCCAACAAAACTACCCAACAGACCGAACCATCCAGGGTGAAACCAAGGTTCATTCATGAGAAATCTCCTTCTCTTCTGTGTTACTGCCAAGTGTCAGATCTTCAGACATTGATTTTCTAAGTTCGGCATCTTTTGCCCTTTTAAGAATTACCCAAAAACTTAAACCAAAAAGAACTGTGCCCAGTATTCCAGCATAACCGAATCCATACCATACACCGGAAGGTTGTCCTGATAGATTAGCGATGATACCGACTACGAGTGAGATGAAAGACAAAACGAACGCGAAGGTGTTTACACCTAAAGTAAGTTTTATTGCTTTTCCTCGCGGAACAAACCCACCTCCCAATATTCCGATGAGCGCGCCGAGAATACCAATTATTGAACCTAATATACCACCTATCAATCCAGGGTTCATCCAAGGTTCATTCATTAGAGACCTCCTATTCTGCATTGTTGTCCTTGGTACTTGCCTATTTACCTCCAAGTGTTAAATCTTCAGACATAGTCTTTCTAAGTTCAGCATCCCAATATCTTTTGAGAATTAGCCAGTATACGATTCCAAAAAGAATTGCACAGTCTAATCCGTAAAACCCAGACCGTAACCATACCCAACGAGGTTGTCCAAACAGATATGCGATAACACCAAACCCAATGAAAACACACCCCATGACAGCCCCAAAAGCAATAACACCTAAAGTAAGTTTCTTAGCTTTGCCTTTCTGAACAAACAACCATCCCAAGGTTCCGACAAGTGGACCGAGTGGAATAAATATCGTCATAATTAAAAGACCTAATGTCTGCTGTGAAATCCAAGGTTCATTCATTATAGTTTTCTCCTCATTGCGATTCTTCATAAGCTTTAATAAGTGCTCTTGCAGCGGCTTGGGTCAAAGTGCCCTCGGCAACCATCAGGCGAATTTTCAGTAAAAAAGGATTTTCTTTGTCCGAGTCATCAGCAATCTCTATTTTCTTTATAAGCCGATTCAGCCGAATTCGCAAGGTTGGATATGAAACTTCATACTGTTTTGCCAAATCCTTGAGTGACCCAGAAGCAAGAACAAACCGTTTAATAAAATGGATTTCCTCTTCACTCAGAACTGATATCCATTTCGGATTTTGTGTACCCATAATAAATATTAATTGTTCCTTAAATGCTATTCAATTCAGGAATTAATATATTATATAATTAAATAATGTTAAAGTCAAGTTTAATATTATTAAGCTTTAGGAAAGTAAAGTTCTTGATACCATTCCTTAGCTAATACCCTTAATATTAATCTTCAGGAATATAAAATCGTCAATCCCATAAAAAAGTGATATAATGTTCAATGTTATTTGCCTAAGATTTGCATCGAGAATATAATAAAACGATTAACGACCTTTTGCATTCTTGCAATTCTTATTTATCAGGACTTTCGCAGAAAGCGAATAATCGGATGAAAGAATGGTACGCAGGGAAGGATGGAATCCGCCACCCTTCCAATCTTCCAATTCTGCAGGAAAGGAAGAGATTTTGCGTAAGTCCTATTTATATTGAACTGATGAAAGAGAACAATCAAAAACTGGAGACTATTCATGCAATTTGGATTTATGTCGTCTGTCTGTCCACCATTGACAATGACTGAACTAATTGAAAAAGCAAAAGAATATAATTACGAACACTTGGAACTCCGTGTAGAATGGGATCATGGACACGGGGTTGAATTGGATTCATCAACGCAACAACTTGATGAAGCACGCGCACTTTTGGAAGATAACGATATTACATTGTCGTGTATAGCAACGGGTGTTAGATTCATTGATCCTGATCCACAAAAACGCGCAGAGCAGGTTGATCTACTCAAACGATATATTGATCTATCAGAAAAGATGGGAGCAAAAAACATTAGGTTTTTTGGTGATCCTGTGCCAAAAGCACCAGCAGATGTGGATCAAACATTAGATTGGGAAGCAGAGGGGATACGCGCTTGTGATGGCTTGGCTGGAGATGCAGGTGTCGCACTCTGTTTAGAGACACACGGAAATCTTCTGGCAAGTTATGTGGCGGAATCACTGTACCGATCTGAAGCCGAGAATACATATGTAAATTGGCACGCTGGACATCATGTCAGACATGGACAATCTGTAGATGTTGCCTATGTACATCTACGCAACAAAGTACGGCATGCACATGTCAACTTTGGAGACGAAGGTCCAATGCCAGATACAGAGAAAGATTCTCTGACACTATTGAAAGAAGATGGGTATGAAGGATTTGTCTCTATTGAGGTTATCAACCCGAAGGATTCAGATGCTGTACTGAAACGGCACGCCGAATTGTATAAGACTCTATAAACGGGTTGTTAGAGACTCTTAATAGGAGAATAGGATTATTCAAACACTCCGGTAGAGATGTTACTATACATTTCTACCGGTTTTCTTTTACACGCTAAAGGACTCACCGCAACCGCAAGTGTTTTTGGCATTCGGATTCGTAATCTTAAATCCTGATTCCATCAGTCCATCATTATAGTCCAAAACAGACCCCGCAAGGTATAAGGAACTACGAGGATCTATGAATACTTTTAAACCGTGAAATTCAAACACTCTATCTGTGCCTTTTGCTTCACCGAACTCAAGATTATATTGAAATCCTGAACATCCTCCACCGATTACTTGCATCCGTAAGCCGAGATCGGTTTCATTGTCACTCTCACTATTACTTATCAATATCATCGCTTTTTCAGCTGCAGCTTCTGTAACATTAATCATCGGTACGTCTCCTGTTATTTAATTGAACTTGCAATCGCTGCTTTTAATGCTTCTTCTGCGTATGTGGCATACCGTTCCTTATCTTCTGGTAGTCCACCTAAAGCACTTGAAATTTGTGATGCGGTTATATTTATTGCATCTGATATTTTCTTACCACTAACCAATTCCGTTAGAACTGACCCGCTTGCAATCGCAGTTGGACATCCAAATGCTCTAAACTTAGCGGAAACGACTATGCTATCTTCGATTTTAAGGGTAAGTTGTAACATCTCCCCACTCGCAGCAGATCCCGTAGTGGATGTGCCATCTGCATCAGGTATGGATCCTATATTACGAGGGTTTTTAAAATGATCTATTACCTGTGGGGAGTGCATTTACTCATGTTTCCACATAATTGCGACTTTTCCATATTATACAATATTCCTACCCAGTTGTCAAATTCCATGAATACGACTGTTCATTATGGTGAATTTTTAAGACAAACATATACTTTCTTTTTTCGGTGTCGATTTCACGATTCAGACAGAAAACGATGATTTTGGAAATTACGCTTTCCGTGTAATCCGTGATTCAGGCATCACATTGAGGGTATATTCGAATGATAGTCGGTTGGTTGATCTAATTTTACAAGTACTTTTGCTCCGATTCTGAGATATCTTGCATTAAGTATTATAAAATGATTACCACGTAAGAAAAGGTATTCTCCTTCAAATTCAATTCTCTTCCCGTTTACAGTCGCAGACATTTCTGTAAATCCATCGTCAGAGATTAGAAATAGGTCTACGGTATTATCATAATCTATTGTGAAACCTGATGCCAAAACATCTATAGGTGCAGTGACATATATCGGTGAAATCGAAGGTAATTCACAATAGTCCAGTCTCATTGGAAATAGAACCATATTCAGACTGATTGGACATCGTTCCTTTGATTGGATCAATACCTGATTTCGATGCAATTTGTGTTCAATCTTACCTGTATCAACCACACCCATGAAGATATTACTATACCCCGAACTTTCAATCCAAAATCGATCAACACCAGATGACTTTTGCGTTTCTATTTTTTCATCGGGATTACTTGTTAGAGAAAAGGTCTGCTCATATCTATATTCATCATTACCCAAAGCAAAATCATGTAGAATAAAGTACTCACCTCGAAGATAAAATACGGAACGTTTCTGTTCAAAATCTACGGTCTTTTTCCATCGTTCAACATAATCGAAATCCGATGAGGAAATCCATCTGTTTTCATTCGTAGAATCTGCAGTATCTACTAATTTATCGCTATAATTTGTTAGAAGTTCTCTCCCATGTGCAAATAGTTGAAAATCTAATTTCGCATTCTCGGGTTGTCCACAGTCAAAAAACAGATACTGTGCATCAGAATTCCACGAGTCCCTCATGACATAAAATCCTGAGTCTTGCAAGGCATAAGACAATGTACTTGGTTGTTTTCCGTCTTTACCAGAGGATAATATGTATGTTATATCTTCACGTTTAGGTTGAAAAAGATATGGTATATTACATAACTCAGTTACATTTGTAGTGTCGTTATCTACTTGACCATCCAACGGTGGAAATGATGAATCAGGTCGGTATAAATACAAACAAGCATCTGTTAACTTTTCTATGAATTCCTTCAACTCTTCAAAACAATCAAAATGTGGAGGATCATCCAAACTATTGTAAATCGTGAGAAACCTACCGAAATCGGTTATGGATTCTATTTGAGATTTGAATGTTCTGTTCTTATGGAAACCATCTTGAAAGAAGAACGCATCTATTATCCACTTATATCTACGGGAAGCAAGTGAAATTAGTTGTTCTCTGAACCGTAATTCTGGAAATAGAATTGCTGCAATAGCAAGCTCTGTGGTCGCATAAATAGGGGGTGTTGGGTAGATAGATAATTGCAATAGGCAATTAAGGTAGTCTGTTACAGATGAGAACGCATCTGTTAATTCAAACGATGTAGATTTACCGACGCCTGGTACATATTCTATACGATATGCTGTATATGCCAATTTGGCTCCCAAAATGTCATTATCTTTCACAGACTTATGGACAGACGTTAATTCTGGTATTTCCAAATTCAGATATGAGAATACATCATCATCACTAATTGGGAACTTTATACAATTATGGTATCTGAAGTCACGGTTTAGAATTGTGTTATAGGATTCAATTGTAGAATTAAGAATAGGTAAATTCTGAACATTCGCAAGAGACAGACCAACATCAATAGGTTGTATAAGATGTAAATCATCAGGTGAAGGGTTAACAGTCAGAGTCATTCAATTGTCGATGTTTGCTCCTAAAAGAGTGAGTGCTTCTTTAGGTCTTGCTGCAAAATAGCGGAACGCAGTAGCTATTTCTGTGTTCCCAGAAGTTCGAAATAGGCTAATGGTTGCATTTCGTAAGGCACACATCACCTGAGGTATGTTGCCACACCGGACTTGAGACGCATCCTCATCAAACAAGACATCCCGAGTGCGGTGCGACAGATTCTCTATCGACCAATGTCCACGACGGAGCGTGAGAATCCGTTTTGCTGACCCACACTCAGGCGTTAGACTTGTTATGCCATATTGCGTCATCGTGCTCTTCTTCCCAGTTCGGGTATGTTTCCGTTCTGTCTTGTATTGGTAAACTTGAGCAAGCCCCGGCCACGCAACATATTCTGTATCTATCAGGATTGTGCTTGTCGTCATCGTCCGTGTTTGGATCCACCCATTCTCTTTTTCAGATGTGGTGTAAGTATCTGTATGGGCACCCTGTTCCTTATGTATCT
>PYJD01000020.1 GCA_003635315.1 Candidatus Poribacteria bacterium
CCCAAGACATCAGAACCGAAGTGTATCAAATGAACTTACGGCACCGAAAGTTCACAGAACTTCTAAATATCGTTTGTGTCCGCAAGACAAACTTGCTAACAAATCAGCAATCCTACATTTTATTGTTTAGTTCTGATTTAGCATTAGATGCAGAAAAAATGGTGGACTATTATTCCCTTCGTTTTCAAATCGAGTTCAACTTCCGGGATGCGAAACAATATTGGGGATTACAAGATTCTATGAATGTCAACAAAACACCTGTGAATAATGCAGCAAACCTATCAATGTTTATGGTATCGGTCAGTGCGAAACTCAAAAATAGATTTGGTGATGAGAATACACCGTATAGTGTTTTAGATCTGAAATCACACTATAGAGGCTTGAAATATTTAGAGGAAACATTAAAAATACTTCCGCAAAAACCTGAACCAATTGTTATTGATGAGATCACGCAACATCTAAGTTCAATCGGTGCTATTCATTACACGCAACCTGATTTAAATCCAGGATAATTGGCGAAGGTATTGGAATATAGAAATTCTTATTAATTATTTCAGTAGTAGCTGTTATAAAAAACGAAAACCCTTGATTTTTCGATTACATCCATAGAATAATCAGATAGTGTTTTGTCTTGCTTCCTTGCATTTGTTTCAAGTTATGTTATTTATGGATTTGTCTTTTCAGTTGTGTGTTTTATCTGTATTTCTGAATTGCCACGGGTTGTCAACGAATGGGATTGTGAAAATGTTATACCATTTCAATTTGATTATATACCATTATATCACTCTCCCTCTGTAGGAGGGAACTCCGATTCCCGATCTTCATTACAACGATTAATGGAAAAACTATTATTTGAAATGGTATTATCTATTTCCAGTCCTACTATTTTAGGATGGATACGGCAGTTTGGGATGCAACATGCAAAACCGGTAGAACCAGTGGAAGGTGCTGCTGTTGTTTTAGAACTTGATGATGTGTGGCACTATCTTAAAAAGAAAGTTGTGGATTTGGAAAGTTTTGCGTCGTTATACAGCAAAATTCATCCTATGGGAATGTTGTTCTTTAATAATACTTATTAGAAATGGTATTAGTTTGATTTAGGGGCAGTTTATAGTGTTGGCAACAGTCCGACAAGTTATTATTTTTCCTTCAATTCTACTGTAACCTTTCCTTTAGAATTCTTAAGTGCCATGTCGATAAGTTTTTTATCCAAAATAATCTTCTGTCCTCCTTTATCGAAACTTATACTTCCCTTACCAGCATTTTTTATGATGGCTTTTAAATTTTTCTGATTTACCTGATTAACTTTATTTGTTCTTGATATATTCCTATATCCACTTCTTTTTGTTGCTTCAGATGACTTATCATTGTTGTTCTTTGTGTTTTCATTTTGAACCGACCGATCTTGTCTTGGGGATGAACTACCACCTGTTTTGAGAAATTGAATATCCGCAGTTCTGAGTGTGATAGTTTCACCATTTTTATCCAATGTAACTTTCTTATCTTCAATTTCTTCTATGACCATATCCCCGACGTTTTCACCAATCCTGACTGTATGAAAAGCATCTGAACGTCTTTCCAATACATACGCCTTAGAATGAATACCTAATGGGTCGATAATAGTGCCAAGTAAGGTATATTCAGGTTCTTTATTGGGTGGTTTCCAACCGAGAGGACGAAAGAGGCTATTATCAATGATGACTTGATAGAAATCCGAATTATCATTAGAGTTCTTGTTTTTATAATTCGATTGTGGATGTTTTTTCGGAGAAAATCGCGTGTTCTTAATCTGTATTGTGTTAGCGGTAAGCATAGGTTTAGTTGCGATTACTTTGGCTTTATTACTTGTTTCTACCATGGTGTTTTTTGCTTGGAGTTTAACACCCAAAACAAATAGTATACCTAAAGTACAACCGAATCCTAATATGGTAAGTGGATTTATATATTTTAATTTTTTCATCATGATCGTTATAATAACATAAATCACACAAGAATCAATAGGAAAATCTTGTGTGATTTATATGAATAAATAGATAAGATATTTGAGGATTCTTACCGACCTCCGCGTCTACCTCTACCTCTCTCACGGAATTGCTGTATCATTCTCATCCGTTCCTCTGAGGAGGCACTTTGGAACCTTCTTCGCATTTCTGATGCGCCAGACGTTTCTCTTCTATTTCCTTCTCTTGCGGATGCTTCTCTGTTTCTATTATTTCTTTCTTCATTAGCTTCGTTATTGTTTTCGGCACTTTCCTCACTATTTCCTCTGGAGTTTCCACGATTAGAATTTCCTTTACTCAGAAACTGTAGGTTTCCACCTTTGAGAGTGATAGTCTCTCCATCCTTATCTAATATAATCTCTTTTTCTTTGATTTCTTTAACAATTGCATCTCCAACTTCATCTCCGACATTTACAGTGTAGAAACGGTTTGAACGTCTCTCTAACACATTAGCTTCTGACTTCTTCGTGTCATCGATATAAATGGTAGTTCCAACGAATGCGTATTCAGGTTCTTTATTCGGAGGTTTCCAACCGAGTGGTCTGAATAGACTATTATCAATAATTACCTGATAGAATGATGAATTTTCACCAGAATCAGAATTTCGGGATCGTGCCTGTCCACTCCATCTTGATCCTTGTTGTCGATTCTCTGACCCTCTATTTGATCTTTGTCTACGGTTTTCTAAATTAGCATTTATATTTTCTATGTTAATATTTTTTTCATCTAATTTTGTGGTAATATTGCCATCTTTATTCTGTGCTTGCAGCTTTACGCCAAAGAAAAGCAGAAGGCTTGCCACACAAATGATTCCCAAAATAATGAGGATTCTTGAAAATTTCACTATATTCTCCTTATTTTCAGGTGCGCGAACTGGGACAATTCCTCAATGATATCTTATATGTGGTTAGACTAAATATCGGTGAAAATGTTCAGTTTTTCTCAATATTATTAGAATTTTAACATTTAAATTTGCTAATGTCAAATTTGTATCTGATTAAAGGTATCAAATCTACCCATCCAAACCGTATGGGTAGATTTGATACGAATATAAAATTAGAAGCACAATTATGCTTAATCTATACTTACCTTCGTCTTTTCACGGGCTGACTCATAAGTAGCAAGGACAACTGCAACAGCGGCTTTACCACCCCTTGCATCTATCATAGGTGTTTTGTTATCTCGGATACAGTTTACGAAATGTGTTAGTTCGCCAACTACGTGGCTTGGTCCAGAACGGTCCGGAACAATTTCCTGCCATTCACTGTCTCCTCGTTTTTTAAGGTATGCGAGATCAGCACCCATATCAAGTCGGAGAGATCCTTCAGAACCATCAATAATTGTTTCATTTGTACCACGTGCACCCAGAAAACCACCCCAACGTAGGATACCCACAGTTCCAGTATCATAACGTATCAGAGAAACCGTATAGTCCTCCCAATCGTCATGTCCAGAAAAACTACCTACTTCAGCTGCCACAGTCAGAGGATTACCTCCATACCAGTTTATCAAGTCCGATTTATGGATTCCGTTTTCTAACAGTCCACCTACAGTGCCATACCAACTATCAGGACGACCGCGTGGTGCATTGTAGGGGCCAGTATAGTCTGTCTCTATATATACAATATCACCTATTTCACCATCATCAACCAATTGTCTTCCAAGCTCATGAACAGGATAAAAGCGGAGTACTTGTCCAACCATAGTGTGTATGCCGGTTTTATCTGCAGCCTCAATTATCTGGTCCGATTCCTCAAGTGTGAGAGTAAGTGGTTTTTCACAAAATGCATGAATACCAGCCTCTGCAGCGTCTATCATAACTTTTGTATGAGCAATAGGTGGGGTGGCAACAACAACACCATCAACCAGAGGAAATAGTTCATTGTAATCTTCAAAAGCCCGGATATTATGTTTTTCGGCAACGGCTTTTGCCGCGTCAAGTCGTAAATCAGCAACACCTACGAATTCACAATTTTCTACGTTTGGGAGTGAGTTACAATGGGAATTCCCCATACCACCGACTCCAATAACACCTATTCGAATCATCTGTTTTTCCTTTAAAAATGGGTTAAGATGCGTTTGTATAGAGAATATACCTTAATGTACCGTAACTGTCAATTGGTTATTTCCCACGATAAATCATTTCTTATACCAATTCTCAGAAATGAAGTTGTATTACAAGTTAATGTGTGATGTCATCTAAAACGGAAATCCAAGCTAAAGCTGATGAAAAAAGAGACATTTTTATTTAGAAATTGTAGAAGAATTCATAGTCGTAAATTTAACTTTTAATCCTAATATACAGTCAACGAATAGGGTGCAAAAACAACCCTTTAATCCTAAATTCCCTGATGATAAATCGTGAAAATGTTGATTTTCTCCATGCGTCGAAAAAGTGAAAAAAGTTACACTTTTTCCTACATTTTGTAGGATTAAAATTGGTGTAAATTACCCCTCTAACCTCTGTCATAGACTAACTTTACTCCACTTTGAATTAACTTTTTAAGAATTTGCAAAATGTGTAATTTTGTGGTTTTGTTGTCGTTCCTGATTTTGACATTTTCAAACGGAGAATAATGTCGGTTTTTTGACGATAAAAATATTTTGTATTTAGGATCATTTTTATACATAGTCATCATTTTTTTCTCCTATGAGGATGTCAAAAGCATCATCTATTATCAACTAAATACCTATAATAGATTTTGTGGTTTTGTATTCTGTAATATGTATGTTAGATGTTAGGGTTCTATATTTCTTCATTTATTTTATTTTATTATATGCGTATGTTAGATGTTAGGGATCTATATTTCTTCATTTTATTTTTATAATGTGAACTATTGAAATAGAGATAGTATTATACATTCAGTGTCCTACGACTTTTTAATATCCAAATGATAATTGAAATAGAAATTGCAATTCCAAAACCAAAAAGCAATAACCGAATATGAATAGAGATTTTGTCTCCCAGGAATGTATACACTGCAGTAGCAGGGAGTTGACCTATACCAGTAGCTATCCAGAATCCAATAAAACGCATCCGCGTTAATCCCGCCACATAACTAACAACATCAAATGGAATGTAAGGGAGCAACCGTGCTATGAGAATAGCCTGATTACCGTATTTGTTAAGGAATTCGTCAGTTTTATCAACTAAAGGTTGGCTAAGAATACGAGCAACATGTTTAGCACCAAGAAACCGTGCAATGTAAAAACAGATTGCTGCTCCAAGCATAGCACTGCTCCATGATAGCAACATTCCCCAACCAAATCCAAACAGTGCCCCATTTGCTACTGTAATGAAGAATGCCGGCAAAGGCACAATAGCAATTATACTTTGGAAAATCATAAGGAACGCTGAGATGAGCGGAGCAAATATCCCAAACTGCGATATGTAATCACGTGCAGAATCAATGCTTTTAAAGGCAGCAACGAGTTCTATGATGAAAGAACTAACTTCTTTATAGAATACTATCACACAAATAAATCCAACAAGGACGAGGAGAATAGAGACAAGTCGTATATTTCCTATATACATTACATCAATATCTTTCTAATAAGAACTTGTCTGCGACCATCTATTCTTTATATACCGCAAACTGTCAGTCTCGGAATATATCAATTTATACATAACTACTCAGACTCCTCATCAGATTGAATTGCTTTGATCAATGCCTGACTCATTCGATTACGAAGTTTTTCCTGTTTTGCCTCAGTCCACTCATAGAACCCCTCACCAGATTTCACACCAAGTTTTCCTGTTGACACCATCTCTTGGAGAAGAGGATTGATATCTGATGAACTATTTAGATCTTTATAGAGTTCTTCAAATGCAGCAACGACCAAATCCCACCCCGCAAGTTCAAATACTTCAAAAGGTCCCGCAACACTGAGCCGTCTTCCGAAACTGTTCCGCACAACAAGGTCGACAGTTTCTGCACTTGCTATACCTTGTTCGACTATGGAGAACGCCTCTCGAATAAGTGCTGCCTGCAACCTCGGTCCTACAAACCCCAATGCTTCCTTTTCAATAATTGCGGGTGTCTTACCTATTGCTGTTAGTAAATCGAAAGTAGCAGAAACCGTTTCGTCAGATGTGTTTGAACTTCGGATGATCTCAACAAGTGGGATCAGGTAAGGTGGGTTAAAATAGTGTGTGTTGAGAATCTTATCTTTTCGGTTGGTTTTAGCACCAATCTGACTCGGCATGAGAGCCGTTGTATTGCTTGCTAAAATGGAATGGGATGGACAGATATCATCTAAATCTTGAAAAATCTGCTGTTTTAAGGGTAAGTTTTCGCTGACTGCCTCAACAACAAAATCGGCATTTTCCGCTGCAATTTTGAGATCGGTCGTTGTATGAAGATGCTGCAATGTTTCTGGGATGCGTTCTTTATCAATGATGTGATTTTCTGCAAGCATCTTAAGATTTTTGTCTATCTGTATACATGCGTTATTCAACTGCTCATCCGTTATGTCGTGCAGTTGAACACGGTAACCTGCAGCAGCAAATTCTTGGGCTATACCGTGTCCCATGAGACCAGCACCGATAACTGCTATGTGTTCTATTTTACTATGTTTCATATAATATACTATAGTTTGGACAGTTTAATCCTCTCAGGACTTGCAACAACCAAAAATATTGTTATGTAAACACTTTTTTTATCTCATTTACTGTTAGAAATCACAACATTTTATACTATTTTTGAATAAAATCTTGAAAATACATCACTTTGCATAGGGCATTTCGTATCTTCCACTATTTTAGATTTTTGATTGAGTTCTGTTTTGGATTTTACTTGCAGAAAAATCGTGTTGCTGAATACAATGTCGTAAATAAGCGACCATCAACCCGCGTATTAGATATTTCGGTTTATACCAACGGATACGGAGCGTTTGCAGCACTGCCTCTACATTAGGAACTTCATTCTCTATTTCCGATGATTTGTCTGATGGTGTATCCATCGTGTTTAGCCAACAGAGTTGTGTCAGAGCTACTTGTGAGACACAAACTTGTAGCAACTCTTGAGCACTTGTGAGCATGATGTCTCGTATACGCTCCTCAGCTTCTTCTAATGGGACGCAAGGGGATGATGAAAGTTCTCCTCAAACATCAGCGATCTTTTCTAAAATTTCCTTGCCTTCAGGTTTATCTGATAGTATGTTCTTATCTATGTTAGACATTGGTATCCTCTCTAATAAAAAAATATTATACCATTTCTAAATGAATTGTTATCATAAATTCTCATGTTATATTATATTCAGAGCTGTTCCAAACCGCTCCTACCGGGTTGTGTGAATGATTTTATATGTCATAATATATTTTAAAAATGGTATTAGAAGAGGATACCATTTTGTATTTCACAACAACCCATCTCTTACACATCACTATTTCTACAAAAACATATACATCCTTTACACATCACTATTTCTACAAAAAAGTTTACACACCCCAGGCGGTGTGTTGTGTTGAAACGGATGTTGCGGATGGAGAATCTGTAAAGTGCATGGTAGGTAAAACACTTGAAGAATTCGGACAGATTGATATTTTAGTGAATAATGCAGGTGTTTTTAGTTATACCAGAATAGATGCAGTTTCCGAAGAAGAATGGGATCGTATGCTGGCTGTGAACTTAAAAGGACCGTTTCTCTGTTCTCTGGCAGTTATGGGGACAATGAAAGACCAAAGGTTTGGACGTATTATCAACCTTGGATCATTGGCGGGACAAGTTGGCGGTATAGTTGTATCTGCCCCCTATTCTGCTTCAAAGGCAGGAGTGATGTGTCTTAAGAAATCCTTTGCACGGGTTTTAGGGGAGTATGGGATAACTGTGAATTCGATTGTCCCAGGGATTGCAGCAACGGAGATGGCGAAAAATCACCTGGATACGACTGACGACATACCATTTGGTCATGTTGCAGATCCTTCGGATGTAGCCAATGCAATTCTGTTTCTTGCGTAAGAAGAGGGACAGTATATTGCAGAGGCAATACTTGATGTTAAGGGTGGTATCCGGATGGCTTAGGATATGTTGTAAGGAGTATTCTTATGGATTATATTCACCTGAGAATATATCATTTCTTCATTGTACCCCAAGCGGTTTTCTTCTTCTCAATGGGGGTAACTGGTAGAACGGAATCATTAATCCAATCTGGATGGAAATCGTCCGATTTACCCTCTGTGAGTTTTGTAATCTTATCTGATGTAAGGTTATATTTATATATGGTATAGGGAGTATTCTTCTTCAGTTGATTTCCGTCAACAAATTCATAGGCTGCAATGAGTACGTGGTTATTTCCCATCCAACAAAAAGAACTTGTAATCCATCCTTTTTTTCCTTTAGGGGTTTTTAATATCCTTTTTCTCTTTGTAAACCAGTTCTGAATGATGACACTATCTGCCTTGTCTATTTCCCCTTCACCATAGAGTATGTTCTTATTATCAGGTGACCATTGTGGCGAATGGCGTGTGTTACCATCATAGGGAATAAGACTTTTCCTATTTGCCCCATCAGAATTCATTGTAAAAATTGTACGCGATGTAAGTGCTCCATTAGGATCTGTCAGAACATAGACTATTTTTCTGCCATCAGAAGATAAGCGTGGATGATATGCTTCAATGTCTTTATACTTTGTTAATTGTGTTACTTTCTGACTACTGAGATGATACCTAAAGATATTCATTGAGGGTTCTTTTATATTATTGTTCCCAGAAAATACGATGGTTTTGCCATTTGGAGACCAACCGGGTTGATAAACGTACGTAAAATCGGGACGACTTGTAAGTTGGCGTTCTGCACTCCCATCGTTATTCATTACAAAAATCTGTGAATTTGTAATAACAAGACTATTACCTCCCCTTCTCAATAATCTGTAGAAAGCAATTTGTGTGCCATCAGGTGACCATACAGGTGCTTTATCCTCAAACTGATTGTTTGTTAGTCTTTGAACGTTTTTACCGTTGTCATCCATCACATAGATTTGATTTTTTCCATCTCGTTTTGATACAAATACGATTTTGGTATGAGCCAGAATTGGTAAGAATAGGAAGAGGATGAATGTGGTTAGGTAAAGTTTAAACATTGGTTTTAGTCCTTATGAAGAATGGAGGTCGCTGCTTGCGACCTCCAGATTGTAGTTTATGGTAGTTTATATAATTAATTCCACATACTGTCTTGTAGGAGGGAATTCCGATTCCCGTTTGTCAAAGGGTTTGATCGCGATTCGGAGATCGAATCAACGGTATGAATGCCTTATTGGCATTCCCCGCCTACAAGTGAGGTGTGTAATTATGTCAATATTTCACCATAACTGCAATGATTAGTGATCAAAGGGAATCCATGCGTAAGTACTTTTCGTATTTTCATCTACTGTTAAACGAGTGTACGCATTTAATCTATATGGTTTCTCACGCTGAATTAATCCGTTGAGGGTTAAATGGTTGGTTGTACCATACTCAAATAAGTGTGTGGTATTCGTATCTGGATCATACTTCTTAGCAGTTCCAGAACCAAAACTTTCTGTCTCTAATTATCCTGCGGGTAGATCAAGAATCTTAGTTACAAACTTATATCGGCAAGTTACATCACTATCTACTAAATAGTGATAAAAAGACGTGGTATGTCTACTCTCTGCAACCGGTGGAAAATCACCTTCTTGTTGATATACTCCAAGATCACCAACCCAAACATATCCGTATCCATATACTTTTTCACCATTCTCTTCAAATGTTACTGTTAAGAAATCTTCGCTTTCAGGAATAGGATCATTAGAGTGTGAAGAAATACCAAATAATAGTAGACAGAATAGACAGAAAATTGAGGCAGGTATTCTCATACCTTTAATACTGTTTTTCATTAATTTCTCCTTATAGGATTTGTAGATTTTTTCTTTGAAGGTTGTAGTAATAAAAGACGATTTATTAGATGATTTTACCTTCTAAATCATACAACTTATATGAATAGAACATTATGCAAAAAAAAAAGTCAACAAATTAAAAATGTTTCTAACTTCTTCTACAAAGGAGAAATTACAATTGTCTGTTTAAACCGTGATTTAGTGAATATGATACCATATTTAATAATTTTTATCCTCTCAACAATTGTTATGTATGGGTTGAATTACTGCACCATAAGTTCAATATAGTGATTACATGTCCCCGTAGGGAATCAACGCACCATGCGTCAATGGCAGGCTGCCGGGTTGAATTGATGGTGAAATCCAACATTTCCAGTATGTACCAGTATATAAAAGGGTCTCATGTTGGGTTTCATCCTTCTCTGCCCTCCATCCTTTCATCCGAATATTCATACCATTTCTATTGATTTTTGTTCCATTAGCAATTGTTATAAATGATGTGTTGTGTGGCACAAACTAAAAGTTTATGCTACAAAAGAGAGTCGTGATATATCAGAAATAGTATCACATTCTGCGTAAGTCCTGTTCTATTTGAGTATCAATAGAGGAATTGATGGTTAATCCTTATTTTGTTTAGACCCGATAATAACAGTAAATTCTCCACGTGGTTCCGTTGAACGAAACTTCTCTAATGCCTGGGTTGTCTTACCCCGGAAAATCTCCTCATAACGTTTTGTGAGTTCACGTGCAATAACAATATCCCGATCCCCCATCACCTGAAGAACATCTTCGAGTAAACGGCAAATCCGATGAGGGGATTCAAACAAAATGATTGTTCGTTCCGCATCAGCGAGATTTGTTAATTGACGTTTACGTTTTCCAGACTTCGGTGATAAGAAACCTTCAAAGGTAAAGTTATGGAGTGGAAGACCAGAGACAGTTGCCGCAGCGAGAATTGCGGATGCCCCAGGTATCGGTACAATAGACACATCGGCTTTGATACATTCTTGTAGCAGTGGGAATCCGGGATCCGATATAGTCGGAGTTCCAGCATCTGATACCAATGCAATGGAATCCCCATCTTTTAACCGTGCAATAAGTTTTTCAGATTTAGCATGTTGATTTCCCTCAAAATAACTGGTAACAGGTGTATTGATATCGTAATGTGTTAGGAGACGACGGGTAATACGTGTGTCTTCAGCTGCGATAAGATCTACCTCTTTTAGAATGCGGATGGCACGTAAAGTGATATCCTCTAAATTACCGATAGGTGTACTGACGAGATATAGTGTCCCGAAATCTGATTCAGTTGAATGCATTGATTGATACTAACAAGTTTTCAGAGGAATCGTTGTTTTACTTGTGTTGAAAAAGTAGTCTTATTTGAACGCGTGGATATTTGTAGGTAAACCGACTTGCATAAAGAAACGGACAAAAGCCTGGGAAAGATGTTCCCGATATGGAGGACGTAATTGAATACAGTTCTCTGCTCTTGCTGCAAATTCTCTACAAACACGATCTATATCGCTGTTACGATATTATGCAATACGATTTTTTATACAGTGTTGGGAATAAATATGGGTATGATTCTAAAGTTTTTTCAACAGAGAATCTAAATCGTCAACTGTAAAACTGTTTAATCGTCCGTTTCTCAGCTGCGTCATTTTGTAACGGCTGATTTCCAAACAATTCGCAGCGTCCTTTTGTGTCATTCCTTGTGCAGCAATTAGATGGTTGATTCTATAAACCAATTTTGCTTTTGCTAACCTTTCATCAGGTGTAGGAAGTTCTAAATCTTTAAATACATTGCCTGAACTTAGAGTATAGTTTGCCATAAATTTATTCTCCTTTTGCTAAATCTTGAGCAATTTTCAAGCGACGTTTGATAAGATCCATTTCTTTCCTTTAGATCTAATTATAATAGAAAATCAGTATTTGTGCAAACGATTTCAATTTATCTACTTGACACTGTCATTTATACACAATACAATAATGAAAGGTTATTAATTCTGTTGGTGATTTGAGTCTGCATTCTCTACAATTGTAACAACAATAGGTATAGGGTATTATCTCCGAAATTTGTGACGAATTATAACATCCCTCCATATCACAAGATATCTAATGTCAGGTTTCTGATAATTTCTAACCTGATTTATATTGTATTTTCACTTCTTTACCTAACACCCCCAACATTTGGACAGACAGAATATCCATTTGAAACAGCTCGTCCCCATTATGTGGGTGCTCGTGCATTAGCAATGGGGAATGCCTTTACTGCAGTTGCAGATGATGCTACATCCGGGTTTTGGAATCCCGCTGGAATGATCCAATGGGATGGGGTTAAACTGTTCGGTGTTATGAAACTACATGATCGTCATTTTTATAGATTTGATCCTAAAGGTATCGGTTTTAGTTGGCGGGGTAATAGTCTTTATTGGGGGAATAAAATTGCTATTGATGTTCCAAGTGGCGTACCGGATTATAACTATTACAGTATTGCTCGTAAACTGGGACCATATTTTGCTGCAGGTGGTAGTTTAAAATTTAAACGCAGACATCCTTCCGACTATTATCAATTCTTTGGGTACCATACATCCTATGACTTAGGTTTCCTGTTTAAACCTCGTCCTGAATTGAAGTTTGGCTGTCTATTGCAAAATCTTGAGGGAAGCAGGATACAATGGGTTACTATTGGTAGTGTATACCTGTATTCTTCATACTTGTTTAGTGCGGATATTGCGATTTCTACTGAGGAGGCGGAAACAGAGTATTACCTTGGTGCAGAATGGTATCCTTATTCATACTTTTCTATTCGAGTTGGAAGTTCAAACGGGGCAATAACGGGTGGTTTAGGACTAAGGATCATTGATGTATACCTTCATTATGCCCGAATTTATGAACCTCATTTTGTGTCTCATTACATATCTGCTGAATTGCATTTTTAGTTTGAGTTGTAGGTTATTAGTAATACTTCGACATTTTCATATCCACGTTTTTTGTTGTAAAAATAATATAAAACAGATATACTCATACAGACATATCTGTTATGGTTATGGTAACAATAAAATAAACTTTGTCAGAGCACATTATCCAACTTGTAGTATATCAATAATGGAGAAACACAATGAAATATAATTTACATGGGTCGCTTATAGTGTATTTCAGTCTGATTCTTTTTACTATAGTAGCGGTCAATTTCACTCATGCAGCTTTGATTGATCTGGATACAGTTGAAGTCCTCTATCTGTTTGATGAAGGAAAAGGTGAGGTAGCCGTTGATAACTCACCCAATGGACGTGATGGTGCTATTACGGGAGCTAAATATACGGAAGGTGTCTTTGGAACCGGTTTAGAGTATGATGGAGTTGATGATAATCTCGTCGTGACAGGTTATGCTGGAATTGGTGGTGCAGAACCGAGGACGGTCCTTTTCTGGTTTAAATCTTCGGGAACAAGGGATCATTCATTGGTAAAATGGGGTACAAATACAACAAGTAAGAAGTATTATGTACGGACACATCCATCAGGGGATAAGTGTTTCTTAAGGATTGAAGTGAGTGGTGGACAAAATTATGGAAATGATGACATATGTGATGGGGAATGGCACCATTGTGCATTAGTTTTTCCCGACGGAGCAGATTCTGTCAAAGATCATGATCTCTATGTTGACGGCGTACTCCAAGATAAGGTTGGGAATGATGTTGCCATGGATACAGATGGGGACATCCAAGAAATTAACATCGGAGCCCGATTAACAGGACATAAATTTCTGTTTGGTTATTTGGATGAACTTGCGATTTTCAGCACGGATTTGGATGTAGATCAAATTAATGCACTCCGAGAGGATGGATTACAAACAGCCGCCAGTGTTGACCCGCAAGCGAAATTAGCCACAAGTTGGGCAAGGATTAAGAGATATTAGTCTTCCAATTTAACGTTTTTTATACTCTTCTTCTTGAACACTAAAGAAAAGTGCATCCGAAATTACGTATAGGTAGATATTGCTAATATTTATTTTTAGTGTATACTATTACGAGAAATAATGTATTTTATAATGAAATGCTGTTAAGGCATTTCTTAACCAACCAAACAATAATATAGGAGGTACCGGTTCATGTTAGAACTTCAAAACACCACACGTAATCTGAACATATTGCGTTCAAGACGATGGTGCCTCTGTCCATTCTCAAAACATTAATTTGAATGGCATAGGTACCACGTCTCATCTGAGGGAGTCGTTATCTATGTCGAATTTTAATCCGGATTTTTGGGAAATTCCGGTCCCACCGGAATATTTTGAGCAACTTACTACGGAAGACCACCTCTGGAATCAAGAATCATCTGATGAAATAAAAGGACCGCGTCGGGCGAAAAGAAAAAAGGTTTTACGACAAATTCATCAGATTATTTCAAATGAACTTACAACACGTCAAAATGATTGTGTTCAACTCTATTTCTACGAAGGGAAAACGCAAGAGGAGATAGGCGTCATCCTCGGTATTTCCAGAAGAGTCGTAAGTCAGCATCTATTTGGTGTAACCCGTGACGGGAGGAAGGTCGGCGGTGCGATAAATAAAATCCGAAAAGTGTGCCGCAAAATGGGAATACAATATCCGTAGCTACATATCTTTACAGTAATGATGAGGAATTATCACACGATAGTTCCTCATTTTCTTTTTATTTTTTGCAGATCCAGTCATACATAAGATCACCAGAAATTAGCAGATACTACGATAGAATTCTAATATCATTTCTATTATTATTATTATTATTATTATTATTATTATTATTATCTCATTACCTTCTTTTGGGAATGAAACGGGGAACGCACAAACTGACAGTTTATGTGATACTGCCTAACCTAAAGGTTTTGCATAAAAAAGAGACGTTTTCATTTAGAAATGGTATTATAATGTTCGTAGGCGTCTGTTTCCCTTGGATTAACGAATTTATCCAAGAGTATCAAAATTGACAACTCATTTCACCTATGGTAATCTGAAGAGCGAAAACTCGACAAAATTTGTAATGAGGAAGAAAATTGAAACGATTTGGTACACAAGGACCTGTCCATCCAGATAGGAATTATATTGTCACTCGAACAGAGGAGATTAACGACTTCATTGGTCGTGTTCAAGAAGGACGATATATTGTCGTCTTTGCCCCACGTCAGACTGGTAAGACGACTTTCTTTAGATGGTCTCTTGATAAGATAACATCTCAAGATAATTCTTATGTTACTATACGATTAGATTTTCAGGTCATGCGGGATGCATCATCTACTGAATTCTACCGGCGTCTACAATATATGATGTACAAGGAGATGGAACATTCATTTCAAAAGAATGGTTTTAATCCTGAAAAAGAAGTAATAGAATTCATTAAGAACATAGAATTAACGGATTCATTTTCTTTGATTACTTTTTGGCAAAGGCTTTCAGATATTCTAATAAATACAAAGCTTGTAATCATTATAGACGAATTTGATGGTATTCCAACGGAAGTTGTAAGTGATTTTCTATACGCACTCCGTCATATTTATCTGTCTGATGAACCAAGGTTTCCACACAGTGTTGGAATTATTGGTGTGAAGAATATTACACTACTCAATTTTGACCGTTCAATTTCTCCATTCAAAGTTCAAGATGAATTCTATCTTCCAAACTTTAACCTTGAACAGGTACAGGATCTACTTCAACAATATACCGATGAGGTTGGACAGTCATTTGATCCAATTGTAGTAGAATCTATTCACAAACAAACTGATGGTCAACCATTTTTGGTGAATAGATTCGCACAAATACTGACTGAAGAATTAGAAATCTTAAAAACTGAAACGATCTCAAATCAACATTTTCTTCAAGCACACACGCAGCTACTTCATGAGAGAAATACCAACATTGAACATTTGACAACGAATGTTCGTCGAAATCCAAAATTCGAGAGTATATTGATGAAGATAACGGCTTCAGAGGATAGTGTTCCATTCAACCTAAGGGATGAACTAATAAGTGAACTTTCGACGTATGGCGTCATTCGTAAAGGTACAGACGGTATGTGTGAAATAGCGAATCCTATTTATCTTTACACCATATTGCAGACATTCAAGCCAACTGTAAACGGTTTAGAACAACAATACCTACCTGAGGACACAAATAACGGGTTTCTTGACTATCTGAATTCAGAGGGACATATCCAAATGGGTAGGTTATTGGATAATTTTCGTGATTTTATTGCCCGCGCTGGATATAAGATTTTAGAAGTGCCTGATACTCCTCAAGAATCTGTGGGTCGTCATCTATTACTTTCATACCTTGAACAGTTTGTCAAGTTAGTCGGTGGTTTCATGCACATTGAAGTACAAACAGGACGCGGTAGGCTGGATTTATTAATTACGCACAATCAACGTAAATATATCGTCGAAACCAAGGTATGGAGAGGGGAAGCAAGATATGATGCTGGTAAGAGACAACTTGCTTCGTATCTCAAAACCGAAGATGCTACTGAAGGATATTATGTTGTCTTTGATCACCGAACAAACCCCGATCCTCGTTCTGAAACTGATGAACTTGATGGCTATCTTATTAGAAGTTATGTTATTCCAGTTATACAGCAGCAGCCATCTTAATATACTTTCCATCCACTAAGGACACCTGCCCGATTTAGCCCATCAACTCATCCTTACCTATAGACTTTAAATTAACCATTCAGAAATATTTTCGTTAAATACACCACATACTTTTATAAATTACGGGATTTATTTATGCACCATCCGATGTCTGGTCGTGGTGGATCTTCTAAGCTGATGTAACGGAATAGTCGGGAAATGGAGTTCCTCCTACAGATAAAATTGATGATGATTCAAGGGTCGATATGTGTATAATAATTTCATAATTCACTATAAGTCGTATCTGTGATATTCTAATGAACGTAACTTATATGAACCTAAGATATTAAATATAGGAGTATCCAATGCCAATACAAATTGCTATCATTGGTTGTGGTGGAATGGCAAACGGACATCTCAACGCCTATCTCACAATTTACAACACTGAACCCGGCAAAGTGGAACTCGTCGCAATGTGCGATGAATTCGAAGATAGAGCAGATAATTTTGCAGAAAGAGTCAAAGAAGTAACAGGTAAAAAACCTGCTGTATTTTCCGATACAGATACAATGCTTGCAAATACAGATTTAGACGGTGTAGATATTTGTACTTCGCATGCACAACATCATATTAATGCGATTAAATGTCTCAACGACGGTGTCAATGTCATGATAGAAAAACCGATGGGAATTACTGTAAAAGCAACCCATGCGATTATAGCTGCAGCTAAAGAAAACGGCAAAATCGCTGCAACAGCCGAGAATATACGTCGGATGCCAAGCCGTCGGACAGCGGAATGGTTAATGAACGAAAAACAGATACTTGGTGATATGCGTATGTTCAATGCCCAACATGCAAGCCATCGTGAACCAGATCCAGAAAGTGCATGGCACTGGCGACTGGATCTATCCCTCGGTGGTGGTGGTATGGTAATGGATTCAGGTGCACACTATTGTGATACCCTCCGCTTCCTATTTGGTGATCCAACAACCGTTTATGGACGCGTCTGTCAATTTGAGAATCTTGAAGTTACAAAAAACGGTGAGATCGTAAAAAATGAACAAGAAGACACATGGGTAGCAACGATTAACTTCGAAAAGGGAGTCATAGGCTTGTGGACGTGTACGTGGGCAGCTGTTGGACACAGCTACAACCATGTTGTATATTATGGAAGTGAAGGATGCTTGCTTGATAATGGGGATATCTTCCACGGACCTTTTGATGGTGGTGAAGTAATTCTTAAAGATGGTACACACCTATCAATGGAAAATCTTATTGCAGAATATATGGCAAGTCTTTCTGATGAGCAGAAAGAAAAACTGTTTCCACACAATTTTACCGATGGTGTCGTCCTTGAATGTTATGACTACGTTGATGCAATTGAGAACAACCGACCACCAGAACTTGATGCTGAAGTGGGACTACGTGCGAAATCTATCTGTGAAGCCATCTACGAATCAAACGCTTGTGGTCAAGCAGTAAACTATGAAGATGTAGTATCAGGAGAAATTGAAGTTTATCAGAAACCGATCAACGCACGGTGGGGGTTATAGTTGTCTGAAAAAGATCAACCTACTGTTCAAACCTCTGAAAAAACCATTCAATATAAGGGGGAATCATCCAAAAAAGAAAGACTGGTAGGCTACTTTGAATTACTCAGAACAAATGCTAATTTTCGTTGGTTGTGGGGAGGACAACTTGTTAGTCTTTTAGGGGACTGGTTTAATCTCATTGCCTCCGCATTACTAATTCGAAGTCTAACGGATTCCAAGTTTGCGTTAGGTATTCTGTTCACAATTCGGATGCTTGCCCCTTTTCTCATAGCACCGATTGCTGGGATCTGTGCTGATCGTTATAACCGTAAACATATCCTCATTATAAGTGATATAATTCGAGGATTACTGATATTCGGTTTTCTATTCGTCAGAACAGAAGAAGATATTCCCCTCCTGTATATTCTCACTACACTTCTGTTTGGTGTCAGCGGGTTCTTCAGTCCTGCGCGTAGTGCCATTCTACCAGATATTACCTCAACAAACGAATTGGGTACAGCGAATGCGTTAAGTGCGACCACTTGGTCAATAATGCTTGCGCTTGGTGCCGCAATAGGTGGATTTACAGCAGGTGTGTTTGGTATCCAGACAGCCTTTATCATAGATGGGTTTACCTTTTTCCTTTCTGCCGTATTACTGTTACAGATTAAACTCCCCGAAAATACTATTGTTTCAACAAGAGATGATGCTGGTCGAAAGTTTACAACTCTCCGCTACTTAATGCAGCAACCTGACCTATTCTTTATAGCACTTCATAAAGCATCAATAGCCCTAATACTCTATTCAGGATATCAAATTTCTCAGGTTGAAATTGCGAAGAGTCATTTTGTTATAGGCGTGGAAGGTGCATTTAGTTTAGGAATTATGTTGTGTTTCGGTGGAATTGGTAGTGGAATTGGTCCTATAATTGCGAGAATTTGGACAGGTGATAGTGATAAACCGCTTCGACAGAGCATTAGTCTTGGATATCTAATTGGTTCAGTTGGATTGGCTGCTACCGCACCACTTACAAGTCTAACAACGGTAGTAATCGGAGGATTTATTCGAAGTGTGGGTGGTGGGATTTCATGGGTGTTTTCGACACAACTTCTTCTTCAACGTGCACCAAACGAAATAAGGGGAAGAGTCTTCGGTATAGAGTATGCACTCTTTACATTAATGGGTGGTATTGCTTCAGCAGTTGCTGGTATCCTCCTTGATCTTTACGGTGTGCAAAAAGTATTATGGGGAATGAGTATACTTCCGTTTATCCCTGCAATATTATGGTGGTTTTGGCAAGCACATTTTACAAAAGTTAAATATTAATTGAGTTGGATATAAGCGTTTTTGAAAATATCTCATATATCATATCTATTAAATCCTGAATCAGTTACAAATAAGTAAACTTATTATTTAACTTGACAGTTAAATATAAATATGTTATAATGTATATTGCTAATAATTAAACACAAAAGATAAACCAATGTACGGAATTACATACATTAAATTACTAATATCATGAATACACCTATAAATTTACTATAAAAACTCAATATAATTCATCGTCATCAAATACTATTTCTATTTGAATAGTTCACATTATAAAAATAAAATGAAGAAAATATTAATATCTAACAACTAACATGTATCTATTACAAAGCACAAAATTAAATAAAGATATTCAGATGATGTTTTTGACATATTCTTATGAGAATTAATCATGATTTTCTATAAAAACGATCCTAAATACAAAATATTATTAATGTCAAAAAACCGGCTTTATTACACGGTTGGAAATGTCAAAATCATAAAGGACAACAAAAACACAAAAACCCGTTTTTTAAAAATTCTTATAAAGCTAATTCAAAGTACTGTAAAGTCAGTCTATGACAGGGGTTACAGGGGTAATTTTCACCAATTTCAATGACACACAATGTGTCAAAAAGTGTAACTTTTTTCACTTTTTCGACGCAGAGATGAATGCAACATGAACACGATTTGCCCTATGAGAATTTAGGATTAAATGTCCGTTTTTGTACCATATTTATTGGCTGTATATTAGGATTAAATATGCGTTTTATACCTTTTATGTATGAGGAAACTCTGACTCCCAATTTGTAGTGTAATTCGTCACGATTCAAAGCTCAAAGAAACAGAAGATACCTATATCAGGATGTTTCTATTTTCAACAATTGAATACCTTTGATTTACTGTATACTGGACATACCTTTTAAAGAAAAAATATGATATAATATTTATAAGTTGTAGCATTAATTGAAAGGAATAAATATGAGATTGGAAGGAAAAGTCGCAATTGTCGCAGGGGCAGCCTGGGGTGGAATTGGTGCTGCAACTGCATATAAATTTGCCAGTGAAGGTGCAAAAGTAGTTGTCAATACACGCCATCGAGAAACGAAACTGGCTGAAACGGTCGAACGAATTGAGGATGCTGGTGGTGAGGCTGTACCTATTATGGGGGATGTTGCTGATGAAAAGACTTGGGAGACGCTCGTAGATACCGCGCTATCCAATTATGGAAAAATCACTACACTTGTCCACAATGCTGCACACTCCTACACGAAAAAAGCTATTGAGTTCACCACTGAAGAGTGGAACGAAAGCCTTGGTGTAACCCTCGGTGGTCCTTGGCTTGGAGCAAAATATTGTATACCGGAAATGATAAAAAATGGCGGTGGGACATTAGTTTTCATTTCTACAGTTAATGCTACAATTACGAACCCCGGTTTTGGTCTCTACGGTGCAGGTAAAGGCGGATTAAACGCCTTAACTCGGAGCATTGCCCTCGATTATGGAAGAGATGGTATACGTGCGAATGCAATTGCGCCTGGACAAATTGTGGGTGAACGCGGAGAAGCTTCACTTGCAGCGGATACATTAGAGGATCAAGCATCCAAAGATTGCTACCCCATAGGACGTTACGGAAAACCGGAAGACATAGCAAATGTTGCACTCTTTTTGGCTTCTGATGAAGCAGATTTTGTAACGGGTATCGTACTCACTGCTGATGGTGGATTAACACTACAATCCCCAGAGGCACTTGTCAGACCATCCTTCCGTCTTAGATGGAGAGATGATATTCTGGTACCACAACCCAAATAGGCTAATAGTGACAACTATGTATATAAAAAATGAGTTAAATAGGCGATATACGTCCCAATTATTTATAAGGAGATAAAAAATGTGTGGACGATTTACCTGGACAACTCCTCCTGAATTAATGTGGTCAATTCTTGAAGACTTTGAGATTCCCATGGATTTTAAACCACGATACAACATAGCACCAACACAAGATGTACCAGTCATTCCAAATACCGTAAGTGAGATCGAATCTGATACTGATAGAAGAAAACTGGAATTTTTCAAATGGGGTTTAATCCCGTCATGGGCAAAGGATGCAAAGATCGGTAGTAGGATGATTAATGCGCGGTCAGAAACACTATCTGAAAAGCCATCCTTTCGCAATGCCTACAAGCGAAGGCGATGTCTCATTTTGGCAGACGGATACTATGAATGGGTACCAACCCCCGGTGAAAAAACTAAGCAACCGGTCTACATTCGACTAAAGTCAAAAGAAACCTTTGCATTCGCGGGATTATGGGAACAGTGGAAACCAGAATGGACGGATAAACCGTTTTTGTCATGTACTATCATCACTTGCTCCCCGAATCCAATCTTGGAAGAAATACACCACAGAATGCCTGTAATTCTTCCCCAAGAAAACCATGAAGAATGGTTAGCATCGGGAAAACAACCCAAAGAGAATCTCCAACATCTTCTTACTGCCTATCCGGGTGAGGAGATGGAAGCATATCCGGTATCCACGTTTGTGAACAAGCCAATGAATGATACTCCTGAGTGTATTGAACCTATATAAAGTTGTTCAGATACAATAATTTCCAAGAAACGTTCTACACATCATAGTTGTGTCTGATACCTAACGAAATGAATTGTGTATTTAGGAAGGAATTATGTCTAAACCTACAAAAGAACAAATGATTACAATGTATCGCAAAATGGTAGAGATACGTCAATTTGAAGAAGCCGCAGGTACGTTGTATCAAAGTGGACAACTCCCCGGTTTTCTACACCTTTATATTGGAGAAGAAGCCACAGCGGTGGGTGTTTGCGTTCATTTAAATGATGATGATTACATCACAAGCACACATCGTGGACATGGTCATCTCATAGCCAAGGGTGGGAAACGCGACCGAATGATGGCAGAATTGTTTGCACGAACGACAGGATATTGTAAGGGTAAAGGTGGATCTATGCACATTGCCGACAAAGAGACCGGTATTCTCGGTGCAAACGGTGTTGTCGGTGCGGGGATACCACTTGCAGCGGGGGCAGCACTCACAGCGAAATTCCGTGCTACAGAACAAATTGCAGTGTCCTTTTTTGGTGATGGTGCCACAAATCAAGGCGTATTTCATGAAACACTCAATCTTGCTGCGGTGTGGGAACTCCCTGTCGTGTTTGTCTGTGAGAACAATCGTTTTGGTATGGGAACACCACAAAAAGAACATCAACGTGTAGAAGATATTGCTGTCCGTGCACCTGCTTATGATATTCCCGGTGTTACTGTGGATGGAAATGATGTCCTTAAAGTGTATGCTGCTGCGGGAGAAGCGGTAACACGTGCCCGAAATGGGGATGGTCCAACCTTACTCAACTGTGATACTTATAGGTTCAGAGGACACCACATAGGAGATCCGGGGACATCCTATCGAGACCGGGAAGAAGTACAGGAGCAGGAACGACAACGTGATCCTATCCGTAGACTTGCACAAGTTCTCATTGATGAAGAAGGTATGACCGAAGAAGAACTATCAACTATAGACGAAGAACTTGCAGAAGAACTTGAAGAAGCGTTGGAGTTTGCTAAAAATAGTCCCGATCCCCTTCCTGAAGACGCACTTGACGATGTTTATGCCGGTTCAATTCAACCGTAAATCACATATAAATTTTATCAGATTAGAATTTTACCAGAGAATTAATCATGTCTAACTACACGACAACCAGAGAACTATCCCTTGTTGAACTCGCAAAATGTCGAGAAAATCTAAAACATCAATGGGAAAACAGCCAAGTTGATGAAAAATTGATTAGACGCGCCTGGGAAGATGTACATCGTGTCGCAACTGTGCTCTATCAAAATTATGGTGCCTCGAAAGTTGCAGTCTTCGGTTCTCTTACAGACCAAAGACGTTTTACGATGTATTCTGATATCGATATAATCGTATGGGGACTATCGTATAACAGATGTCTTGACGCACTCTGGCAAACAGAAGGTTTGAGCTCTGAGTTTAAGATTGATATCATTAACTTTAAATCTACAAATATAGCATTCCGTGAGAGGATACTAAATCAAACTATTCACATTGAACCTGTTGATGCAGACCCGATAAAATTTATCCAAGAAAGTAGTAAAAAAACTGATGCTGATGATGAAGTAATATACTTAGTAGATAGAGAGAAATTGATACAACGTATCGCTGATGAAAAACAGAGAATCGGAACAACCGTCGATAGAATTGAGAGAGCTTTGGAGAAAATTGATATATTGCCAGTTGATGCACGTGAATTTGTTGAAAGGGCTCTTGCAGCTGACCTTGCTGAGTTTTACACGGGTTTAGAAAAGATTTTTGAACAGATTGGAAAAAACATTGACAAACACATCCCAAGTAGAGGTCGTTGGCATAACGATCTACTGACACAAATGAGTGAACGTCGTCCTGAACGACCACCTGTTGTTACTCAAAGATCCAACGGTAAATTAAGACATTTCCTTAGGTTTCGACATAAAATTAGAAATATCTATGGTGATGAATTGATTTACGCAGAAGCAGAAAAACAGGCGAAAGAAGTAAGAAAATTGTATACAGATATATCAGATGAACTTGATACTTTTGTCATTTATCTGCATGGAATCTAAGGTGCAATGAAAGAAGATGAACAGCTGAAATCGACCGGTGTCACCTGGAAATCTGTTGCGATTACCGTTGTATTAATTCCGTTCAATTTCTACTGGATCATCGCGGGTGAAGTTGGTCTTGTCGGTTATGCGCTGAATACATACGCCGTACCTTTCTACAATGTCGTATTTGTCGTTTTTGCCTTCACCCTAATCAATCTTACCGTTCGATATACATCCAGAATCCAGTTTCTCTCCAACGCTGAACTTCTCACCATATACATTCTGCTCAGTACAGCATGTGCGTTTCCATCGATTACCTTGATGACGATCCTCGTAACGACAGTGGGACACGCGTTCTGGTTCGCAACACCCGAAAATGAATGGAAACAACTCTTTTGGGACTATCTACCGAGATGGCTTTTGGTTGATGATACCAAAGCATTGACAGGATACTATACTGGTGCATCCAATCTCACAACATTTGAGATCATATGTAAATGGATGGTTCCGACCCTGTCTTGGACCCTATTCATGACGGCACTTGTTCTCGTGATGTTATGTATCAATGTCGTCATACGGAAACAGTGGATCGAACGTGAAAGACTTGCCTATCCTATCACACAGATAGCATTTCATCTTACGCATAATACCAAATCACTCTTTTCGCATCGTATAACCTGGATCGGATTTGGAATAGCGGCATCTATTGCAATTTTGAATGGGTTTAGTTTCTTATACCCGACGATTCCGTCATTACCCATAAAACGTATCGGTGGTTGGCGTGGATTTGGACATCTGTTTACAGAAAAACCGTGGAATGCCATCGGTGGTATCAGTATGTCTTACTATCCATTTGTCATCGGACTTGGATTGTTAATGCCGCTGGACCTATCTTTTTCCAGTTGGTTTTTCTTCATTTTTTATAAGGCGCAACTTGTGTTATCAAGTGCTGCAGGACTTTCCAGTATCCCCGGTTTTCCATACATTGATCGGCAATGTTTCGGTGCAGCGATAGGAATATTCATTTCAGTATTCGTGCTTAATTTACGACATATACGAGGTGTATTCCGAATTGCTCGGTACCGTACAGGTGAAGATAAAGACGAACCAGTTTCATACAGATTTGCACTATGGGGTATAGTAGGAGGACTTGTGGCACTCTTCATATTTTCGGAACGGATTGGAATGTCGTTATGGTTAATTCCTATCTTTTTCGCTATTTATTTTATTATTGTGTTGGTGCTAACGCGTATGCGTGCAGAACAAGGTTTCCCGGTGCATGCAATGGAGAATATGCCAAACCACCATATCCTCATAGATAGTCTTGGTACACGGATGTTAGGAACGAATAATCTTGTTTCGTTCACACTCTTCCGTTGGTTTAATCGAAGCTATACCAGCAACCCAATGCCCCATCAGTTGGAAGGATTTAAACTTTCTGAACGATCCGGCATAGATCCAAAACGTCTGTTTTTCTCTCTACTCGGAATTTCTGCGTTTGCCTCAATTACGGTATTTGGTGTAATTCTCTATCTTTACTATACCTACGGTGCCTTGAATATGAGTGGGAGTAGTAGTTGGTCAACAGGATTTGGGGAACGTGTGTTCAGTGGACTACAAAGGTGGTTATATTATCCTACCGAGCCAAACTTCTATGCCTCAGGTGGTATTGCATTTGGACTCCTTTTTTCAACACTCTTGATGTTTATGCGTGCACGATTCTTTTGGTGGCCATTTCATCCAATTGGATTTGTTGTTTCAAGTGATTGGGGAATGCGGTATTTGTGGAGTTGTATGTTGGTCAGTTCGATTGTAAAATGGTCAGTTTTGAGAATTAGTGGACCGCGTGCCTCACAACAATTGCTCATGTTTGCCCTTGGATTGATGTTAGGAGACTTCACAGTTGGTGGCATTTGGAGTCTCATCAGTGTTATCACACAACAACCGATGTATAACTTCTGGCCGTAAGAAGATCTATCTGCTCCTTCACTCTTAAAACACATCCAAGAACAAGTAAATGTACCGATTCAATTTAGATTGGAATCAATTCATGCTAAATTTTGATAGAATCTCAGGTGTCACTCGTTGCAATCAGACCTTTTTTCATGATATTCTATACTCAAGGATCTTTAGAAAAAACAGTAGAATAGATTACCAAACAGTGCGGAAACTGTCAGTTTATTCTACAAAGAAAGAGATATTTTCATTTAGAAATGGTATTCTTATATTATGCCATCTCCGAAGGAATTGTGATATGCAACAGCCTACTGACATACGTCACAGCTCAAAAGAGCAATCAATAGAAGAATCAGAGCAGAGCCGTAAAAGCCTTGAAGAACGTTTGAAAAACCGAGTGGTTGATAAGGAATTGCTGCACCGCGCATGGCACACTGTCCACAAAATTGCAGCGATGCTTTATGAAGATTTTTGTGCGTCCAAGGTTGCTGTATTTGGTTCACTTGCCGAGGGGACTTACTTCTCAAAATGGTCAGATATTGATATTGTCGTGTGGGGTATCCCTAATGAGATCTATCTCAAAGCTGTTTCTGAAATTACCGGTCTTAGTCCAGAATTTAGAATCGAATTAGTGAAATTTGAAAACTGTAAAGGTGTCTTTCGTGAACGTCTTCAAAACCAGATTGTACCAATAAATAAAGATAAAGTAGGATACTACCAAAACGATATAGAATTTGACCAAAATAGAAAGGTAATAGAGATATTGGACAATGATTTATTGATCCAACGAATTTCTGATGGATACGAAAAAGTAAAAGGCACTGTACAACTCATCAACCATGCATTACACAATATCAAAGATGCTCCTGACAGATACAGACGTAGTATAGAAATTGAAATAGCACGCTATCTTTACGATTTCTATAAACAACTGGAAAATATTTTTGAACGAATAGCACGGGAATTTGACCAAGAGTTCCCAACTGGAGAAGAGTGGCATAAGATTCTCCTACAACACATGTGTGAATCTACTTCTACTCGCAATGCTGTTTTTTCTCAAGAAACATGCTCCGAATTACAAATTCTATTAGGGTTTCGACATGTATTCTTATATATCTATGGAGATGAATTAGATTACAATGAGATGCTAATAAATGCCAATCGAGTAAACGAGGTATTTCCTAATATCTCCAATGAATTAGAAGCGTTTATCGATTATTTAAAGAAAAATAAGTAATCTGACTCTTCAATCTGTACCAAGTATTGTACTTGTTCATGACGTAGTTAGCGAAGTAAACATCAGAAAAGTTGACATGACTAATTACACACTACAACAACAAATCACAGAATTCTGCAGACTCCTCCGACAGATGGGTGTGAATGTAACAACTACCAATCAGTTGAGTTGGTGTAAGAGTATCCAACTCATTGACATTTCAGAACGTGAGGCATTTTATCATACAGCACGAACAAATTTAATTGTTAACCAAGTAGACTGTGAGAAATTTGATTTAGCATTTAATCTTTTTTGGCAATACCCAAGACCCGAATTCCAATCAGTTGATATGGATGGAGATGGACCTGAACCTTTAGCATTACAAGATCTATATAATGAAGAAGACACAGAGAACATCCTTGATCAATGGATAGACCATGAGGAAGAGGATGATGTAGAAGGACAGGAAGACGATCCTATTGCTTATAGTGTTGAAGATGTCTTTACTCAGAAGGATTTCAGTGAGTTTACTATGGAGGATATGGAGAGGGCACGCGACATTGTTGCAAAATTGGCAGCCGTATTGGCAACAAGACTTAGTAGACGGAAAGTTGTTAGTAGAAAGGGAAAGACCATTGATTTTAGAAAAAGTTGGAGGCAAAGTCTCATCTATGGTGGTGAACCCATCGAACTCAAACGTAAACAACAGAAAGTAAAAAAGACAAAGATCTTGCTTCTGTGCGATGTAAGTGGTTCTATGGATTGTTATGCTAAATTCCTAATACAATTCATATACGGTATGCAGCAAGAATTGAAAGAAGTTGAGGTGGCAGTTTTTAGTACACACCTCACGAACATTACAGGACTACTTCGTCGAAAGGGATTAGCAGAAGGATTAAATGAAGTAGCTAATACCGTGCCAGATTGGTCGGGTGGAACAAAAATAGGTGAAAGTCTTTTAGAGTTCTATCGACAATTTGCGTCGTCTTTCTCAGCGTACCGTACGGTGGTCATCCTCATCAGCGATGGTTGGGATCGTGGAGATGCAGATATACTTCGTCGTTCTATGGAAATGATACACCAGCAGGCATATAAACTTATATGGTTAAATCCTCTGCTTGGGAGTGATACCTATCAACCGATCTGTAGAGGTATCCGTACTGCCCTGCCTTATGTGGATTATTTTCTTCCAGCACATAATTTGGAAAGTTTAGCACAATTAACAAAGGTATTAATTCCTCTCTGGTCAAAATGACTATTTTCATGGTGAACATAATCTGATAGATACTTTTTTATAATTGTGGTGTTATTTAAAAACAAGAGCTATAAGAACATCATACAGATATTTTTGTATCATCTTGGGTTATCTTAGAATGTGGATATTGTATTACTGATTCTTATATCTCAGTCTAAAAATAAGGAATCTTAATTATGCAAGTTCAGGCTGCGGTGATGCTCCAACCGGGGCAGATAGAAATCCGTGAATATGACAAACCAACACCCGATGCCGATTCACTCCTACTACAAGTGGACAAAGTTGGTATCTGCGGTAGTGACAAACACATGTACCTTGGACATACAGCACTTAAATTTCCTGTTATCCCTGGGCATGAAGTTGTGGGTACAGTCGCTGAAATCGGAAAAGATGCCAACAAAGTTATGAATGTCATGGGTGGTCCCATCAAAACAGGTGACCGAATTACTGTTGTACCCGGTTCAAAGAATTGTGGTAGATGCTACTACTGCTTACATGTACCGGGACGTCCGACTTTGTGTTCAGGGCGTACGATCTATGGGTTTAGTAATAGCGAAACCCCGCCTTATCTGAATGGCGAATTTTCTGAATATACATATATTCACGGGAACTCTTGGGTCTACAAGATACCTGACAATATCTCAGAGGAGATTGCTGTACTCACTGAACCTGTTGCTGTAGCGACACGTGCTGTAGAGCGCGCTTGTGCTCCGGGTTTGCCACAGATTGGGGATGGCTATAGTATTGGTAGTAGTGTTGCAGTACTCGGATGTGGCCCAATTGGACTTCTTGTGATTGCGGTATTAAGAGAAAGTGGTGCTGGCACAATTATTGCGACAGACCTTGTCGATAGCCGTTTAGAAATGGCGCATGATATGGGTGCGGATGTGGTTATTAATGTAGGAGATACAACCGCAGAAGAACGGGTTGATCAAATACAAGATCTTACCAATGGTGTTGGTGTGGACATAGCAATTGAATGTGCTGGGATTCCGGTTGTCTTCTCAGAAGCTTTGGATGTCGTGAGACGTGGGGCAAAAGTCATAGAAGTTGGTCATTACACTGATTCAGGGGATACTCAAGTAAGACCTCATCAAATCTGCAACAAAGACCTTGATGTTTGTGGTGTGTGGGCATATCCACAGATCCAATTTCAGACAGCCTTAGATTTCCTTCAAAGAACACGAGCACCATTGCACAAGTTAATTACACATCATTTACCCTTAAATCAATTAGAACATGGTATTGATATACTTGGGAAAGAGGGTGTCTATAAGGTTGTTATTGAACCACAAACATAATGAACTGCTAAGAATTCCTATGTTTTGCAAACAGTCAACAATTCCTATACATAGGAGAAAAATATGAAAAATCGGAGCTACATATTCAATTTACGTTTTTGTATAATCTTGTTGTGTATGATCGTTTTTAGTACGACGATTACAATTGCTCAGGATATACCTAAAAAAGGTTCTTCATTATTTACAACAATTGAAGCAGCTAAGAAATACATTATTAATAGTCAGAATGTAGATGGTGGTTGGCCACTGATACCTGGAACAGAAAGCGATGTAGAGATTACAGCCCTTGCTATCTGGTCTCTAATTGACGCGGATTGGGGCACAGGATCAAGTATCATTCGTCGGGGTGTCAGATATTTGGAAAGACATCAGCGTGAAGATGGCAGTTGGAACAATAATACTGCTCATACTATATTCAGTGTCATTGCATTGACAAAGGCTAAAACAGCACCTGACATACGATTTAGAGGCTTACAATGGCTGAAAAAAGCGCAAAACCGTAGTGGCAGTTGGGGTAGTGAAACCAGGAATACAGGCCATATCCTATATACAGCTGCCTCTCTTGTTGGCTTAAAAAAACTCGGATTAACACCGAGACATTTCAGACCTATTCTCACAGGTATGGAATGGATAGCCGATCCTGAACGGATTAATTTTGACGGTGGTTGGACATTACCGGGTGGCACACAGTCAGATATTTATGTGACTTCTTGGGTGTTGCAGGCACTATCTCCTGACTACGATCTTGATGAGCAGATCGCCTGGATCAAACAATTCCAAAATTATGATGGTGGTTTCGGAAGATATAAAGGGAATTCAAGTGATCCAGAGGTTACAGCTACCGTAATTATGGGACTTGCAGCAAGTGAAGATCCACTTAATACGCGCCGTATAGCAATTTCTTATTTTGCAAAAGCGCAAACTGAAAATGGTGGTTTCATTAGCAATATACCTATGGAACTCACAACACCAACCGAAAACTTACAAACTACCTGTTTTGTTCTGATTGCTATCCATTCGAAGCTGAATACTGCTCAATAAATTATACGTTCTCAATAAAGGCAACATAATTTTGATATTCTGAGTGGCAACTTCAACGAATGAGGAGGTATCACCATGAAACTCCTAAAACCATTGTTTATATTCTGCCTTGTGTTGTTTCTACCTACACTTGCCATTCCGAAAATTGTCTTTATATCGAAACGTGAGGGTGGAAACAACATCTATGTAATGGATGACGATGGTAGTGGTTTACAAAGACTTACGTTTACACAACCTCCCCAATGGGATGCTGGACCTGTCTGGTCTCCAGATGGTAAACGGATTGCGTTTTTCAGAAATATATCCAAGATACCGACACGTCAAATTCCAAGACTATTTATCATTGATCAAGATGGGAGCAACGAACAGCAGATTATTGACGATTGGGCAAGTAACTGTTCTTGGGCACCAGATGGGCGTCATATTGCATTTGGAGGAGACAGTAATATTTATGTGGTGGATATTATTACACGAGAAATTCAACAACTGACTAACAATCAAGATTTAGGTGAATGGGCTACGGCTCCGGCTTGGTCCCCAAATGGCAAATACATCGCCTACCGACACAGAAAACCACCGAACGGAGCTACAACAATTTGTGTAATGAATGCTGATGGTACAAGACAACACCAGCTTATTCCTGGGGACGAGTGGAATCGTTTCCCACCACGTTGGTCGTCGGATAGCAAATCTGTTTTGTATTTTGAAGTACATGCTGATCCAGACTTGGGATTTTGGAAGGTTTCTAACAACGTTGTAATTCAGGGTCGCGTTCTAAGAAATCGCCGCATATTAAAAATACCTGAAAAATGGCGAATCCATAGTGTGTGTTGGTTTGACAATGATAAGCAGGTTTTAATTGCTGCAAGGGAATTTGATGCCGTCATACACAGGCAGATTGATATCTATAAGTATAATCTTGGAAATAATCAGATTACTAATCTCACAAATGATCCAAAGGACGACTTGGCACCTAACTGGATAAGTGACAATATTCTATCTGTATCACCTGAGGATAAAAAAGGTATACAGTGGGGTAAGGTCAAATCTCTTTTGAAAACAGTCGATCCATGATAGGTCAGTTAATTCATCCGATTCCTGCAGAAGAATAGAGGTCCTATAAATATGGCATTGTAAATGTGATTGGTAGACGAGTGGTAGGAACCCCATCACCCTTTTGTAGGGGCTGGGTAACCCAGCCCCATAGGAGTGCAAAGAATTGTGGGATTTACTATATGTGAAATGTGTAGGTCTTAATCATAATCTTGTCAGAATAAGTAATCAGAAACTCTCTAAATCTATCCTAAAATTCAACCAGCAATTGCGGAATGATTCTTGCACTACGTGTTGGTTTTTCAACGTTATCTACTTGATAAACAATCCTTGCTAATGCCCCTTCGGTGAAATGCCATGTAAATGCTGCACCAAGTGTTGACCATACCTGTTCTTCATCATCCCGATTGAATGTAAATGTGTTGAACTGTGCTGTATTAGGATTCCACACATCGTACTTCAATCGAACATCCAAAGTTTCAGATAAGGGTAACTCAGCATGTAGATAATATCCTTCCACCGATGTATTTCGAGCACCAGGTGGTATAGGAATATGAAGATATTTCAAAAGCTGCGTATCCCTTCCTCTAACCCATTCAGCCGCAAGGTCAAAACGCCATAACTTGAAACTTGTCGCGAAACCGACACGCCGTTTATATACTAATGTAGAGGGGTTGACATCACCATTAATAGTATTAAATGGATAACTATTTCCATCGAAATAGGATCCACCAAGCCATACTCTTTTACCAAAAACAGGTAGTGTTCCGTTAAGATGAACGAACACAGGTGGACTGTTATTTCGGATAGGTTTTACGATGCCACCGCCACTACCGTGTGGACCAATACGAATGCCTGTAACCACTGTGTCTTCTGTGACAGTACGGAGTGAATCTGGTCCATCCGCCAGGGATACAACATAGGAGACAGGTCCTACAAATCCATTCAGTTGTAATCCACGATCAGAAATGAAACCGATATTTTTCCTTACCAAATTATATAATGGATTCGCTGCTGCATCTGACTTTGTATCTATACCAAAACCGTGACGAAATCTGCCAACTTTTAGAGATGCCCCTTTCGGTAATACAGGAAGTCCAGTCAGAATTGCATATACAAAACCGTGGTCATCAGCGACTTGTGATCCCAATGGAGAGGTTGTTAACAACTGCTCACCTAATACACTCACATGATCACCAATACTGGTGGTAACGACAAATTCCGCAACGTGAATGAGTGTAGTTCCAGTATCCCAATTTTCCCTATCCGGAATTAGATCTGTTCCACGGGTAATCCGTCGTATATCTAATGCACCACCGAAAATCAGATCTCCGAATGCATCACCAAGAAGACCTGAACCCCCTGTATCTTCTGCGACATCAGCATCATCGAAACTAAAGACACTGTCATCATCAAGATTGATTTCTTCATCGGATTCAGATAGTTCGTTTGTTGTTTTGACATTTTCAGGAGTACTGGCAGCATCTCCAGGATAGGAACGAGCAATAAGTTCTTTTATGTTGCTGAACCCATCTTTATCAGAATCCGTTTCTTCAATACGTGTGAATGTTGACATGTTCATACCGTTATGTAAGAATGCTCTACCGTAAGGATTAGGTGAATCTCCTCCCTTCTTTGAGGAATGGCAGACATTACACCCACCTGTCCATTTATATTTAGTTTTGAACATTTTGTAGAATGCAGGCAGGGCATGAACAGATTGGTCTGCGATTAAGGTACAAAAGAGCAACATTACGCAGACAAATATTAGTTTACGCATTATCAATTCCTTATGAAATGAATGTATGGATATATGAAAATATCCTTCCTGAACTTGCTTTAATACGATTCAATATCAATCTCTTCACCGGTAAATCGTATATGTGCTTGATTGACCAGTATCAGAATTTGATCCCATTGCTCACGCGTCTCATCTGATATGCCTGACTTATCAAGGGTGTCAGCAAATTCTGTCAGCATTTTACCGAACTTTTCCTGCATCTCGGTGTATTCTTCTGTCTGATCAGCATTCAGGGGTGGTTCAAAATCGGAGATGACTTTTCCATATAGAACAAGTTTTTTAGCAGCAGATACTGCTTCCTCCTTCCCTTCACCTTTGTCAAAGTAATCTATAATAGCATAATAGGCATCTACCATCAGAATCATAAGTTCCTTTAAATCCTCAACTTCAGGGATTTCTTCCGTTGGCTCTTCTGGTGCAGGTTTTTCTTCAGTTTCAGGTTTGGGTTTACGTTTCAGAAAGAGGGCATAACTCATGACCAGTGTTTTTTTTGGAATTAAAGCTACTGCCTTAGATGCATCTTCTTGTCCTTTAACTGCTTCAACATCCTTTCCAACAGCGAAAGCATCATCTATACCCTTATCAATGAACTGCTTAAGAAATTTCTCTGAGGTAATTGACTCTGATTCCTTATGATCATAAACAGCAACTTTCACCACTTTACCTTTCATGTTGAGCCCAACAGCACCATCAATTATTCCATGTGGTCCCTGGACATCAACGAAAAATACCAGCCCCATAGGTTTCTTATTCTCATCAATCGGTATATAGAAAATCGGTTTCAAGTCTTCTTTTCGAAGTTTCGAACCCAAGTCTTTCTCAATAGACTTAATCTTGTCTGTAGTAAGCACAACACTTCTCTGAACGAATTTTTTCGCTTTCGGGAAAATACCAGCGAGTTTTTCACCTGGCCACTCAGTTTCATGCGTGATACCGAGTATGGGTGTGAATATCATCGCAAAAACAAATATAAATATAAGACTATTTCGGGTAGAAAGGTATTTATTGTATAACATCTTTTCTCTCCTTTAGATGTGTCTGCTGTCGTTAAATGCTAACGACAGCACACAGATTACTTACTGGTCTACTTTTACCATGAATGTTGGGAACAGAATCTGATCTTTATGTTTCAACTGTCCAAAAATCTGATAAATTCCCGGCTTTGGAAATGTGGTCATAAGCATCACGGTAGGTCCGAATTTCTCAGGTGTGGTACCTTGATGTTTATGTCCGGATGCAGATTCTTTTTTCTCCATTTTATGTCCTTTGGTGGAGATATCTTTTTTCGTTTTGCTATGATCCATATTCATCATCACAGAACCGTGTGTATGTACTATACCATCTAATTCTGTATTTACAATAGCAAAATGCATGGGAGCATCCAAAAACGGAACAAGATCGGTTATCGGTTTCCCTGCCTGTGAAAAATGGTAATCGATATGAACCATCTCTCCTGCTTTAATCTTTTCTTGGACATTCATCTTCACTTTATATGTTGATGTACCTTTTTCATCAGTTAAAACAGTCTTCGTATATCGGTCACCACCCTCTTCAGTATAACCGTATACGGTTTTCTCTCGACTGAAATCTTCAGCAAGGTCTGTCATTTTCTTTTCACCTGCAATGTCAACAAACAAATATTTAGAATATTCAGCATCTGCTGTCATCACATCCAAAGCTAAGATATATCGACCTGCAGTTGGAAAAGTAAAGTGTACCGTATAAGTTCCTTCAAGTTCTGTCATCATGTCTCGATCATCAAAATCTTCAGGATGGACATGCCCAAGGATCTGTAGATTCTCACTCACGATTAAAACATGGAGAACCCGATCGTGGTGTATCATAAGATCTGTAAAAGGTTCACCCATTTTATCGGTGAGATTGAAGATCAATGCTGCTTGCTCACCTGCTGGAATCTCTTGTGGTTCAGTGTATAAGGTTACATTTAAAGCATCAACCTTCTCTGGTGGATGTGTGTTATGTTCGACATGTTGTGCTGTATGACCTGTATTTACAAAATACAGGACACTAACAAATAATGCAATTGCATTTCGGTATGTGTAAAACGTGGAAAATAGGGATTTCATTTTATTCCTCCATATAAAATTATACATTCTTATTAAAGAGTTTAAAATACTCTATATATTCCGTGACTATACAATAGTCCAGAATAAGAATAGTCAATTAAGATAATATTCTAAGAATGAAGGTATGGAGGACCGCGGCGGGATAGGTTAAAGCCTAAATTTAAGAGAGATAGATTGTGTGGAATAGCAATGTTCAACTGTTGTTCTTGACTAACCATTACAAATGAATCAAGTAAGACAGAAGCAATTTTTAAGTGTTCATCAGATTGGGGGGAATAGTCAAAACGATATATGAAGTTAGGAAGAATTACTTCGAAACTCGTTAAACAGTATGTGTTTCCATCTTCTGCAGTATTCTCATTTTTACTTGAAGAATTAGCATCATTATTATGGCAAAAATATGAATTGGATTGAACACCATCCATATTCTGATCAAGTTCGTTACCACAAGACATCTGTTCAACAGCTGCACAGTATAACGGACAAATCGAATGAAGGCAAACTAATGCCGTAAGTGAAATGGTCAATAACCAATGTTTTTGGAACATTGCTATTATCTCCGTTGTCTTAATGGAAATAGTTCGTGAATTTATACTTCTATGACATTATACACCATAATTATAAAATGTTGCAAAAAATATAATGCATAGATCGTTTGTTATTTGCGTAATATCAACGTGGTAAGGCAAAATAGCCAATCCCGGTGAAAAACCCAACAAACATCCAAATACCCACCATCACATATTCCCCAAAAATCAGACCAAATGCAATAGGACGAATTTTACGATACGCCATTGGTCCACCAAACTTAAGTGTAATATATTTAATCATCCATCCTATAAGGACAGATGACCATAAATGAAATGCTGGATATGTTGCACCTAATAGATAACCGATCGGATGTAATGACCACCAAACGAAGCTTTGACGCATCCATAACATGAAACCTGTAAAACCTGCTCCGGCAATCATACTATAAACTTCACCCCAATTTGTCTCTACCGGAAATTGGATGAGCTTATTCATGCGGTTAAAATAACCGCGTGGGGCATTGACAAATGACCAATTCTGTAGGAACAATGCTCCTTTGTTATAGACCAATGTTAATGATGCATAAACTGAAACAACAAGAGCAACTACAATTGAAACACCCAATATCGGAACAACTTTACGACGAATAAGTCCCACTTCATCAGCAGCCTTGAAACTATGTAGAAAGTTTGGCATCATGAATTCTCCCCAATCTCGGAGGAATGTTCGTTGAAAACTGAGAACAGCCAGACTCTTTTGTCCTATTGCACCTGAACCGAGTGTATAAGTAATGTAATCAGAGGGAAAGAATGGAGCTTGTACAAGCAACAAACCACCATTTACAACCATCCATGACAATACAACAGAAGTAACAAAGATAGAAAGTAATGTTATGATGGCTACCCATGTTTTTATTCCAGCGATAACTAAGAACGTTACAAGGATGACGAATCCAAAGACGAATCCGAAGAAAGCGATACGATATGAAAGTGGCTCATTGCTATCATCCACTAAATGTCTGTTTTCAGCGTTCTTCCAGTTGTTTCTATCCATACCACATGCTCTTTTTATGATGGAGAGTATATGTTCCCGTCCACCCCAGAAAACAGCAGGTACAAAAACAAGGTAACCACCCATTACCTGACGACTACAACTCACCCACGGTCCAATGCCTACACCCGTTATATTCATGATGAGATATTGGAGTTTAAAAAAGAGAAAGAAAAACCAAAGACTGAAAGACACTTCCAATGTAAGCAGTGAAGCTACGCCAATTACTGAGAAATAGATTGCAATATTCATCCCGGGCCACATACCGAGTGTATGCCACGGTTTTTCAGTAAACGCACGATGTATCTCGAAGATCATAGGAATGCGGGGAACCATTGGGAAATGTGCATGGAGTCCGTTGAGGAAGTGAATCACAAGGGGTAAGATCATTCCTATCCATAATAGCTTATTTTTGAAAAATGAGTTTAGCAGAGATCCATTCGCTGGTTCAGATGCTAATTGGATAGGAATTTGGATGAGTGGAAAGGAGAACCTTTCACGTTCTACCCACTGCTTGCGAAGGATGGTTGATAAGCATATTACCGTGAAATAGAAAACAACGACAAATAGTCCCCAGACTAAGAGAGGATTAATCCATGATACCCAAGGGATATTACCCCCAGGAGAAAGTCCTTCATAGAAATCGGTTACGGCTTGTGTATCCGTAACGACTAACCAGTCTGGTATTTGGGGTTGGAGTGTTTCTGCCCAATCGTTTACGGGTGTAGTGAAATAACGAAGTGCTACAAGGCAAGGGATAAGAAACTGTAACAGGCCCATAGATGGAATGCCAACAGCAACGATTAGCATCATCCAAATTACAGTTAATTCGAGTGAAGTGAACGAAAATTGACGACTCCATCTCAAGAAACGTAAGGGAAGGTTGACAATGAAAACAAGTAGGAGTAAACCTAAGATAGAACCGACTGGAAGGTGATTACCAGCGAGTCTTGAATTCTCTAAGAAATAGTTGTTGTAGGGTGAGATAGCACAAATTCCACCTACTAATAGCAGTCCTACAAGGATTGCAGAAATACGAATCTTTGGGTGGACAGTCATATATTATTTCCATAGGAAGACTTGGATTCTTATCTTATAGATATAAAATCGTATATTTTGTGCAAAGTTATTTGTTAACCATTTTATGCCACCATATAACACCTAACTTAATTATCCGTCAGTTTCATCACGGAGGACAGGGTTATAAAGACAGAGTTCTGCATCGACAATTCTGCCATCTGGTAATGTATATTGATTTGGTGTTCCACCACCCCAGGGTTCCTTGAATTCTTTACTACGTTCTTGATCGAAATCCTTCTGTTTCTGAACATCATCCCAGGAAAAATCTGCCATAAGTTGTTCATGTAATGTCGATTTTAATTCGCTATGTTCAGGTTGTCCTGCGATATTCTGAAATTCACCAGGATCATTTTTTAAATCGAAAATGATGGATTCATCCTCAGGAAAAGCAACATACTTGTAACGGGGTGTTCTTAACATCCGCATCGGACTTGAAGTTTGATTTGACCAGTATTCACTGATAGCGGTATCACGCCAACCGTCTGAATTGCCGGACATCAGATTAGATAGGTCTGATCCGTCCAAATCGTCCGGTGTTGGGATACCTGCCTTGGTACATAAAGTTGGATAAAGATCATTTAATTCTACAGGGGATTTCACGCGCCTGCCGTGTGAATATTCTGATCGGTTATCGTATATAATCAGTGGAACACGTGCAGCAGCTTCATAGTAACTGGATTTCCACCATTGTCCATGTTCCCCAGCCATTTCACCATGATCTGTAGTATAAACGATAATTGTGTTGTCTAACAAACCATCCCGTTCCAAAATCGTCAACAGATCCCCGATACACTCATCAAGAAATTCACAGCATGCATAGTAAATCGCTCGTGCTTTACGCGTTTCTTCTTCTGGCATATCGTTCGTATTGAAATGTTGCCGTAAGCTTTTCGCATACCTGTGCGTATTTTCAAGATGTCCAAATGGTATATCTGGCATGTCGATGTTATCAGGGTAGTATTTATCAATCAATCTCTTCGGAGCAGTTAATGGGAAATGTGGACGACTATAACTTGCAAGGAGAAACCACGGTTTGTTTGTAGGATGAGATCGTAAATACTCTATTGTTTCCTCATTGATCACGCGTTCCTGCAGAAGGCTTGACGGAATTTCAGTGACTCCAGCACTTCGGGTACGACCGCGGTTGCCACCTATATTTCCTTGTAGTGGATCACGTTGATGTCCTGCGCGTCCTCGTAGGTCACCGTATGGTCTGGATTCGAAACCGTTGTGTTGTTCAATCCCACCAAAATGCATTTTCCCAACGAGTGCAGTACTATACCCATGTTGCACAAAATGTGCAGGCATTGTAAGATGTTCTGGATATAGAATTGAACCGTTATTCCAAGCTGAACATCGATGAGCATATTTTCCTGTTAGCATACACATACGTGAAGGAGTGCAAAGTGGGAATTGGCAGTATGCTGCATCAAAGTAAGTGCCAGAATTGGCAAGACGATCTAAATTCGGAGTCTGCACAATATCATTACCTTCACATCCGATGGCATGTGGACTGTGTTCATCACTCATAAGAAATAAGATATTAGGTTTTTGAGCCATACTGCAGTTTTCTCCTTTAAAAGTATGTAATAATTATTGATTGTTGATGTGATATAAATTGATGAAGATTATACCATAGAGTGAAGTAAAGAATCTATGTTCTCAATGGGTATGAAATTGATTGTTCTAATGAACGGGTGTTGCTTTCTTCTTACCAACACTTAATTCAATGGCAGGCAGAATTGTATTTGAAATATTCGATGAATAATTAAAGACACACCAACCAGAAGCTCCTAAGAATCGAACAAGATGAATCTGTCCTATCACTCCGTCAGGTGTTAGAATGGAATTAGAAGCAGTTGCACCAATACCGGGATAAATAGCAACTCCTTTAGGCATCAAAGCAAGTTGATTCTCTAAAAGGTCCGTAAAATACTTATTGTCTTCAGTATAATTCATTGGACAAACAAAATCAATATATCCAGCCTTTGCCCATGCAATCCAATCCTGTCCAATAGAAGTGACACAGGAGGGGTATCCTCCGAATACAGCAGTCGAAAGCTTAATATTCGATTTTATCTTACGGATTCGTTTATGAATTAGCCGTACTAAACGCGTTATCTGGTCTACCCGCCATTCACTATAAGCTTTACTGTGTTTTCCAGTTCTCGGCAGAACGGATTGAGGCCAGTTTTGAACATTTATTCTTGATGAAAGCAGGAATCTTTTTCGACATCCTTGGCAGAAACATGCGTGACTTCCAGGATAACGTATATAATCAAGATGTATTCCATCCACATCATACTTTTGGACGATTTCCATTATACTATCCAGTTCCAACTTAACATTATCTGGATGTGAAGGACATAACCAATTTAGCGGATCACCACTTGAAGAAACCTGTGTCCGTCCAGATTCTTGAAGGTTTTTCACAAAATCCTCTGGAGCACCTTCTAAATTCCATGTTATCTTCCAGATATGTACTTCTAAGTTATATTTTCTTGCTGCTTGCACACATTGTAGTATCTGGTCACCATATTGTTTGAATTTAGCGCTCTGTGGTAAAACACTGCTGTCGTAGTGTGCAATGCCACCCCAAGCCATATTCGGGAGAATCATATTTATCCCAGCAGCAGCCAATTCCTTCGCTGAACGTTCCCAATCACCAGGGTAGGCACCGAGTCCAGAATGGTTCCAGAATGCACGCCCTTCAGTTGTATCGCTTAAATGAGATAGATTGTATGCTTTTGCTAATTCTTCTCGACTTTGACGTGATGTGGTCATTGAATCATGATATTTCTTGTCGGCATAGTCTGTTTGAGCCTGAATAGATAATGTCTTTCCAGAATGTAAAGCCTGTTCCGCTTCCGATACCCCTCCATACCCCACAAATTTTGATAAGTGATCAAAATCACTAATATGACCGATAGTAGCCAACGCATCCAATTCGCGTTTTGCAATTGCATGCTGAAATTCAGGTATCATATGTCCAATCAGAGCCGCCAGAAGTTGGGTTTTTGTTTGAATATCATCCGGTAGGAAAACATGACTAAAAAACACACCAGCATCCGCTATAAAAAATGCTGGATAGCCTGTAGATTCATTATCAGAATTATACCAATGTCCAATTACCTTAGTTGTTGGATCTGTTACCTCAGCCACCGTAATATTCCAAGAAACCTGTCTGACAGATTTCGGTAATCCCAAAACTTCAGGAGCATCGAATTGAATAGTGGAGAATTGCCCTGGAGATTCTCGACGAAGCCATTTTTTACTCCGTATATTCAAAATCTTTCCGACTTCATCAGCGAGATTATAGGTAACAAACAGTTTGCCTCCCCCATCAACAAAGGTCTTAAGTAATGGAACAGTATCTGAAGAGATCTTCTGATTGAGTGGTAGGATTACCAATTTATAAGGATTCGAGGTCGTATTCTGAAGACGATTCACACTTGCAGCAGTAGATTCATCCACTTCATCCGCATTAAACCCTATACTTTTTAACATACGGACAAGACGTTTGCTAACAGAACGTGCATAGTTTACATCACCTTCGGAGATTCCAGATGCGGTTGATGGTAACAAAATTGCGATATCTGATTGTTGTGCGTATACACTGACTACCCAACTAAATAAGAAGAGGGAAATTAAGGTATGGTGAGATATGACTTTAGGTGGGATTGTTTTCAACCACAAGCTATATCGCTTTAAGAACGAATACAACATAATCAATTCCTTAGTAATCTCGGTTTACTACTATTGTATGTAAATGGAACTATCGATTCGTGGCAGCCAAATACCTATTGTCTTTAGGTGGGTTTTTATGACTTATAGGTTCATTACTCCCTAAGAACTTTTCAACACCGCGTACAATTGCTGAAGCAATTACCTGTTGATATGTTTCAGATGAGAGTTTTTGTCCTTCAGAAGGGTTCGTAACAAATCCTGTTTCAATAAGAATTGCAGGAACAGTCGTACCTATTAGAACAACAAAGCGTGCATGTTTAACGCCGCGATCAGCAGCACCAGTGGCTTTGACCAATTCGTGTTGAACATGTTGTGCCAATCTACGACTGTCTTTACTCTTACTCTCGACAATTATACCTTTTAAGAGTGATTCCAATTCTTGTATACTATATCCTGAGTTGGCATTTTCTCGTGCTGCGATCAGTTCAGAATTTTTATCCGTACTTGTAACATCTAAATAATATGTTTCAATACCGTGAGCTTTTGAATTTTCACTTGCATTTGCGTGAATGCTCAAAAATAGGTCAGCTTTATGTTTTGTGGCAAATGCTGTACGGTCTTTTAATTCGATAAATCGGTCGGTGTCTCGGGTTAACAGAACGGTGTATCCTTTTGCTGATAACAACGCACCTATTTTCTTTGAAATACTAAGGACAATTGGTTTTTCTATAAAATTACCAGATGCGCCTCCTCCTGGGTCTTTCCCCCCGTGGCCAGCATCTATGACAATCGTTTTAGCAGTCAATCCGAATTCACGAGTCAATGATCCTGGGGTTAAAGTCTCTGGTTTGGAGTTAGTTTGTGCAGGTTTATCTTGTGTTTTTGACTTTTCTGGTGTTTTAATTAATTGTTCTTTAGGTTTGGGTTCAACCTTCTGACCTTTCAGTTCTTTCAACTCTTTAGATGCAATAGCCACTACCTCTTTTGTGGATTCTGATTCAACGATGTCGAGATACAATGTTTCAGCACGGGTTTTATAACCATGTTGAACATACGATCTCCCCAATTCCAACTTCGCTTCTGCGGCAATATCATCATCAACATACCGGTTAATTACTACTTGGTAATGATGGGCAGCACGGACGGAATCACCTACTAATGTATAGCAGCGACCAATCCAGTAATGGGCTTGGGGTAAATGCGGTGAGTCAGGATAGGTATAAATTAATCTTCGAAATGCTGAAATTGCTTTTTGAGGTGCTTCAGAATCTCCAGATTTAATGCACCAAACCCAACTGGATGCAATAGCAAATTGGACATCATCTGCTGATTCATTTTTAGCATCAACCTGAAGTAATTCCTCAAAATCAGAGATCAAGGCATGCCATTCATCAAGTGTTGTTTGTTTTTCTCCATTTGTATAGGAGTAATGCTTATCAAGCAATTGATTATGTTTTGGTATGCTAACACAACCTGTGAAGCACAGTATTAATAGGAATACAATACACAGAGAATACGATTTCATAATGAGAATTCCTCTGTTTCTTAACATTGACATAGCACTATTCTACGTTATGCTATGCGGATATAGAAAATTTAATGTTATTTTTTTATTCTTGATTACTTTTTTATTCTTGATTACCAAGATATAAAACGACGAAGATGACATCTTCGTTACTAAATGTCTATTAACTTTCGGTATTCGTTATAGTATTCATTTATATCCTGTGTAGTCCAGACGGACATATTTTAGATAAGAACATTGAGTCACAAACTTTCAGGAACTATAATGTTTTAATCTTTAGAATTGGGATAAGTCAAGAGAAGATAAAAATTAAATTATCTTGACAAACAGGAACGTTTATATTATACTTAATGGTGTCCTTGAGATGAGACTATTAAAATCTCATTTTGGGCGGGTAGCTCAGGTGGCTAGAGCGACAGCTTTACACGCTGTAGGTCACAGGTTCAAGTCCTGTCCCGCCTACTTGTTAGAGGTATCTTATGGACTCGTGGCGCAGTTGGTTTAGCGCGCCTGCCTGTCACGCAGGAGGTCGCGGGTTCAAGTCCCGTCGGGTCCGTTTTAATATATAATGAAATAGCCACAGGTTGCGTCTGCAACTCTGTGGTTTTTTCGTTACAGTAAGTAGGGATGCTATCTATACTAAATTACAATTGGAAAGAGCAATATGACCGAATACGATGAAATTGTTCGACTTAACCCCAATTCTGCTGAGGTATATTTCAATCGTGGACTCGCAAGACATCAAGATTCGATGGCGATTGAAGACTTCAACGAAGCAATTCGGCTTAACCCTGATTTCGCAGAGGTTTACTTTTATCGAGGGTGTCTGAAGGAGTATTTTGCACATCTGGAACCTGAACCCGTAGATCAACATGAGGGTTTACGTTCTGCAGTGGCAGATTTTGATGATGCAATACGATTAAATCTCAATCCTAACCATCTTGCTCATGCTTATTATAGGCGTGGAAAAGCACAGTACAATCTGGATAGGTATGAAGAGGCGGTGTTTGATTTTAATGAAGCTCTCAAACTTGACCCAGAGAATTCTGAAATCCGTTCTTCACTTGATGAAGCAGAAGGTATATTAGACTTCTACAATCAAGGTATTACCCACTTTGATGAAACGATACGGTTGAATCCTGATGATGTCAGAACTTACAAGATACGTGGTGAAACACAAGGGTTCTTAGGACGTATGAAGGAAGCTAAAGAGGATTTCCAGAAAATTTTGGATATTACATCTGACAACCAACTAAAAACAGAAATAGAAACACATCTAACAAAATTACATAATCCTAACTATTGGCAACAGTATAGTTGGCGTACAGGTAATTAAGCTGATGAAGTAATGGTATATACTAAGATCCATGTGGTAAGTTATTGTATTGACCCAAATAGTTATTTAAAAATGTATAACCCAAATGATTGAGGAGCAGAACCGCGGTGCTTGACCTTAAATATATTCGTGAAAATATAGATGCTGTACGCCAAATGTTAGAAGATCGTAAGACAGAAGCCGATTTAGATAAACTGATTGAATTGGATTCACTTTGGCGAGATAATTTGACCCATACACAAACGCTACAAGCACATCAAAACGAAGTTTCACAACAGATAGCTGAGAGAAAAAGAGCGAAAGAAGATGCTTCAGAAACAATAGCCGAAATGCGGAAACTCTCTCAAGAGATTAAAGAACGTACAGCAGAGGCAACTGATCTAAGGACTGAGATAGACTCCATCCTGTTGATGATTCCAAATATGCCAGAGGGAACAACACCTGTGGGAACGAGTGAAGAGGATAACCCAGAAATCAAGACATGGGGAGAAAAACCGAGTTATGACTTTGAATTAAAACCGCACTGGGAAATCGCTGAACAGTTAGATATTGTAGATTTTCAACGTGGAGCAAAAGTCGCGGGAAGCAACTTTGTGGTCTTTAAGGGTTTGGGGGCTCGTTTAGAACGTGCTTTGATTCAGTTTATGCTTGATTTACACACCACGCAACACGGATATACAGAAATATCTCCGCCCTTCCTTGCAAATCGTCCGACAATGACTGGCACAGGTCAAATTCCTAAAATGGAATCGGATATGTATAGATGCGATAGGGACGAAGAAAATCCAGAAACTGACCTATTTCTGATTCCAACCGCAGAAGTGCCGGTGACAAACCTATTTGCAGATGAGATCTTACCTGTAGATGAATTACCTATCTACTATACAGCATATACCCCCTGTTTTCGACGGGAAGCAGGAGCCTATGGAAAAGACACACGTGGATTACAACGAATTCATCAATTTGACAAGGTTGAAATGGTGAAGTTTACCACCCCAGAAGCATCTTACACCGAGCATGAATCGTTATTAGAAAATGCTGAGAGTGTGTTACAAGCGTTGGGTCTTGCTTATCGTGTGGTGCAACATTGCACAGTTGAATTATCTTTTGCCGCTGCAAAATGTTACGATATAGAAGTATGGGCACCTGCAGGTGAAAAATTCTTAGAGGTCTCCTCATGTAGCAACTTCGAAGACTTCCAAGCGCGTCGTGCGAATATCAGATACCGTCCAGAAGCAGGGGCAAAACCTGAGTTCATTCACACCCTTAATGCGTCCGGAACAGCATTACCGCGTGTTGTCATTGCGCTTCTGGAAACCTATCAGAATTCTGATGGGACAGTCCGTGTTCCAGCGGTGTTACAACCGTATATGGGTGGTTTGAAACTGATCAATTCATAACGCTTTTCCAGATCGAGGATTCAAGCCATGAAGCTCAACTATTACCCGGAAACCGACTCACTGTATATTAATTTGTCCGAGCAACCCAGTGTGGAGAGTTTAGAAATTTCAGAAGGTATCGTTCTTGACTATGATGCTGAAGGTAAGATTGTCGGTATTGATATTGATAATGCCAGTAATAAAGTTGAAATGGAAAACTGATTCTCAGTAAGATTCCTGGTAAGATTGAAACGGTGGGTGTATAGGCATTTTAGTCTTCTAACACAACTTTGAATTGTTGGAGTCCAGACGTGGTCGAAGCAGGGGTAGTTCTTTTAGTAGCACACTATTCTGTTTAACTTGTTGGTCCTGTAGGATATCCGAGATTTTTCCATTTGTTTCTATGGTAAACCCTGCATCTTGTATCATCTGTAGTGTACGTGATGCTGCTGTACCTTCAGCATTCAAATAACCATCTATAAACATGGAATTCGCTGGATACAGAGACATTACCTCCATTCCCCGTAGATGATGTTCCCTACCTGCAGCTACACGTATCTCAGAACGAGGATTGAGAAATCTAAAGAGACATAAAACTCGAAGGCAAAAATCAGGAGTTAGGATAGAAGATCCGTTCTGTTCAACCGATTGTATTTCTGATAGTTGTGTGCCTTCAATCGGAAGGAAAAAGTTAACCGGTATAGAAGCTACCTCTAATTGCCGTAATTCTTTTGCAACTCGAACTAAATCACTTACTTTTTCCCCCATCCCAACAATGACACCTGAACAACATGCCAGTCCAGCAGTCTGTGCAGCATGTAAAGTATCCATCCTGTCTTGATAAGAGTGTGTTGTACATACATTTGGATAATGGGATTCAGATGTATTCAAATTATGATTCAATCTGTCCAAACCTGCATCTTTTAAAATATGTGCTGCGGGTTCATCAATCAATCCAACGGATAAACATACCTCAATTGGGAAATGTTCCTTAACCCTTCTTATTGTATTTGCCATTTCCCGGACACGTTTTGATGATGGTCCTCGACCACTCATGACGATACAGTACCGGTATGCTCCAGATTGAAAGGCTTTTTCCGCTTCAGCAAGTATTTCAGATTCTGGTTTTAGTGAATAGGTATCAATATCTGTTGTGGCAGTTTTTGCTTGAACACAGTAATAACAATCTTCCGGACAATTACCGTTCTGTGCATTATTCAGCATATGTAGTTGGACTGTATTATTATGATAGGTCTTACGGACTTGATAAGCGGCATTCAACAAAGGGAGTAGTTCTATCTCTGAATCGGAGAATATACTCTCACAGGTTGAATCAGAATGTATCTTATCCTGTAAACTAATGGATGTTAAATCTTGGTAGAATGAGGAGGACATTGTTCTCTTTTGTTTGGATTGTTAGCGTTGTAATAATAGAATATACTTTATATTTCCCATGCAATATCAGTAGCATTAAATACTGGTCCTTCAGTACAAACCCGTTGATATTCAATCTGATTTTCATTAACACGAATAGGACAAACACATCCAAGGCACACACCTAATGCACATCCCATACGGTTTTCCATTGCAACTTGTGTAGGAATATTATAGTCGGTTGAAATCTTGCTAACAGCAGCAAGCATACCGTGAGGACCACAAGCGTAGATGGTAGGATTCTCATTAAGTGAATTGCTAAGAAAATCACTTAAGATATCTGTAACAAATCCGTGATGTCCTATACTGCCATCATCGGTTGCGATATGCACTAAAACACCGATTGCAGTCAAATCATCTATACTCAACAATCTTCGACGGTGTTGTGCCCCTACCAAAGCATGTGTTTCTCTATTTTCATTCCTCAAGGTTGCAGCGAGTAACATCAAAGAAGCAATCCCAGCACCACCACCAACTAAGATCGCTGGTCCGGAAGATTGCTTGATGTCAAATGTATTCCCAAGTGGTCCCAGTACATGTAATGGACATCCCTTTCCCATTTTAGAGAGCCGAAGCGTCCCTTCACCGATGATTTGATAGAGCATTGTTATCTCGTGCTTATCAACAGAATAAACTGTGAAAGGACGTCGAAGCAGAAGACCCGCGCCATCTGAAATTAGTACATGTATGAACTGTCCTGGTTGGGCATGCTTTGCAATTTCTGGACACTCACAACGTAATAGATAATGATCTTCAGCTACATTCTCATTTGAGAGAATTGTCGTGTGAATGTCGAATCTATTCATGAGTAATAACAGATATATTAGAGTACTTAGGATTGGAACAAACGTATTGGCACACTTACCTTCAATTGCAAGTCAACAATTCAGTGTGAAATTATACCATTATCAATAAGGTAAGACAATATAAAAGCAGTAAGATGAAGGCTACAGATTATATGTAGGAGATACTGAAACCTGTTTTTTCAATCGGTTACGTAAAGGTAACCCTCGCCACAGCCCTAAGAGAATGCCGACAATAGGCCAGAGTAAGAATCCATACTCCCCTGTTGGTGTGAGAACTAAAACAATCTTTTCTGGAGTAGTTAACATAGTTCCACTATTTGCTTGGTTATGTATATCTCTAACAATCCCATAGAATCCAATCAAATCGTCTTTCATCTGTAGTTTCATTTCAGCATCCGCTAATGTACTATAGAAGATAAATGGCATCACTGGATAATACCACAAAACTCCTAAAAAAACGAAAACTAAGAAATAGACACAGATAAAAAGTAAAGTTCTCTTCATAATATAATTCCTAAGTTATTGATATCGTGTCTTTAAAACTTGATAAAGTTGATTCCTCTCTATATAGAATAAAGTGGCTATTTACTCTTTTATAGTATATATATGACAATTCTACTATTCCGCTACAATTTGCATCACGTTAAGTTCTATGCCATACCGAAAACCTTTACTACCATTAATTTTAGCCACTGGTAAAACCAGATCATAACAAAATTGTGCTGATAAAAATATCATACATAACTTGACAATAGTAAAAAGTATAATGACGAATATGATAATTCTGTAGATGCACCTTTAATTCCAATTATTTATAGTATGTCTTTAGTATCAACATTGGAAATATTCAGGTACACATATCAACCCAATAAAGTAGAATTATCTGCGATAGTCAAGATTGAATCGTATGATAATTTCATCCGCAAATGATGGGTTGCTTTGTATAGGTTTTTAACGTTACTTTTTTGTAACTGTTTCTATTATTTTTGAAAACATGATTTACTCTGTTGTAGTTGGCAATTGTCAGCAATTGACTTAAATTCATTCAGATTTAACTATCTTTACCAAAATTAGCGACTCTATAAGAAGGACGATGAACGGTTTAGTTAAGCTATCAAAAGTATATATAGATTTATACTCCTGAAGACTATCTTACTGAATTCAGAAGTTTTTTTATTTAACAGATCTTCGTATGTATGGGGTAATCCTACAGAGGAAACTTATATCAGGATGTATCTATATTCGAAAAAGAGAATACCTCTGTCTTGAATTTGCTTGCATATTTTCCTAAATATGATTATATTAACACGGAAAGGAGGATATTAGAGTGAAAAGCAAACTAAAGTTTCGAGAAGATGGTACTTTTAAAATTGTGCAGTATACTGATATTCATTGGCAAAATGGTGATGGTCCAGATGAAGAATCTGGAGAGTTAATGAGGCAAATTGCCCTTGCAGAATCACCGGATTTAATTGTGATGACAGGTGATATGTTATCTGGTGGAGGCTGTAAAGATGCAGCTGTATCCTTAAGACAAATTACGACGATCCTTGATGAATGTGGCTTTCTTTGGACTGCTGTATTCGGAAATCACGATGATGAAGGCACTGCAAGTCGTACGGAATTAATGGATGTCATGCAAGAAAGCCAACTATGTCTTGCTGAACATGGTCCAGAAGAGATCACAGGTGTGGGTAATTACTCTCTAACGATAGAAGGTGCCAAAACCGCTGAACCCACTGCACTATTATATTTTATTGATTCTGGTAGCTATGCCCCAACAGATATTGGAGGGTGGGATTGGATCAGACGTGATCAGATAGCATGGTATCTGAGTGAGTCAGAAAGACATGCTACAGCGGTTGGATCGAAACTCCCTGCACTTGCTTTTTTCCATATTCCCATACCTGAATATGATGAAGTTTGGGATTTCCATACCTGTTACGGATTCAAATATGAGAATGTTTGTCCGCCCAAAATTAATACAGGATTTTTTGCTGCCCTACACGAAGCTGGGGATGTAATGGGGACATTTGTTGGACATGAACATGTTAATGATTACTGGGGAGAGTTACACGGAATACGTCTTTGTTATGGCAGAACCACTGGCTATAATTGCTATGGTCGAGATGGGATGCCCCGCGGTGCACGAGTGATTGAACTCACAGAGAATGAACGCCAATTCGATACATGGGTTCATCTCGCTGATAAGACAATTGTACGCGAACAACAGGAACATACACCGCTACAACGCACTTTTACTGAAGATTAATCACTCCATTTTTACGAATTATGGTTCTTTTAGGAGGATAGGGTGAGAGCACAACCACAGATTACTATTCGACATGAAGGCGATGTCGCAATTTTCGATATTACCGGATACTTAACTAATGAATCTGAAGATGCTATGAATGATGCTTATGCAGAAGATGGTATACAGGACATAAAAAAACTATTGCTCAATTTCGACCGACAAAGTTTCATCACAAGTAGTGGTTTTGGTACTATAATAAAACTACTTTGGAAGACACGGGAAAATGGACAATCATTACGAATAGCACATCCAGCAATGCAAGTAAGGACTATTTTCAACACCATCGGGTTGACACAAAGTATCGGTGTATATGAGTCAGAAGCACAAGCTTTAGAAGATTTTTAGTTGTTTACGGGAATAGGGTATACATGTTCTTACTAAATATCACGCCTAATAGACTCCATAGACTTCCAGCAAGAAATTGACCGAAAATCAAACCTAAGAACAGTGGTAATGCTTTACGATATGATCCTACTCCACCCCCTGTAAATAGTATCCTCTTAAAGAGCCAACCCAAGAAAATCGAAAACCACATCCAGCCAATTGCCCAACCATTCCCGACGGCATAACCCACAGGATAAAACGGCCACCATAAAAACTGCCGTTTGAGAATGGTTAACACACCCGTTAGAATGAACCCAAAACCCATATGTTGGATAGCGGTGATATTTGGTGCCCGTGGTGTAGTAATCCAGTTTTGTAATCTGTTAAATTCACCCACTCCCCACAGTGCAAACCTATATTCATAGTATAAGGCAACATGACCAACAATGGATATGACTGCTCCAACAATTGAGGCTATTATTAAGACAATTACAATCCTATTTTCACGCAAACGAAATTGCCGACCAATCTTAAAAGCTTCTAATTGATGGGGCATGGGATGGCACCGATATCCGTAGGCAAGCCAGGACAGTAATGTTGTATTTGTAAGATTCTGTGCTCCAAGAGGACGACTTCCCATGAATAACAGCATTATACGGTCCGGATGAACACCATGTAATTCGTGTGTGGGAGGACCCAGTTCAGCACGCATGCGTGTCATTCCAATACATAGCACGAAATATATTGCAAAATAACCGAGTGTAACCCAAGGGGACAACCCTGCATAATACCAAAATACCAAGACACATCCTAATCCAATTATAAAGCCGAAAACAGCAAGGTTATATAATGGATCCTTTGATTTAAAGGTGAAGACATCTCGTAATACTCTAAGAATTTCTCGCCTGCTTGTTATAAGTGCCAGCAACCCTATTCCGATCCATGCCCCTGTCCGTTGTTCCGTCTGAAAACTGATAGCGGTTGTCCATCCTGTTGCTGTAAATAAGACACGTTGTAAACCCCAGAATAGATAAAACCCCCAGAAAGATAGTGCTAAGTCTAACGGCATTAGATATCCAAGTCCGATTGCAAATGGGTATACATATATGGGTAACCGTCCGATTGCATTCCATGGTCTATCCGAAAAATAGAGTTGATACTTTATTTTCATTGAAGGAATTACGGGAAAAAGATAATTTAACCCAGCAAGCATCTCAAGGGTAAAGGCAATCCCGAATCCTAACCAAATCAGTTTATTCCGGAATAGACTGGATGTGTTTCCGAGTAGTTCAACGGGAAGTGTTGTTAAGGGATAGCTCAACTTCTCATGGTCAATCCACTGTCTACGAATGATGATATTGACACATAACATCATAAACAGAAGTATGATTACCAAAGCACTCCAAGCAATTATGGGCCACATCCACGCTTCCATATAACGGGATTGCCAAAAGCTGTCATCTCCTTCAAAGTATCCTTGTAATATCTTACGGTCAGTAATGGTTAACCATGTTGGTAGGAAACGAAAAAAGATGTCTGACCATTCATTTTCCGGTGTAGCAAACCATCCGGCATTAGCTATCATCGGAACTAATTGTCTAACGATGTCGTGACCAGCAAGTGCAGTGGCAACCGATACCATGATGTAGGTCATTGCCAGTTCTCGTTTAGTCGGTGCAGCGTTTCTGAATATCCTTTTAAGTATTGGGGTCAGTGCAGCAAGGAAGAAAAATGTGAATAGAACCGTCGGGAAAATTGAGAAATCTGTGAGTTCCCAAACAACTCGGTTTTCCGCAGATATTATCCAATAACATGTGAGAATTATGAGGATTGAACCAAAAAGGAGAGTACCAACAACAAAACGGAATGTTGATGATCTATCAACATCCTCATTTGTGTTGGAAGGGTGATCATGCATGTTTATATGATACCATGTTTAGTGGATTTCTGGCAAAATTAATCAAACTTGTATAACCCGATTGGTTCGGTTCATTTATATATTGTTATACCATTTCTATTAATTTTTATTCCATTAGCAATTGCTATAAATGAAGTGTTGTTTGGCACAAACTAAAAGTTTATGTTACAAAAGAGAGTCGTGATATATCAGAAATGGTATTAGAAAGAAAGCGGAATGTAGCACAAACTAACAGTTTTGCTACAGGAGAGTGGCATTATATATCAGAAATGGTATGACAACGGTTTATGATATTTGTCTATAGTAAATTCTTATGATATAATAGCTTCGATGTATTACCCCAGGACAGGTGATAAAGAATGCCACCGCACGATATGAAAGATGGAAATTTACTTCCTGATATACATAAGATTCTAATCATCCGCACTGATGGTATCGGTGATTTACTGAATTCCACCCCTGCAATCGCATTGTTACGAAAGAACTACCCTACAGCAGAAATAACTGTATTGGCACGTCCACTCAATGCCCCAATCTTAATTGGAAATCCGGATGTTGACAAAATCCTTATCTTTGATAGGCACGGAGAACATCAACAATTATCAAAAAGACTTCGATTCTTTCAAGATTTACGGCGTGAACGGTTTCAACTTGCAGTTGCAATGCAAACTGCATCGTTTCCACATCTTACGACATTTTTGTCTGGTGCGACCTACCGTTTAGGTCGTTATCAGAAAAGGTTCAAATCTACCCTTACGCATTCTTGGAGAGGAACATACAAAAAAGGTGAAACACACGAAGTTGATAGAAACCTTGAACTCGTAAATCTAATTTGTCAAGGTGGAGTTTCAAGAGAACTTGTTTTCAATTTATCGTCTGAAGAAAAGGATGATGCACAAAAACTTCTTTCGTCTTGGAATATAAATCAAGACACCTATACAATCGGTATTCATCCTGGCGGTAGTTCATTCGATAAAAGATGGCCTGAAAAGCAATATGCTGAATTGGCAGACAGATTAGTGATGAATTATAACGCGACAGTGCTACTCCTATGTGGACCAGACGAATTGGAATTAGCACAGAATATTCAATCAACAATGAAATCCGATTCTATCGTATATGCCCCAAAAACAATTCGTGAATTGGGGGCACTGTTATCATGTTGTAATTTGGTAGTCTGCAATGATTCAGGTCCAATGCATATTGCTGCAGCACTGGATGTTCCAACAGTTGCGGTCTTCGGTCCTACTGATCATGTAGCGTGGCATCCTATGAGTGAAAATGCATCTATCGTTAGACGAGACATGCCATGTTGGCCCTGTAGTGCCCACAAATGTAAAATCGGATGGGAGTGTACAAAAAAACTACCGACTGACCTGGTTTGGAATACTGCTAATATGACAATAGAAGCGAGTCAAAAATGAGAATACTCTTGGTGGGTTGGGGAACGACAGGTGATGTGTATCCGTTATTAGCTTTGTCTGAACGACTCAGTAAAGAGCATCATGTACGTGTGTGTGCACCATCGATTTACAAAGATAGAATTTCACAAATCGGGATAGATTACTATGAAGTGGGTACAACATTTGATTTAAAAGAATTTCATCAAACAATGGATACGCTCATTAGGATGCGTGACCCCATGGGACCGCTGGTGCTAATTGCTAAGGAGGGAATTCTTCGCCATGGTGAAAAATGGTATCACGATTGTCTCGAAGCCATGAATGGATACGATTTAGTTATATGCCACTCGATAGATATTCCAGCTCAAGAGGCAGCAATTCGATTAGGGATACCTTGGATCACGGTAACATATTGTCCGGGATTTATCAAGACACCGGATAATGCTCCATACCCTTTTCCAAATTACAGTCGAACATTCAATCGTTTTGTTTGGGGTTTAGTCAAGCTTCGACTTAGGTATGCTATTGATCCGCTATTCAACCAATTTATCTCATCTGTTGGGGGTAATCCAAGATCTTCAGTGGCATCAGAAGAGATGTATTCACCGTATATGAACCTTGTCGCGGCATCTCCTGCCATCTGTCCATCAGCAGAATTATCACCCAACCATAAAACCACAGGTGTCTGGTTTCTCTCAGAACAGAACTACACACCACCTTCCGATCTTGTCAACTTCTTAGAAGATGGTCCTCCACCAATAATCATTTCATTCGGATCAATGGGAGGAAGTGATGGTTTAGAAACAACTCAGATCCTAATTGATGCGATTAAGATGACAAACCAGCGCGCTGTAATTCAAGCAGGATGGGGGTTGTTAGGTGCACAAGATACAGAGGAGGATGTCTATTGTACAGAATATGTACCCCACGGTTGGCTATTTCCAAAAGGATCTTGTGTCATACATCATGGAGGGGCAGGAACAACTGCAGCTGTATGCAAAGCTATAGTTCCATCTATCGTTGTACCGCACATAGGAGATCAATTCTATTGGGGGAAACGTCTTTTTAATATAGGTGTTGCACCAAAAAGTCTACCACGACGAAATCTAACTGCAAAACGATTAGCAGGTCGAATTCAACAGGTGATGAATTCACATGCTTTCACAGAAAATGCAGAATCCTTAGGAGCACAAATGGACTCTGAAGATGGATTGACAACTGCAGTAAATCTGATTGAATCTTTCCCTGTATCTCAGCAATGAAGAAAATCCTTGTGTTTAGTTTCAGTTTTATCGGTGATGCAGTATTATCCACTACAGTCATCCACCCCTTACGTCAACACTTCCCAAATTCACATATTACCTTCCTCGTTGGTCCACACGCAGTTAACCTATTTGCCAACGATCCACAACTAGATACTACGTTTGTATATGACAATCGTGGGGAACATCAAGGGTTTTATGGAAGATTAAAACTCATCAAGTCTTTACGAAGTCAGAAATTTGATCTTGTGGTAAATCTACGTGACAGCTTTATTGCAAGATGTATCGGGGCAGAACATTGGGGATTGGTACGGGGTGATAGAAATAGACATGCAGTTACACGGTATTTAGATGTTCTTACCAATTATGGTGTAGACATTAGGAATGCTCACCCACAGGTACAATTAACTGATGCCGAACTTACAGAAGCACAGCGTCTACTGACAGGAGCAGAAATAAATTCGGAAAACTTAATTATAGCTGTTCATCCGGGTGGGAATTGGCAATATAAACTCTGGCGTGCAAAGAAATACGCGGCGTTAGCGGATCTTCTAACAGAAAAATATGATGCTACTATTTTACTATTCGCTGGTCCCAATGAACGGAAACTCCAATCTGAAGTTGCGGATATGATGAATAGTCAACCCATCATCATAGATACGGATAACCTAAGAGAAGTTGCGGCGTTAATTGCATCCTGTAATATCTACATTGGTAATGATACTGGACCGATGCATATTGCTTCAGCAGTTGGGACACGTGTGATTGCTCTGTTCGGTTCAACCAACCATATTCGCAGCGGACCCTATGGTGACCAGCATACAGTTGTGCAGAGTGGGTTGGATTTGGGATGTAATCCTTGCCATCCTGGACGACATCCCGGCGGATGCGGTGTTGGTAGCTGTGCTGTGATTGATGGGATTACAGTGGAACAGGTAGTAGAGTCTATATCAATCGATCAATAATAAACCATCAAGTATGCATTCCAAGTACACCTACAATACATTCTGTTAGACGAAATGTTAATACATGCTGTTTTTGTTATATTATACCATTTCTATTTATGATTATCTCATAACCGGCTGTTAGAAATGAAATAGGGAATACACAAACTGAAAGTTTGTGCTACAAAAAAGAGTATTATTCATTTAGAAATGGTATTATTCCCGTCTATCTACTTTTCAACCGAATGTCACCCGTTGATGTCTGTAACTTCAACAATTGTCCTCCACCATTATATGATTATCTCATGACCGGCTGTTAGAAATGAAACATGGAATACACAAACTGAAAGTTTGTGCTACTAAAAAGAGTATTATTCATTTAGAAATGGTATTATTCCCGACTATCTACTTTTCAAGCGAATGTCACCCGTTGATGTCTGTAACTTCAACAACTGTCCTCCACCATTAATAGTGCCGCGTAACCTCTTTTTTTGCATATCAGTCGTCAACACAGGGAAGTCTGTCGAAATATCTCCTACACTTGTTTTGATATCAAGATTCGCTGCAAGATCTGATGTAAGAGTCAAAGATATATCTCCAGTAGATGTTTGGATATTCCATGCATGCTGAAGTTGTGAAGGCAAATGCATCCGGATATCTCCTGTCGAAGATTTGACAGAAATTGATCCTTGACAATTTAACATAGTAATGTCACCAGTGGAGGATCCTCCTGATATATCTCCTATGATTTTTTCAAGGTGTAGATCGCCTGTTGAGGTATGCACTTGGGTTGGACCCGTTACGGCTTTAACAGTAATATCCCCAGTAGATGTTGATACCTGTAATTCACCTGTTACACCATTTACAGAAATATCATCTATACGGGTGTTTAAGTCTACATCAAAGTCCTGTGGTACCGTTACCTGAAAATGTATCCTAATGTCATTCAGTTCTCTCTGCCAAAAATCTCTTCCACGTTGAAACTTTCCAGTGATACTTAAATTAGGACTGTTATGATCATAAGTCACATTGAAATCATTTAAAATGTTCTTCAGGTTGAAAAAATTCTTCTTTATTTCCTTTATTACTCTAACCTCAACAGTATCTTTGTCGTGAGTTTTTACATCAATTTCACCAGAGTCTGTTTCTATTTTTAGTCGTCCACCTGAAACAACATCGAATGTTTTGTCTATCCTGTTTGAATCGGTTTTCCGTTCGTCATTTATATCTTCTACCAACTGTATATTGGTTGAATCTTTATTTGAATTTACTAATAATTCCTTTAAAACATGAGAAGAAACGGCGAACGCGCTATTTTTTACACCTATAGTAGTATTATTATTTTTTATATTAACATAACTATTCTCCCCCTTCACAATTACTGAATTACCAGGTCCTCCAAATTTAATAGTTACCTGTCCATCATCGTAATTGATTCCATTTCTTAATTCTGATAGGAGTATGGCTAAACCTATAACTTTCCCTTTACTATTCAGAATGGGACCACCTATATTTTTATCGGAGATCGGATTTGTGATTCGTATATAGTCGTTGTTTTTTGAATTACCTTTTATCTTGCCTTTTTCAACTGATGATTTCGATGTAGTATTTATAGTGTAGGTTGTTCCATTATGTTGAAGTTCATTACTAATTGATAAAGGTTTAACACCTGGAATCGAAACATTTAGGAAAGCCAACTCCTGTTTTTCCCCGACAATATTCATATCTTTGACAAAGTATCTTGTTTTCTTACCTACAGATTTTACATAAATTTCAACTTGATTCTCAGGGGGAATATGGTTATAGAGTTTAGAGAAATGTGTGATGATTTTATTCTTGGATATGAAAAAACCTAATCCGATAGCAGTTGTATTTCCGTCGTTATCATCTATTTCTACAGCTACGATGGAATTCAGAGCATTCTTCACAGCAGCTGGCGTATATTGGGGAGCTGCAGTATTGATTAGACAAGAGAATAACAGGAGAACAAGTGTGAACTGTAAAACACGTTTCATATAAAACTCCCTGTAGGGTAATTGAATATTATCTATTTAACGGACACAAGAATCTCACTCAGCAGATATAATTCAACGTATTTCTAACTATGAGAAATATTTATTTCAATATATGCTCTTCCGCCATTGCAAACGCAGACTATTCAACACAACAGATACACTACTAAACGCCATTGCAAATGCAGCAAGCATTGGATGTAACTGCCTAAGCATTGATGGCAAAAACTCCAAAGGAAATAATACTCCCGCAGCAACAGGTATTAATAACACATTATAAAAGAAAGCCCAAAACAGATTTTGTTTTATTGTACGGAGAGTTGTTTGGCTTAAACGAATTGCATCAGGAATAGTCGTAAGATCCCCGTGCATGAGTGTTAAATCAGCGGTTTCCATTGCAATATCTGTTCCAGTACCAAGAGCCATCCCGACATCGGCTTGTGCTAAAGCAGGGGCATCGTTGATACCATCTCCTACCATTGCAACATATCCGTCTGTCTCCTCTTGTACTTCATTAACTGCAGTGGATTTGTCTTCAGGAAGTAGTTCTGCCATCACATCCGTAATCCCGACTGTCTTGGCGATTGCCCCTGCAGTTTCTCTGTTATCACCTGTCATCATTGTAACCTTGCATCCAAGTTGCTGGAGTTCGGTGACTGCCTTAACTGATTCAGGTTTCACCGTATCCGCGACAGCCAAGAGTCCTTTGATTTTCGAATCAGCTGCTACCCATAATACAGTTTTCGCTTCTGTTTGTAACCGTGCCGCCTCAGTTTCATACTGCTGTGTTGTAATGTTATGGTTTTCTAATAACGATTTATTACCGATGACAATTTGTTTTCCATTAACATTGGCAATAACACCGTTTCCAATGACAGCCTTGAACTCTGATGGAACAGTGGTATCAATTCCACGTTCAGAAGCAGCCTGAACAATTGCTTTGCCAATAGGGTGTTCACTACCACGTTCCGCAGAGGCAGCAAATTGTAAGAACGAAGTTTCATCTTCAGCATCTGTAATAATGTCGGTGAGACTAAGTTCTCCTTTGGTTAATGTTCCTGTTTTATCAAGGACAATTCGCGTCACTTCACCCACATGTTCCAAAGCTTCACTGTTTCTGAAGAGTATTCCGTGTTGTGCTCCAATTCCAGTGCTCACCATAATAGCTGTGGGTGTTGCAAGCCCCAATGCACAGGGACATGCAATTACCAACACCGCAACTAAACGAAGTACTGCCGGAGTAAAACCTACATCAATAACAAACCACCATAATAGGAATGTTAGAATGGCTATACCTAAGACAATAGGTACAAATACACTTGCCACGGCATCGGCAGTGCGTTGAATGGGAGCTTTGCTCTGCTGTGTCGCTTGAACTAACTGAACAAGTCGTGCGAGGGAAGTCTCTGAACCAATGCGTGTTGCTTCAATTGTAAGTAGTCCACTCTGATTAATTGTAGCACTTGCAACCGTATCGTCTAAGGATTTATCAACAGGCATACTTTCACCGGTGAATAGGCTTTCATCAACAGCACTTGAACCTTCCCGTACTATTCCATCTACTGGTATGCTTTCTCCGGGACGTACGATAAGCCTATCACCAACTTCTACTTGTGATATTGGAATCTGCTGTTCTTCACCATCTTTGAGTAAACATGCTGTTTGTGGAGAGAGTCGCATGAGTTTTTTGAGCGCAGCACTTGTCTGACCTTTGGCACGTGCTTCCAGCAGTTTACCAAGTTTAATAAGGGTGATGATAACAGCAGCTGTCTCAAAGTATATATGTTCCCCAATACCTTGTAAATTCAGTTGTGCTGCCATCAAAACAACGAAACTATAGAGGAAGGCTACTGAAGACCCCATTGCAACCAGAACATCCATATTTGCAGTGCGATTCTGCAATGACTTGACACTACCGACGTAATAATCCCATCCGACATAGACCTGTACAGGTAGTGCTAAAAGAAACATGATCCAATTAACCCATGTGTCATGCGACCATTGTCCCAATAACCCCATATCTTTTCCCATACTCAGTAGAAATAGTGGGAGTGTAAATAGAATTCCTACGATGAAATGTTGATTTTGTCGTTGGAGTTCTGCTGCGCGTGCCTCTGCTTCAGAATCAGCATCCACGACATCAAACCCGAGTGAACGGATTTTATCAACGATTGTTTCCTCGGTGAGTGCAGATGGATTATATGTAACCGCTGCTTTTTCTGTAGCAATGCTAACATCAGCATTCAGGATACCATCCATCTGTGTGAGATTGCGCGTAATGGTTGCCGCGCAATTCTCACAATGCATCCCTGTTATGGGTAAGGTAAGTTGTTGTTGCATAATCTAAATCCATAGTTAATTTTAAGAGAGATGTACAGGATTCCCAGTTTCCAAAGATTCATTTGCAGCAATAGATAAGATTGCAGTCTTTGCAGCATCAGGATATGGAGAACGGATAGCACTACCATCTCCTGAACGGACAGCCTCAATGAAGGTGCGATCCATATCTATGGTGCAGTTATTTTCAGGATTCCATGTTGTTTTTTCATCGGCTGTTGAGAGAACAAGAGCACGGCGAAGATGATACTCAATGGATCCATCTTCACAGAAGATATCTAATCCAGAACGACGTAGACCGTTGGTTGTAAAGCACGCCGAGAACATAATACCAAACACCCCGCTCTCGAATTGTAAAGAGACAGCAGACGCTTCTTCTATATCATAATCTGTATCTGGGATGAGGTCGTAACGAGCCACAGCATAAACAGTTTTAACTTCACCGAATAGGTATCGTGCCATATCGAATTCATGAGTTGTCTGTTCCATGAGTTGTCCGCCGGATTTTGCTTTTTCACGCCACCAACCACCTGGCATTCCACCCATCCAATAACCCATGAAGAATCCAACACGACGGTTTTCAAGAAGTTCTTGTGCTTTGTCGATAATATCAAGATAGCGTTCTTGATAACCTGTTGCTGTTATTATGCCTTTGTCTTCAATTTCAGCTGCGATCTCCATTGCTTCATCAGCATCCATGTGTACAGGTTTTTCAACAAACATGGGGAGTCCTGCAGCGACAACAGCTTTTTCCGGTGCGCCGTGAGCGAATGGTGGAATTGAGATATAAACGGCATCCAACTCCTCTTTGGCAAGCATATCGTTATAGTCGGCATAGGCATTACCACCGTACTTTTCAACAGCACTTTCGGCTTTTTCAACCACAATATCGCAGAAAGCAACGAATTTGCTTCCACCGATATCGGTTAATTCCCTTAGATGACGGTTCATATTACCACCTGTACCGATGATACCTAATCTTACGTCTGACATAAAATCTCCTATATAAATGTTAGTCTTTACTATAAATATAATGTGAGTGCACTGTAAGAAATGAAGTTATAACACCTTACCATTCAAATACTGTTCCGAGCAATCGCATCGGTTCATCCCGTAGCCAACGATAGATCTGAGGAACATCATCAAGCGGAACTTTGTGTCGAATTAAGGGTGCGATTCTGATGGAACCTTGACGCAGGAATCGACATAAATTATCAAGATCATCCCGTGTGAAATGACTACAATGCAGAATGCTTATCTCCTTAAATTGTCCTACGTTGAAGGTATAGTTCACATCAAATCGTCCTGCCACTAAGAGTAAACGACCGCGTGTTTTACATGCTTGAACCATCGGTGTGACCATATCAGGAACACCAGCAAAATCCATCACAGCATCATAGCCACCATCACCGATCTGCTTTTCCCAGCCATCATCACTTGTGTTAATTACCTGTTCGGCAATACCGAGTTCTCTTACCTTCTCCAATCGTGATTCCTCAATATCACAAACAGAAACACGCGCCCCCATCGCATAAGCAATCTGTGCTGCAAACATACCAATGCATCCTTGTCCTACGATCAGCACTCTTTCTCCAATACGAGGATCAACTCTCCTGCAGCAGTGCATGGCAACACCTGAAATACCGAAAAGAGCTGCATCAGAAGGTTCAATATCTTCAGGTAATTTCAGTAGCAATCCATTTTCTTGGATTTTAAACCGTTGGACATGGTCTACACTTGCATATATAAGGTCTCCAACTTGAAGTTGGGTGACATCCGGACCGGCTTCAATTACACGTCCAACGTTCTGATAACCCCCTCCACAGGGAAGATTTTCATCGGATGGTGCGTAATTTCCACCAATTAACTGATTTCGTTCAGTTCCGTTTGTGAGTCCGGTAAAGACTGCTTCACATAACACTTCGTTTCCGACAGGAGATTCAGGTTCATTCCAATCTTCTACGACGATTTTCTCACGACGTTTATCAGGTAGGAGTGTAATGACAATTGCTTTCACAATAATGATTCCTCAAGGTAAGTTGTTTGATGTATATCCCTTTAATAAGTTAACCCCATCCTACCAATTTGTCAAGGAGTTTGGTGTTAAGGTAATTCAACAAAAATGAGATATTTTTATTTAGAAATGGTATTAGAAATAATAGTCGAAAATTTCACTTTTAATCCTAATATCCGGACAACCTAATAAGGTGCAAAAACAGCCCTTTAATCCTAAATTCCCTGAGGATAAATCGTGAAAATGTTGAATTTTTCAATTCGATGAAAAAGTGAAAAAAGTTACACTTTTTGACACATTGTGTGACATTGAAATTGGTGTAAATTACCCCTCTAACCTCTGTCACAGACTGAGTTTACTCCACTTTGAATTAACTTTTTAAGAATTTCCAAAAAGTGTGATTTTGTGTTTTTGTTGTCCTTGCTGATTTTGACAATTTCAACCTGTCTATTATAGCTGATTTTTTGACATAAAGTCTTTTTATATTTAGGTTTGTATTTAGGATCGTTTTTATAGATATTCATCGTTTTTTCTCTTTTTATATATTTCTCATTAAGGTTATGATTTTGAAGTAGGATCTCTGCATGCACAATCTAACAGAATGTGCTACAAACACAATCACAATCTAACAGAATGTGCTACATACACGAGCACAATCTAAAAGAATGTGCTACATACACAATCACAATCTAACAGAATGTGCTACAAACAAGAACACAATCTAACAGAATGTGCTACAAAACACCAGCACAATCTAACAGAATGTGCTACATACACAATCACAATCTAACAGAATGTGCTACATACACAATCACAATCTAACAGAATGTGCTACAAACACCAGCACAATCTAATAGAATGTGCTACAAAACACACAATCTAATAGAATGTGCTACATACACCAGCACAATCTAATAGAATGTCCTACAAAACACACAATCTAATAGAATGTGCTACATACACCAGCACAATCTAACAGAATGTGCTACAAACACAATTCAGCTATCATTCTTACAAAAATGTCTCATTAATTTCAAGGTTTACTATAATTTGCATGAAGTTTGTGCTAAAAAAGTAGCTTTTGGTAATGTTAGATGTTAGGTATAGATATTTTCTTCAATTTATTTTCAATTTTGTAGAAAAATGTATGAATTCAGTATTTGGATTAAGGAACATATATATATATTTCAATTGACACATTCTAAGGCTTGCTATAATATGATTCCATTAATCAATATCTTGCAAATGTAAATATGCAAATGGGGCAATGGAAGGAGCATCACGATGCCCGAACGCGTAAATAAAGCAATTGAATTGTTAGAAAATGATCAACCCGTTTTCTACACTGGTAGTCACACAACTTCTAATCTAAACTATGATGCTGGCATAGCGATGGCAGATACATGGGCAGATTATATCAACATCGGCATGGAACATGGAAGTCTTGATCTTGCTGGTTTAGACGGTTATATGCGAGGTCTTGCTGATGGAGGACCAACTAAGAGTGGACACAAAACACCAGCCGTCATTGTTGAATTACCTGTTGATGGGATAAGTGCTGATGTAATTCGAGCAAATGGATGGCAGATGCGACAACTCCTTGCTCGTGGTGTGCATGGTCTTTTACTTTGTCACGCTGAATCACCTGAAGCAGTAAAAGCATTTGTAGAAGTATGTAGATATCCGTTTCAGACTATCGGAGTAGGTTCACAGTTAAATGTCGGTAGACGTGGTTCAGCTGGACAGGGATCTGCTGCCCCTATCTGGGGAGTTTCCGTAGACCAATACCTTGATACGGCTGATCCGTGGCCGCTCAATCCTAAGGGGGAACTGCTTCTCGGTCTTAAGATTGAAAATAAACGTGCACTGGCTAATGTTGAAATGACTGCACGTGTACCGGGAATTGCTTTTGCTGAATGGGGACCGGGGGACATGAGTATGTCTTTTGGTTATAAGAATATGCCTAACCCACGTCCCCAAGAATTACAAGATGCAAGGGACCGTGTTTTTGCTGCTTGTCAATCGGCAGGTCTGAAATTCCTTGAGAGTGCATCACCCGATACAATCGAAGCAAGCATTGATGCTGGTGTAAGAATATGTGGTTCAGGTGAAGAAACCGCCCGTGTTGGACGTGCTTATGCTGGTAGGACAATGCCTGTCTAATCAACTTAACAGAACTTATTATATATTGAGGGAAATATGGCATTAACTGAACAGGAAATGTTGGAAGAATTGCGAAAATATGACACACCGTCAATTACGAATGTTGTGGCAACTTATCCCGGAAGTCCGTTATGTCTCGGATTATACAATCCTTGGACTGAAAATTGGTATACGGATACCTCTATAAAATGTATGTATCCTGACTTAGGTGCAATGGCGGGTTATGCTGTAACCTGTGTTTATAGTATACCAGACCCAAACTATAATGAACTTTCCTTTATGGATGTAATTGATGCCATGGATGCTTCCATGAAACCGACTATCTTCGCATTTGAACAGAAGTTTCCAGAGGAATTAAAGGATAAAGTCGGATTGGCTGGTGGGAACATGACCGCTGCGATGAAATCAGTTGGTTGTTTAGGTGCAATTTCTAACGGTCCATCCCGAGACATTGATGAAATCCGTCCGATGGAGTTCCAATATCTGTTGAGCGGTATTACACCTGGACACGGTGCTATGGCTGTTCAGGCTGTTAATGTCCCGGTTTCTATGGGTGGAATGGATGTTGCACCTGGAGAGATTATCCATATGGATGAAAATGGTGCATGTAAGTTCCCAGCAGATAAGTTGGAAGCTGTTCTGACGAATGTTAAAGCATTATTGGAGGAGGAAGGGGATCGTATTGGACAATTGCTTTCTGGACCGAAGACTGCAAAACAGGTGCGTGCAATTTTTAGTGGACATTCCTATTCTGAAGATGATGAGGAATAGTGTGTGAAATCTCTATTATAGTAGGACTTAGCCACTTCCCTGGGTAGGTTCGGTTTCCAACCGAACCGTAGGTGTCAATTTAGTGGTTTATAGATGTCGGATATTGATGTCTTTAGTCCCGTCGGGACGATATGTTTATAGAGAAAATGTCAATAAATCCTTTGAGTTCCGTAGGAACGGAATGTGTATACCACAACCCAATTATAGACATTCCATCCCTATGGAACTCAATACGGGGTATACTCTTTTTCTATAAACATTCCGTCCCTATGGAACTCAATATGAGGTATACTCTTTTTCTATAAACATTCCGTCCCTATGGGACTCAATATGGGGTATACTCTTTTTCTATAAACATTCCGTCCCTATGGGACTGAAGACGCTCATAAAATGGAATGATCTTCTTAAGTTGACATCTATGGGTTTCGTTCCTCTACCCGACCTACGAAAGAAGGAGAGGAAAATAAATAGAAATGGTAGTAGATGTTACTCACTATAAGTTCATGTATAAGGCTCATAGGTAGCAACTTAGGTTAAATTAATTGAAATACACCCTATTCCGGTTTTGGTGTGGTTAGGTCACCACTTAAGATTGTGGGACACCAAAACTTCTCGATATATTCGATTATCAGATGCGTGCCTTCTTCATGACTAACGTAGGGTGGTTTGTAGGGGTTATACATAGCATCCGTCAGATCACGTGCTAAGACCACATTAAATCCCCATTTCACCATTGGCTTAATGGCAAATGACCGTCCAAGCACACACATATTCGTGTGCACACCCATAATGATTACATTTTTTATCCCTTTCTGAGCAAAAAGGTTATAGACCTCTTGTCCGTTATCACTAATCGCATCCCCATCATCAATTTCGATAGCCTCATGTTGCCGATGCCATGCTTTGTATGAGTCGGCTTCCCCGGTATCTGATCCACCATCAGATGCATCCACAGGTTGTGGTGGATCCTCCATTTCTCGTTCAGGTGGTGGGTCTGCATGCGGAATTTCAAGGATAGATTGACGTGCAGGATGATCTTCATAGAAATCCATTGTATCTGACGGGGCATGAATAATCTGAATACCACGTTGTCTCGCTCGATTTAGCACGATATTCATTCTTGGTGCCATTATATTTACGCGTTCGGTTGCACCCCATGACCAGTGTTCATTCCACATATCAACAACAATTATTGCTGTTTCACTGACCTTCCAGTCAATCTCTTCTTCAAGAATCCGCCAACCATTTCTACCAGTTGTTCGTTTTTCTTGCCTACGCTGGCAGAGCGTTAGTGTTTCATCCGATGCAGCTGCAGAGAAAACATATCGACCTATATCAAGAATCATAATTCACTTACCTCCAATAAGAACGGATTGATGTAGCTCTAATTTGTAGAACGTTGCGTCGTTTCATATTCCACATCTTTACGCATAATGAATGCATCTTCACCGTTACGATAGTATCTTTTTCGGATACCGTAAACTTTAAAACCGAATTGTCTATAGAGTTGTTTTGCGGGAGTATTATTGGTACCCACTTCAAGGAACACCTCACCCCCTGCTTCCTTATGAACGATCTCCAAAGCAGAGGAGAGGAGGTATTTTGCAATACCGCGTCGTCTATAGTCAGCATCTACTGCTATATTCATGATATGGCCTTCACCACAGAAAATATAAAAGACAATATATCCTACGATCTTTTCATCTATGCGAGCCACATAACAATGTGTATGTTTTTTACGGCTTCGAAGTTCCCGTTTGAAAAAGGATACATGCCACGGATCGGGAAACGCTTCCCTTTCTATTGCCATGACCATATCAAGGTCTTCCTGTTCCATTTGCTGAAAGATTATATTTGTTGATGATTGTATGCTGTTCATTCTGGCATTTTAGCATGTACGGTTTATGTAGTCAAGATTGTCGGAATGCTGACATTATGCCAAATCTATTAATTCTTGTTTCATTGTCTATTGTTAGAAATGCAGAGGAATGTAGCTCAAACTGGCGGTTGATGCTATAAATAAGAGATATTATACGTCAGAAATGGTATTATTTAGTGGAGTGATGGTTTCTTGTATGTCTGAATCGCGGATTACGCTGATTACGCGGAGACGAGGGTTGGTATAATGTGAATTATTTAGTGGAGTGATGGTTTCTGGGATGTCTTAATCGCCAAATCAACGCCGAATGCGCGTATGGCATTCGGAGGGTTACAATGAATTGACTTTATTTTCAAATGTTTACCTCAACAATCGTCATCGTATCATTACCGAATATGTCGACTACCTTCACAGCAATCTTACGGGAACCGGGTACACAGCGGTTTGTCTGCTTCAAGGTAGCGGATGATTTCTTGTTGTTCTGATTCTGTGAGTCGTGGCATAGGTTATCTTTCGTTAGTTCTCGTTAGTATTATCATGTTCTGGTTCGTCTATTTCAAGGACTTGTACAACGGGGTCGCCGGTTTTGATAGCACGATCTTCCTCATCAAGATCATTAGGTGTTTTTCCTGTTTTCTGCAATGTCTCATACTTTGTCACCCAATTGGGCGGCATGAGGGCACGAGCGAACGGACCAAGTCCCAAAGCTGGATTTATGAAAACATCTCCTCCGAGATTTATGTGTTTTGATATGTATGTAGAAGCCACTGCCAAATTGTCTTGTACATGTATAATCTTGAGTCTTATTCTTGGACGTTCAAGAGAACCTAACACTTCTCCTGTATCTGGATCTATTATATTTTGCTCCTTGGGATCCATCACATCAAAGTACATGCCAATATCTACACCGTCTGTGGATCCTTTATTAATTGCTATTTCACGTGTGTTTAGTACCTGGGCAACTTTTCCGCGAATACGTTCAGTCATTATTTATCCTCCAGTGTGTTTTCATGTACAAGTTTTTGCATCAAGTCTTCTGTTCTCTTTGGTGTAAATCTATCCTCTTCTTCAGACTTTATTATCATATCTTCCAATTCTTCCTTAAGGATGTCGCGCCAATTTTCAATTGCATCATCTGCAGAAGCCAGTTGTTCGCCAAAAATACCCAAAAGGTAGGCTCGGATAACGTTGTAATTCTCAGGGGATTTAAAATTCTGTGTTGATTCTGTTACTTCAGCTGCACGGGTAATGCTTTTATACAAAGATACAAGGTAGCGGACAGCACTACGTGCATGTGGTTTGAGAAATTCATCTCTTGCCTTTTCAACTGACTGTTTCCCTACAATATATGAAACACCACATCCGATTGATAAGAAAATGAATTGCAATAAGACATTTTCCATGCTGCTTAAATCTCGAATTGCGACAATTATCACGAATACAGTAGTCGATACAAAGACAATTAAACTGATTAAACCGAGCCAAATCCATTGAAAATTATTTTGCTTGTCGGTATTATTGTACTGTTTTTCCATTTATTCCTCTGAACTCATAGCGAGTAACATCTAAAGATTGTTAAAAGTAGTCCGATAATTTATCATAGAATATGCTAAATACCGAAATCCTAAACGCGTTTCTTTGAGTTTATCATAACTCAGGGCAAGTTTTCTATATGTATCTTGCCATCCGAATGTTCGCTCTACTTTATATCGTTCTGTGTATATATCTTTTTTAAACCACCGGAACATACGAGCGATAGCTATAGGTTCTTTCGTATTTCGTTTGTTCGGATAGATTACTGGGATTAGACCTTGTTCTTTGATACTTTTTTTATTTACCTTGGAATCAAAACCGGAATCCAAAGTGAGTGCTGAACCATCAAGATCCAGGTCAATGCGATTGCTGAAGCAGATCAATTGGGTCAACGCCTCGGGCAAAATCGTTGTATCGTGTTCATTGACAGGTCTGACAGATATAGGAGCAATGATAAACCCTTTATTGTCGGTGATTGTCAACTCTTTTTCACCTTTTTGCTGTTTGTGTCCTGAATAACCTATGCCGTCTCCCCTTTTTTTACAACGGTGTTTGATCCATCACCGTGTAAACAAGAGGTGTCAAGTTGATCACTGTCAAGAAGATGTAGAACAGATGCTTCAAAAAGTTTCTCATAAGAACCATCTTTTGACCACCGATTATGCCATTTGTAAACATTAGACCAATGGATTTCGTTGCGCCGTGTCCTGAGTTGATTCCATTGCATACCTGTATGTAATACATAGAGGATGTAATTGAATATCTTGTATGAAGATATTTTAGGTTTTGGTCCTTTATGTCTTACAGACAAAAAGGGTTTAATGTACCGGTTAAAATCCTTAAGCTTCACTTGTTTCGGAAGACAATTGTAATTCAGTTGTTTTTCATTTGGGTCAGCCATAAGAGTTCCTTATTATAAAACATTAGAACCTACATTCTTAACTTATGTGCCCTTATTTTACTATATTTATAGGTTTTACTCAATATGACTTCTCTT
>PYJD01000021.1 GCA_003635315.1 Candidatus Poribacteria bacterium
TGTTTACATCCATCAAAGATATGCAAGACAAACTTTTCGAAATATTGAGAAGTTACACAAAAGACACTATTGCCAGTATAACAAAATATGAATATCTAACCAAAATTGAAAATGAGATATAATTTATTAGAAATGGTATTAGAATCCCACACAGACTTAATTGGGTTCATCCCACTTCCACGTTTCACTCCACTTCCACGGTATCGGTTGTCCTAATTTATCCAGATGCTTCAAATATATCTGGGGTGTATTGGCGTGACGGTAACGGTTTCGGAAAACACTTAATCAAATGATATTTTTTTGAAGGCGGAATGGTGGTAACCGAAAAAGCAATTTCAGTCCCTTTTGAATAGATCTGCGAAGTCTCGTGGTTGGTAAGTGTAATTTTTGGCATGTCAAGAAATTGGCTTAAGGTGTCTGTGGAATTATCCTAACGTGTGTGAGAATTCGTGTAAGGGTCAAAAACGTTGAAATATCTGAGGGTACACAATAGGGTTATATAGAAATGCGATGTGGAGCAATCTGAGCGTCAAAAAGTGCAATTAGTAGTTTGTGATGGTGGGTTAAATTCTAGACAACTTTCTCAATTCTTTCGACAATTTTCCCGATTCTGGTGAATTCCCTATCAATCACTTCATTAAAAGTTTCGTTAATAATTATCCATTCCCGATCAGGTCGTGTTCGTTTACTTTTGAATCTGATGTTGAGTATATTATTCTCATATTCTTTTGCTTCTTTTTTGTTAGAAAATTCCCTGACACCTATCAGTAGTGGATCATCTATAGGCTCGTATGTTGTGATAATACGCATTCGTATGTTTCCTATTGGACATGTACCGATTTTAGTATACTTATCGTTTTCTTTCCATCTCCAGGCGTACACGACGAAACAATTCTCGTTTATTCCATTTGCTCTTGCGAATTTGAGAGATTCTCTCACATTGTATACTGTGGTCTGTTCCATTTCAAGTTGAGTGGCAAGTTCACTATTATTTACAAAAGGTTTCTTTTTAGGATTGTTCTCATCTTCTGTTAGATTCATCTGGCACAGTTCATTTTGTGCGATCTCTACTTGAGTTTTTTTTGACATAAGACAACTCCGTTAGCCTATGAAAAAATTTTTAGGGTTGGTTAGAATTAGTAGGGGTGGAAACAAATTCTCGGTGATTTCTTGCTTCCGGTCTACTTGGATTCACCCGTAGGATTTATCACAACTGCAAGGGACTACCTCGTTCGTGTGCGGTTGTGACCAGGACGGTGAGAATGTGTTTCTTTTACCCTGGATATTGATAGCTGTTGTGTTTAGATAGGAGCTCGTCTGTAAACTTTATCAAGTTCTATATTATAGAGATTGGATGTTTTTGTCAAGAGGTATTTGTTTTGTGTTAACATCAAAGCCGATTCAAAAGCGTGTTATACTAGTGGATAGTCCATTCTAATATTATAGTTTTGTATTTTTTTCGAATATTTGACAGACAATATCATTTCTTTTAGACTGTTTCCAAATAGTTTTTGGAGGCACAGTATTTTGAACAAGAAATATAGAGTTACATTAACAGATGCCGAGTGTGAAGAACTGAATTTGTGTATAAGTTGAGGAGCAAATAAAGCGTATAAGATTAAACATTCCCACATTTTATTGAAAGCAGATACCAAGGGAGCTGGTTGGACAGATAAACAGATAGCCGAAGCATTTTCGTGTCATCACAAGACGGTGTATAATGTGCGTAGGCGTTTTGTAGAAATGGGTTTATCTGGTGCTTTAGATCGTTCCAAATGCGAGCATCCTCCCACGCCTCGTAAACTTGATGGCGAGTCGGAGGCACGCCTAATTGCGCTAAGCTGTAGTGAACCACCAGAAGGCTTTGGCAGATGGTCGTTGCGTCTTCTTGCTTCGGAGTTAGTACGGCTTGAAATCGTTGAAAGTATTAGCCTCGAAACAGTGCGTCAGACACTAAAAAAAACGCTTTGAAACCGCATCTTGTAGCACAATGGGTGATCCTGCCTGAGGAAGATGCTGCGTTTGTTGCGGCAATGGAGGAAGTGCTTGAACTCTATCAGAAACCTTTGGATACAAGCGTTCCTGTTGTGAACATGGATGAACAACCTGTAACTTTGAGAGATGATATTCGTGATCCGTGTCCTGGCAAGCCGGGTCAAGTAAAGCGTGTGGATAATGAATATAAACGTAATGGCACGGCACAACTTTTCGTGTTCACAGAGGCACTTTCTGATTGGCGGCGTGTGTCTGTTCGGGAGCGTCGGACTGCTGTGGATTGGGCAGAGGAGGTAAAGGTGTTATTAGACGAGGTGTATCCGAATGCGAAACGAGTGATTTTAGTTTGTAATAACCTCAATACACATAAACTTTCATCTTTGTATAAAGCGTTTTGTGAGGAAGAAGCACAAAGGTTGAGTTCTCGTTTAGAAATAGTGTATACCCCTAAGCATGGGAGTTTGTTGAATATTGCAGAGATAGAACTGAGTGTGCTCACCCGCCAGTGTTTGTGTCGTCGTATTCCTGACATAGAAACGCTACGAAGAGAAACAAAAGCATGGGAAGCAAGACGTAATAGTGAAGCGAAGCAAGTGGATTGACAATTTACAAAAGAGGATGCGCGCATCTAATTAAAACGCCTAAATCCGCAATATTAGAGTGGACAGACTACTAGTGCTTGGTCAAGTTCTATTTTGTAGATCGCGATTCGGAGATAGCTCCTACAGAATGTTTGTATTGTAGGAGGGAATTCCAATTCCCGACTTTTTAGTGCCATCAGAAAACACTTGACACAGCACTAGTAGACAGTCTATCCTAAAATTGTATGTTAGGTTTCACGGAAACCGCAACATTTCAGAGGGAGCGATCTCCGAATCTTAACTTTTGACCTAAAATTAGAGTGGACACTCCTATAGAATTCTAAAATTATCACTCTAATGCTTCTCAAGAATTTAGACACGTCTGTATACAGATTATTTTTTATTCACATCATCCCGTCTTAGTTCAAATTCTTCATCAGTCAATTTAAATCCTTGATCAACCTTAATAACTCTATTCTCTTTAATTAGTTTTCCTAAGATTCCCCATGCAATGGCATCATTACCACCTTTCATTGAATGTCCAGGTTCTCTAAAAATGCCTGCCCGTCTACTGACTTCCGCTGCCCCGATAATTTCTCTTTCATGATTTGCTTCAAGTAATACATCAAGGACAGCCTCCTCTAAGTGGAATTCCCCAATACGAGTAAACTGTTTAGGTCTAATGCTCATATCCATGCTCCTTTAATCTTTGTTTAGCTATATCTACATAATCTTGATTTATTTCAATACCAATACATGATCGACCTGTATAATGGCAAGCTACTGCAGTTGTACCACTTCCAAGAAAGGGATCTAAAACAACTTGCCCCTGTTTAGAAAATAGTTTTATCAGATATTCTATTAATTGCATTGGCTTGACAGTTAAATGTCCATTAAAACTATCTTTTTTAGGTTTTTCAACTGTCATTATAGTAGAAGGTACGTTACCATCTAAAGATTGAGAGGCGTCAATTAACCCCGTTTCATATTGAAGCCAATTGTCAACATGAGTTCCCTCTTTTGGTTTCTGGGCAAGAATTATGGCTTCAAATTGAGGTCTTAATTGAGGAGTTCGTCGATTTTTTATAGATTGTTTAATTTCAGCCTTTTTTTCTTGAGTTAAATCCATTTTATCAATAAAATGATCCATAGTAAATGCTTTAAATTGAGCTCTTTTGGTGAATCTCCAAGCATATAAATCCCGTATTTCAAAACCAGCATCTTCTAGTCCAATAGACATACGAAAAGATAAACGTGGTTGACTAAAAAAAAGAGCGAACGAACCTGGTTTTAGCACAGAGTAAATTTTACCACCAATATCTTCCATGAACAACTGTAGATCTAAACCTTGCTGTGGATCAAATTTCATTCCAACTGGCAACCCACCAATTACAGTTGATTTTGTTGGTTGAGGTTTGCCTTTACGCCATTTGGTATCTAAGCCATCAAGGAAATAAGGTGGATCTGTTACCACCAAATGCACACTATTTGGTTCAAATTCTTCAAGTGCATTACGGGCATCTTCACTTATGATCTTAATGTAGGTTTCATTTAACAGTTCAGACCCATCTAATTGCCTTAATGAGTGATCGAATATATCCATGATTCACCCCAGTTTGATTTGGAAGGTTTGTTAAGATAAATTATGAGAATATATGATTAAACTTTAGTGGTCAGCGAAATTGCTATATATGTTTTTATCTAATAGATTGTTAAGTCCAATGAATTGCGGATATTCTAAAAGAATGAATTTGTATATACAGATTGCTGGAATAACCTTAATAAATTAATACTTTCAAAAGTTCTATCCATATGTAGATTATTGAAACACATATTAAAAGTCCATATAGAATATTATAAATGGTTGATAATAACCTGTATAGAATTTGTATTAAGTAAGTGAAAGAAAATATGTTCAATTGTTTTATACGCATGTGTCATGCAAAATTATATTATATTTTTCTTTAGAAGTTCGGGACGCATACGACAACTTAATCAATGCAAATTTGAAATGAGTGTATGTCTATTATTGCAATCAACACTTAGAATAAATTATATAACATTATCGTAGTTATATAATTATTACCCTAAGTATATCTTATAGAAGTATCCTAAGTCAAGGTTGTTAGTTCCTAATTGCTTCAGTCTATCTAATCAATCATTGTATTGAAAGATAAAAGAGCATATTTCATAACTCATATTAGGATGGTTCTTTGTTTTCCTATGTCCTATATATTTAATCAACGGACAGGGATACCTACCCTACGAAGAAAAACTATATTGATGTGAACGATTCATACTTTTGAGATAGGCTATATATCATTGTTTTGAGTACTGGAATGAAGACCGGACACAGAGTTACGTTTCTACAATGTGTTTTTATTTTTGTATTGATAGAACTCAGAACAATAGATAGATTTATGAAATATGCTCTAATCAAATAAAAGATAAGTATTTGAAACCTCTTCATCTATAAGTTTAGAATCTATCTGATACAATTTAGTGCAGAAAAGGTAGTATAAGAATACCCATAAATATACATACTATTAATCATCATACTTCTTCCTAAAGATATATCCTAAATAACACAGTTATTCATTGGTGGTTATCACACTTAATGTTTGTCTGTATAATGTTATGAATAATTGTGACTTTGAATTATATATTCTTAGATAATAACGTTGTTTTCATGAAATAGTGACGTTTTCAATGTGGATGTCTATAACTATACAATGTAGTGAAATAAAAAAGAAATATATTGAATTGGTGTTATCTAAACAGTTTACTGAAGTTGATGAAGCACATCTAACTGTTTGTTGACTGGAGGTTGGGAATACAGATATATGGTTTGAAGTGCCATCGTTTTTTTAGATCATAATTTTGTACAGTTAAGACAAGTGTTCTTTCTCAAATTCAATAGGTGTTAAATAACCTAATGCTGAGTGAGCTCGTTTCTGGTTATACACTTTTTCAATAAACTGACCAATGCGTGTATGTGCATCCGTGATATCATCATAGTCATTCAGATGGATTTCTTCCTCCTTGAGAGTTTGAACAAAACGTCCCACATAACCGTTCTCCCAAGGACACCCTCTATGAGGTAACGATATCTCTATCCCATAGTCGGTGAGAGTGGAGATATATTCACTACTAAGATACTGCACTCCCTGATCATTATGGTGGATCTCAGGAACACTTTGGCGTAATGCCTGCTGCTGAGGTCTCAATGTTAGAGGTTGTGTCAAATGACGACACAGTTGCCATCCTCTTATCATTCGAGTAAATACATCCATGAGCACTGAAACATAGACGAAATGTCCTCTAAGCCGAACATAGGTAATATCGGCAAACCAGACTTGGTTCCGTCGACAAATGTCAAGGTTATCAAGTCTGTTATCCCATTGACACTTACCTTCAAGAGATTTCGTGGTTTGACAGGAGTGTATGACAGAAACCAACAGATTCGCTGATTTCATCAATCGTGCGACGCGTCGGTATCCAACTGTATATCCCATACGCACCAACAACTCCGTGATACGTCTATATCCGTATCTTGGATAACGGGTTGATAAGTTTTCAATATCCTGTTGGAGCATCTCTTCAGAAGGATCCTTTTTCGGTTCATAATAGAGACTACTTCTATTGAAACCGAGTGTATCCCATATCTGTCGTACCGAGTAATCGGTTCGCAAAGTTTCTACAACGCCTCGTTTTTCAGCTGTGGTCAACTCAGCAAGATTGCGACTATTTTTGGATTTCCAATTCCAATGTCAGCTTACCAACAAGTTGTTCAAGTTGAGTGATCCGCTGTTGAGACGCATTGGTCTGTTTATCAATAGGTTCAAAGAGGGATGCCGCATTTTCAAGGAGTTGGCGTTTCCACTTTGAGAGTTGTACATCGCTGAGGTTATGTTTTCGACACAGTTCCGCTTGTGAACTTTGACCGGTAAGTGCCTCAGTGACAACTTCAGCTTTAAATTCTGGAGTGAAGTTTCGTCGTTTTGCCATCGGATGTCTCCTTCTAATCGATTGTAATTATATCACAATCTTGTCTAAGGTAGTGGTCTAAATATCCGATGGCATTACATATATTTAGTTATATTTATATGAAAAAATATTGTAAAATGAATTAACATTCTTTATTATTAGTTTATAAACGTCTGATAAACCGTTTATATGATGTTATTTGGTATAGTTAAAAGGAAACGCAATAGATATAAAGGATGTTCCAGAATGAATTTCAAACAAAAGTTAGGATATATGTTTATTGGGAGCCTGTTTACACTTACAGGCTACATTCTTGCTTCGCTTGGTGGGGATACTACACATGCGCAACAAGATGAACAGGTGATTGATAAAATCGTTTGTAGAGAGTTAGAAGTTGTCAACAAAGAAGGAAAGGAAGTTGTCCATATAAGGGCAGCTGTCAATGGTGGACTTGTGAATATCTACAACAACAAAGAAAAACGTATTGCAAACATAGGAGCGGAGAGGCACATGCAAGGAGACGGTATGGTGGGGGTCTGGAACAAGGAAGGGAACCCCGTTGGAACTCTGTATGCAAATATTGATGGTAGCGGGATTATAGACATCCGAAACAAATACGGACATATCATTGCTATCTTAGGAGCCTCTGTGTCAAAAGGAAAAGTAATTTTAGAACTCTTCAACAATGAGAAACTTGGTGTTGGCATGGCTGCAACAGAGTCAGGTGGCATCGTATCTGTCAGAAACAATGAGGGAATATCCGTTGTTAACTTAGAGGGGAAGTTGTCAGGGGAAGGTCTTGTGCATGTGAGTGACAAGGAGGGTGATTCCATTATTGTCTTGGAGCCAAATACAAATCGTACAGGTGGTGTTGTTGAAGTATACGGCAAGGAAGCAAAAGGTTATGCCAGAATAGGGGCAACTCCAGATGGCGGTTTTATGGTAGTCGGAGACAATGCAAGAAAGGACGTTGTCTTTATAAGGGCAACTCCAAATGGCGGTTTTATACAAACCTACAAAGGAGGGTGGCGTACCCACTAAAGGAATAAATGATGGATAATACCTGCATCGCTCAATCGGAAAGGTTGACAAATTTCTCTGCGCGAAGAATTATAGAAAAGCGGGTATCTGATGTCGGTGTTGAAGGATTTATTCCGGGCATTCGCTGCGGGTTGGTTCTGCGGTTGCTTTGGCACAAGCTGGTGCTTCCGTTGTTGAGGTGCAGATCGCGGGTCGGTGGAAAAGTTCACAGATGCCTGTACATTATGCAAAGTCGGAATTGGCGGAACGGGAGCGATTGTGAAGTATAAAGAAGAGAATAAAGTCATCTCTGACATATAAACCTATCGTTTAGGTAAAGGTCGTTTTGTGAATAGGTATGAGAATTAATCGTCGTATTTTATTGTCGTAATAGGTTCTAATAACTTAGACAATGGCAAGCACTTTATTTTTACTTGGATGTTGTTGCCTCCATGATCTAAATCATCTTTTTTCCGTAATGAATCTTCACGTTTACCATTACCGCCTTTTCTTTGAATTGTAAAACATGAATGTAAAGAAATGACCCCACTTTTGGTGATTTCAACCTTTATTGATCTTTTTAAATAATCAAGTAGTTCCTCCATTTTATAGACCCAAATAATTTGATCGTCATATTTGATTAATACAAATAGTTTGGGAGTATTCTCACCCTGTAAACTGTCTTTTATAATCTCAAAGGCTTTGTTTTGGTTTAGTTCGCTAAGAATAAAATCGGTGTCCTCATTACTGATCCAGTTTACTTTTCGGTTTATTGCCATTGCTTTCCTTATCGTTGCCTTTTCTAAAACGTGTTTAAAGTTATCTGAAAAATCGAAGCGGTCTACAAAGGCATCTATCTTCATGCGCGTAACTTGATTAAACCCTGTCCCTTTAAACGACTTAATACTTGCTTTTAGATTTTGACCTCCTGTTATACTAATAAGCACATCAGATTTTTTTCCATATTGTCCTTCACGTTCCACAAGCTCTATTTTTTGGTTTCTTGGAGCAAGTTCTGAAAACGCCTCAGCAATATTTTTAATATTTTGTGGATCTTTGGCTATTTCTCTACAAAATAAATTTTCATAATATGTCCCTTGAGCAGCATTTTGGTTTGTCATTCGCTCCCCTAATAATTGAAGGCAACCATTTCTTGGCTTTTATTTTGAGTAACATATTGCAACGATCTCATCAAGGTAATAGATCTAACAGTATAGGAATCAGGAAGGTCAAATATTTGTGGGTGATTTTGTTCGGATAAAACGATTTTATTTTTTAATTCGATAGTTCTTAAAAATTGATTGAACTCACCTAAATCAAGAACTGCATTATAATGCCCATTAGTGTTATTGAAATAGGGTGGGTCAAGATAGAAAAAAGAGTTATTGAGACAAGCAAAATCTTTGTAATCCTTGTTCATTATTGTTAAGTTTTGAATGATTTTACTTAAATCTAACAGTGAACCAAGATTTACTTTAGGACATGTGCTTCCTTTTCTGATAGATGTATTAAATTTATTATTTGAATTGAATCTGATTTTCCCTGAAAAAGCGTTTTTCGCAAGATAAAGAAAGTTTGCAGCGCCTTGCACCCCGTTTTCTAAACAGAGTTCTCGGACGTGGTAGTAATATTCTGTAGAAGAATTATTGTAGTGTTCGTTATACAGTTCCCATAAGTGTAATGGAGATGTTTGAACGTGTCGTATAAGATTAACAACAATAGGATTATTGTCGTTATAGGTAACGTTATGAGATCCAAACCTTTTACTCGCATAAAATGAAAAAGCTCCTCCACCACCAAAAATATCGAAAATATGACAGGCAAGGTCATCAGGTATTATTTTATCAAAAATATTACTGAATCCTGCTTTACATCCAACGTAGGGAATTATCTTTAAATCCGTTCGCTTGTTTGTTACAAAGAACTCGGATTGCTGTATACTCGTACAGTCTTTATTCATTTTATCAATTCTCTTGTTGTATACATTCGACTTTATCATAAGGGATAGTGTATTATAAGAGTTCTGATATTGCAAGCAAAATAACTGTGTATCCCAAAATAACTAATCGTGTATTTAATTTAGATTTACCTATTGAAAGATATTGATACGATGTAATACCGATCAATGGGGTTATTATTCCTGTGTTGAGACAGGTAAACCTACTTATATTCATCATATTTTTGTGCAAGAGTGTTACGTGTCGTAACGCACAGGACTTTGTTTCGAAACATATTTTTTGTGAATTTCATGGATTTTAGACTTCTCAGGTTAGCGTGTATCGCACTGTCGGATTTCAGCACTGTCAAGCCTGATATCTTGTTTAATAATTCTCGTTCGGTTGTTTTAAACTGTTCGGTTTGGTGGGATCGTATCAAGTGTATTTGAGTGCCTTTAGTGGAGCAAGATGAAGTTCCGCAGAGAAATAAGGGTGGTAAATTCGTTTGGCATGGAGGATTCTGCGATGGCTGAACATCCCAAAAAGGGTAGAAGTAAACTACTTAAACCTAAAAAAGTGAAAGGTGAACATATTGTCTAAATTGAGTACTCATATGGGACCGTGTGGTGTCCTTGATTTTTAAAATTTTAGTACTCCCTAATAAGAAAAGCACCCTTTGTACGAATATTTCAGGGGTTTAATTAGTCGCTTGAACTATATTTTAAGGACTTATCTTATGTGGTACATAAATTCAATTGGACAACGGCCTTCGTAATCTGCAATAATTAGTGAGTAATTTTCCAATTTGCATTAACATAAAGGTGGTGATTCAAATGAATACATCAAAATTATCACAATTTCTTGGAACACAAGAACTTGAAGCTAAGTATGGATCAGAATTTACAATCGCTAAATTACTTTACACAACACTTGCAGCAGATGATACAATTCCTGCAAGCCAGTTAGCATCTGAAGTTGCACGCACATTACCAGCACTTGCAAAAATTGGATCAGAGATAATTAATGAATGGGCACAAAAATATGGATGGAACCAAAAGGTATAAGTAATCGTTCTGCCATAAAAATATATAATCCGTGCTAAGACTTTGATTAATCTTGGTACGGGTTTAAAACCCATCCTGCCCGATACACATTACAACACGGGCATGTGCATTGAGTGGTCGAATTTGTTTCCTCTGTAAGGGAAAAGACTGATCCGTATAAGCTAATAGATAGTATACATAACCTCCCTATTAAGGCACCGACGATTACCCCAGCAACAGGGATAAATGTCGAAATATCTTCTATATCTTTTTTCCAAGTCTGTACCTCTTGGGAATATACAATAATATATGCGTAATATCCAACCACAACCGTAAGTAAAAACAGGGCAAAACCAGCTTTGTTTTTACGCCAGAAGTTTCTCACAAATCGACCAAGAGGTTTTATATCGCTCCAATACGTTCCAAGACTCGCCAAAACCACCTTATAAAACTTTTCATTCAAATCTCTTATTCAGGGGCGGTTGATATTTACGAATCAAATCCTCTTCGATTTTGTTTCTATTCCCATCGTTTAGATCGGAATAAACACATACACAATTGCCTCCATTTCGAAAGACAGAATTCCATTTATCATGCAATCTGGTGAGTCTTCTCGGAAACGAAATAGATTGTCCAATGTACAATAGATTATGTGTGCCACTGCCTTGAGAATTAATCTCCCGTCTTGAGAAAATATAAACACCTCCAATATCTTTGAATTCTGTTCCGATAGGGTATACTTGAAAAATATATTGATGTCCTGTAACACCATAAAAAGCAAAATCTTCTATTTTGGACATTGTCGTTTCCCTTCTATCCGTTCTATTTATAACCTTGGAGGTACACCGCTTCATGCACAGACATCCCGATCTCACTCGGTAATGGAGGAGACACCCCAAGCGTTCCTATTAAATCCTCTACCAACGATGCTAAGAAATTGTATCATAGTTTCCATTTGACAACAAATAAATTCATTGCGTTCTATATTGTAGATTGATAGCAACTTAGGTTATAATATCGAATATGGGACAGAATGATAACCAATCAACCGCAAGTCCATTAAATACCTCTGAAGGACGACATGAATACAGCAAAGAACAATATAAAACTCAAACTTGAGAACAACACAAACATTTCAGTAAAAGGGTATATCGCGCCTATCGAACACACACTATCTCACTTCCACAAAGAGTGGGATACCTTAGCAAATCTACATGTTGCGGAACCAGAAAAAGAACACCCCCTCTCAGTTTTTCAAGCCTTTCTTCCCTCAGAACCCGTATCTATCGGTGAGTGCTGGCAGCCAAAAAGCGATGGTATAACAGAATTGCTTCAGCAATTACATCCTGCAACAGAATTATTGGACACACATACGCCTACCGGGGATGCTCCAGGCTTATGGACATGTCTGCGTGCATATAACGATAGTTACGCCGACATTGCCTTTCGTATCCATGCAGCCTTTCGCTTTGATGATGGCACTTTAACCCCCTCACAGTTTAAAGGCAATCTCATAATTGACAGAATTGATGGAAGTGTTTCCTACTTTAGAATGTATGTTCCTGATGGTCCAGTAAATCTTGATATCGTCTGGTACGAAGATAAAGATAAACATAGCGGAATCACGGATGCTGGTCTATGTACACAAATGGAACTCTGGTCTGGTATGGAGGATCCAACCAAGAAGATCGAATATACTGAAAGTATAACACAGGAAGAAGCAGAACGACTTTTGATACTCCGTTTCTACGAAGCAGAACAGATTAACTGGGTTCCACCAGAGGAAGCCATAGCATTAGCAGAAAAAGAGGTTAAACTCATCCATGTTATCTCGATAGATGGACCCTTACACGATGAATCCTGCTGAGGGAGCGGAAAAGGATTGAGGGCAGGTGTCCTCTATTGGGATCGATTAATAAAGTTTCTAAACGATAACTTTATTAACACTTGGGTATCCAACGTTGTATTAGAACGTACACCACGGAAAAAAGCCTACATGATGAATAGACCAAAAAGTGAATCCAGCACTTTCGATAAAAACCACCCTCTCGCGAAATATATAATGGAGGGTTGGAAGGAACATTCCCCAGTTGATTGTTTAGTTATTGCACCAGAAGGCGATGTGATGGGTAAACTTCCACTCAACGACTTCTTTGACGCATGTTATGAAAATGACCTTAAAGAGGAAGATGTCTATCTACGGTATCTCAAAGATTCACTAAATGCAAAATTTCCAGGATTCGATGAGGATACTTCAGATCCTTTGTTAACGGGTTTGAATGTTATTCTAACTCAAGATAATCCTACACAAGAAGTAATACACATCTATCGAACACCACGTTACGGATATCAAGATTACAATATCATCACAATCGATACAAGGACTTTTAGAGACGGTGGTATGTTGACAATAGACATAATTGTTGGAAGTGCAAAAGCAGGGGGTTCATTTGACCTATATGATGGGGATACGGAATTGCCAACAAAAGGTTATCCAGATGAAGCACTTACATCTGCGTGGGATATCCCATCAGGTCAGAAAGGTAGAATAGAATTTCACTTTGAAGAAGGTAAGATCTTTAAACTCGGTGCTACAGGGACATGGTTCAGTGGTAAGGGAAACATTAATGGTTTTCAGGCAATAATCACTGTAGATCCAATCGAAAACAGCGAAAAATAACACGATAAAAGTAGGTTGTAGCACAATCCGTTTGAAGGTTATACCATTTCTAAATGAATATACCTCTTTTTTATGTATAACCTTATGAAGATTAAATAATACTTTGGGTAATTGACGGGCAATGAATTGTCCTACTACAAACTGGTTGGTTCGTAGTAGGGTGATTTATCACCCGTTAATAAATTACAGTTTGTGCATTCCAGTTTCGCGCCTAACAGTCGGTAAATGACAGTCCAAACCATTCACCTTATCCCAACCCTCTTCTCCGTGTAATCCGACGAATTCCATACGCGGATTCGACGTTGATTTGGTGATTCAGATTTAAATAAAATATATTGAAGAAAAATCTATACATGTACATCTAAAGTCACGTATGTGAAAAATAGTGTTGCCAACACTCTGTTTTTATGTTAAAATAGTTTTACACATAATAGGATATATAAGAAATACTAAGTTATTATGTTATTAATACTTACAATATTAAATCTAAAATGATAAATATTGGGTCATACTATACAATTTCTTTACCCTACTCGGTTAATAACAGATTGACGCAAAAACATAAAATAGATGATAACCCTGAATCGTTCGCGAATTTCAGATCTAAGGGCAGAGATTATTAAGGTGTAAACAAATGAAACGAATAAAAGACATTATTGAAAAAAGTTTCGATATCGTAACTTTCACAATTGAATCCAGCACACTCTGGATCAGAAAATGTATAGATATATTACAAATAAAGACCGTGAGATTTCCAGAAAATCCTTGCTCAGAAATTCCATTAACTGACAACCAACTACCGACTATTAACAACAATAAACTAACTACGAATAAATACCAACAATATATTAACACTTGTGAAAATATGTCACAAAACAGAAAAAACACAAAAATGAGAAAATTCATAATTTTACTTTTTTCAAAATTAATCGCAATAAACCTTGTACAGTACTGGTCTAACAGCTATAATTTTACCGAAAATAAATGACACAGAATGTGTCAAAAAGTGTAACATTTTCTCATTTTTCCGCAATTTCTAAACCTATGAATCGGAATACTTGAAGGAAGATTGACTCATAAAATAAATTAACGTTATAGTAAATAATACTGCATTTCTCAAAGGTGGAACAAGTATAAAATTACCCGTTTTTTATTTTTTATGTTTTCAAAATAGTGATTACACATTACGAATTGAAAAATTCCTCAATTTAAATAGAATTGGTATAACATATATATCAGAAATGATATATACTATTACAACCTATAAAGTTTATCTTCTGAAATAACTGTGATGAATGGAAAATTGTATGGTGGTCTTGTACCTACTACTAACTCAATAAGGAGAAAAAAGTGAAAAGTATAAATATTTTATGCATAACCTTAATCCTCGTAACATTGATGTTCATTCCACAAATTCAGGCAAAAATAGACCCTAAATCCGCAAGTGGCATCTGGCTCTTTGATGAAGGCAAAGGGAAAACGGTGAAAGATTTATCAGGTAACGGTAATGACGGAGAAATTATGGGTAATCCCTCATGGGAAGATGGGAAATTTGGGACGGCACTACAGTTCGGTGAACCATCTGATTGGGTTCAGGTCAAAGATCATCCGTCCTTACGGGTTTCGAAAGCATACACAGTGATGGCTTGGGTGAATGCTGAAAGATATTTCTTTCAAGGCACACAATGGCAAGGTATTATTGCAAAGGCAAATAATCCGAGGTCGTATAGTTTCTATACCGATACATCCAAACGCCCCTTGATTGCTATTCATTTTGGTGGTGCTCACATCGTTGCATTCGGTTCTGAGTTCCCCCTCAATGAGTGGACACATTTAGCTTTTGTTGTAGAATCAGGAAATAATGGCGGAAAAATAACCGCGTATACAAATGGAAAAATGGTGAAGGAAACACAGAATGCCGCATTAAAAGGGTTACCAGGTGATGGCGATACCAATGATGTCGTCATTGGACGAACTCATGAAGGTGCACGTTTTTTCGGGGGTATGATCGACGAAGTTGGCCTTTTCAATGTCGCATTAACCGAAGACGACATGGCTGATATTGTGGAGGACGGACTCTCACGAATACTTGGAATTACAGCAGTCGAACCTACACAGAAATTAACCACAACTTGGGTAAGGATTAAAACGCAAGATTGATTCAAGTGAAACCGTTATTGTCATTTCATTTAGTACTACTAATTATCTCGTACTTAATTCCATCAACCGGTTTCACCGAATACGAACCCGGCACACAACTTGCCCTCCCAGACAGAGCATTAGCTCGTCTGGGAAAGGGGCGGGTACAGGAAATCGCTTTCTCTCCGGATGGAAATACCCTCGCTGTTGCAAGTTCAATCGGTGTTTGGCTATACGATATACGTACCTATAAAAAAGTATCACTACTGACTGGACACACAGATACTGTTCATTGCGTCACGTTCAGTCCAGATGGTAATACCTTGGTAAGCGGTAGTGGGGACGACACAGTTCGTTTATGGGATGTCCCCACAAAACAACATATCGCTACACTCCAACATACTGGTGTGGTGTTAAGTGTATCTTTTAGTGGGAATGGTGAATTACTTGCAACGGGATGTGGTTATTCCGTAACACTGGATAGATCTACACCTTTACCTAATCAAGATACAGTTAGACTGTGGAATGTTCGTACAAAGAAACATATTGCAACATTTAATGGACATTCTAATTATGTTGACAGTGTAGCGTTCAGTCCCGATGGTAAAATACTTGCTTCATGCAGCCGGGATAAGACTATCCGGTTATGGAATATTAAATCTGGGAAAAATATCAAAACACTCAAAAGACATACAGATTCTGTTAGATGTGTTAAATATAGTCCAAAAGGGAATCTCATAGCAAGTGCCGGTTGTCTTGAAGACAAAAATATCCTATTATGGAATGTGAAGACTGGAAAACACATAAAGACCCTAAAAGGACACACAAGGGATATCACAAGTATTGCATTTACTTCTGATGGGAAACTAATTGCAAGCGCCGGTGGTGACAACACTGTACGCGTATGGGATGCCAATACGGGGTTGGAGAACATCACTCTTACAGGACATACAGATTGGGTAGTAAGTGTTGCATTCAGTCCAGGTAACAACACACTCGCGAGCGCAAGTCGAGATGGAACTATTCGTCTATGGGATGCAACTACCTTCAAAGGATACACCGACGTCATTATGTGTATTGCATTCAGTCCAGATAGTTCCACATTAGCAAGTACAGGTTTTGATAAGAAAATCCATCTTTGGGATGTCAACACAGGACAACATAAGAAAGTACTCACAGGACACACAGATTTAGTCTCAAGAGTAGCATTTAATCCCACGAACAATACGCTTGTAAGTAGTAGTAAGGATAAAACACTACGACTATGGAATGTTACAACTGGTAAAACCATCAAAATACTCAAAGATAATACATTCCCTATTGCTATGAGTTCCGATGGCAAAATCCTTGCATGTGGTGGTCCAAATAACACAATACATCTATTAGATGCAACCACAACACATCGAAAGCATACACTCAAAGGACATAGAGAATTTGTTGATAGTGTAGCTTTTATTCCAGATGGTAACATAATTGCTACAGGTAGTTCGGACAATACCGTAAGGTTGTGGAATACCCACACAGGGAAACAGAACAGAGTATTAAATGCGAATATACCATCCTTCAATGAACTCATGTTTAGTCCAGACGGTAATACATTAGCAAGTAATAACCACAACAATTCAATACTCCTATGGGACGTTTCTACAGGTAGTTTGAAGAATACATTTGAACACAAGCAAAAAGCAGACGGATATACAGATGGTGCCCAATCTGTAGGGTTCAGTCCTGATGGTAAATACTTAGTGACAGGGAGCTATTCAGGCAAGGTTCATCTATGGGATATTAATACTGGAGATTTTAGGAGAATACTCAATGGACATACAGGGAATGTCATAACTGTAGCTTTTAGTCCGAATGGAAAATTCCTCGCTACGGGTAGCACAGACGGAACAATTCTCCTATTTGGTCAAGTCTGGAAAGACTAATGTATGTATCAATCCTTGAAGGCATACATAAATTATGTTATTCTTTTTTATAACACAAGAATATAAACTGTAGTCTTCACACTAAAATAATAAACTCTTACATGGATTTATAACATAAACATATATGAAAGGACAATAAATGCAAAGCCACGAAGTAGATTACGAAATATTCGGTAATGACATGCAGGTCGTTGAAGTTGAACTTGATAGAGGGGAAACAATTATCGCTGAAGCGGGTGCGATGAACTGGATGGAGGATGATATTTCCTATGAAGCAAAAATGGGAGATGGTACAAATCCTGACGGTGGGTTAATGGGTAAATTCCTGAGTGCAGGAAAAAGAGCATTAACCGGTGAATCGGTATTTTTGACCCACTTCACCAATTCCAGTCCAAACAAGAGACGCGTTGCCTTTGCTGCACCCTATCCCGGCCATATAATGCCAATTGACCTATCCGCAACAGGTGGCGAGTTGCTCTGTCAAAAGGATGCTTTCCTTTGTGCTGCCTTCGGCACACAGTTAGATATCGCCTTCTCAAAGAGATTAGGTGCAGGATTCTTTGGAGGAGAAGGATTTATTCTACAAAGACTCCGCGGGGATGGTATGGCTTTTATTCATGCCGGTGGAAGTGTCGTAAAAAAGGAACTCTCTAACGAAATGCTCAGAGTGGATACAGGTTGTCTTGTCGCATTCTCAACGGGTGTCGACTATAATATAGAAATGACCAAAGGACTAAAATCTATGTTCTTCGGTGGTGAAGGATTATTCCTTGCAACACTGCATGGCACTGGAACTGTTTACCTTCAAAGCCTTCCTTTTTCAAAATTAGCTGATCGGATCATCGCACAAGTACCACGTTCCGGTGGATAAAGATGTACGCCCACGTCGTGTGTTGTTCACCCATTTATTTTCGAAACCATATTACAAACAGAGTTAGTATTTATAGTGAACAATGAATATAATAACACAAAATCCCTGTAGGAGCGATTTCCGAATCTCGATTTAACTGGGTGATAGTCGGGAATCAGAGTTCCCTTCTACATCTCAAAATGTTCCATTAATTCAAAAGTTTACTATAGTATTCTGAATATCAGTTTGTTCAGCAACACACAATGTCTGGTGAAGAAATGTTGCCTAATCAAAAATTGATATAGAATTTGGAGTCTTCGTGAAAATACATTCAATCAAAGCCTATCAAGTTGACCTACCACTCCATGAAGGCAGCTATAAATGGTCAGGTGGTAAATCGGTCTCTGTTTTTGACAGTACAATAGTATCCGTTGAAACGGATGAAGGTATTACAGGATACGGTGAAGTCTGTCCCTTGGGACCATTTTATCTACCTGCCTATGCTAAAGGCACCAGAACAGGTATAGCCGAACTTGCCCCACATCTAATCGGAGAAGATCCAACCCAACTCCTACCTCTAAATCAACGTATGGATGCTGCTCTAAAAGGACACCCTTATGTCAAATCTGGAATCGACATAGCGTGTTGGGATATTCTCGGAAAAGTGTCAAATCAATCGGTATGTACTCTACTCGGGGGAAGGTATGGGGAAGACTTCATGCTCTACCGTGCTATCTCCCAACAATCCCCAGATGAGATGGCAGAGAAAGTAGCAACATACCGTGCTGAAGGTTACCGAAAATTCCAGTTGAAGGTCGGTGGCGATCCAAACACCGATATTGAACGCATTCATGCTGTCTCCGAATTGATGGAACCGGGTGATGTGCTCATCGCTGATGCCAATACAGGGTGGCTCATGCATCAGGCAGCTCGTGTGGTACGTGGTGTAAGTGACGTGGATGTTTATATCGAACAACCTTGTCTATCTTATGAAGAATGCCTGTCAATTCGAGAACGTACAAACCACCCTTTTGTCCTTGATGAGACAGTTGACAGTATTAATATGTTGCTACGCGGTCATGAAGATAGGGCAATGGATGTCGTCAACATTAAGATCAGCAAATTTGGTGGTCTGACGAAAGCTAAACTCGCAAGAGATCTATGTGTTGAACTTGGCATAGCCATGACCATAGAAGATAGTTGGGGTGGTGATATTACGACTGCAGCAATAGCACATCTGGCACACAGCACACCAACGGAATACCTTTTCACAGCAACCGATTTCAATAGTTATGTCACTGTCAGTACAGCAGAAGGTGCGCCGCAACGGGTTAATGGTAGAATGACAGCCTCCACGCAACCCGGTTTAGGCATCATACCAAAATTGGATGTTTTAGGTGATCCGGTAGTTGAAATAGATTAATCCTATGCGTATTAGAATCCTTACTGCAGACGATGTCCGAGCAGCACTCCCCATGTCCAAAGCGATAGACGCCATGCGACATGCATACGGTCAACTCTCCGCAGGTACAGCAATAGCACCACCAAGACAACACATAACTTCCGACAAAGGTGTCACGCTCATAATGCCGGCTTACTTACCCAAACGAAGTGAATTCGGCATAAAAGTTGTATCCGTCTATGACGAAAACCCCGATATCAATCTACCACGTATTACTGCTACGGTATTAGTACTTGATCCTGATACCGGTGTACCAAGAGCATTTATGGATGGCACAAGTCTTACCGCTATTCGTACAGGTGCGGGTGGTGGTTTAGCTGCTGATCTGCTTGCACGACAGAATTCAAAAACGGTTGGTCTTTTTGGTGCAGGTGTTCAGGCAAGAGCACAGTTACAGGCGGTTATGGCAGTCAGAAAAATAGAATGTGTAAATCTCATCAGTCGCACTCAAACATCTGCTGAAAACATTGCGACTGAAATCTCTAATTGGAAAGATGCCCCAAAAGTGAATCTTGCTTCCTCTCCACAAGAAGTAGTAGAAAACGCAGATATTGTCATCTGTGCAACAACATCCGCGAACCCGCTGTTTGATGGAAATTTACTAAAGCCTGGTACACATATAACAGCCGTAGGAACATTTGTACCAGAAAAACGTGAGGCAGACACAACAACCATAACACGTGCAAAACGTATAGTAGTGGATTCACGAGAAGCATGTCTTGAGGAAGCGGGTGATCTGATAATTCCAAACGCTCATATTGACGCAGAAATCGGTGAAATCGTCAACGGAGACAAACAGGGACGTCAGTCGGAAGATGAAATTACATTCTTTAAATCGGTGGGGGTGGCAGTACAGGATGCAGTAGCCGCATCAGCTGTCCTGACAGAAGCGGAAACCAGAGGATTAGGAACTGTAATTAAAATGACATAGTGTAAACAAGATTAATTCTGATAAAGACTATATCCTATTACTATTCCATCAACAATCAACTATAACCCTAAAAGAATGGCTTAAACCCAATAAATTACTGAATTCAAGCCGATATGTATTAATCAATATCTTTACTAACGGGTTTTTATATCTCCCCAAGTTGTCGCCAACTTATCTTCAGGTTCAACAGACAGAAAATCTCCATCCATAACTTCTTTAAGTTCGGCAACTGATAATGCACGAGCGAATATATAATACTCATCCAGTAATCCAATGTACCAACGACCATTTTTATGGTGTCCGATTCCTGCAGTCACACCCCAATCATCTGATAGTTCGCCATTGCCCTTAGCATTATGTGTCTTTTCACCATCAATATAGGTTATGACATCTCCAGAACCGCTATCGTATGTTCCAGCAAAATGTACCCATTTATCTGCTTCAATCACCGGTCCTGGATTGATATTGAAGACAGCAGCATTTGCATTATTGCGGTGAAAAAATCTAAATCCACCTGGACGAATCTCCATATGGTAGAGTCCACTCCCATGCCCAGTGCCAATAGCATCAAGTAACGTTTGGGGATCTGCTGAACCTGTATGGTTGACCCAAACAGCAATGGTAAATCCTTCCACTGGTGCGTTCTTAAATTCAGGACCGTTCATATTAATCCATACATTGGTTTCCAATGCGATAGCATTCCCAATTACCCCTTTTTCCCATTTGGCATTACCTTCTACAATACCATCATTGCCATTCACTGAACCATCTTCAACAGTTTTTCCTTCTTTATCAAAACTATAGTAAACCGATAAAGTTGGATCACTAAGATCTGCTACTGCGGGGAGTAAACAGACTCCTACAATAAACAATATTGAAGAAAAGATAGATGTCAGTTTCACTCTACTCTTATACATCGTATTTCCCCTTTCTAAACTTATAATCAATAAAGTCTTCATTGCACAGTTATGTGAAAATTACAAATACCCTACAAGCAAATTTATCTCATTTTTTCATATATCTTCTTCTATGTCAAGAAAAATCATTGGTGAGAAATATACGTTTCACAGTTAACTGCTGAAATAAAAATGGCTTGAATCGGTGATACACCGAATCCAAGCCAAATTGGAATATTTGAGACGAATCGTTACCGATGAGACTTAATGTCACCCCAAGTTGTTGCCAACTTATCTTCAGGTTCAACCGCTAAAAGGGCACCATTCATGACTTCTGATATTTCTTCATCTGGTAAAGCGCGGTTAAATATATAATACTCATCCAACCGTCCATCGAACCAGCGACCATTTTTATGATGACCAATTCCTGCAGTCACACCCCAGTTATCGGAACATTTACCGGATCCTGTACCTGAATGAGTTTCTTCTCCATTAATATAGGTCCTAATATCTCCTGAATCACTATCATAAGTTCCAGCAAAGTGAACCCACTTTTCCGCTTCTATTACTGGACCCGGATTAATATTGAAAACGGCAGTGTTTGATCCATCACGATGGAAAAATCTGAAACCACCTGTCCGAATTTCCATATGAAATAGACCACTTCCGTGATCTGTACCAATTGCATCAAGCAATGTTTGAGGATCGCTTGAACCTGAATGATTGACCCAAACAGCGATAGTGAAACCATCAACCGGTCCATTCTCAAATTCTGGACCATTCATATCAATCCACGATTGGTTTTCCAAAACAATAGCATTACCATAAACACCTTCTTCTCGATTTATATCTCCAACAATCTTACCATCATTACCATTCAAAGAATTGTCAGTAACGGTTTCCCCTTCTCCATCGAAATTATAGTAAACTGATAGTGTTGGATCATTCACCTGTGCTTCCGTAGAGATAACACCTGTTACCATAAATACAAGCATAGCAGCACTGATACAGAAGAATCTTATATACATATTGCCCCCTAATATTGTGTTTAATTAATATAAGAAATGAGAATTAACAGTTTCAAATTGACTCTCATTATTAGGAAATCGGAATACAAACCCGATAACCGTTGCAAATTGGACTTCTGTTAGTTTTATATAATACCACAATAACAAATTTTGTCAACTTACTATTGGTATGATAGTATATTGAAAAGTCGGTATTCAGATTGATATTCTTTCTATTTCCATGCTAATATATGAAAAACCTTAGGAGTGAAACTATGAAGTATAAAATAACATTTCAGAGTCTATTCATAACCATACTCTGTTCAGTAATTATTACTCTACCTGTATATTCAGTAGATATTACTGTTGGTTTCTTAACATCCGGGGACGAACTCCATGAAGTTGAAGAAGCAGCTTACAATTGGGCAGATGATAATTATCAAACGACAAGGTTAATTGCAAATGACAACGGTACATTCAAGAATAACGCTGGAACTGCATTGAAATTGGATCAATACGCTGTTCTATGGCTCTTACATACAAAATCGAATAAAATACCTGATGCTCTTCTGTCGGATGGAACTAAGAAAGCAATTCTCGACTACATAGAATCAGGCGGAGGTATCTTCCTTTCTGCTGTAGGACTCCGATACGTCGTAGATCTTGGTGTGGAAAAGGGGGGAAATCCCCGTGTGTTTCAACCTCTTGGCAAGGGTCCACCACCAATTGGAGTAAAACCAACAGACGAAGCTAAAAACCATCCTATCTTCAAAGGTTTCGATACAAGTGCTCCCATATTTCTTACAAGTATGGATCAAGGTGGATTCACCTCAGACTTTCATAACTTCGCAGCGAAGGATCCCACTGGAACAATACTTGGGACAAAAACACGTGGTGGAGGTGGAGGAGCAGGTGAACGTCCTTTAGTTGAGTATGATGTTCAGGATGGGATAATTATCACCCTTGGACACCACAATGGTGTCTATACAGATAGTAAATCAAAAGAAAGTGATAACCTTAGAATGCTCACTAAAAACATACTGAATTATCTTGCGGATAATTCAGCTTACCTATCTGTTCAACTGAACGGGAAATTGACCACTACGTGGGGTAGATTAAAGTCTACATTGGAATAATCATTCTGAATTATCTTCTTCTATTGAACCCGTAAGTATTGATATTACGGGTTCTCCTTTCTTATAGATTATACTTCTATTTGTGTGTCTTGTTCATCATTTTTTATCTGTTGTAATTCAATAGATGGGTTTAGACGGGAATGATGTAATACCCAATAGACTCCTGCGACAAATACACCACCGATGAGTGTAGCAAAGAACCAAATACCGGGAGTTACAAAGAAAATACGCCGTCCTTCTTTACGCAACCCTAATACATCCAGATAAACACCAAACCCAAAAACAATGTGTACTATAACTGATAGAACTACAACTACAGTTGTCCAAAATACTATTGCAGATGGAGGTAGCAAATTAGTAAAGTCCGTTATTAAACTTTGTATATCCATTTGTATTCTCCTTTATATGACAGCTGGATTCCTTTTCATTGTCATCAATCCTTTTGACACAATCTAACCATGCTGCTATTATGATAACAACAATAGCTTAAGATAGTCATATAATTCCTGAAATGAATTTATCAGAAATACAATCCGCATTAACTGAATTGAAAATTGAAGCGTGGCTTCTCTACGACTTCCGTGGTATCAACCCTATATCACAAAATGCCTCTGGTTTAACAGAAAAAAATATTACGCGACGGTGGTATTGTCTTATTACGCCACAAGGTGAACCACATTGGTTAATCCATAAAATCGAAACTTCAAATTTTAATGACGTACCGGGAAAAATCTCTCTATATGCTGGTTGGCAAGAACTCAATAAAGAAATGCAATCTCTTCTCAGCAATGTCAAATCAGTTGCAATGGAGTATTCACCAAATGCTGCAATCCCTTATATATCCCGTGTAGATGCAGGTACATTGGAATGGGTTCGCAGTCTTGGTGTTGAAATTCACTCATCTGCAGAACTTGCACAATATATAGAAGCACGGCTTAGTGAAGAACAATTTCTGGGACATGAAAAATCAGCACAATTAGTATTACAAGCAAAGGATTACGCATTTAAGTGGATTGGAGATCAACTTAAAGCAGGACATAATATCACCGAATATGAAGTTCAGCAACAGATTATGCACCAGTTTGATCAAAAGGGGTTGACTACCAACCATCCTCCAATAGTTGCAGTTAATGCCAACAGTGCTGATCCACATTATGCACCTTCTGCTACAATCACCGAACGAATACAACCTAATGATTTTATTCTAATTGATCTATGGGCAAAACAGAAAGATCCTAATGCGGTTTTCGCTGATACCACTTGGGTCGCTTATGCGGGAAGGACTGTTCCTGATAAGTATGTTAAGATATTTGAAATCGTTCGGGAAGCAAGGGATAGAGCCGTAGCATTTATACAGGATAAATGGGAAGCAAATGAAGCAATTCCCGGATGTACGGTTGATGACTGTGTTCGAGGTTATATTACGGAGAAAGGATATGGAGAGTACTTTATTCACAGAACTGGGCACAACATCGGAACAGTCATTCATGGGAATGGAGCAAATTTAGACAACTTGGAAACACGAGATGAAAGGATTCTTATACAAGGTGTGTGTTTCTCTATCGAACCCGGTATATACCTGCCCGATTTCGGCGTCCGGACCGAAATTGACGTCTTCTTAGCTGAACAAGGGAAAGGCGGCGTAAAATTGACAACCGTTCCCGTTCAAAATCAGGTATTGCCTCTGCTGTAACCTTATAATTCCGTTTCTTCAAATCTTTTAAAATATGGCTAAAATAGATTCGAACATTAAGTATCCACTGTTCAGCATAAGCCGTCGCTAAAAGCGGTAGTGCAACAGCTAAACGTGGCGTATTTAGCAGCCACTGTTCTGCATACTCAGCGAAATCCGTTTCTACAAGTCCAGTACAACCCAAGGTATAAATGACGTATCGTTTATCATCACGTTGTGCTTCTCGGACATCAAGTGCAGTGTTTAAAGACATCCTTCTATTATTATCAATTTCAAATACCCAGAAAAAGTAGTCTTCATTGTGTCCAAGATAACCGATCTCCACTTCTAAACGATGCGGTGTGTCTGTAATAATTGGAATCGCTGCAAAGTCACGTTTTATTAAAATAGGGTATAAAGAGGAGAAGAAAATTTGTTCTAATCCAAAGGGTTGTTCTACATTATTGAGTATCTCCAGCAAAATCTCTTGGTCTTCTAACTTTTGTACTTCTAAGCAACTCTTTAAAAAAACCTCATCACGGAGAGCATGCGTTTCAGGGGCAGCATTTTCAGAAAGCGGTTTCAGTTGACGTTTCAACTTCATTATCCGACGACGTTTCGGTAAAACACGCCAAAAAATCCAACGCGTCAACGCCTGCCACGTCTCTTTTTCACGCAGTTGCGACAAAAAAGCTATAACCAAAGTCGTTATACGTTGTAGTGTACTTTCTGATCCAAGACCTTTCTTTCTGTTCGCCATAATTTATTGACTTTTCTCCGTTAATATAGTAATATTTAAGGGTTGAAATCTTAGCAATTCAGCAGAATTTCAGGCTTTACTGTCCTTGTTCTTGCATAACTCATTGTGTCTTATGCATGGCTATAGAAGTTCAGAAACGTGCTGTATATTGTTGGAGTATTCTAATAAGCCGGAGTGGTGAAACTGGTAGACGCACTGGATTCAAAATCCAGCGGACCTTAGGTCCATGTCGGTTCGAGTCCGACCTCCGGCATCTGGCGATGGTCTAAACCATCGCCTTCTTTTTTACTTGCCTACATTGCAACTATCTTACGCATACGTTCAGCAAGATCAATTTGTGCGTCTCTATCCCCACCTACTTCATGAATCACATAACCATCATATCCGACAGCACGGAATGCTTCCATTACTGCTGCCCAATCTGTATCTCCATCCAATAGATTCGTAAATTGATGTGAACCACGAGAGAAATCCTTGAAGTGGACACGTTTAATACGAGAACCAAGTTCACGTATCCAATGCTCAGGATATCCGTATGCCATCATATTAGCCGTATCCAGATAAGTGCCAACCCAATCGCTACCCACTTCATCAACAATATCCCGCATCTCCTTCGGACTCAATAGGAATTTGTTCCATACATTCTCTAAACCAATTGCGACTTTGTGTGATTCAGCAGAAGGGGCAAGATCTTTTAGATGTCCAACAAGGTTTTCCCATACCTCTTGGTATGTCCCTTCAACAGAAAGTTGTCCAGGGTGAAGCAAAATCCCACCAACCCCGAGTGCTCCAGCAACTTCTAAACCACGAGCAAGTGAACGTACACCACTTTGACGGGTCTGAGCATCAAGACTTAACAAACTTCCACGATCCTTATAACCCGCTGTGATACTACTAATCTCAATACCTGCGTCTGCACATTTTGATGCGATCCCTTTTAGTTCATCATCATTCATATTAATGTCCGTATCCTGATCCTCACCAAAAGTAAGCTCAACCGCATCGTAACCTGCGTCTTGGCACAATGAAAGTGTATCGTCTAAGGACATTCCACCGAGTATTATTTGTGTAACACCTATCTTCATTTTCTCTCTACTTTCTCCTTTTCATTATAGAACTGGTTTGGTGTCAACGACTTTATAGACAAGTATCGTGTTTCAAGACACTGTGGACATCGAAGCTCAATATAATATAAATCGTTAAATACCATATCAATCCATTCAGGTTGGTTCTCTTTTTCTCCCAAGAATTGTTTAAGCACCTCATACTCACGATCACAATCCGGACAGATCTGAAGGTCACGTCCAATATCAATCCTATCTAACCAACCCATGATACATTCGTCCTTAAAAACTACCACTCTATCCAAGGTAACGCGTTCTGAAAAATTGTCTTCTATCCTACTTAGGTTTGCTCTTCTGTATCAACAAAATGAAACCAATTCACTTCAAATAGTGGTTTCATTGTTATCCACCCTGTATAGCATCAGGGGATACAGAATATTGAGACACCGATTTTATATACCGACTGGGTAAACGTGCCTTCACATGCACCCCATCCTCAGCATAATCTGTCCCCATCACCGTTCCATGTTTATACAACATATCAAGCGTTTTGCCTTCTGTATAAGGAATATTCAGATATAGAGTGGCACCACTGGAAGCGAAACGTTCTCCCAACGAATCCATGAGCTCTTCAAGACCATCTCCCCGTTGTGCTGAAATAGCCAAAGCATCCGAGTATCGACTCTTGAGAATGTGTAAGGTGTCTTCCTTTTCAAGTTGATCAATCTTATTCAGTACAACCAACATAGGAATATCAGATGCATCTAATTCTTTTAATACCGTATCCACCGCATCAATCTGTGCTTCTGCCTTTGGATGACTTACATCAACAACATGTAACAAGAGATCTGCCTCTGTAACTTCTTCCAAAGTAGCTTTAAAAGCTGCAACAAGTTGATGAGGTAACTTCTTGATAAAACCGACAGTATCGCTAAGGAGTATATCTTGATTTCCAACGGGTAGACTGACACGGCGCGTCGTCGAATCTAATGTAGCAAACAGTTTGTCTTCAGCCAACACTTTTTCTCCGGTCAGTGTATTGAAAAGGGTTGATTTCCCTGCATTCGTATAGCCGACAAGAGACACCTTAATTTTATCTGAACGATTTTGTCGTTGGACTTGCCTTCGTTTTTCAACCGTTTCTAATGCTTTTTTAACCTGAGATATCTGCCTTCTAATCCAGCGTCTGTCCATTTCCAGCTGCGTTTCACCTGGTCCACGAAGTGATCCAGCACCACCGCCTCCCCCGCCTGTTGCCATACGGGAAAGGTGCGTCCACATCCGGGTAAGACGTGGTAGTGCATATTCAAGTTGAGCTAAACTTACCTGTAATCTCGCTTCACTCGTCAACGCCCGTTGTGCAAACACCTGTAGAATTAACCCTGTCCTATCAAGTGTTGCTACATCAAGTTCATTCTCAATATTGCGTGTCTGGGCAGGAGACAGTTCATCATCAAAGATAATCACATCCGCTTCAACTTCTTTTACCACACCCTTTAACTCTTCAACCTTTCCTTCACCAATGTAATATCTCGGATTCGGTGTAGTTCTTGGTTGAATTGTCTCACATAGAACTTCAATCCCCGCAGTTTCAGCTAATTGTTGTAATTCCTGAAGGGATTCCTCGGTTTCATGCATCATGGTATTTTGTAATTTAACACCCACAAGTATAGCTCCTGAAGGTGGAACTGGAGGTTGTGTATCATAAAGCTCTTGCATAGATATCCTTTTGAGGAAATTCTTTATTTAGTAATACGAATCCACATTCATCTAAGATACATTCTATCAGATTCCGAGCCAATTTTCAACCAAATCTTGTAGAAAGAGCATTAATCATTAAACTGTATTGATATCTATAAAGACGGTATATCCTTGACTTTACACCCGATCTATATCTCCATTTCTTTTTAAGAACTGAGCACCAATAACTGTAAAGCAGATATTAAAAACCTTGAAATATGGCAATCTATCTGTTAAAATGACACAATTCATTTGAAATATGGAGAGACTCATGATTTTTGGACAAGGAACACATCAGTATACGGTGCATGAAAATTGGTGGTCATTGCCGGAAGGATGGGAATTCGGGTGGATTCCTGCAGTTGCGGTTGATTCACAAGATCGTGTCTATGTTTACAGTCGTAGTGAACACCCCATGGTAGTATTTGACAGAGATGGTAATTTCCTAACATCCTGGGGTGATGATATCCTTAAAGATGCACATGGAATTTATATAGATGAAAATGATCATATCTACTGTACTGAACGTGAAACACATGTGGTACAGAAGTTTACAACAGATGGTGAATTGCTCATGACTTTGGGGACGATGGATGAACCAGGTGCAGAAGGTGAACCATTCAACTTACCAACAGATTTTGCCCTCGGACCTAATGGTGAAATGTATATTAGTGATGGATACGGGAATTCTCGTATTCATAAATATTCACCTGATGGAGAGTTGATTAAATCTTGGGGAAAACCCGGAACAGGTCCAGGAGAGTTCGACCTGCCACATTGTGTTAGAATCGATCCCCGCAATCGCGTCATGGTTGCTGATCGTGAAAATAATCGTATACAGTTCTTTACGTTAGATGGTGAATATATAGAGGAGTGGGGTGATTTATTGCAACCCGATACGATCTATATTGATGAGGATGATTTAGTATATATAGCTGAACTTGGTCAACGGGTATCAATTATGACGCTGGATGGTGAAGTTGTTTCGCAATGGGGTAGTGAACGTGGTAGTGATGTTCCGGGGGAATTTATGGCATGTCCTCACGGTATTTGGTTAGATTCACATGGGGACATATATGTGGGTGAAGTACAAGCCGATGCAAGATTACAAAAGTACATTCGCCAAAGTTAATGACATTTGCCTACAGATGCATTGACGATCTTCTGATAAGATAATCCAAATTCATTCAGTCTCAACAATTTTGTTTATATAAAGGTGAAAGAAATGGCAGAGAATCTATCTTTTTTTCAGAAAGTCAATGAGAATTTTGACTATGCTGCCCAATTCACAGATCATCCACAAGGACTCTTGGATCAAATCAAGATATGTAACAGTTCCTGTCATTTCACCTTTCCCATCAAACGCGATAATGGAGATATTGAGACATTACACGGATGGCGTGCTGAACATAGTCACCATAAATTACCAACTAAAGGGGGAATCCGCTATAGTACGCTTGTGAATGAAGATGAAATCATGGCACTTGCCGCTTTAATGACCTATAAATGTGCCCTGGTTGACCTACCATTTGGTGGAGCTAAAGGGGGTATCCAACTCGATAGAAACGAGTATTCGGATACTGAATTGGAACGTATCACCCGTCGGTATACATACGAATTGATTCAGAAGAACTATATAGGTCCAGGGGTAGATGTTCCAGCCCCTGACTTCGGCACAAGTGAAGACGAAATGGCGTGGATATTTGACACATATATTACAATGTCCCCTGACAAATTGGATGCTATGGCATGTGTTACAGGAAAGCCTATAGATCAAAATGGAATTGAAGGAAGAAAAGAGGCTACAGGTCGTGGCGTTGTCTTCGGACTGGAAGAGGTATGCACCTATGATGAAGATATGAAGCAAATCGGTTTGGAACCGGGTATACAAGGAAAGACTGTAGCAATTCAAGGTTTTGGAAATGTAGGTTACCATGCAGCCAAGTTTCTGTTTGAAAAGGATGCAGTGGTGATCGGAATATCTGAGATTGATGGAGTCGTCTATAACCCAAAAGGTATTGATATTGAAAAACTCTCTGATTACCATTTAGAAAATGGTACAATCTGTAATTTCCCTGACGCAATATATATCGAGAATCCAAATGAATGTTTAGAATTAGAATGTGATATATTAATCCCTGCAGCCTTAGAAAATCAGATAACCGAAGAGAATGCTCCTCGTATTAAGGCGCGTATCATTGGAGAAGCAGCAAATGGACCGACAACATTTAAAGCACATACTATTCTAAAAGAAATGGGAGCATTAATCATCCCAGATACCTATCTAAATGCCGGCGGTGTAACAGTATCTTATTTCGAATGGCTTCGTAATCTTTCTCATGTTCGATTCGGTAGAATTGGTAAACGTTTTGAAGAGGGAACATACAATGCTATGTTACGTGCTGTTGAAAATGCCACAGGTTATCAGTTTTCCGATAACGAAAGGAAGTCAGTCCACGGTGCCGATGAAACTGATTTAGTCAATTCTGGACTTCAAGATACAATGATTAATGCCTATCAAGAGATACGAGAAATCCGGTTACAATATGGAACACCTGAAGTTGACTGTAGAGCAGCAGCATTCATCAATGCTATTGACAAAATTGCTCATTCCTATTTACAGTTAGGTATTTTTCCATAGGTGAATCATCTCATAGTAAAACCAATTCCATCCATATAGTTTACCGATCTATTGTGAATCTTAGATGAATACAATATTTCATTGAACATACTTGGTCAATTCCACTCTATACCTGTATAGTTTCCTAACCGCACCTTTTTAAAACTTAGTATCTTAACTCATGATCACTTATCATTATACAATAGGAAAGAAGAATGATTGCTTTAAGTGTCAATGTAAATAAAGTCGCCACATTGCGAAATTCAAGAGGCGGTGATATGCCAAATGTATTAACTGCTGTGGACACCTGTATTGAAGCAGGAGCACAAGGCATCACTGTACACCCTCGCGAAGACCAAAGACATATTACACCCACGGATGTGTATGAAATTGCCCATCACCTAAAAGACATAAATGACCAGAATGGCAAAAATATAGAATATAATATTGAAGGTGATCCACGCGCAGAACTTATTGATATGGTTCTGGATGTTAAACCGACACAGTGTACCCTCGTGCCAGTTGTCAGTGGTGAAATAACAAGCCACACGGTGTGGGATATAAGAAAAGATGGAGAGATGTTAAAACCTATAATTTCATCACTAAAGGATGCTGGAATCCGAGTCAGTTTATTTAGTGGAACCGAACTTGATCAAATATCAAGGACATTGGACATTGGAGCGGACAGAGTTGAACTCTATACAGCACCTTATGCCGAGGCACAGACTGAAATGCATATCTCCCGTGAGTTTGTCTTCTTAAGAAACGCTTCCGAAAGGGCTTTCAACATCGGTCTCGGTGTCAATGCTGGACATGATCTTAATCTTGATAATCTCCCACGACTGCAGCAATTACCTTGTTTACAAGAAGTTTCTATTGGACATCATCTGATGGCAGATGCACTCTATATTGGGTTGGAAGCCGCTGTAAGAGCTTATCGTGAAGCGTTGGGGCAGGAGATATAATGGAAAAGACATGTGCAATTTTCGATCTTGATGGTACACTCATACGGAAATCTTCAGAGAAAGTCTTTCTAAACTATTTGCTAAATCAAGGAGAAATCCCAATACCAAATCTCCTTGCTTGGGTTTCACATCTCTTGAAAGTAAGATCCTATACAAAAGCAAAATCTTGCAGAGTGCATTTACGAGGATTAGATGAACACCATCTATCTAAATTAGCTCAAGAATGCTTTGTAAATTCATTACGTGGCAGCATAACCCCTCACATATCATCACTCATAGACACTCATCGTAATGAAGGACGGACAGTCATCCTTATGTCTGGTTCATTGTGGTTTATAGTTGAACTATTTCATGAACATTTTCAGACTGACATAATGGTAGCACACAAACTTGAGGTTTCAGAAGGAAAATTCACAGGGAACCGTATTGGTTTGCATCCTTATGCTGAAAACAAAGCAGCCCTTGCTCAAGAGCTTGCATCGACCCATGGATTTGACCTGAGTTCGTCATACGCTTACGGTAATCACCATTCTGATGTACATAAATTGGAATTATTCGGTAATCCTGTTGCAGTGAATCCGGACAGGGAACTTCGAAGAATAGCCACAGAAAGAAATTGGCAGATTGAAACGTAGTTCTGGTAGGTAAAAGTGCGATTAGAAAAATTCATTGCGACTTCAGGTGTTGCTTCTCGACGTGCTGTAAAACGTTCAATACGTGAAGGACGTGTAACTGTCAATGGTACAACGGTATTCATACCGGGACATCCGATAAAGGTGCAGACAGATACTATTGAATTCGAGGGTAAACTGGTTAAGCCATTAACACACCGAATTTATATCATGTTACACAAACCGGCTGGATACATCACCACCCGTCATGATGAACGGGGACGTCCCACAGTAATGGATCTACTTACCGACTTACCTAAGTCTATATACCCAGTGGGTCGTTTAGATTTAAACACTGAAGGTCTTCTACTGTTTACCAATGATGGACAATTTGCAAACCGTATGATGCATCCGAGACATGAAATAGAAAAAACCTATCTTGCATGGGTGAATGGTGTTCCAAACAACCGCTCTCTCGATCGGCTCCGTAATGGTGTTAAAATCCAAAAAGGTATAACATCTCCAGCAAAGATTAAGTTATTAGATGCGAATTTATCCACTTCAGAAACTATATCTGATAAGAGAAATAGAAACGGAAAAATATCAAAGTTAAGGATAAGTATACATGAAGGAAAAAAACGACAAGTTAGGTTAATGTTTAAGGCGGTAGGTCACAGAGTGATAAGGTTAAAAAGAACACGTGTTGGAAGTTTATCGTTAGGAAATCTTCAGCAGGGGCAGTATAGATATCTCACCCCTGCTGAAGTAAAAGACTTAACAGGCTAATTATTTCCAGCAGCATCTGCTGCAGATTGCCTAATACTAATTAAGTTCTCTTCAGCCCGTTTTTTTATATTTACGTCAGATGTATGATTAATTAGTTTCTCAAGGACTTCAATTGATGTATCGTATTTACCTACAAGTGAATAGGTTACACCAAGGTAGAGTTGGGAAACCTCATTCCGCATATTATCTGGATACTTATCTATGACCATTTGGAAGTGTGTCACAGCAATATCGAAATATCCTTGCCTTAGTTCTTCCGTACTTCTCTGTATCATGCGTGCATGACTTAAAGCGATTTCATAGTGCATGTCAGGAAGAATCCCAGAGTCATTTTTAGGATCTAACGCGAGAATCGTATCACTAATGATTAATGCCTCTCCAAATTGATTCTTGCTCAGATATACTTTGACGAATTCATAATTCAATATGATATCATCAGGCATCTTCTCTTTTATCAGAATTGCTTTCTCAAATTCATTCTGACTCAGATAGTAAATAGCAAAATCTCGGTTAAGATCTACATCATCAGGCATCTTCTCAAGGATTGGTTCTGCTTTTTCAATTTGATAACGTTGCAGATAAAGTTTTGCCATTTCTCGATTAAGAGGTAAATCATCTGGCATATTTTCAAACTTAGCCAATTTCTCTTGGAAATCTGCTTCTAATTTTATCGCCTCTTCTATAACGGGTAGAAATTGTTTTGGTGGTGCAAAACCTTTATGATGTTTAATTAGTCCTCCATCTGGACTGACGAACAGGATTGCAGGATAACCTGTCACACCATATTTATTTCCTGTTTGTCTATTGATTGGTTTATCATCATGTTCGGGATTTACCTTAACAGGAATGAACTTCTTTGTAAGAGCAATAATCTTAGCATCTGTAAATGTTTCGGCATCCAGCCGCTTACAGTAACCTCACCAATCCGTATAGAAGTCCATCATTATCGGCTTACCACTTTCAGCAGCTTGGGATTGTGCTTCTTCAATGGATGTTCCCCATTCCACCTTATCCTCTTCAGCATAAGCTTGAATTGAAACTAAAAGTAATAAGAGTATGCCAAATGTAGATAGTAGGATGAATTTGTTTTGTAAAACAGAATTAGACATTAATTCTCTCCTTCTTAATAAACTGTCAGGAAAATTCCCCGACTGATGGCTAAAGAATATTAACCATTCAAAATCACCATTTCAATAAGTGCTATATATTACCATATTCTGACTTGAACTGTCTAATAAAACACTTAAAATACCAAGGTTAAAGTGTTTTGAGATTGTACTTCAGAACTTTGGCATTAGAAGTGAATCTCCGATTATGGATTCTGCACCATATAAAAAATAGGACTTTCGCAGTTTTGGTTGAATATATCCAACCGATATGACACATTGATTAATAAAATTACATTAGATTTTAGAATTATTTTTACATACAACCTTAGAAATCCCCATTACCGGTAGATCGGTAGAAATCCGGTTCAGTTCCAAACCAAACCTACCATGTTGGGAAAGGGGCTAAATTGAGACTTATAGTGTGGATGGCGGTTCCATCCTTTCATCCAAATATTCGCTTTCTGCGTAAGTCCTGTATAATATAAGCGTATAACTCCAAAATAAGATAATTGTTTACTAAAGAGAAATCAACGAATATGTAAAATATCTGTATATACATGCAACCAGAGTGGTGTAGTAAGTTCCACCATAGTCATACTTGGATTAAATGGTGAATAAAACAGTTTAGGTATTTTAGACTTACTTTCCAAGTAAATATGTAATTCCACTCCTACTTTCCAACACAGAATTGTGAGAAAATACGATCCAGGATGTCCTCGGTCGTCGTTTTCCCCACAATATCACCCAAGGCATCAAGACCTATACGCAGGTCAACGGAAACCAGATCTGGTGGCATATCATTTTCTAAACTCTCTATAACATTATCAATAGCAGTTCTTGCATGACGTAACGCATCTTGATGACGTACATTGCTAATTATAGAGGATTCACCGAGAGTGAAATCCTTACCGAGTAATTCTTCATGTATGGTAGTCTTTAGTTGTTCAACACCTTTTTCTTGAATAATGGCAGTTTGAACCACCTTTCTATCTGGACAGTGATTAATTAAATCTTCAGGTTTGCTTACGTTATTTAGATCTATCTTATTCAAGATTAGAATAGCAGGATGTGAATTAGCTATCTGTAATAGTTGAATATCGTCATCATTTAGGGATTCAGATGCATCAAACATCACAAGCAGAAATTCTGCTTTATTAACGACATCTCTACTTCTTTGAACACCTTCTTTTTCAACAGGATCATCAGTATGTCGGATTCCTGCAGTATCCACAAGGTTAATCGGGATGCCGTCTATATTAATCAATTCATCAATAGTATCGCGTGTTGTCCCCGGTATATCCGTAACAATTGCTCGTGCTGTGTTAACAAGAACATTAAAAAGACTGGATTTACCAACATTCGGTTTCCCCAAGATTGCAACATTAATCCCGTCTTTGATAATACGACCTTCTGTTGCAGATTCCAGCAGTTCTACCAGATCAGTCTTTATTTCACGGATATTCGTCAATTGCGTCTCAATCTTCATGAAATCCAGGTCCTCTTCTGGAAAATCAATTGAAGCCTCGATTTCAGCAAGAAGTGATGCGATTCTATCACTCATCATGTTTACGCGCTCCGATAGTCTACCCTCAAGAGCTTTAATCGCAATCTTACGACTTAAATCTGTTTTAGAACTGATAAGTTCAGCGACAGCTTCCGCCTGTGCAAGGTCTAACCTACCATTTAAGAATGCCCTTTTTGTGAATTCACCCGGTTCAGCAGTTCTTGCTCCTGCTTTTACAACTAAATCCAACACAGCAGACAACGTCACTACACCACCGTGGCAGTTAAATTCAACAATATCTTCAGTTGTATAGGTTTGGGGGGCACGCATTATACCGAGTAGTACTTCATCAATGATCTCTTCTGATGTTGACCTATCAACTATATATCCGTGTGTAAGTGAATGAGTAGGGAGTTGTTCTGTCTGGACTTTACGGGATGGACGAAAAAGTTCACTGGCAATAGGAAGGGCAAGTGGACCACTGACGCGTACAATACCGATGCCACCCTCCCCTTTCGGTGTTGCTATGGCAGCGATGGTATCGTCAATGTTCATATTCTAATCCTGTTCTATAAGGAATAATGTAGCCATAAATTGAAACAGTTTTCAGAATCAATTTTCGTTCTGAATTGAAACTACAACACGACGAAAATCACCTTCACCTTGACTAAAAGTGGAAACAGTATCATCAGATTGTAGGGTAAGATGGATAACACGACGATCTTTGGCAGACATAGGTGACATGACAACATCCTGTCGAGTGCGTTTAACTTTACTTGCAATTTGATGGGCAAGTTCAGATAGGGACTCCTCGCGTCGTTCTCTATATCCTTCTGTGTCAACAAATACCTTTTTCTTTACGAGCGCATTTTTATTTACAATACAATTGAGAATGCGTTCAATTGAGTCAAGTGTCTGTCCATGCTTACCAATAAGTAGAGCGGGAGAATCAGTAATCATTTTTAGGTGTTGACTCCCATCTATCTGTGAAGATTCGATTTCACCATCAATTCCGATTCGAGTTAGGATTTCTTTCAGGACAGATTCAGGAGTAAAACTGGTATTTTCCTTAAGAGCAACTCGAACTTTCGCTGGTTTTGCACCGAAACTAAGTATACCTTTCGTTGGTTCATTTAGTATAATGATGTTTACGGCATCCCGCGTAGCTTGTAGTTCTGATAGTGCGAGTTCAATTGCTTCTTCTACAGTTTCAGCTTCAGTTTCAATGAAATTTTGCATATTGTTGTATCCTTAACGTGTTGAAAACTCAGATATTCAATTCGCGAATTCCTCAATATGATCTGTCGAAGGTAAACTATACTCTTGAAAGGTAAACTCAGCAAGTAATTATTTTGATGGTTTCACCTCATTTTTGGATTCACCATCATGGAAATATCGGGTTTGTATCTGCTGTTGAGCAACGGTTAGTACATTATTACACAACCAGTATAACACAAATCCAGAAGCCCAGTTATAAAAAAGGAATACAAAAATAAGAGGCATGAATTGCATGATTTTTACTTGAGTATTACTGGTAGCAGGTGTTGCTGACATACCACCTACGAATTTCTGCTGTAACCAAGTTGTAAGTCCATTTAATATAGGTAAGAATCGAATTGCGTCTATATCTAAGAATATTAAGGGAATTGTAAAAGGTAGTCTTATCAGAACATCTGGAGCAGAAAGATCATCAATCCAGAAGAGGAAAGGAGCACCACGGAATTCAACCGCACTTCCCAATAAAGAAAAAAGTGCCCAAAAAATAGGGAGTTGTGGTAACCATGGAATACAACCCCCTAATGGATTCACACCATTCTCTTTATAGATACGCATAGTTGCTCTATTTAGTTTTTGAGGATCATCCCGAAATTTCTCACGTAATTCGGTTAATTGAGGCTGTAAGTCCTGCATTTTCTTCATAGAAACATGCGCTTTACGTGTAAGTGGAAAAGAGACGATCTTCACTAAAGCAGTCAATAAGATAATTGCCACGCCATAGTTCCCAAAGAGCTTATATAATTGCCTAACAAACCAGAGCATTCCCCATGATAAGGGTCCAAAAAATCCAAAACTTATTACTTTAGATACATTAATTGGTGTTTCTGTATCATTAGGGGCTGTAATTTGTTTCAACAGTACGTCGTCATTCGGTCCGATATATAGACGATATGTATGGGATTCATTTTGATTAGCTTGAAGAAAGAAGGTCGGTATATTTAAGACAGCAGTTTGATCAGGTGCAGCGACAAGGGGATCAGGTGTTTGGTTTGTTATTGTTGCATCAAGTCTATAAGTCGCCTGAAGGTTAGGATCAGGAATCATTAATGCACTAAAGTATTGACTATTCAGACCTGCCCAAAGTACAGTGGCTGATGCCACTTCAGGTTTTAATTCATGTGTAGGTTTTCCGGTCCCAATATAGGCTTTAGCTCCTTCTCTTGTGCTGCGTCTTCCCGGCTTTCCTGCCTTTTTTTCGTGAACAAGTAGATCTGCATTTATACCTCGTCCCCATCGAAGTTCATAGCCATTAACTGGTGAATTTGAACCGATTTGTATTGTTTGAGAATCAGTCGTGACATTCTCAAATCTTAATATCAGATCAACGATATACCCATTCGAATAAAAATTGAATATCTTATCAACTTTTAGTTGTTTTCCAATTATTGTTGTGAAGGTAAGGGTTTCTGAACCTTCTGTGTTGTGAAGTTGTATGTTATTCTTATCAGCAACCCACTTTGCACGTTGTAAATCATTCTGAAGATCAGGATTTCCAAAGCGGATTGCCAAACAGTCCAAAGCGTTTTCAGGAATCAGGTTCAGAGCAAGATTATTATTTATGATTGATCTGTCAGGAAATCGTAATTCTCCATTTTCATTTTTTTCAACTAAATCCCATCTTTTCGCTATTGCGAGTTTTTCGTTGAATGTAATATGGTATGTATTTGTGAGAACTTGAACAGTCGGATCATCAGGTTTTTCCTGTGATTCGAAGGAATCTTCAGTACTACTTATGCCATTTTCTATGTCTCCAGGTTGTATATCAGGCGTGCCGTTTGACGTAGTCTGTTCGCTTAATTCGGATTCGTTCTCCTCAGGGGTAAAACGATTACCGAATATAAGACTCCAGGCAATCATTACTACAACCATTAGAACGAGTGCAAGAATATAACGTGATCCCATTTACTATTATGTGCTCCTCAATTATCTATAGTGTCATACAAATATACATACACTATGATTCATTAATACTGTATTATCTTTTATTTAAGTGGGTCAAAACCCCCAGGATGATAAGGATGGCATTTTACCAACCGTCTTACGGTTAACCATATACCTTTTAATGTTCCATATTGTTCAAAGGCTTGTTGTGCATAATGTGAACAAGTCGGATGGAAACGACATGTTGGAGGCAGTAGTGGGGAAATAAAACGGCGATAACCGCGGATAGCGTACAGAAATAATCGCTTCATTTTACATAAATAGTATTCTAATGTATGTTGGGATTAAGTTTAAGCAAGCCATTAATCCGACTTACCTATAATGTAGGGAGTATATTTTTTTGACTACAAATAGTCGGTAAGTATTTGGTAAGACATGTAACTTTTTACTTAAGCAACCAATATCTTAGCCTTACGGAAGAGCTTAGAGAGACTTTCGTCTACCTGCGATGCAGTAAGTTCACACGCTGCTGGTCTACCTACAACAACAATATCATAACTGGGAAGTAGATCAGATTTTAATAAACGGAACACCTCACGAATTAGCCTTTTAACTCTATTCCTCTGGACACTTTTACCTACTTTCTTACTGACGGTAATTCCTAAACGTGCTTGACCTAACTGGGTAGCATATATATATATAACAAAATAACCATCCCAGTATTTTTTTCCGGATTTATAGACTCTCTGGAATTCCCAATGTTTTTTCAACCTATCTGGATGTGCTTGGTAAGGCATACTGTTAGGCTAATTCAGATTTATACCATCCTTTCATCTGCACAATATTTTTTGGTCTCGTCATTATTAACAGACAAGAGATACAAACGATATATGTGATGCAATTCAGTTTATATAGAGATACTTTTTCCACGATGGATGGTAGCCACGAAAATGCCGATTCAGCTGCAAATACGTTAGAATTGATGGAGTTTTCGGAAAGCGTCTCAACTTGAATTGTGTTTCATGAAGCATCTGATTACCTTTTTTATTGTTGCATCGTTTACAGGCAGTCACAACATTTTCCCACGTGGTTTTTCCACCCTTCGAAAGTGGAATAACATGGTCAAGTGTTAACAAAGACCCCGCATATTCTTTATTGCAATACTGACACATGTGCTGGTCCCTTGCGAGTACGTTTTTACGAGAAAACTTCACTACACTGCGCGGAACATGCACATAGTTTACCAAACGAATTACATGCGGGACTTTAACAACAGCTGATGGTGACTGTATTTCTGAATCAGACACTTCCTCAGTTTGAGCGGTTCCTTTAAAAACCATCTTCAAGGCACGTCTGAGATTGCAAACATTAATTGCTTCATAACTGGCATTTAGTACCAGAACGGTTACTTCCACTCGCCTGTCCTCCTGCAAGCAAGGCATTCAGACTTAACCTTATACTATAATAACATATCTAACGACAAATTGCAACTAAAATGTATTCTATAGACTCCTACTCAGTTTCGATGTATGGTTGTATAAAAAGTAGACATGATGTCAAATTTTGAGTTAGGATGTAGTTATCCGTGTTCTGTAGATTAACCAAGACGAGAATAGAGTAATCTGTTAGAATAACTCAAGTACATTACCTAACAAATTAGATATGGTATAGATTTATATTCATAAAATGTTTAGTTTGATTGGTTAATAAAAAAATAAAACCTTGAATTTCAGTTATGAAATATCATTATTACGAGTAAGAAAGAAGTAGTATGTCTTCATCTAACAATCGTCCTAATCTTATATATGTCTTTGCCGACCAGCTCCGATATCAATCCTGCGGTTATGCGGGAGATAGTAAAGCATTAACACCTAATATTGACCATATTGCTACGAAAGGGGTAAATTTCTGCAATGCTGTGTCGGGTAGTCCGATGTGTGCACCTTATCGCGCATCCCTATTCACAGGTAAATATGCCAGCAGCACTGGTATGGCGATTAATGAACTACGTATGAACCCAAATCATGACTGTTTCGGACATGTTCTACAACGAAATGGGTATCGGACAAACTATATTGGAAAATGGCATCTGTGGGCAAATCAATTGGGTAAACATCACGATTCTCAAAATTCCTATATTCCTCCTGGACCCTACAGACTCGGTTTTGATGGGGAATGGTCGGCATATAATTTTCATCATACATATTTTGACACATATTACCATAGAGATAGTCCAGAGAAGATTACAATCGAAGGGTATGAACCTGATGGACAGACGGATTTAGCAATCGAATATCTTGAACGTGCTTCGAAAGAAGACGATCCGTTTGCCCTTTTCTTATCTATCGGCACACCACACGATCCTTGGAATGAAAACAATGTACCCGCAGAGTATTATGATATGTTCCGTGATATTGAGTTTTCGTTACCACCCAATTATAGAGATGAAAACGATCCGTATGGTGATACATGGGCAATGATGTCCGATGCTGAACGGACTAAGATACCTGAATGGATGCGTGTCTATTATGCTATGACAACCAATCTTGATTGGAATATCGGAAGGTTAATGAAGACTGTTGAGAATCTCAGACTCAGCGATGATACGATCTTTGTCTTTACCTCTGATCATGGCGAAATGTTTGGTGCCCAAGGACGTAAAGCAAAGAACATATTCTACGAGGAATCCGTACGTATTCCGTTTCTGATTCGGTGGGATAATCAGATATCAAATGGACATACCACTGATGTATGTCTGAATACTCCAGATATCATGCCGACTCTTCTGGCTATGATGGAACTACCAATTCCAGAAGATGTAGAAGGTACAGACCTGAGTCCAGCAGCATTTAATCTGTCATTTGATGAACCAAATGCAGCGTTTATGCAAGGAATGGGATGTACGGCAAAATGGGAAGACGGACATGAGTGGCGAGCGTTAAGAACAAAACAACATACATACGCTCTTCACCGTCCAGATGGATGTGAGAAACTATTTGATAATTTAACAGACCCGTTTCAGAAGAATAATCTGATTGATGAACCTTCTGCAATAACTATCCGAGATGAATTTCGTGAGATGTTAAAACAGAGAATGGAGACACTTAATGATACCTTTGAAGCATGCACATGGTATCGTGATAATTGGACAGAGGATAGGATTATATTGAGAACAGCAACCTTAGGTTAGGTTTTGATACCAACACAAAATGATGAATGTGTAAACCATATAAAATAGACTTGTCGCGTCTCTAAGGTTTCAAGCAAGAGAATAGTATTTAACATACACCAATCGTCACTCTGGGTTTCCATATCTATACTTAGACTTAGGTGTAATATTGATAAATTGCCTATACCTTATTGTGTTTCAAATATAGCGCAATTTACTACTTAGAATTAGAAAACGAGTGTCTTATTTAATACCACATTGCTTTGTCTACAACATTCTTTAATGGCTTTCCTTCAGCAAAGAGACGCGCATTTTCGATAAACACTTCAAAATGGCGTTCCGATATATTTTTCGCATCCTTAACAGCAATATGTGGTGTTATTAAAACATTAGACATTATCCATAACGGACTGTCGGCAGGTAAAGGCTCAACTTCAAACACATCTAAACCACATCCAGCAATCATTCCTTTTTCAAGAGCATCAACAAGATCATCAAGTTTCGTCGTTTTACCACGACCGATATTGATGAAATATGCCGTTTCTTTCATAAGTCTAAACCGATCTCTGTTCCACATTCCTTCTGTTTCTGGTGTGTGAGGAGTAGTCACTATTACAAAGTCAGCGAATGGTAGAAGAGTGTCCAATTTTTCTGGTTCATGTTTTTCTATATCAGGAATGATATGTTCCCATCTGTGGTCGACTCCTATAACTCTCATTCCAAATGTTGTACATAATTTGGCAGTTTCATGACCGATACCACCCACACCAACAATCAAGGCAGTTGCTTCAGCGAGATCTATATATTCACTTTTTCGAGCATTACTATCCCAAATTCCAGCACGCTGCGCGTCAAAATAAGAGGGTAAGCCTCGGGCAAGTGTGAGTACAAACATAAGGATATGTTGGGCAATATGGTCATTGTAAATCCCACGTGGATTGCATACAACCACAGGATGTTCAATCAGTTCAGGATAATAGAAACCGGGTGCTGGTCCAGCAGCGGGACTTTGTAGCCACCGCATATTCTTAGCTAATGGCAACTTTTCTGGTGATACCCAACCGTAAACTGCATCTGTATCTGGAAGATGCTCGCTTACCTCACCATCTGTTTTTGGTAAGAGAATATTATAATCAGGTATTTCCTTTTTAATCGTCTCTGCCCAAGATTGTAGTTGGGAATTCTGGGGTGGCATAATCATGAGTTTCGGCACTGGTTCTAAACCTCTTTCAATTTATTCTACAAGATAGCATAATCTTATCACGCTTATGCCTTGAAAGCAAGGGATGTGAATAGGATTAAATTTCCATACTACCGTGAGATCGGTATGAGCAATATTAAAATCATTGGGGTGAAACACCGTCAAATCCATCAATTCAGGAAATGAAAAAATGATGGGCATTTAGACATTCCCAGGAAATTCCTCCGAAAACCGTACCTATAATGGGTTGAGATTTTCTTCAATAAATAGTTGAATTCTCTTACTTCAATTTCACGTTATAATATAAGATGTGAATCAGTACATAAACGAGATTCTTACATACATTCTTATGGAACAGACAACAATTGACTTTGATAAAGGTACCCTTATCCTACAAAACGTCTCAGAGGAAATCCAATCACATTTACCAGATATCCTTTGGGACAAACGTACCCTCACATACCGTGCTCCTGCTTATCGTTATCGTCATATAGTTTCGCAGCTTCGTGCTCATAATATCCCCTATACCGATTCTGCCCGTCAATTCACTGTCAAAACCTTCTCAAATCAGAACTCCTTAACACCGTATCCTTACCAGTCTGAAGCCATTGATGCATGGCATGCTAACAACAAACGTGGCGTAATTAGTCTTCCTACAGGGGCAGGTAAAACCTTCATTGCTATTCTTCTGATTGAAGATACACAACGACCTACCCTTGTGCATGTCCCAACAATAGATCTGATGCATCAGTGGTATGATGTACTAAAAGAACACTTTGGACATGAAGTTGGCTTATATGGGGGTGGACATCACGAATTGAGGGATCTCACTGTAACTACCTATCAATCTGCAGTCATGCATGCCCCATATTATGGTAATCAGTTCGGGTTTGCTATCTACGATGAATGCCATCATCTTCCAGGTGATCAGTATCAATATGCGGCTATTAGCAGCATTGCACCTTTTCGTTTAGGTTTATCGGCAACACCAGATCGTGTGGATGGCAAGGAAAATAGGCTCTATGAACTTGTCGGTGAATGTTGTTATGAAGCAAAGGTACAGGATCTATCAGGAGACACGCTTGCCCCTTATCGTGTTGTTACAATGGCTATAGATATGGAAGACACAGAACGCATACAATATCTTGAAGCACGAAGAACATATTTAGACTTTCTTAGGAAAGCGAATATCAATATGGGAACATCAAGCGGATGGAGGAATTTTCTGTGGAAGACCTCACAATCCGATGAAGGACGAGTAGCATTCAAAGCATATCGGACACAAAAACAACTGAGCTTCGCTTCAAAAGCAAAACAGGAATGGGTGTGGAAACTAATTCAGCGACATCGTGGAGATCGGATTATTATATTCACACAAGATAACGATACTGCATACGACCTTGGTACTCGATTCTTTTTACCTGTCCTAACACATCAGACAAAACAGAAAGAAAGAACATCTTTTCTAAACGGATTCCGTGAGGGAAGTTATTCTATCTTAGTCACTTCAAAAGTGTTAAATGAAGGGGTGGATGTGCCTGAAGCAAACGTAGCCATAATTGTATCTGGAAGTGGGAGTATTAGAGAACATGTACAACGCTTAGGACGTATCCTACGAAAAAAAGAAGGGAAACAAGCTGTCCTCTACGAACTCGTTTCAAAACAGACTGGTGAACATTATGTCAATAAACGACGTAGACAACATAACGCTTATCAAAGAAAATAGACCTATCAACCGATTATGCTTACTAAAGACCTACTCCAATATAAAATACAAAAAGGACAAATCTACCCACAATTTGTTGATCCAACGAATGCCAAATTACTGAAGGTTGCAGAACAATTAATCACGGTATTTGAAAATGCGGTTGACAATACAAAGTCGACACTCTTACAGGAAAGCAAGGATGTTATTGATGGCACATCGGAGTCACCTATAATTTTACGGGGATTCGAAAAGCTACTGGTAGATCGCACAGAATTTGATACAGCACCAAATGAAGAACTGATAGCATATCGGAACAAACTCTTCACTGAGACGAGTCGTATTCTCTCACAAGAACAATTTCAAGATTATGCTGAATACCAGCAAAGGGTTCTTGGGTTAATTGCTAACGATGCAGAATTATCAGATATAGGATTGCCTGATCAACTATATGCCGATTTACCGAGTTGTCAACCAGTTCTGTCATTTAGAAGTATTTCTCCGGAGCACCTATTGCATCGCTACAATACCGCGCAGGTACAGGGTCTTTTGTTGCATTGTAATTCTCTTACACTCAGACTTACTGATTCGATGACAGGCGAACTCCGTCAATTGTTTAAGTATCTCCGTTTTCACCAACTTTTATCAACCATCCGAAAAGAAAAAATCGATTCAGGAGATATATTCCAGATTACAGTCGATGGTCCATTGAACCTATTTTACAAGACAAAACGGTATGGAATGAATCTGGCAAACTTCTTTGTTGCTGTTCTCCATCAGCAAAAGTGGGAACTCACTGCAGAAATTCAGTTTAGAAATAAACGTGCCTCTCAGTTGTCTCTTGATGACTCATGCGGAATAAAACCGATTTCACAACAATTTCTTGCATATATACCAGAAGACATTCAGCATTTTCAGCAAATGCTTCAGAACAAGACTGATGAGTGGCAGATCCAACCTGGAAGTCAATTCTACCCATTACCCGGTGACACCTACTGTTTTCCAGATTATCAGTTAATCCACAGTAGCGGTGCAGAAGTAGCCATTGAGTTATTCCACCCATGGCACCAAGGACATCTACTTATCAGACTGAATACACTATCGAGTAAGACGGATATACCACTCATCATCGGAGTATCTAAGGAATTAGAGAAAAACGCTACGATTGCAGAGGCATTGGCGACATCAACCTATTTCTCACACTATGGTTTTATATTTCGCGATATACCGACTATGGGTACACTTCTCCCTATTCTAAATTCAATTGTGGACAAAGAATAACTACCTCCTTATCCATAATTTTGGTGCGTAATTATACCATAGGGTAGTCAACAAGAAGGTCTTTATTTGGTGTTTATTGTTGAAATATTTGACATTAAGCTTTCATAGAACTGTGTATTTTAGATAAATAGCAAAATTTGCACATCATAAATCTCGTATATATTGACTCAATGCTATAGAATAAGGTATAGTATTGTAAGAGAAAATGAGGATTAATCTATGAAAACACTTATATTATTCTGTGCATTTTGTATAACACTTGGATGTGGACTGAATACTATTCCATATTCCGAAAAGACGAACGCTCAAGAACCGAACGAGGTCGCACAATCCCATTATAACTGGGGACTTACTTCTGCGAAGAATGGTGACCATGTACAAGCTATTTCTGAGTTCAAATTGGCAATTCAGAATGAACCGGGATGGGCACTGCCATACTACAATCTGGGTTCAGTGTATGGGAATATGGGTGAACTATATGAGGCAATCATTGCCTGGGAACGTGCAACACAGTTAGATCCGAATTTTGCAAAAGCATATTATAACCTTGCCATCGGTTATTCCATTCAAGCAGATGAAACAAATGGAAAAGATATAGAAAAGGCTATTATTTCTCTAAGGGAAGCTATTCGGTTAGATAAGGCATCTCTTGCTTCTGCAAAAATAGAACCTGCATTTGACAGAATTCGTAACCTACCAGAATACAAAGAATTAATACACGCTACCGAACCGAAACAGTAATCTCCATTATTACATGGCACAATATACCACTCTCTCATTAACTGAAGTTGCCAACATAGTTTCACATTACGCAATTGGCGTACCAACAGAACTCCAAGAGATGTCAGAAGGATATGGAAATAGCAACTTTAAGCTGATGACTTCAAAGGGTGTTTTTCTACTGAAAATATGTGATGAGAAGACAACAGATGAACTTCAGTTACAAATTTCTCTGTTAGAACATCTTCAAGAACATGGTTACCCTACACCATATCCTATTCCACAGAAAAATGGAGAATCTCTCCATCTATCGCAAGATTACCGTGTGATAATTTACCCTTTTTTGAATGGAGCGACTCCAAAACCATCACAATGTGTGTTAAAGCAAATCGGAGAAGCGTTAGGAAGGCTGCATCGGATATCACCGCTTATGGAACTGCCACGTTTCCCAATGGGAATATCGCAAATAGTTCCATTTATTAAGGAGGTAGAAGAGACAGACTTTAAGGAACACCCATTTTCATTATGGTTAGAATCAGAACTCGAATGGATGATACCAGAATTGGAAAAACCGCTCCCAACAGGTCTGTTACATGGGGATCTGTTCTTAGATAATACACTTTTTGAAGGTGAAAAAATGGTCTCTATCATTGATTTTGAAGAGGGGTGTCACGATACATTGCTAATTGATATTGCTATGACAATTATAGGGTGTTGCTACACTGAGAATCATCAATTAGAAGTAGGACTGGTGCACAGTTTCTTGGATTCATATAATGCGACTCGTCCGATTTCTGATGATGAATATAAAGGTATAGATTCCTATGTTCACTTTGCAGCCCTTTCAATAGCTTTCTGGCGATTTAGACAATTTAACATACGACGACCCGATAAGAATAGTGCTGACAAGTATCAAGAGATGATTCTTCGCAGTTCTAATTGGCAGACTTTGAACACCTACAATTAATCATGAGAACATTACTTGTGGTTTCATTACCACACTGACTATATAGATTTTAAGAGAAAATAATGTCATTAGTAGAATTACAAAATGTAACGAAAATGTATGATCCAGATATAATTTTGGATGATATTTCAATCTCGATTGCACCTGGGGATCGTTTAGGTTTGATCGGACGAAATGGGTGCGGTAAGACAACGTTACTGAAGATTATGTGTGGTATACTCACGGATTTCAAAGGGAATGTCATACAAGCAAAAGGAATGCGTGTTGGTTACCTGAGCCAAGAACCAGAATTAGAACACGAATGCACACTCCGACAGGAAATGCTTAAGGTTTTTGCGGATAGACTGGTACTTGAGGATCAGATGCTTGAGCTTGCAGAACAGATGGAATCTCAGGAAACTCCGCAACTTTTACAACAGTATTCTCGTCTCCAAGATCAACATGACCGATTAGGGGGTTATGACTATGAACATCAGATTAATCGTGTTTTAGGTGGATTAGGTTTTAGTGTACAGGATTTCAACCTACCGGTTAGCGTACTTAGCGGTGGACAGAAAAGTCGTGCCACACTTGGCAAACTGTTACTCGAAGATCCTGACCTACTACTCCTGGATGAACCGACAAATCATCTCGATATTAATGGAATTGAATGGTTGGAAAATTATATTAATACAGAGTATAAAGGGGCAGTTCTTGTTGTATCCCACGATAGGTATTTCTTAGATAATGTTGTCAGCAAAGTATGGGAATTGAACCAGCATCAAATCAAGATTTACAGAGGGAATTACTCCAAATACTGTGAAATAAAAGGCGTAGAGAGATTAGTTGAGGAAAGAACATTCAAAATTCATCAGGATTTTATTGCTAAGGAATCTGAATTCATCGAACGGAACATAGCCGGTCAACGAACTCGTGAAGCACAAGGACGATTGAAAAGATTAGATAGAATGGAAAAAGTCGAAAAACCGAGTACCGATTCCCCTTCGTTGAAGCTAAATTTTTCTACAGAGACGCGGGGTGGAGATGATATCATTCGTTGCCATAATGTTAGCAAACAGTTTGATGATAAAGTTCTATTCACAGATCTAACATTTGAGGTATCTCGTGGGGATGTGGTAGGTATTCTCGGTCCGAATGGTGTTGGAAAGACTACGTTCTTCCGTATGATTTTAGGAGAAGAACAACTAACAGAGGGTGAGCTCTGGGTGGGACCTACACTTAAATTTGGGTATTATACACAAGAATTAGAAGGGCTGAATCTCAACAAAGAAATCCTTGAAGAAATTTGGGAACTTTGTCCTGATTACACACAGACACAAGTTCGGGGTTTCTTAGCAAGGTTTCTATTTTCCGGTGACGATGTATTTAAACAGATCCGAAACTTAAGCGGAGGCGAACAAAGTCGTGTCCAGTTGGCTAAGTTACTACTGGAAAAGGCAAATGTACTTCTCCTTGATGAACCAACAAACCATTTGGATATCCCTGCTCGTGAAGCGCTTGAAAATGCTCTTTCAAATTATCCTGCCACTCTCTTCATCATTTCACACGATCGGTATTTGTTAAATAGTTTAGCCACTAAGATGTTGATATTTGAGAGTACTAAAGAGGGAGTTACCACCCGATTCTTTGATGGAACTTATGCTGAATATGAAGCAGAACAACAAGAAGAAAGTTTACAGTCCGAAGAGATTGAACCAGAGAAAATAGTAGAGAAACCTACAAATAATAAACGCACAAAGACTAAATCCAAGCGAAAAATGAAAGCACAACGTTTGGTTGGTAGTAATTAAACTCTCCTAAATTCCCACTAATTCTGTATTTAAACCCCATTTTAATTTGACATAGCCTAAATTCACCACTATAATTATGTCGTATACGACGGATCTACCTCTTATATAGGACGTAATTTAGAAATATGTCTAAAAACCGTGAATTCAACCAAGAAATTGATGTTGTAATGCGTGTGATGCGTCATGCCCAAGCATCAACCAAATCCCGGTTTATTCAGGATTTAGTTCCGAATCGTCTTACAATTGTCCAATTTAACGCCTTACAGCACCTGCATTGGTATGGTCGTGAATCCGGTATGTATGTAAGTGAGTTGGGTGAACATCTCGGTCTTGCTCACAATACAGTTTCTGGTTTAGTCAACAGATTAGAACGTCAAGGTTGGGTTATCCGTCGTAAGTGTGATGAAGATAGGAGAAGAGCACGAATTCAACTAACCCCGCAATCTCAGGAACTTTTTAGCGAAGGTGTAAAACAGGCAGAAGACTTCTGGGAACACACTTTTGGTCAGTTGTCCCCAGAAGAACAAGAAAACCTTATAGAAAGCCTAAAGAGATTGAAACAGGTAATGGCAAAACCCGTTTGGCCAAGTTATTCCCAGTTGCACCCGCGTGATGCGGATCATCTACGTGAGAAATTTGAAACGGGACTTGACGAACTCGCTCAAGCCAAACTCAAACTCGTTGGGATGCGGTTAATTCTCGCTCGAATCGCAGAGAAACGAAATGAACATGAACTCGCTGCGTACCTAAACCAAGCTGCCTCAGAAGAATTACGGCATACGAACCAATTATTTTCACTCCTCGGTATGGGAGAGAACTTCGATAGTCTTCTTTCAGCATTAGTAGATGAAGATAAAATCGTATATGAAGAGTTGTTGGCATTACTGGCTGATGCACCTTGTACTGAAGAAGATGAGGAATTTTCCCTCCTTCAACAGATGGTTAAAGATAGCCGCAGATACAGAGAATGGTTTCATTGTGTACAAAAACAGTCAAATCGGTGACTTCTATTCTATAACTAACGACTGACTTTCTGTTCAGTCAATGACATATAAGAGGAGACCATGCAGTCCCAAAGCCCCGAAAGTATTCCTCCAAGTTGTAATGATGATGCTCAACTGATAGAACAATTTCAAAGTGGTGATACGGCAGTATTTGATACGCTTTTTACTCGTTATCAAAAACGAACTTATCGGTTAGTGCTGCGTTTTGTTCCTAACCATGAAGATGCCCTTGATATTACACAAGATGCATTTATCCGTGCTTACCAAGGCTTGGGTAACTTCAAGAGTCAATGCCAGTTCTATAGTTGGCTTTACAAAATCACTGTCAACCTGTGCATAGATTTTTTACGTAAAAAATCGCGTTCGGAAGTAATGGTATATGATTCCGATGAATCCGAGGAATTACCGATGGCGAATTTCCCAGACCTACGGTTAGATTCACCTGCCAAAGCAGTTGAGAATAAGGAGCTCAGACTTCAAATCCGAAAGGCAATTCGTCAACTGCCACCGAAACAACGTAAGATTTTCATCTTACGTCACTGGGATGGTCTCTCACTGAGAGATATCGCTACCGCGGTTGGTAGATCTGATGGCACTGTCAAAGCTCATCTATTCCATGCTCATCGCAATCTACGGAAACACTTACAGTCCTATCTTAAAGATGGAGATGCCCCATAGAACAAGACCTATAAGGTAGATTAAGATTGTCCTCTACATTAACTGCTTACATATCCTACAGCCAACCGTATTGAATATACTATAGGGTTAGGCTGTAGGATTTATCTCTGATTCTTCTTCAAAAGCAAAAAGTGCTTCAACAAAATCGGTTCCCACAAAATCTCTGAGGTCGTCGAGTTTCTCTCCAATTCCGATTAGTTTAACTGGTGCTCCCAATTCAGATTTCACTCCAAGTATTATCCCACCTTTTGCAGTTCCGTCAAGTTTAGTGACTGCCACACCCGTGATAGGAACAGCTTCATTAAAAACCTTCGCCTGTATTAAGGCATTTTGTCCGACGGTACCATCAATTACAAGAAGTACTTCATGGGGAGCCCCTGTATGTGCTTGTGCCATAACTCGTCCGATTTTTGACAACTCATCCATCAAAGGTTTTTTAGTATGTAATCTTCCTGCTGTATCAACTATTAATACATCTGCTTGACGATGTTTTGCTGCATGTATTGCATCAAAAACTACAGAAGCAGGTTCTGCATTTTCGCCACCGCGAATTAATTCAACTCCAGCACGTTCACACCATATTTCCAATTGATCTTCTGCAGCTGCACGAAAAGTGTCTCCTGCTGCGACAAGAACACGGTACCCATCAGTGTTAAACCTACTGGCAAGTTTCCCAATAGTTGTAGTTTTTCCAGCACCATTTACACCAAGAACCAAAATCGTATAAGGTCCCTCTCCTTCAAGCACTAAAGGGGTATCTTCCCCAAGGAGATTACGTATTTCATCTCTAATGACTGTTTCTAACTCAGAGGAATCACCTAATCCTTGAGATTTTACTGTCTCTCGTACATTATCCATCAATTTGAGAGTCGTATCAACCCCTACGTCAGCTTGGATTAATATCTCTTCAATTTCATCCATCAGATATTCGTCAATCTTCCTACCGACCCGAAGTAATCCAGAAAGTTGAGACATTAAATTATTTCGGGTCTTCGTCAAACTGGATTTCAGACGATTGAACCAATTCTCTTTCTCATTTGTCTCCAGTTGATCATCCTGAATCGTGTCCTTTGGTTCATCAGTCTTCTTATCACCACCTTTAAACAAGTTTCTAAGCATCCAATTCTCCTTTATTCACATGTTTCAATTTACTTTTACCGAATTCACGTAAAACTACAATAACAGATGATAATATTACAACAATTCAAGTCATTTTGGTATAAAAAAATAGAATGTAATATGATATGACCTTTTTGTCGTTATGTGTCACATAAGTAAAGTGGATTTTATATTCTTCAATCCAATCTGTACGACTGGAAATTATTCCACAAAGTATTTAGTTGTTTTATATTTTACCAACTACTGATGAATTAATGTATTGTATAGCTTACAAGTTTAATATATACTAAAATTATATTCATATAAGGAGAAAAACATGAATACACAAAAACATACTCCCGAACTCACAAAAACAATACTGTGTATTATGTCAGTTTTATTTGCTGGAATTTTGTTCACTTCCTGTGTGGAAGAACAGCAGATAGAGGAACTTGTCCAGGAAACTGATAATCAAGAAAATAACCAAGAAGTTCAACAACCTGAAGAAACAATTGCTGCACTACCCGGACTGCCTGACTATGTCGCAGGTTATGAGAAATGGCTTAAATTAAATGCAGAACCAATTCCACCTGTCCCGGGTGGGGATCCACATAACGGCACAAAAAATGTCTACGTTAATCAAGACCGAGAGGCAATTGCACCGGATGGAACACAGACATTTCCATATCCAGATGGAAGTATCGTTGTAAAAGAAGCCACCAGACCTAATAAAGACTTCATCGGTCTGATTGCTATTATGCGTAAAGATGTTGGAAGCGATCCTGATAATAACGATTGGAAATTTATTGAATACACAAGGGATGCACCTGATGATGATTTTACAATCTTAGCTCAGGACCGTATATGTTGGGGTTGTCATGCCAGAGTTAAAAATATGGACTATGTTTTTACTGAACTTGATTGATATCAACTATAGATTGGAATAAGCCTTACCTATTTGGCATTATAAGGAGTAAACCTATGGATTTTTATTCTACCCAATTAAATATACCTGTTCTACGAAGAAATATAAACAAACTCAATATACAAAGATTGTTGATATTGACATTTATATCAATTGTATCGTTTAGCATACTCATAATCAACTCTGCCGAAGCCAGACCAGAATTTGCAGCAGAATTAGATAAGGATTGCACTTTCTGTCATATTGATCCTGCGGGTGGCGGACCTCGAAATCGGGTTGGTGAGATCTTCGAAGAAAACTATTTTGAATTCCCAGAAGACTTTGATATGGAGGCAGTGACAGAAGAAACAAAAGAGTTAATCAAACAAATTACCACTTCACTCGATCTTCAAACAGCATTTATCAAGACTATCCATGTTGATGAAGAGGAAGGAACAGTAGCAGGATGTTCCTCATGTCATTCTTCTGTTGATAGATTCTTCCTTATGCAAGCAGAAGCAACCTTCAATGCACAGGCATCCGAACACGTCCGGTTAACAGTATCGAATAATGTTGGTACGACATTGAATGCATTTGCAACGGTTGATGCGATTCCTAAACATCTTTATGTAAGAGTTGGACAATTTCGACTTCCATTCGGCATTAAACAGAAAGATCATAATATACTCGTAAGAGAAGGTTACGGTCTGGGTTCAAATAAACGTGATGTTGGACTTGAGGCAGGCGGTAGTTATGGAAAAATATTCTACAATGCAGCATTTTTCAATGCCGGGAATAACATCGCCAATGGTTCTCTTGGGACTTTTGGTGGACAACTTGGTCCAATCCGTGCAGGTATCTCATGTATGTTAGAGAAACCTGATGAAGAGTGGGAACGAATAATCGGTGCTTTTTTGACTGCCTCATTCGGTGATCTTAGCTTAGAAGGGGAATTCAATTTTGGCAATAGTGGTGAAGTACTGTCCTTTGCAGATGATACTGTGGATTCTAAAGGGTATTACTTCGGGGCAAAATACCGACTCTTTCCCCAGTTATCTCTATCTGGTCGTTACGGTTTATTTGATCCTGATAGAATGGTATTAGGTGATGCAGGTAAGCGAATTACATTTACTGCCAAATACAATTTTATGGAAAACGGTGCTATTTCACTATTTTACTGGGCAAACCTGCCTAATAATGATCGCTTACCAGATGAGAAGATCGCCAGTAAAAGTGAATTACGTCAACTCGAAGGTACGAATCAACTCATTCTAATGTCTCATTTCTGGTTCTAATTTACAATAAATGTAATGAGAATACTATGAATTCGGTTCGTGGAATCCACTTCGATTCCGATAATCAAGAAATCAACGGTATGAATGACATAAAAACATTCTCCGTGAATTCGTCGTGGTTTGGAAAACCTTCCTTCCAAAACCTAATACTAAAATTCGTAAGGAAGTATCATACACTTTCATGTTAGTAAAAATATAATAGAGTGTGTTATTTTTTACACATGATAGTATTTTCTTACTAATCTACCCGATTCTTAGTATAATCTATTAATTACCTACATTTCCACCACACAATCTCGCTTAAAGGTCGCTTTAAGCGAGATTGTCCTTCTAATAGAATTAATACTGTCACCATACATACTCCAATTGTTTATTCATTCTCAACTTGATGTAATAAATGATGGTATTTCTAAAGATATACTGTCATAGTTATACTGAAATTAGTAGCCATATTATGGAGATCATATAGATGTACTAAATATTGGCACGGAATTTGCTCATAGCAACACAAAGGAATAACTTGATAGCAAGTTATCAAATGAATTATGAACGTCAAATAGATATCATTTGAATTTTTAGTATCATACACAATAGAAGAACGGATTTTCATATCAATTAATAATATTTACACATTCAATGTAGATTTTTTCTGTAATAATTAATAGACTTCAAGTTTCAGTTTATTGGACGCTTAGGAGACTTAACGATGAAAACTAAACAATTATACATAGGCGTTGTTGGAATACTCTCTTTGCTTTTATTGATAATAGGTTCTCTATATATTCATAGTCTGTCCTCAGGTTCAAAAACCCGTGTCCATGTCAAATCTTTCACACCAAAGGGTGAAAAAGTCCTTCAATGGGTAGACTTTACATTTACATTTTCCGAACCTGTTATAGATAATTCACTGGTTAACACCGAATTGCCAAGTCAGGCAGTTCAATTTACACCTACTGTTAAAGGAGTAACCCGTTGGATTAAGCGTGATACAATACGCTACTTTTTGGAAAGTCCTTTAGCACCATCCGCAAGTTATACCGTCGTACTCTCACCAAAATTGCATCAAAGTTCACTGGGTTTTGTCATTACTGGTAACAGAAAATTCACTTTTTTGACAGAACCATTCCGTATTGAAAAGAAAAATCTCGAATTTAAATATACCAAGACACATGCCAAAGTTATAGGGAAGTTAGCCTTTAACTATCCTGTTAATATTGCCGATTTACGCTCAAATCTATCTCTGAAACTTCAAGATAATGTTCTGTTACCTTATACACTTCAACCAGAAAGTGGAATCGCGAAAGAGATATCAATTGAGACTGAAGAAATTCCACGGCTGCTTGGAAATCAATCTCTAAAGGTACAAATTGATAAAGGATTTAATTGTATCGGTGGAAAAATTGGATTGAAGCAGGCAAGTATGCGGACATTAACCTTGGCTGGAAGGGATAGACTTAGAGTTACATATGCAAATGTAGATGAATATTCTGGGAGTCCTCATATACGACTTCGATTTAGTTCGAATGTACCTGTTGACACCATCCAACCATACATTCAAATTGACCCCGAGTTAGAAACACAGATTATCCAACGTTATAATGGTATTGATATTTATGGTGATTTTCAACGTCGCAGTAAATATAAAGTCAGCATACAGGAAGGATTAGCTGCACCTGACGGATCCATATTAAAGAAACCTTATTCAAAAACACTTACCATACCAGATGTACCTCCGCAGATTCGTTTTGTCGGAAATGGGTTTTTCTTAACTCGAAACCAAAACATGAATCTCGGATTAGCGACAATAAATATACAGAATGTCAACCTTCAAATTGAAAAGGTATTTGCTAACAATCTTATATATGCATCTAAACTCAGTAATTGGAGTACATATACAAGCGGTTTAGGAAAACCTATTCATTCCGGTAGTCTCTCAATTACATCAAAACTGAATGAAGAGGTAAAAACCCCTATTGATATAGGGAAATATCTTGATGATAGATATACTGGTATCTTTAAAGTCACTGCCAGACACCCTCATAACTATAGACCTCGTGCCACCCAATGGGTAATGCTTACGGACCTGGGTATTATATCAAAGAGAGCAGGGGATGAATTATGGGTATGGGTCAATTCCCTTTCCAACCTAAAACCTGTATCACAAGCAACAATTAAACTTATCAGTGATAACAACCAGACATTACTAACCGGTAAAACAAATTGGCAAGGTTTCGTTAAATTCTCCTCTGTTGATCAAAAAACCGAAGGGTTTACACCTTTTATGCTAACAGTGGAAAAAGGTGAAGATATATCTTTCATACAACTTAACCGACACCAACTTTCTACTGGTGATTTCAATGTCGGTGGTACAGAATACTTAGAAACCGGATATGATGCATTTCTATATACAAGTAGAGGTGTGTATCGTCCTGGAGAAAGAGTAGATATCGCAGGTATAGTCCGTGGAAAAGATAATTTGACACCACCTATTCTTCCGACCCATATTGAGGTTACCGCACCAGATGGAAGAACAATAAGAGAATTTCAGAAAAATACTGACAAACACGGTGGATGTGAGGTGGAATTGACTTTACCTCCATATGCACAAACTGGTGGGTATATCGCCAAGATGAAAGTGGCTGATAAAGAAATTGGACGCGGTCGATTCCAAGTTGAAGAATTTATGCCTGACCGTATGAAGGTGATTGTCTCTACAGATAAACCAGAGTATGACATAGGTGATGAGGTAGGTATGGAGGTAACTGCTGTTAACTTGTTTGGTCCACCTGCTACAAACCGAAAAGTTACCGCATACTATATGCTTGAAACAGTTCCTTATGTACCACCAGAAAAATGGCGTTCATTCCATTTCTCAAGTACTGCTCGTTTTGAGAAACAACGGATGAATTTGAAAGAATCTAAAACTAATGATGAAGGCAAAGTCATATATCAGGTGATACTACCTGAAAAAGTTAAAGCACCTTCACTATTAAATGGCATATTTACAGCAAGTGTAAATGAACCGGGTGGTAGAGCGGTTACGGCTTCCCAAAGTGCTATTATTCACCCCTATTCACATTATGTTGGTATCAAACGTTCTAATGATGGCGCTATAAACCGTAACCAAGAAGTGGCAATAGACTATATTGCTGTGGATAAGAATGGTAATTCCATGGCAGGTAGAGATCTTTTACTTACTGTGTATAAAGTTCGCTGGAATACTATTCTCAGAAGAAATTCACGTGGTCAGTATCAATACGTCTCTAATCCTCAAAAAACCACATTGGAATCTCACCCATTAGTCTCAACGACAGATATAGGCACATTCACATTCACACCTACTGAATATGGTGAGTATCGTGTACAAATAGAGGACACAGTCTCCGGGGCGAAATCGGAAATTAAGATGGAAACTTCTGGATGGGGATACGTACCTGTATCTATGGAAAATCCAAGTTTACTTGAGATGACCTTAGACAAAACCGCATACAATCCAGGAGAGATAGCAAAACTACATGTTAAAGCTCCATTCTCTGGTAAATTATTGTTAACAATTGAACGAGAAAAAATTCTAAGCTATAGAATTGTAAACATTACAGGTAATACAGCGAGTTTGAATATACCCGTTCAATACGCTTACAAACCAAACATATATCTATCTGGTACGATAATCCGGTCAACTGAATCACTCAAAGAACATGGTTCGGCACGCGCTTTCGGGATAATCCCTTTAAAAATTGATGATACATCAAACCGTTTCACAATTGAACTGGATGCTCCTGAGGAGATTAGACCCAATACTGACGTTACTGTTAAGTATACTGTAAAGGGTAAAAACAGCGGATTTTCCCAAGTTACGATTGCGGCGATTGACGAAGGAATTCTCCAGTTAACCGATTTCAAAACACCTGATGCCCATAAATACTTCTATAGACAAAGAGGCTTAAAGACTCTTGTACATGATCTATATTCGGCTGTATTACCGGAAATCGAATCGGCGCAAACAGAATCAAGTACAGGGGGTGATGGAAGTTTAGCTGCAGGTCGGGCAAAACGGCTTAATACAGGAAGCATTATGCGCGTCAAACCGGTATCCCTCTGGTCAGGTATATTGAAAACAGATCGATATGGAAAAGGTACAGTAGACTTTCATGTACCACAATTTAATGGCACATTAAGAATTATGGCTGTAGCCTATGCCAATACAAACTTTGGATCCGGTGAAAAGCCTATTATTGTCCGTGAACCGGTCGTAATCACGCCAACTCTTCCACGTTTCCTTTCCGGTGGAGATCGCATCCAATTTCCAATAAATGTACATAACGGAACTGGTGTAGATGGAGAATTCAGTGTTGAGATCCAAGCAGAGGGTGATGTTCAATTCCTATCAGATGCCGAAAACGTTGAAGTCCCAACCGAAAATCGAAAAGTTCAAAAACAGATATATATTGATTCTGATGTTGAAGAGCAACTCTTATTTGAACTACTCACACACGATTCAATAGGGAAAGCGACCTTCAAAGTATCTGCTATCGGGAACAACGAACGATCAGAAATGACCGTCCAACTCCCACTCAGATCCGCTGCACCTCCTGTAACGGATACTGGATATGGAGTGGTGAATGCAGATGAACCCGCAGATTTCATACTTCCATCAAACTTTATTGCGGATTCCTCTGAATTTGGTCTAACTGTTTCCCCTTTCCCCGCAGTTAAATTTGCAGACGGCATTCGTTATCTACTGAGATATCCATACGGGTGTCTTGAGCAAACCACAAGTAAGGTTTTCCCTTTACTATATTTTAGTGATGTTGCACGCACAGTTGATCATGATCTTGCCACAGATGAACGTGTAAATTATTACATTACTGAAGGAATAAATAAACTCGAAAGTATGCTAACCGGGCAAGATCATTTCTCCTATTGGCCCGGTGGAGGCTATATTAACCATTGGAGTAGTATATATGCAACACACTTTTTAGTTGAAGCACGAAAATCGGGATATGAAGTATCTGACCGTGTTTACACGGCAATGCTTAGGGGATTAAGAAATCAAGCAAAGCAGATTTCAAGTAACCAAAGAACAATTGATAAAAACAATAGATATAATGCCGAACGGGCAGTCTATGCATGTTATGTTTTGGCCGCAGCGGGACATCCTGAAAAAGGGGTGATGCATTACTTTAAGAATAATCTGCTAAGTGGCCTTACTGGTTATAGTCGTTTCCAATTAGCAGGTGCATTCGGACTTAGTGGTGATTTGGAAACTGCCCTTTCTATGTTACCTATTTCTATTCCAACATCAAACGGTGGTAAAAGACAATCCGGTAACAACTTCAATTCACCTATTCGATCCCAAGCTATAATGCTTGATGTGCTTGCTGAAGTCAATGAAAATCATCCTTCAATTCCCATGTTGGTCAATAATCTGAGTCAATCTGCATCCCAAAAGAAACGTTGGGGAACAACACAAGAAAATGCGTTTGCTTTTCTGGCATTGGGTAAGATATTGAGGAAACAAATGGATGGTAATTACACTGGTACAATTACTATCAATGGCACACATTTGGCTGATTTCGATTCAGAAAAACCATCACTGCGATTAGCAAATAAAGATTGGGATGGCGCACAGATACAAATCTCTATTGAAGGTGAAGGGAATTGTTATTACCATTGGTCAGCATTTGGCATACGACGTGATTCCTTTATTCAGGAATATGATCGAGATTTACAGGTGCGACGCCGGTTCCTTAACCAAGATGGAACGCCATACGAAAACGAATTCAGACATGGGGATATGGTGATAGCAGAAATCACTGTAAAAGCACTTAACTTCAACCTTGAAAACGTCGTTGTTGTCGATATGTTGCCAGCCGGTTTTGAAATAGAGAATGCCAGGTTAGCATCCCGTGCCAGTATCCCATGGCTGAAGACTAATGACTTTAAGCCTGATTATGTTGACATACGTGATGATCGTATGATATTTTTCGGCACATTCCCACGACAAAGAGAACGCAAGTTCCACTACGCATTAAGAGCCGTAACTCGTGGCGAATTTAATCTACCACCTGTATCCGCAGAGGCAATGTATGATCCAGCCAATTCCTCTGTCGCAAGTAGTGGTAAGATCACAGTTATTGATTAACCGATGCCCAATTTTGTCGGGCAAACCTACGGAAGAGATGGTGGGTTTATTCCTCTTCCCCCATCTCTTTCAACATAGTCAAATAAAATGAATAGTCTTTATCAAAGATCCTCAATCCATGGTTATCTCCCATGTTTAAATATATAAAAACACATAAAAAAGCTCGAATTTTTCTTGGTATCCCTGCAATAGCACTCTTGCTTTTCTTGATTTTACATTTATGTTTCCCACTGCCCAAAGAAAAGTTACACCTCCCACCATCTACAGTTGTACTTGATAGGAATGGTGAATGGCTTCGTGCGTTTACTTCTGAAGATGAAATGTGGCGAATTACAGAAACCTCACTTGAGAATGTATCACCCCAATTCCAAACTGCCATGTTAACATACGAAGATAAATGGTTTTATCATCATTGGGGTATTAACCCAGTTTCACTTTTTGGAGCAATGGTTGACAACATAAAAACAGGTAGAATAGTACGCGGCGGCTCCACAATTACCATGCAATTAGCAAGACTCATGGAGCCAAAGGAACGAACTATTCCAAATAAAATCATAGAGATGTTCCGCGCAATACAGTTGGAATTGACGTATAAAAAATCAGAGATACTAACATACTATTTCAATATGCTGCCTTATGGTGGAAACATTGTTGGTTCTGCTGCTGCCTCAAGACTTTATTTTAATAAACCCCAAAATGCTCTTAGTCTTGGGGAAGCCGCACTATTAGCTGCAATACCCAATTCTCCAGAAAGATTACGACCAGACCGTTATCCAAAACGTGCGTTGAACGCAAAGAAAAAAGTCCTGCAACGCATGAGGGATGCTGGAAGAATCACCGAATATCAGATGGTAGAAGCCTTAAAGGAGCGGATACCTACAGAACGGTACACGCTTCCATTTAAAGCACCTCACCTTTCTCGTTTACTTGTCCAAAAACGATCTTCATATTTCTCTGAAAATTCCAAAACTCCGTGGATTCATACAACAATTGACCACCGATATCAGGACATTGCTGAACGAATCCTCCGTGAAAGGTTACGACCTTTACAAGCACAAGGTATTTCCACTGGAGCGGTAATCGTTATGGATACAAAAAGCCATGAAGTACTGGCAATGGTGGGATCACACGATTTTTTCCATGCTGAATATTCAGGACAAGTTAATGGAACACTTGCCATACGTTCCCCCGGTTCAACTTTGAAACCCTTTATCTATGCTCTCGCTATTGACAGAGGTTTAATTACCCCAGCGACTTTACTATATGATGTTCCAGTTGACTATGTCGGATATAGTCCGGTGAATTTTGATGGAAAATACACCGGATATGTAACTGCACGAGATGCCTTAGCAAATTCACTCAATGTTCCCGCTGTCAATCTCTGTGCTAAAACCGGAAAGAATCAACTATATACTTTTCTACGTCGGGCAGGTATTTCTACATTCGACAATGAAAATAAATACGGACTTTCACTTGTACTTGGCGGATGTGGTGTTAATCTTCTGGAGTTAACAAACCTATACGCAGGATTAGCAAATATGGGTGTGTTTAATCCCTATAAAATACTAAAGAAAAATGAAATAGATAGTGATGCACAAAACAGACACAAGACTCAGCCTGTGCATACTGACTCATCTCCTACATCAGATTATCGATTATTAAAACCTGCGACCAGTTGGATAGTGACTGAGATGTTAACAACCCTAAAACGCCCCGACTACCCAGAAGTCTTTGAATTAACTGGCACCATGCCTAAAGTCGCTTGGAAAACAGGTACATCCTATGGACATAGAGATGCGTGGAGCATTGGCTATTCTCCTGACTTTACAATCGGTGTATGGATCGGTAATTTTAATGGAACAGGTTCACCCATTCTAAGTGGCTCTGACACCGCAGCACCTATTCTCTTCTCACTTTTTACTGCACTTACTGGAGAAAAGACAAGTCAATGGTTTAGCAAACCTGAGAAATTGGAAGAACGTCAAGTGTGTTCATTAAGTGGAAAACTTATCACACCACATTGTCCTACACATACAACAGATATGTATATCCCAAATATCTCACCTGTGGATAAATGTCACATTCATAAGAATATACAGATTGATATAACAACTGGGGAAAGGTTATGTTCATCATGCAGGACTGGAAGGAAATATATAGACGAAACAATTGTTGTGTGGCCATCGGAAGTTGCTACCTGGCTAAATGCTGCAGGGTATGCTATTCCAGTATTACCAAATCATAATGCCAATTGCACACGTCTACTTACAGGAACACCGCCAATTATCCTATCCCCAACACGTGAAACTGTATATCACATTCGTTCCGGTATTCCTCCTGAATATCAAAAAATACGATTGTCAGCATCCGTTTCAGGCGACACACAAAATCTCTACTGGTTTTTAAATGGAGAGCTTATATCAAAAGGCGAAGCCGTTGAACCCGCATTTCTTACACCCGTTGTTGGCAACCATAAATTGACCTGTATTGATGGGGAAGGTAGATCTACAAGCCTCCCGCTTACAATCGTTCAGTAGAATTAAACCTTACCTAATACGCGCTCATTCCGGTATATAATGAAAACCCTAATACAATCATTTCCGGAAGACAGACAATATCAAACATGCCCATCCTGCTATGAAAGCCAACCCCCCAATCGGGGTCATAGCACCAAGCCAACGGATACCTGTCATACTCAGAATATATAAACTACCAGAAAAAACCGCTATTCCACCGATGAAACACCATCCCGCTGCGGTTGTAAAAGAATTCTGCCATTGTGATATTGCCCATGCAACAATAATTAGACCTATACCGTGATATACTTGATATCGTACAGCAACTTCAAAAATGTCTAACATCTCTTCTGATATTTTAGGTTTAAGAGTATGTGACCCGAAAGCCCCCATGAATACACTCAGTAAACAAAATGCTGAACCTACTATAAAGAAAAAACTTTTCATATTTACCACCTTTTAACGTGATTCGGTTGAGAAAATATTGGTTTAAACGGAATTAGAAGACCACAGTGAATTCCTAAAACAGCAACTGCTGAATATTTGAAAATGATATTTCCAAAATAAAACGCTTATACCTACTATCAATCTCACGTTAATTATATCCTATTTTCCGATAAATACTAATATTTCCTACAATGTCTTACAGATACACACCTTTTCAAATTGTTTAAGTTGCTATTTTCTATCACATATGCTAAAATTGTATATCTTAATAACGGCATAGTTTGACCTATTCCGTGTGGTTACAAAAGGAGAACTTTCTAAGAAGATGAGACAATACAGAACAGAAGAAATTCGGAATATCGGTATTATTTCTCATTCAGGGGCTGGCAAAACATCCCTAATTGAAGCTATGCTATACAACGGCGGTGCCATAGAGCGGATGGGATCTGTGGATGATGGTAACACGGTAGCTGATTACGCCTCTGATGAGATCGAACGTAAAACCTCACTAAATTGTTCAGTGTGTATCGCGGAATGGGGTGACCATAAACTTAATCTAATTGACACACCCGGAGCTGAGGATTTTTACGGAGACTTATATGGGGTGCTTCGAGTTGTAGATGCAGTAATCGTCGTGGTTGATGCTACTACTGGCGTTGAGGGTGGAACCGAAAAAGTATGGGAAATTGCTGATAAATATAACCTGCCACGGCTACTCTTTATCAATAAAATGGATAAAGAAAATGCAAGTTTTGAAAACGCTCTTGCAAGTATTTCCGAAATTTTAGAAACTCGGGCTGTACCAATTCAACTCCCCATCGGAAAAGAAGACCAATTCACTGGTGTAGTTGATGTTGTCCAGAATGGAGCATTTCTTGAACCAAGTAGCAACACACCCATCCAAAAATCTGATATTCCCGACGACCTTACAGGGGCAGCTGAAGAAACAAGAGAAGCACTCGTTGAAGTCGCCGCTGAAAGTGATGACGCATTAATTGAGAAGTTTTTTGAAGGTGAACTTTCTGATGAAGAAATTCAGGAAGGTATACAAACCGGAATACTTGAAAGTCAGTTTGTACCAGTTCTATGCGGATCCGCTTTGAAAAACATCGGTGTACAACAGTTAATGGACATGCTTGTTAATTGTTGTCCTTCACCTGTACAGACGGGACCTGTCCATGATGCAGATGACGAATCCAAGACACGAGAACCTTCTACAGATGAACCTATGTCTGCCCTTGTATTCAAAACAATCGCAGACCCGTTTTCTGGACAACTCAGTTTATTCCGGGTCTATTCAGGATCTTTAACCGGTGATATACAGGCAAATAATCCAAATCGAAGTGATGTAGAAAGAATTGGAAAACCAACATATATGAATGGTAACCAATCAATAAACACTACCAGTGTTCCCGCTGGAGATATTGGGGCGTTGACCAAACTATCTATCACCCAGACGGGAGATACTCTCTGCGATAGAGATAATTCAATTACTCTTCCCGGAATTGATTTTCCTCAAGCTGTAATCTCTTTTGCTATTTCACCTGCACGTGAGGGAGACGACGAAAAACTAATCACTGCACTTACTCGGATATCAGAAGAAGATCCTTCATTCAAAATTGAACGGAATGATGTTACAAAACAGTTATTGGTTTCAGGTTTAGGTGAACTACACATTAACGTGAATCGACAGAGAATTGTGGAAAAATTCAGTGTTGAAACAGAATTATTCCCTCCGAAAGTGCCATATCGTGAAACTGTGCGAAAAAGTGTCAAGGGTATCCAAGAAAGACACAAAAAACAATCTGGTGGAAAAGGGCAATTTGGAGATGTTACAATCAATTTAGGACCGCTTCAACGCGGTGAAGGTTTTGAATTTCTTAACAATATTAAAGGCGGAGTAATACCAAGCAATTACATTCCAGCCGTTGAAAAAGGCATTCGCGAAAGAATGGGGCGAGGGTCAATTGCTGGCTATCCATTGGTTGACATACAGATTGACCTATACGATGGGAAATATCATCCTGTTGATTCTTCTGATATGGCTTTCCAGATTGCTGGTTCCATGGCTTTTGCTACTGCAGTACAACAAGCTGATCCATGCTTACTTGAACCTATCATGAACGTCTCAATCTCTGTTCCTGACCAATTTATGGGAAGTATCATTGGCGATCTCAATGGACGACGTGGACAGGTTATGGGGGTTGAACAGGTTGGTAAACGACAAGAAATAAATGCCTTAGTTCCACTTTCAGAAATGCTACGTTATTCCATTGATCTAAAATCTATGACAAGTGCACGTGGACAGTTTACTATGGAATTCTCAAATTATGAGATTGTGCCAGATGATGTGGCACAGAAGGTTATAGCCATCTCAAAAGAAGGTCAAGAAGAAGAAGAGGAAGTATAACCTCTTTATAATTCATTCTGTGGAAACAAATCAATACTTGTACTTAATAGGCGTGCTCTATGTATAGAGTACGCCTATTATCCTTAGGTTATACGTGCTCCTCTGGAAGGACGATGTCTACTCTTCTTGTAGGTTAAGTTGAGGTGCGAACCCCATAGGTGTCAACTTAGCACCCTTTCCCACCACGGTAGGTTCGGTTTGTAACCGAACCATAGACGTCAATTTAAGGATTTTCCAATCATATTTGGTCGATTTCTACTCCTCTTGTAGGTCGGGTAGAGGAACGAAACCCGACGAATTCCATACGCGGATTCGGCGTTGATTTGGACGAATTCCATACGCGGATTCGGCGTTGATTTGGACGAATTCCATACGCGGATTCGGCGTTGATTTGGACGAATTCCATACGCGGATTCGGCGTTGATTTGGACATGAGAACCTTATATACTGGAAATGTTGGATTTCCCTACGATTCAACACAACCTACAAGGACATGTCATCACTAATTGACACCTATGATAATGACATTTTATAAACTATAATTCTATCAGGACTTACGCAGAAAGCAAATATTCGGATGAAAGGATGGAACCGTCATCCAATCTTCCATTCTTCCAAAACTGCAGGAAAGAAAGGAATTTTGCGTAAGTCATAATTCTAAACAATAAAAGAATATGAGATTTGTAAAAGGATTTACGCTGATCTTAGTTGTATGCGGTATCATTTCTGGAATCCTAATCGTTCAGATAGGCAGTTCGGATTCTTTAGATGTTGATAATCATAATCCACTCGAAAATACACAAATAATACCTCCTAAAGTTAAGAACTTAATTGAACCTATCTATCCAGTTGAAGCGAAGAGAGCAGGTAAGGAGGGAAAAGTTCTTCTACAGGCAACCATTAATGTAGATGGCAAAGCCGAAGATATTACAGCACTAACAACCCTTGGTTTTGGGTTAGAGGAAGCAGCTATTGAATCGTTAAAAAATAGTGTCTTCTATCCCGCCACTTCAAATCAGAAACCGGTAAATTTTAAAGTAAGGATTCCGTATGATTTTAAACTACTTATTGACGAAACAAATATGGTTGTAATTCCAGCGGGAGAGTTCCAGATGGGAAGCAACAACGGTGATACAGATGAAAAACCTGTCCATGCAGTTTACGTAGATGAATTCTATATCGACAAGTACGAAGTCACCAATGCACAATATAAGGCTTTTGTTGATGCTAATCCAGAATGGGGAAAAGACCAGATTTCACCTGAGTATCATGACGGTTATTATCTAATTCATTGGATTGAGAACGATTATCCAGTTGGAAAGGAGAATCATCCTGTTGTTTATGTGAGTTGGTACGCAGCAATGGCTTATGCAAAGTGGGTAGGAAAACGGTTACCCACAGAAGCAGAATGGGAAAAGGCTGCTCGGGGAGACTTAAAAGATAAAATATATCCTTGGGGGAATACAATTGATGGTACAAATGCAAATTATTATAAGGATATAGAAGACAATGGAACATTACCAGTTGGTAGTTTTCCTGCAAACGCATTTGGTCTCTATGATATGTCAGGAAATGTAAGAGAATGGTGTCTTGACGGATATGCAGCCACTTTCTATGTTAATTCTCCTAAAGAGAATCCCATTGCTGGGTTTGAAAACATTGAAAAAGCTATATCTGATTTTATGAAGGTAAGAAAAAATTGTGTATTACGAGGTGGTTCATGGTTGAATATTCCTGAAAAATTGCGTGTTTCTGAACGAACCTCAAGATCTCCTAATGCGACAAATCCGAATGATGGATTTCGTTGTGTGATGAATGTAAAATCTAAGGCAAGCAACCATTAACTGAAGGAGCAGTATATAAATAATCCACGCATTAACGGTTGAATTGATTCTTACGAAATATATATTGTAATAGGACTTACGCAAAATACCTTCCATTCCTGCCGAATTGGAAGATTGGAAGGACAGAAATTAGGTTAAGAATGATTCCTTCATCTCTTAACATCTCGTTTTCTGCGGTGTAAATCGTTTGTGTTAGTTGGTTTGATCTGCTGGTATGGTTTCCACTGAGTCCAGTTGACACAGTATGCGCGCTCCTCGGAGTTGTATGTTGCATTTCCTATCTCATGAAAGGTTAACATAATCCGCTGAAGATTTTGCCTTTATGGGTTGGTATCTTGAATGGTTCTTGGACGGTGTAGGTGAGGTGGTAACGGGTGAATTGGAAGTTTCGGAGCATTTAACAATCAATGCCCATCAAACGGGAGCAGAATCACCATATATTTGGTTTTATGGGTTTACGATGCGTTGTTGTTTTAGTGCTTCTATTTCGCGTGTGAGTTCCTCTATTTTTTTATCTTGTTCTCGATCTTTTCTACTACGCCACGCAACAATGACTTGTGGGACACCAACTGCGACGACAATCAACACCATTAACCATGTAATTATTTTCTCTATACCTTCTATACGTTCACTAATACCGTCTATGCGTCCACTAATACCGTCTATGCGTCCACCAATACCGTCTACGCGTCCGTTGAGTGTAGCGATGTCCTGTTTTATCTCAGTGATCTCGGCTTTGATGGGGTCTACCTCTTCTTTGACTATCAAGCGTATCTTATCAAGGTCTTCAGGTAATAGTTCCCCGAGAGCTGGCACCGTCATCATACATAGGAATATTGATAAAAATAGAACAGATTTCATGGATGTTTACTTTCAAGTTTATTGTTTTGGGTTATAGTATACCCGATAATTGGTAAAACATCAAGGATTCTATTTTCGGTTTTTTGGTTCGAACAAGAAATCTATTGACATAAGCATTGGCATAAGTAATAGTTTCTATTCCTTTCAAACCTGAAGGTTTCCTGACTAACTAAGAGTTTTATGCTATACAGGACTTACGCAATATCCATTTTCAAAGTAGGTAATTTTAGCTATTGGCGTAAATAATCGGAGTACATTTCCCCTTTGACTTTATACAGCGTTTGTCCAGTTTCGTATGTTTTTTGCATGAGATAAATCCATAAAACATCAAGCATATCACGAACATGATCTAACTTAGATTTGCCATCACCTTGCATATCGTAGATACGAAAATCAATAATCCAATACCGGTCTAACTCCAGGTTGACATATACACAGGTGACAACACTTATACCATTTATAGTGGTGTGAGTGTTTCCACTATATTGTTTCTGAGTAAGTGCGATCTTTTTTCCGTGTCTTTTATCTAAAATGGTATCATCAAAGATGATATACCCATTGGGAGTTTGCTCTAAGTGTGGTTGGACACTTTCCCATACAAGACGAGGGGGTAAACGATCCCCGCAAGATAACGATTAATTTGATCATGACTGAACCGCTCACAGTGATCCGCAAAATGAGTAAGAGTATAGTTGGATGGTGTAATAAGTAGATATTGACAATAATCAAGACGTGTCGGTTTTGGCATCTTTTATGCCTCCTTCAGACTATATTAGACATAGGAGAGAAATATTACAAGTATTTTGCGTAAGTCCTGTTGTAATTTAAAGCATCTTTCCTATATCCCACAGACTCATTGTCTATTATCTCCATCTTCTCTATATAGGACTATACAAAAACAAATATTAATTATCGCGTAAAACGCAAGTAGCTCTGATGCAGTTAAAAACGCCATTCTTCTTACTCCAATTTAGATTGACATATTCATAAGATGGTAACAGATCGTCATTGTCTTCATACAATTAATGATATGGTAACGACTTGTGTTAGTTGTTTTAAAGTAATATTATAATTCACACATACAGATATTTTTCTTTACTTTTATCCACCCTTATGCTTTCCTTATAGAATAACAATATTTACAATAAGGAGCATAAGGATGGACTTACAGGATACAATAGAGAAATATGTCATGCAACTGAAAAATGAAAATCGTACACTAAAAACCGTTGCCAAAGTTTGTAGACAGATTATGGCAACCCTTTATGATACCTACTTTCCGGATGCTGAAGCATTACGACCGGGACCAAAAAGCCTTTGTCCTGATAGTGATATACTCACTATCTCTTGGCTATTAGAACTCATAGGAAAGGATAGTGAATGTGCGGGATATAAACTTATCACATCTGAACTCAGCGATCTGTTCCCATTTTTACCTGAACGCTCTCGCTTCAATAGGAGACGACGGAACCTTTGCCACGCAAGCGAAAAACTCCGACAAGTTTTGATACACTTTTTACCCGACGATGAGAGATTCATAGTAGATAGTTTTCCTATCCCGCTTTGCGATTTCAAAAGAGTTCCTTCTTC
>PYJD01000022.1 GCA_003635315.1 Candidatus Poribacteria bacterium
GCGAACCTTTCTATGTAACTCTTGTATTGCCCACTTCATCTTGTCTTTTTCTTTTCCCTCCCGTTTTTTCCTTTCTTCCACTATCCTATTCCATTCATTAAGCAGAAAACTTGGTTCTAATTGATGGTCTTCACAGAATTTACGAAGCGCATCGGGTTGAACAAAACAATGTTCAATAGTCCGAAATGGCAAAACTCTAATTCTCCTTTCTAAGTAATCCATAAGTATTGTTTCTGCATCTGCTAGATCATCGCGATCTCTTAGCCCAAGAATTTGCACATTCTTGTCTTTGACGAATTCAGTCATCTGAGTAGAGGAATCTATTTCCTTAGCTACGTCCTCTTTTCCTCCCACGGACCTGAAATCAACAATTGGCCATCGTCCCTCGAAAATTTTCCTGTAATAAACCTCATCTGAATATTCCCCACGCTTAGTTTCTTGCTCACCTTCACAAAAAATAATTGCTTCAGGTAATAACCTATCTTTTAGGTTTCCTATTGAGTGTTCTAACACCCTCGATCGCATTTCATATGTTGGTTCAACAGGGCTCAATGTTTCTTCCTGATCAAAGTTTTTCCCAGTAAAATCCAGGAACGCAACCGATGATGGGTTCTTATTATAAAGTTCCAGCGATTTTTCCAATATCTCAATAGAATGCGTAGAAATCCACAATTGTCCTTTATCTGGAGTTAATCTAAATAATTCTCCAATAAGGTTCCCTCGAACTGCTGAAGCAACATGCAGTTCAGGTTCGTCTATAACATATATAACTTCATCACCAAATTCTTTTTTTATCACAATATGATTTAAAACAAGATCTACAACTGCACTTTCCCCAGAAGATAATTGATCTAAAACTAAAGTAATGGAATCCTTCTCAAACATAAACCCACGATTCTGTTTTATGTCACCAAGATTACTTATTTTCCAATTCCCGCCTAATACAGTTTTCAAAGAATCTTCAATAGGAAAAAAAGTATCCTGGATAATTTTATTCCATCTGCTATAATCCCCACGGACAATAAAATCAGAACTATCTTTTATCCATTGAGAACATAGAGTGCGCCAATTATGAATAAAAAATGGATCGCCATCAATTAACCGTTGCCAAGTACGTTGTTTTAGCTCCGTCGAATCGTTCACTCCACCACCTTGTGTTCCTATATTTCGGTAGGGAGTTCTTACATTAAAACAATTTATCCATTCAGATTCATTGTAACCTATTTGATTAT
>PYJD01000023.1 GCA_003635315.1 Candidatus Poribacteria bacterium
CATCAAGACGCATGCAAAAGACAATTTATTCCTTTTGACACCTATCACCAATGCTCAAAACGCGAAAAAGTTAGCTTATCTTGATGCGATTGAAACATCGCCACAACTACAAGCATATCAACAAAATCGTAAAGTTGTCATTGAACCGATCTTTAGTCTGTTATGCGATCTAACAGGAACACATAATAATCAGAAACAACTCCCTGTGAGTCGTATTGAAAATGTCAGAACATTCATATTGTTATCAGTCATGTTGCTACAAATAGCAATGTTGGTCAACTCAATTTGGAACTTACCAAGTAAACAGGTTTCAAGGATGAAAAGCTTATTCCAATAAACAAAAGGGGTGAAAATAAATCAATTTGTTAACTAACATTATGCACACCCCTCATCTAAATCATCTTTGACGAATGTTGGAACTCCAATATCGTCTGGAGTCTCAGAATCTTTGGTAATGACAACATCACCTTTGCTTATTGCAAATTTTTCAAACTCCCGTTCCTTACAACTACCCTTGGCCATAACAGTATCAACTGTAATATAATCATTGTAATATACATCTGTGTAATTGCATAATCTGACCTGGATCTCTTCTGGATAAATGTGTTTATCGACATTACTGGGAAGAATCTTTGCAACGTGTTTTAGTCTTTGGATTCCCCAATGTACTGGTATTTCTCTAATCCATTCCACACCACTTTCTTTATATTCAGGATAACGTTTCATAATCTCTATTTTTCACTCAGTTAACTTTTTAAACGTGAAACGATGATTTGCAACTAAATAAACCATGGTGTAACTTCTAAAGTAGGATGAAGTCGAAATTCACCACCCTGTCTGAGGAATGCATCAGTTAAATAGGCTATATTACCTGCATACTTAGTTGTAATGGGTTCACCACATAGCGAATTAGTAGAAGCCCAATTTAATTTTGTTAAACTGAGAATTTGAACGGCAAGAGATTTGAGATCTGGTTCCGAGTTATGATTTGTATCTGGTCGTTCAGTCCAAATTGTCACTTCTAAAGGTTTGGGTGTACCTAATGATTTTTGATATACATTATAACCAGTTGTTGAAAGCAGTATTTGATGTGGTGCTGTGACAACATAACTACCTCGACTCAGGCTACCATCAGTTTCAGCTCGAGAATCATAAAGTCTGACATTGTGGTGAAGATTAACTGAAACGAAGGAGTAAGTTCCATTCGGATAAATGCTTCGGGCAGCCTTAAGCATTGCTTGACGATCATCCAAAGAAAAACGCGCGGAATAATGAAAGTAGATGTTAGGAGAATCTGAAAGTTTGCCTAATTGGTCAAGTTTCTTTAATGTCTGTTTAGTTAGATTTGCAAAATATTGTGTGCGCTGCTCATAAGAAAATGTTCCCATGTTACCTAAGTAAAATTCCCAACGTCCAAATTCATTAAACACTGTTGCATAACCTACTAACCTTTTGGCATCTTTAATTCTGCTTTGGGTATAAGAGAGTCCTATAAAAAAATCAGCATCGGGTATGCTGTTTGGAAGCACCCAAGGCGTTACTCCACACTTTGCAATAATATTCAGACACAGATTCAGGTCTTTCCAATCAGGATTAAGAAGGGTAGGTGTATCTACCATTTGGCAAGGAATTCCGTTCTCTAATAAATACCTCTTGATCTGATAATATGGAGCATTTTGATCATCCTTTGCATAACCTTGTTCCGGTGTATGGATAAGAAATAGGCGATTTAATTCTTTTTCCCCAATCCAATCCGGATGTTGATCAAGTAATCTCCTACACTCTCCTAAAATTCTATCAGTTTCAGGAATTGGATCGACATAATTATAGACAAAGTTTGTGCTAAAAGTCCGTTCAGATCCACTATATTTGTATTTACCGGTATTAAGACGAACTATTAATTGATCCATCTGATTGCGCAGTTGATCCGTGCAAATTGGTACCAACTCAATTGTCTTTTTAGGATCCTCATATGAGCCAAATTTAGTAATCCCTTGGCGAATATCTGGTAACTTTCGTCGCTCTCTAAACTCAACAAAAGGTTCTTGAAGGGTTTGTACCTGCAGCGTATTCGGCATATTCTCATTACTAAGCGGCTCTGGAACCGTGGACAACAACACATTTAGATTTTCCATAATCAACGGAAAGACAGACTTTCCAATATCTTGAACCATTTGGGTAATCTTTTCGACCCTAATTCGTGCAGAACTAGGGTCAAGTGCAAGACTATGGCGTTTTATTTCTTTTGACAAATCGTACTGAATTGAACTATCGCTTAATATATTTTTCAGACTATCAATTGGCAAGTCTGGTATGACTTTATCACTTGCAATTGATTCTTCTCTATTGACGTCAAAAAAGTACACCTGTGTTAATTCAGTATCAGCTTTTATTATTTTAGCATCATACCAATCTTTCAACTGTGCTATTGCTCTTCTCCCATTTAAGTCAAATGAAGGCATTCTTTTTAGTATTTCATTATTTCTTAATATGTTTTTTACTTCCAAAGTATAGTCGATACATAAGTAGAACTTATTCCAGTAATTCCTTAGTTGAATTTTATACGCTGGATAAAATCGAATAAACTTACTCACTTCTTGTGGGAGATGTAACTCACTATTTCTCCGATGGACTGTAAGTGTTCCGTACCTTAATCTGTCAACGTACCAACCTTTAGCCTTTAGAGCATCTTTTAGGATGATCATAAAATCTTTGCGATGATCCCGCAATATATCGGGATCGGCGGGTTGTCCATCCTGAGTCACGAAATGGAGAGGAAAGATGTTGGTAAATTCTGTAGATTCTTGTAAAATTGAAGCAGCACGTAGATATGCTTCGCGCTCTGTGGCATTGTTGAAAAGAGTTACATTTGTGTGGGAATCGCCAATTTTGTAACTCGGGGCATGTAATTTTGCTGTATGCATCTCGTCACGCATTCGCTTAGTGCCCTCGCTAATTGCCCTTACAAACTCAGCTCCGTCTTCATCTCGTATCATTTTAAGCCATTCTATGAGTTTAGGATTACGTGGCATGGAATCTAAGGTTGTGTCTTGCAGAGTGAACTGACTAGGTAGATCTCTATCTCTCTGAAGTATACGTCCAGAATTTTTTACCTCCAAGGCATCTCTATAGTGGATACACTCTATAGGAATTTGTGTACCATAATCGCGATGGGCAACTGCATTAACAATCGATTCATCAACCGCAATAAGTGGAAATTCAGGTTCCTCGATAAACCCACCATTAGAATTGCGTTTCTGATAAGTCTTGAAAAAACCAGATTCCCCCAAAAAAGACCTGATTTTCCTAATTTGCTGTATAATAGAACCTTCAAATTTTTGGTCAAACGTTGGCAAACCACGAGATTCTGTTTCATTACTGTTAGCTTCAAATCTCATTAAGCGAATATATGCCCAGGGCAGCTGTCGTTGAGGATTCCTCGCGAAGAACAGAAAACCTGCATTATTGAAAACGTAATCTGTCCCATCACGGTCAATTGCTCCTGCTTCATAAAGTAACTCTTTATCATCCAAATCATAGTTAGCATTCTTATGATATACTTCACTAAATGTTTGCAATACATCCTTGTCCAAATCATCAATATAAAACGGACAGCAATAGCCATTTTCAAAATTAGTAATCTGTTTTTCACGTTTCAGTTGTTCTCGTTGTTGTTCGTTTATTAGAAGATTCTGTGCCCCACTTCTGATCCATGCCTTTGGGGATCTGTCCAAGGTTTCACAAATTGCATCTGAGGTAAAAGGAACATAAATCATCAATATCTTCTCTGCTATACCTGCACTGTTTTGACATTCGGCGAAGTTAACAATTGCAGTTTGGTTTTTGAGCAAATCATGAAAAACTGTTAAACTATTTATTTCTGTTTCTGTTAGATGACCTATTCCCTTAATCTCACCTGTCTTAGAAACACCTAGTATAAGCAAGCCACCGTCCCTATTGCTGTTTGCAAAAGCAGAGATACATGTAACCATATTTTCATTTTTAAAACGCTTAAAGTCATTTCTGTTAACATGACCATCTGATCCAATAGGTGGTACTTCCTTCCGATCAAAATGTTGTCCTTCAAAAACATCATCAGAATTTGCTGTGATAAAATTCCAGTGCTGCTGATGGTTTTCAAATACTTCTTTTGGATTAGGCATAATGTCACCTACATTGTATTGTTCAATATGAGAGTTAGTTAACTGATAGCATATAAGACATTACCATACAACCTATTTTTCTAGCAATGCATATGATAGTTTACTATTAAATTGAGTCCTCATGCAACATCTGTATGTTAACTGGAAAATAACTAAGCATACCAGCAAATCAGTAATCCTTCAGTAACACAGAATATCATTCAGTAACCTTAGCTTTTCCGTTAATCTATCTATATGCAATTGCTGAATATCACCCTAGATCACAAAGATCGACGCAATCTTTCTGAATATTACTGATCGTTATTAGTATCCAATAATTCATAAATCCGTTTACTGTCTGACCTACAGCAGCCATTTTCGTCTCGATATTATGTGCGGATTCTATTAACGACCATTTGTGTCATTTCTTTCTGTATATTCTTAGGTTCTTGATTTTGTAATATAACATGCCACGCTTTTCTGATTAACTATACAAGAAATACAACTTGAATCATTATTCCTCTCAAAAAATGAACATAGTTGTGAATATGGTCTACAGTAGGAAAAACCGAAGAAAGTCAGGCGTTGGTGTCAGAAATTCTTTAGGGACCGCCGTAAAAGTACCACTTGCCAAGAACGATACCAATGCTTTTAGTTCATACAAGAATTTGTTATTTCCATAGGAAAATATTCAGAATTTGACTTGTGTCAGTTAACAATCTTTCTAATTAGTTTGTCTTATAGACTTCTGTTCTGGACTTATCTGATAGTTCACCTTCATATTTATCATTGAATATAGTAATTATCGGAAAATAAAGTAAATGTGTATTGAGCATTGACATAAATTTGTCTAAATGCATGTATCGTCATAAAGTTTTTGTATGGGATGGAGTGTCAAAATAAGGACTTTTTTTGTAGGGCATTCTACTTCTTTATTATGCCATAATGTATATACTATCATAGTGTTTGGTCGTTCAAAGGTGGTTTAATATGTTGAATTAAATGTCTCTCAATATTAGAACGTGATTCGACTGGGTATGGGAAATAGACAGAAATATAGTTCATTCCATGACTGAGTGCTTCATTCCATTTATGATGGCTTGGTCCCAATCTATCTTTAAGATCTTCTGTTTCCCCAATATATAATAAATGGTGGTCATTTCCACCTTGTGCATTAGGGATACCTTTAGAAAATATATAGACCCCCGGTGCATTGTAAGCTGGTCCCTCTAAATCGTAAACAACAAATTGGTATGTATTGTTTCCGTCGGTGACATTCATCGGTCCTATCCGTGCCATTTTTCACCTCCTTCTACCTTGTCTGTTACTTTAGATCTCTCGGTTTAGAAAAAGTCATTTTATGTCTATGAGATGTGTAATCACCTGTAAACCTTATCGCTGCATCTTTACAGAACTTCCTTGATGCCTTATCCACATCCTCACGAGATGTGCTATGAACTTTAACGATCCCAGATATGAGATGTGTCGTCTTCTCACGGGTTTCAGGTTCAACAATAAACAGCCATTCGTTCGGGTATTTCTTAGCCATCTCTTTCACGGTCATTCTTTTGTTAGACATTGTAATTCTCCTTTAGTTGATAGTTCCGTCAGACGTTTCAGGAAATGTGACGCGCTCATATATTTCCTGCAACGGTAATTCGCACTGAAGAGAAGTTAGCGGAAGGTGCTGCTGGAGACCTTCAAAGAAAGTGTAACGCCAATCTTCACTCTTTCGCTGAAAACGATCAACGTTCACGTTATCTTGGGAAACAACGATAAATTCTTGCAAGGAATCAATCTGTCGGTAGCGCGAGAACTTTTCACCTCTGTCATATCCCTCAGTACTCGGTGAGAGTACTTCTACAATAACAATCGGGTTCAGGAGTGTGTCAAAAACATCGTCTTCAAAACGCGGTTCTTCACAAACGACCCCTATATCAGGATAAAAGTAGGATTTTGCTGAAGGGATACCCACATGCATTTCATTCGCAAAAACGACACAACTGCTTTCTATCAAGCGATTGTGAAGTTGAACGAAGATATTCCCTTTAATAAGATTATGTGTAAAACTTGCACCGGACATAGGGATAATCTTTCCTTGGATGTATTCGTTTCTGACTGTGTTCGCATCAGGTTTTGCTTTACGTTCTAAAGTGATGTATTCTTCTGGACTAAGGTATGTTTGGACAGCATTTATCGACATGATTTCCTCCGTTTACATCTTGGAACCTGATATGAAAAACGGCTTAAACCAAGTTATTACCCGATTCAAGCCGATTTAGAATATGTCAGAAATTTGCGTTTATCGGGTGTTCTTGATGCTTCCCCATGTGGTTGTGATCTTGGCTTTAGGGTCTACTGCAGTAAAATTAGAATCGCCGAAATACTCAATTTCGCCAATTTGGAAGTACGCCCCAGCTGGGTTCGATGCGGTGTCAAAAGTAACATGTCGGAAAAACCGATAGCCTGCGGTTTGAACATCGAAATCTTCCCCTGCATCAAAACGGACGACTTGCAGTCGTGCATTCCAAAAACTACCACCGTCGTGTGAATATATGGTCGTAAATTCTTCACCGTCGTTTGATCCCTGTACTTCCCATTTTGTTGGGTCTCTTGCAGGAACATCGTTGGCTGAAGATACGGTAAAGTGTGTCAAGGCATACGCCTCCTCAAACTCAGCTGTGATGTGTAGACCTTCATCTGGAATACCGCCGCCACGTCCGCAGCACCACTTGTCGTTGCCGGGACCAAGACGGTTATCGAAAACGTTAAACGAAAATTCACCACCGCCGAATCCGGGCTCTTCGTTGGCTGTGAAAATGGCGTTGTAACCTTCATCTGCATCAGGTGCACCATCGTTTTCTGGGTCGGTTAAGTCTCCACCTAACAGTGAACCTGTGCCTGTACCCAATATTTCCTCTGCTTGTGCCATGTCGCTCGTGCCGATAAGAGTAAAGGCTATCATCAACACAAGTCCTGCACATATCATCATTATTTTCATGTCGTTCAATCTCCTAAAAAAATTGAATATCACTTTACGTGAGTTTCGCGTTAAGTTATGGATTTTTGAGTAGATTGTACCCATTTTACCATTCATAATAGTCTTTTCACCGCTGAAAAGACTGATATAGATTTAGTATCTTTTATCTTAAGTATTATACCATATTCTTTGCCTATTACAAAGTAAATTAGGAATCTCAGTCTACTGTACACTCTTCGTTATACCGTAGACTTCATAACCCAATATCTTATTCAGTAAGCCATCACTTTTCTTCTGTAGTATTTTGATGCAATCGTTGTATATCATCAATACAAATAAATTCGACCGTGACTCCGTTTTCTTGCAATGCGTTTTGGAAATCCAACCACTTGCTATCAACTGCTTGCAAAATAGGTGGATTTTCATTATGTGCACATGCAACAGCGATGAATTTTCGATCATCTGGATCAAAGTCATCTAATGCAGGATCGTCTGGAAACTCTTCAAACTCGTTATCTGAACCGTTGATAGGGGTAATCGAAACTGTGTCGCACTGAGTATCCTTGTTTCTCAATAACCACAATAGGAATCTATCTCCTGCTCCCGGTTCACCACTTGATCGAAGATTCCTTAAGTATTCACCGAGTATTGGACAACTATCATCAAGAACCAATTTCTCCTCTCCACATATAATTCTTGTTAGCCTATTGATACAGGTATAAATACAAATACCAGAAACTTGTGAAGATTCACCATTGGCGACAACTGCAACATTCGTATCCACAATAACTACCATCAAGTCATTACTTTCCGTCGACGCATTTCAGCTTTCGTTTTTTTTATCAAATCACCTATATCATCACCAAAGAAGTGTTGTGGCCAATTGCGTATATTCCCGTATTCATCAACTTTAAGTCTTTCAATTTCAGATGTGCCGTCGTTGATTTGGCAGAAATAGAGTGCTGTCTCCTCTGCATCAATTTGCTTTTCAGCGATACGACGCTGCAGACGATGTAGGAGGAGTGCACTATGGCTTTCCAAAATAATCTGTACCTTTCGATTTTTCACGACATCAATAAGAACATCCGCTAAATCTGATTGGACTTTTGGATGCAGATGTATTTCAGGTTGTTCAAGGATAATCGTCGTATTTTCTGGGACATAGTAACAGAGGACAAGAACAGGTAGGAGTTGCGAAACACCAAAACCGACATCAGTAATCAGCACTTCAGAACTGTTTCGACTCTTTTTTATACGGAATTCATAATCATTTCGATTTTCAGCGATCGGTTCAAGAGAAAACGAATCAATTAACTCCATCTCTTTTAGCCAATTTAAAATACGTTCTTCAATGGGTCTATGAGAACGTTTGACCTTGACAAGTCGAGGTGAAGTCATACCTTCTGCACGTGCAGCGAGCAGAGCAGGGATAGCTTCTTCACCACTGACACCTACATCTTGTGGTCGTTCTCCAGACCAGATATAACTCCGCCGTGGATATTCCCGTAGTGGACCGAGATAGGCTATATTTGTAAATAAATTCTCAAAGGCAAGCACAAAATCTGAAAGGAATCCGAGGTTTTGATAATATCCACTAACTTCATCTGGAAATCCGTAGCATTTCACAGGTGGTGGTAAATTCCAGGGTCTTCCTTGGTTTCGAATAACCTGAAATCCATCATGAATAAGCTCATACTGATTCCTACCCTTCTTCTTATCTTTATTTTCTCTTTGCATCCCAAATTTGTAAGTGTCTGTAGTGTAATGGAAGGCTTCGACGAGAATACGGTCACTTTCTTCACGTATTTCAGTGTGGAAAGTGAACTCTTTAGTAGCCCCATTAGTAGTAAAGAGAGTTCTTGGCAAAGACAAGGATTTGGATAATTTCCATGATAATGCTAACTTTAGGGTTAGATCTGTATTATGTGTATAAAGCAGATCTTGGAAGGTGCCGAAGTCGACAAGTGACCGTTCATCACCTAAGTGTAACACTCGATGACGGTCTGATGATTCAGAAGTCTGTATGAGCATAAGTAGCATTTGTAAAATACTGGTTTTACCAGAACTATTCGCGCCAAAAAGACCCGTTAATGGTGCAAATTGAAGCGTCGTCGTATCTTGCCATGATTTGAAGTTTTGTGCTCTGAGTTGAGTTATCACAATTCTAATACCTCATTCAGTAAACCATCACTTTTCTGTTCAAGTGCCAACAATTCATCCGCAATTTCCTGCAAGGGACGCAGTGGTGTGTATTGATAAAAATACTTATTGAAGTTGATTTCATAGCCAACTTTGTTCTTTTTCTTGTCCATCCAACTATCAGGTACATGGGGTTCCACCTCTCTTTTGTAATATTCGTCAATATCATCGGATAGTGGAACACGTTCATAGTCTCGTAACTTAGTATCTGGTTTTGGATTACCTTTTTTATCTTTAATTACCTCACCTGTTTCCTCATCAAGCAGGGGTCGTTCAATCGTTACTTTTGTATAACCAAAATAGTCATTTGAGAAGATCTTGCAGTGATCAGTTTCTTCAAACTTTGTATATAATTCAATAATCTGAGCTATATGGTTTTCAGTGATAACAGCGTTCTTGTCGCCGAGATTCCTTTTCATACCATCATAGAATTCAACAGCGTTGATGAGTTGTATTTTCCCATGACGTTTCTCAGATTTTCGATTGGTTAATATCCAAATATAGGTAGCAATACTGGTGTTAAAGAATAGTTTTTCAGGGAGTGCAATAATACATTCGAGCCAGTCATTTTCAATAATCCACTTTCGGATTTCGCTCTCACCACTACCTGCATCCCCGGTAAAGAGGGGTGACCCGTTAAAGACGATTCCAATCCGACTCCCGTTGTCTCCCATCTTTGAAAGCATGTGTTGCAAAAATAGGAGTGCTCCATCAGATGAACGTGGTAAGCCTGCTGAGAATCTACCTTGAGGATTCTGTGCCTCCGTTTTCACTACTTCTTCGTCCGCCTTCCAACTCACACCGAAGGGTGGATTGGTGATCATGTAATCGAAACGGTCTCCTTGAAATTGATCATTAGAAAGACTGGAACCAAGTCGTATATTATCAGGATCTTCTTCCGTAATGAGCATATCAGACTTACAAGTCGCATAACTTTGTGCGTTCAGTTCTTGACCTAATAAACGTATGGTGGCATTTGGATTTATATGTTCCTTGAAGTATTCCTTTCCAATCGTCAACATCCCACCGGTACCGCAACACGGATCAAATATACTACGGACAATACCTTGTCCTTTTAAATCATCTGTCTGTTCCGCGAACAGGAGTGAGACCAATAATCGAACAACATCTCGTGGTGTGTAATGTTCACCACTGGTCTCATTGGACATTTCTGAGAAGCGTCGGAGTAGTTCCTCAAAAACCTGTCCCATTGTGTGATTATCGACCTTCTTGGGATGTAAATCCACTTCGGTAAACTTATCACAAAACGAATATAAACGGTTGTTCTTGTGTAGTCTTTCAATGAACCTATCAAGATTGAAGTTTTCTATAATGTCTTGGACTTCCTGACTAAATCCACGTATGTAGTTTTCAAAATTCTGATCGATATTGTTGGGATCATCTTTTAGGCGAGAAAGGTCGTATTGTGATATGTTGTAAAATTTGCTTCTTATGGAATTAAGAATGATAAGGGGTAATCTATCATCGGGAACTTTTTTGTTGTATTTGTTATAAGTTTCAATAGCTTTCTCTTTTCGATTGTCTTCATCTAATATGCAGTCCAATCTGCGTAACACTAAAAATGGGAGGGTGATGTCACCGTATTCGTGTGGTTTAAAGAGTCCTCTGAGAACATCATCTGCTACATTCCAAACGAGATTTGCCAATTCTTGATAATTCGCCATTTATTTCCTTTCAAATGTTTTCCTTTCCCAACATACAATATAACCCTACTACCGAAACGGCATGGCATACAACAATCCACCCTGTGACCACGGTTTATTTACGCCACGCGGTAGTCCAAGAGGCGTGAGATTTTTGTCAAAGATCTCACCATAATTTCCTACATGTGCGATGACTTGACGCGCCCAATCATTCGGCAAACCAAGTTTTTCTCCCATACCTTCTGTCTCACCAAGAAAACGCTTGATCTCTGGATTCCCAGATTTGAAGGTCTTCACATTTTCCTGTGTAATCCCATACTCCTCTGCAAAGAAGGTTGCATATACAACCCAACTCACAATGTCGTTCCATTGATTATCTCCGTGGATGGTGACCGGTCCTAAGGGTTCTTTAGATACTGTTATATCAAGAATAATATGGTCATCAGGATTCTTCAAGGATTGACGACGGGAAAGGAGCTGGGATTTGTCACTGGTCACAACATCACAACGTCCATGATCGTAACTTTGATAGAGGGTTTCAGTTTCTTCATAAACAATGGCTTCAACATCAATACCAATAGCACGTACTGTATCGGCTAAATTCAATTCTGTTGTGCTGCCAGCGGTAACACCGAAAGTTGCACCTTCCAATTCTTTCAGTGATGTAATTCCGAGTTCCTTCCGTAACATGAAGCCTTGCCCATCGTAAAAAGTCGGTGGACAAAAGTCCACACCATTTGCTGTGTCGCGTGTGAGTGTCCACGTCGTATTACGGATTAACACATCAATTTCACCAGTTTGTAGTGCAGGAAATCGGTCTGCCCCTTTTAGCGGACGAAACTCAACCTTTTCCGGATCACCAAAGACTGCTGCAGCAATGGCTCTCCCGTAATCTACATCAAATCCTTCCCATCTACCATCTTGACTAAGGTATCCGAAACCGGGAAGTTCTTTGTTGACACCACATATTAATCGTCCTCTATCCATCACTTTTTGGAGAACGCTATCCTCATTTTGTGCAGACAGTGGTGTGATAATTGAGAGAGCGATTATTATAATGGATGTTTGAAATATTATCTTTTTCATAAGTCCTCTCTATATACTATATACATTATAATGTGAGTTCAATGAATGCTATAATGACATTTTGCCTGAATATGGTAACAAACGATCGTGAATCAGAATCCCACCTACAGAATGTAAACGAATTTGGTGTTCTCACCCACAGCATGTGAACATGTTGATTCTAAACAGATTTTTACTTTACAATAAGTGCTCTACCGGTTTTATCTTCACCTTGAAACACAGCAATGTTGTTACCATCACTATCTTTTACTAACCAGACATGTCCAGCATGACTCCATTGAACACTAAAGGCATTGGCAGCGACACGTCCACGGTAATTCTCATGACTATCTGCATCAATCCAATAGTATGAGATTTCTGAATCGGTCTTATTAACAAACAGAATTGAACTATGGTCACCATCCTTAGACTTGAGTTGCAACAAAACATCTGGTTCATGTCGTTCTAAATCAATCCATTTGTCACCACCGTTCCCATTTGGATCAAATAAATTTTCGTATTCTGCAGACAGATCGGAAGGCCATTCAAACTGTGGTGAGTCATGCGGTTGGAATCCTTCCAAATGCGGTAAATCTGTACGGGTAATAGCTTTCGTATATCGCCACTCAGTATCACCAAAGATTTCAGTGAGTAATGCAGCCAGACCTGGATCATAGTCCTTTAATATATGCCGTTTACTGACGTGGTTGTGCTGTGCATCGTTCTCTCGATTGGTATCAAACCAAGACTGTGTGCCCTCTGCCCAATACTCTTCCTTGTTTGTAGAGGCATAAGTCCCTTTCCACAATCCTTTTTCCATTGCTGTTTCATATAAGGATTTCAGGCGTTTGTCAAAATCAGGATCTACTGTATTGAGACCCATCTGGTGAATAGCGTGGCTAAATTCATGGATAAGTATATTCTCAGTGAAATATGGATCACCTGCATAATTTAGCAAATTTTCTTCACCACAACTCGTTGAAGGACGTGCGGCAGTAGCACCGAGACCCCGTGCTCTCCTGTCCCAATAGAAATCTGGGTGTAGGTCACTATGTTCTGGAATGTCGGTTGTCATCTCACTATATGCCATAACAGAGAATCGGACATTGTTGTTTGCTAATGCCTTGAGAATATCAGGTCGATGTCCAATCATGTGTTGAATGAGCCATGCAGCCTCTTGTATAGCATGCGGATTAACTTTCTCTGAGGCGACAACTGGGAAACCCTCTACATCAATCCACTGTTGGTAGAAGGATGATAATTCAAACTTCTTACGAATCATCTCAGGGGGTTCGACAGGTTTTTCTACATGAACAGTATTTGCCGTTATGCCGGTATTTATAAGTGTCGAGAGTGCTGTGACAGCACTGAGTATTGTAGTTGTTATGTTCATTCGCTTTTAGTCTTCCTGTAATATCTCAATGTTATAATATATGTGTTTATTAGTTTGATGTTTCTTCAATTAGTTTTGTATTTCAGAAAATATACCCAGAATTTTAACAATGTGTAATTGACCAAATTATACACAATTGTGTTCAATTTAATTGTAGGACATATAATAGTCAGTATAACACCGATAGGATTATTTTTCACTGATAAATTAAGGTGAATTTGAAATTAAATATACACCTCCATTCCACGGTAAAGTGGTTTGTAACAGCACTATAGGTGTCAATTTATCAAAGTTCCCAAACCCGTGTATTTACATATAGCAACCCTCTTCTCCGCGCAATCTGCGTACTATGTGTAATCCGACGGTGATTTGGTGATCCAGACAATTGATGAGGATATGCCCTATATTGTGCAATCAGAAATATCGGATGCACATTTGTGTGCAATTTGATGATAATTTTATAGAAGGATACAAACATGGTAATAGTTTGCGTTGGCATATAAATTGCTTATATAATGGCAGTGAGAGATTACAATTTCACTGTAGATTCATTTTAAAGTGAAGTGGCGTTGATGCTATTTTTCAACTTGACATCTTAAAAGTGCATCTTTACAATTAGGTTGATATTTGAACTCATAGTGCAAAGGAGAAAAGAGTGAAAAAGCTGTTAATCGTGGAACTCTGTGTTATTGTTGCAATTGCATTAGGTTTTTGGATCGGGAGAATAACGAGTCCATTTAATAATTATACGAAGTATTACCAAAATGCAGATAAAGCGTGGGGAAAAGTCCTGGAAATAAATACACCTACCGTGACACATGATGATCCTGACACAAACCGACTACGTCAAGTACGCGCTGCTTGTCGTGCAGTATTTGAAAATTATCCTGACAGTCGTTGGGCTGATGACGCCTTACATCTCCTGGGATCTCTACCAAGGACAGATGAGGAAGGATTTGCTTTATTACGTCGGTTGATAAGAGAATATCCTGATAGTGAATTTGCCGATGATTCTATGTATGCTATCGCAACTGCAACTTATGAGATCGCTGAAGAATTGAAAAAGACCGGAACGCTCGAATCTATTTCTGCTTATTATGATAGAGCTCTCGCGCTATTCAATCAACTAATTGCGACCTACCCAGGGAGTATACTTGAAGCGGATGCACAGTATAATGCTGCAATGTGTTATTACGGTAGAGGAGATATTAATATTGCACTCAGTGAACTTGAGAATCTTAAAATTGAATCTGGTAATAATCCTATAATTTACAAAATTCTATTCCAAATTGGGTCTATTTATCTTGAGCAACACGATTATGAAAATGCACGGATTGAATTCACGAATGTTGTTGATTCAGGAGATCCAGTCCATTCACCCGTAGCAAGTTTTTCTATTGCACAAGCCTACTTTGCTGAAGGAAAGTATGCGGAAGCAGCAAGAGAATACCAGAAAGTCATTGATATCTATCCTGACACTGAATACGGAAAAGACGCAAATTTTTACATTGGGTGGGCGTATGCAAATCTTGAAGATTATGATAATGCCATTTCTCTACTTGAAGCTGCTGTAGATGATTACCCCGATAATAAAAACACTACGACCACTAAGTTTTATATCGCACAACTTGCTGAAGCCAACAAAGATCCGGGACTGGCTATTAGTACATATCAAGAATTTGCTGATGATGCCTCACACAACTATGATAATCGTCTCTCAGCACAATATCATGTCGGTAGATTATTTGAGCAATCAGGAGATATTACACAAGCCGTTGATGCCTACGAAAAACTGTTGAAAGATTATCCTGAACCCCATCAAAATCCCGCTCATCAGTCGCGAAAAATTACTGAAAATTATATTCGAGATCTAAGAGTTGATAATATAGATGAGGAATAGACTGTCGAAGATTATACAATTTATTCTACATACTGACTTGTAGGCGGGAATGCCAATAAAGCATTCATACCGTTGAAAGGAACATTTGAGCTGTAGGAGGGAATTCCGATTCCCGATTATCAAAGAGTTTGATCGCGATTCAGAGATCGCTCCTACAGGGATTTTTGTTACTATTTTCAATGTTCACTATAAATTCACACTTATGTGGGTAGATTCTCTAATCCTTGATCAAGATCTGCAATAATATCTTCTACATCTTCCAATCCAATTGAAAATCTGACCAAACCATCCGTAATGCCTGTCCGTTCTCTAACTTCGCTTGGGACATGGGAATGGGTTGTTGATGCTGGATGACAGACTAAGGTACGTACATCCCCTAAACTCACCGCAAGGGAACACAGTTGTAGTTTATTTACCAAAGCTTCACCTGCTGACCGTCCGCCTTTGAGTTCCATCGTTATCATACCACCAAACCCATCCATCTGACGTTTTGCAAGTTCATGCTGTGGATGGCTCTCTAATCCCGGATACCGAACCCATGCTATTGCAGGATGGGATTCAAGGAATACTGCAATCTTTGATGCATTCTCACAGTGCTGAGAAAAACGTAGGGGTAAGGTAGGAATACCAAGAAGCGTTAACCATGCATTAATAGGACTAATCACTGCACCAAAATTTCTTAATGCACCTTGTTGTGCTTTTACAATGAAGTTCTTATTCCCAACAATTGCCCCCGCTACAACTGCACCATTGCCACTCAAGTATTTTGTGATACTATGTAGGACCACATCTATACCGAGTGAAATTGGTTGTTGACTACATGGGGTTGCAAAAGTGTTATCAATAATTGTCGTGATATGATGCTTCTTGGCTATTTCTGCACATGCAGCAAGGTCAACGAGTTTTAATAATGGATTGGTAGGACTCTCCAGATATATTACCTTTGTATCTGGACGAATAGCATTTTCAACGATACTTGGATCCGTTGCATCAACAAACGTCGTTTCGATCCCCATACGTGGTAATTCTTCATTTAAGATGTTAAATGTAGCAGAATATAGTGTCTCCATCGCCACTACATGTCCACCATCGGATAAGGCTGTGAGTAAAGCAGTACTTATCGCACCCATACCGGAAGCTGTTGCCAATGCTGCTTCACCATCCTCCAGTGTTGCGAGTTTCTTTTCTAATACCTCCTGTGTAGGATTACCCCAACGGGTATACACATAACCACTATCTTCATCCATAAATGCAGATGCACATTCTTCTGCATTATTAAATTGAAATGTACTGTTTTGATAGATGGGAGGTAATAGGGGGATACCAGTTTTTGTAGTTGGATAACCCATAGAAGATATGGTGGTGTCTTCTCCTGCATGTATAGCTACCGTTGATTTGCCTGTGTACTTCCTATTCTCCACAATTATGTACCCTCTCTCGGTTTCTTCAATTCTCTATTCGGATAAGCACCTTTTCTCGGCTTCTTCAATTCTTTAATCGGAAATTTCTCAAGTGTCAATAATCGTTGTTTCCGCTCCATTCCACCACCATAACCCCCTAAACTACGATTACTTCCAATAACACGATGGCACGGAATAATAATTGATACTGGATTCTTACCAGTAGCATTACCCACTGCACGAGAAGATTTCGGTCTGCCAATCTTCTCTGCAATCCATTTGTAACTACGTACCTCACCATAAGGGATTTCACGTATTGCATCCCATACCCAATTCTGGAAAAATGTACTCCAGTCAATTCTTATCGGTATTTCACTGAAATCTACCGGTTTACCTGAGAAATATCGATCCAACATATCCTTAGTTTCTCGTAGAAGTACACTATTAGGGGAAGATGGTGGATCATAGAAGAATGAATTGTCGTTGTAAAATAGATGTGTTATGTATGACTCATTTATAGCACGTTGAAATTCTATAATATCAATATGTCCAAGAGGGGATTTGTAGCGAAAACTATCCCTTCCATACATCTGTCTAACTGACCTAATCATCTCGGATTTATCTACAAGATCTGGATAATGTTCCAGATCCCATGTTAAATGAGCAAAACGATCCGTTTTCATTTTTAATTTGACCTCCTCTATTTTATCATATATGCTATATCGCAAATTATGGCTGTATTTGAAACTCCTGAACAACTTTACGATTATATTAGTGTTCTGTTTGAAGAAATTTCATCTTTACCAGATGCACAAAAAGCCTTAGAGACATTAAAGTTATGTGTTAAATTCATTTACACTGAACCAGACTGTGAGATGGTCTTGAATATTGCTGATGGTGGTTATACTATCTCCCGCGAACTTACACCTAACATAACACCAGATGTAGAATTAAGTATGAGGGGTGATACTGCACATCAATTTTGGACGGGTGAACTCAATGTTATGGGTGCCATCACGACACGTGAGATAGGTATAAACGGTTCACTCGGTAAAATCATGCGTTTAACACCTCTTATTAAAACAGCAATTCGTCATAACAAAAATCGTTCCTGAATTCCATTTGTATCACTGCCTTTGGTACATATATAGAATTACCTTAGTATTTTCTTAGTCACATATAATACAATTTCTAAGAAATAGCATGACATATAAACATCATCAACCAAACCCGGTAGGTGCGGTTTGGAACCGCACCAGAGTTGAGTTTAAGATTGTTTTTATAAGCTACAAATAACTATTCCTTCCCAATTTTATAGGAGCAGAGAATGAGTACAGACAATTTACCAGAACCCCTCAATCCTTATGTTACACAGTTGCATGAAGAAGGCTACTGTGTATTGGAAGATGTAATTCCATCAGATGTTGTTGATTCTGTACGTGAGGAGGTAGAAACCTCAGAAGCAGACTATAGTGCATTCAGCAAAGACAACGGACATTGGACACGAAATGTAATCAGTTTTATGCCGGGGTTTGCTGAACATCTTGCGAACGAACGACTCCTCGCTGTAATCCGTGAACTACTCGGTCCACAGGTGCGTATCTCCCAAACAGAATATAAAATTCGTCCTCCTCACTATGAATTAGTTCGTGCATATCATTCCGATTTTCCGTATGACTTAAACCAAAAATGGCACATTACACAACCGTTTCCAACTGCTGTAATTGGTATCACCACACTTTGGATGCTTACAGACTTCACCACCGAGAACGGGGGTACATGGATTGTTCCGAAATCACATGTTGACCTTCGAAATCCCCGTGGTAAAGAGGATGGCATTGGAGATCGTAACCCACTTGAAGGAGAACTACAAGCTACTGGTAGTGCTGGCAGTGTACTTATCATGGACAGTCGTATTTGGCATTCCAATGCTGAAAATCCAAGTGATGGACGTCGAACTGCCGTTGTTGTTAGATATGCTCCATGGTGGCTAAATCTGGAATTATTTGGTGTCAATACAGCAACTATCCCCGGTGAAGTTTTTGATAATATGTCCGACGATGTTAAACTACTCTATGAACATCGCGCTGAAGAACGTGATCCCACTCTATGGGTCTAAATCTGAAATAACTTTCATTATAGGAGTATACCAATGGCAACTACACTTGTACATATCGGTGTTCGAACAACGAACCTTGAAAATAGTATCCGTTTCTGGCGCGACGCACTCGGTTTGAGTGTCTCTTCCACACATAAAGGATGCTACGATCTCACAGATGGATATCACAATTTTCGCGTCTTTCAACACAACGGTCCCGAACGTCCTGAACATGTCGGAGGTATGTTAGACTATCTACATATCGGTGTCCGTGTTCCTAATCTCCATGAAGCTGCAAAACGTTGTGAAGATCTCGGCTTTGAAATTACATGGGAAGGTTTAGACGGAACGAAACCTTACGAAAAAGATTCTGCCGAACTGCCTTCTATAGCATTCAAAGTTGAAGACCCTGATGGAATCGTTGTTGACATTACCGAACGGGATGATCAATGGCCCGGTGTTGATATTGAAAGTAAGGGTTAGTTTTATTCCAGTGGCGCGGTGTCAAGACGCGCCACTTATTCCGCTTTCAAAACCTTCAATCAAACGTATCCACCAATTATTATTCATCCCCTCCTAATAATCCTGATCGAATCAGAAAATAGAGTAAAGTCAGTAGACTTGTAACTGCTGCAGCCAGATAAGTTAGAAATGCAGCGTTAAGGACTTTACTTGCATGGCGTGATTCGTCAGGAGATAGCATCCCTGCTTCATCCATTCCGATTTTTGCACGCCGACTTGCATCCCATTCAACGGGTAGTGTGATCAGTGAAAAAACAACACATACTGTAAAAAGTGCTATACCTACATAAATGAGCGGTTGAATAATAAAACCTACCATAAAGAATATATAAGAGAACATCGAACCGAAGTTTGTTGCAGGAACAAGAGCACTTCTAAGACTTAACATCCCATAATTCTGAGCATCCTGCATCGCATGTCCAGCCTCGTGGCATGCAACACCGATTGCAGATAAGGAATTGCTGGAATATACGTCGTTGGATAAGCGAAGCGTTTTCTCCCGTGGGTCGTAATGGTCACTTAGCCATCCATCTGAATGTTCTATTCTCACATTCCTAATACCATTTCTTTCTAACATAATGGTTGCTGCTTGTGCACCTGTCATCCGTTTTTGTGATCCAACCTCTGAATATTTTTTGAATGTGGATTTTGTACGCCACGTTGCATACAAAGATAGTAACAGACCGGGTGCTAAAATTATGAAATATAATGGGTCAAATAAACCAAACATGATCATTTCCTCCAATTGATTTCTAACATTTTGTATATGTTTTTAGTATGTATAAATTATATGAATTTAGAGGTGAAAATTCAATGTGTTTATATAATCCTGTTTTATCGAATTTTCTTAAAATGTTACACTTTTTGACACATCGTGTGCCATTGAAATTGACCAAAATTATGCCTGTAACCCCAGTCGTAGTGTATGTTTATAGTAATTTGATTCTTCAATTGTGAAATTTCCATTTTCTGTGTTTTTTACTCTTTTTGAGATTTCTGGAGAACCAATTTCTAAATTCAATTTTTCAAAAAAATATAAAGAAAATACAATATATAATGTTATCATGATATAACCAAAAGTATAATAAATATAAAATGTAATGTGTATTATAACATACATAAAAAGCGTTGTCAAGAAAAATGTGAATTTATTTTTTACATGGACTTAATAGTAATGGTTATCAGTCTGTTTCAAGAATTGGTATCTGATATAGGTCTTTAGTCCCATCGGGACGGAATGTTTATAGAAAAAATGTAAACCCCTCTTGAGTTCCGACAAATGCCACACGCGCATTTGGCGTTGATTTGATAGGAACGGCATAACCAAAAAACATATCATCCCTACAGGACAGAAGACCAGCATAGCAAAATGCATTTATCAGTTGATACCACTATTGGGTATAAACTTTCAGTAAATCTAAATTACGGAAGAATCTTTAAACTTATGTAAACATTGAAAATAATACCATTTCTGATATATAATGTCTCTTTTGTAGCACAAACTTTCCAGTTTGTGCTACATTCCGCTTCATTTCTAATAATAGGTAATGGGACAAAAATTAATAGAAATAGAATAATATCACAAAATCCCTGTAGGAGCGATCTCCGAATCGCGATTTTACTCAGTGATAGTTGCGAATCGGAGTTCCCTCCTACATCTCAAAATGTACCATTAATTCAAAGTTTGCTATAAAATGAGGATAAAAGCATGAGAATTAACAGAGATTATTTTTGGTTCCGACTCTTTAAAACACGAGGTATAGGTCCCAAACTCTTGATTCGAGTTGCTGAAATCCTGGAGACAGAAAACATAAATCCTGAAATGTTACCGTCCAGTCAAAATGATCTAATGGAACAATTTCCAAAATTAGCGAAAATTATTAATGGAAAAATTCGAGAAGAAGATACAAAGAGGGTAACCACTCTATACGAGCAACTCAAAATGGAAAAAATTGATATTCTTTATCCCGGTCACCCAAATTTCCCACCACACCTCCGTGAAATCTCACCAATTCTGTTTGTTAAGGGACAGCAAAAGCACATTTTAACAGAAAGTGTCACTATCGTTGGTGCACGGAATGTTTCGGAGAAAGGGATTCAAATAGCCAGAAAACTTGCTGGTGATCTTGCATCCAAAGGAATAAACATTGTTTCTGGATACGCAAAAGGGGTTGATTCAGAGGCACACTTAGGGGCATTAGAGGCAGATGGGACAACGACAATCGTACTTTCCAATGGCATCAATCAACTGCATCAGAAAAACGCATTTAAAAATTTCAATTGGGATCGGGATATACTTACAGTTTCGCAATTCGACCCCGATTCTAAATGGCAAGCATACTACGCAATAGAACGTAATAGACTTGTGTGTGCACTCTCTAAAGCCGTTGTCGTTATTGAATCAGGACCTAAACAGGATGCTGAAGGCAAAAGGAGCGGGACCTTTATTACCGCAAAAACAGCACTTGAACTAAATCTGCCTCTTTTTGTAATTGACCCAAACTGCCTTGATAACCCCCCAAAAGGTAATATTGATCTGATTAAGTTGGGAGGCTATAGTCTTGATCCCACAAATGGTGCAAAGGAGATTGTGGATCGTGCCGTTATTAAGACGGAGGAGTGTGTACCAACAACAAATCAAAATTCAGCTCAGCAGTTACCACTCCCTTGAGGATATTAAGACATTCTATAATAGATTTTAGGTGTACTTGGCTACTTTAATCAGTAGGAACTCCAATTTCCAACTGTGTCTACAGTTATGAACAAACATTCTTTGACACAGCAGAAAGGGTTTGATAAACTTGAGATTCAATATCATACCAATACTGTTTATTTTTATCATTCTTTCGTAGGTCGGGTAGAGGAACGAAACCCGATAAATACCATACGCACCTTCATACTGTTTAATTGGAACTACGGAATAATGTTATATTCATATAGAAATGGTATAAGAAAACTACAATGTAGTTATTCATAACCCAGATCATAGGAGACCAGATATTTTGGAAATAACTGATGTCAAAACAATCCTGACTGCTCCCGATGGAATACGCCTCGTTGTTGTAAAAATAGAAACAAGCGATCCCGGTTTATACGGTGTCGGATGTGCTACATTTACACAACGACCCCTGGCAGTGGCTACCGCTGTTGATGAATACCTAAAACCTTTTCTCATTGGAAAAGATCCAACCAACATTGAGGACATATTCCAGACAAGTTTTGTCAGTTCATACTGGCGAAATGGACCTGTATTAAACAATGCTCTCAGTGGTGTAGATATTGCCTTATGGGATATTATGGGTAAAAGAGCTGGAATGCCTGTCTACCAACTCTTGGGTGGTAAATGTCGTGAAGCTGCCACTCTTTATGGACATGCAGGGGGCGGAACATTTGAAGAAGTTGAAAACAGTGTCCGAAGGTATATGGAACAGGGATATAGATATGTACGCGCACAAGTTGCTATTCCCGGATATACCACTTATGGTGCAGGTGGCGGTAAGCGAAGTTCTCCCGCATTTGAACCTACTCCCTATGTAAACACCGTGATAAAACTTTTCGATCATTTACGAAACTCTTTAGGGGATGAGGTTGAACTACTCCACGATGTACATGAACGGATACCACCAATTCAAGCTATCAATCTGGCAAAAGGTTTGGAACCGTATAATCTCTTTTTCCTTGAAGATCCATTTGCTCCTGAAGATGTTGATTATTTTCAACTGATGCGACAGCAAACAAGTATCCCAATTGCCATGGGTGAATTGTTTAACAACCCAAATGAGTATATACATCTAATTAAGGATAGACTCATAGATTTCATACGTGTACATATTTCACAAATTGGTGGTATTAGTCCTGCGCGGAAACTTGCAGCCTTCTGTGAATTCTTTGGGGTACGTACTGCATGGCACGGACCGGGAGATGTTTCTCCTGTCGGACACGCTGCCAATGTTGCCTTAGACTTAGCATGTTATAATTTCGGTATTCAGGAACAGCATGTCTTCGGTGAAAATACAAAAGAGGTATTCCCAGGTTGTCCAGAGATACGCGATGGATGTTTCTGGGCAAATGAAGAACCAGGACTTGGCATAGATGTAAACGAGGAATTGGCAGAACAATTCCCATTTCCTGAACACCCTCTCAACGGTGGATGGGCACCCGTCCGAAGAATGGATGGAACAGTGATTCGTCCATAATTCCATAATACCATAATGTCTCTCTTTGTAGCATAAACTGTTAGTTTGTGCTACATTTTGCTTTCTTGCTAACAATAGGTAATGGAACAAAAAATAAAAGAAATGGTATAATTTACCACTCCTATAGTCAATCAGAAATGCAAATTCATTATTTTGAAAAAGGTATTACCAATTGCTGATTTCCCACATTTTTCTACAAAATTAAAAATAAAATGAAGAAAATTTAAACATATAACAACTAAACTTACCAAGAGACACGTTGTAGCAAAAACTACCAGCTTTTACATCTTATGACCCAAACTAAGAGTGAAATCAAGTAATCAAGGAATCAGTTGAAAGGATGAAATGTAGAGAAGGATGGAAACCACCATCCCCACTTCCAGTCTTCCAATTCCGTACATTTATGAGAAGTATATAATTAGAGAACAATTTATGAAAATCTATAAAAACGATCCTAAATACATGAACTTTCTTATAGTCAAAAAATCAACTATAATATGCAGATTGGAATTGTCAAAATTCACAAGGACAACAAAAACACAAAATTACACTTTTTGCAAATTCTTAAAAAGTTAATTCAAAGTGGAGTAAAGTCAGTCTATGACAGTGGTTAGAGGGATAATTTACACCAATTTCAATCCTACAGAATGTAGGAAAAAGTGTAACTTTTTTCACTTTTTCAGCGAATTGAAAAATCCAACATTTTCACGATTTCTGATCAAGGAATTTAGGATTAAAGGTCTGTTTTTGCACCTTATTAGGTAGCCTGTATATTAGGATTAAAAGTTGAATTTACGACTATAAAACTAATACAATTTCTAAATGAAAATGTCTCTTTTAAATAGCATACCTTTAGTTTGTCCGGTATTAAATAATACCATTTCTGATAATTAAATTCTCTCTTTTGTAGCACAAACTTTCAGTTTGTGTCTTCCCTGTTTCATTCCTAACAAACGGGAATGAGATAATAATAAATAGAAATGGTATAACATTCAACATCAACTTGGAATACATCATCATTTCTTTGAAATACTATAAGCTCTGTGATGTTTTTACAAGACGAACAGATGTGTGCTGAATAACCCTGAAACTGATTGACGCCTATACTATGATGTGATAGGATGAAACAAACATGAAAATACATAGATGGTAAAATTGATATTTCTAAAACACTACCGTTATTGGCTTGCTGCATGTTCAGGTATATTACTATTTTGTAGCTATCCTAACATTAATTTTTATCCAATTGCGTGGGTTGCCTTAGTTCCATTACTCATCGGTTTAGATAAAGTAGATAATTGGAAGTCTGCTTTTATAGTTGGATATATCTCAGGACTTCTATTCTTCGCAGGATTATTATTTGCTATAGTACTGTTGTACCCGTATGCAAATATCTTTGTAACTATACTTGGATATGTACTGTTAGCAGCATACACTGCAGTCTATTTTGGCTTATTTTCTGTATTCGTTCATCATTTACGGTGGAAGTCAGGAATACTATACCCTTTAGCAGTTGCCACTGTATGGGTATCATTAGAATGGGTTCGAGGTTGGTTGTTCACAGGATTTCCATGGGGGTATTTGGGATATTCACAATGGAACAATCCTTCAGGTATCCAAATTGCTTCTATAACAGGTGTATACGGTGTCAGTTTCCTCATCATATTCCTTAATGCAGGGATAGCATCAATTATTATTCATCGAAATGAATGGAGAAAAGAACTAACTACCGTTGGTATCCCCTTCTTAATCACGGTAATATGTATTGGTTACGGTGTTCTTCTTATCAATAGAAACGAATCCACTCCTAAGACCGAGGTGAAAGTTGGGTTAATTCCCGGTAATATAAAGCAAATTGATAAATGGAATTCACAAAAATTTCCTGAGATTTACAGAAAATATATCAGATTAACCCTTAAAGCAGCACAGGAGAAACCTGATCTAATTGTTTGGCCCGAGACAACTGTCAGAGGACAAATATTAACAGGTGCATGGACTAATTATCATAATATTCTTAGCCAGATGATGAATTCTAATGGGGATATACCTATGATCATTGGAGCAACAGATCCAGATGCAATGGGGGATATATATAATCGTGTCATTTCTTTATCTTCTGATGGAGAAATACTGGGTAAATATGCAAAAATGCATCTTGTTCCATTTGGTGAGTATGTTCCCCTCAGTGATTTTTTACCGAATTTCATTCAATTCTTACCTTTTGAACCCGGTAAATCTGTTGAGATATTACCAATTACAAAATCTGGAGAAAGTAAAGGTGTAAAGGATTCTGTAAAAATCGGAACATCTATATGTTTTGAATCCGCGTTTCCAAACCATTTTCGTAAATTTGTAAAAAAAGGTGCGAATATCATGGGGATTCTTACGAACGATGCATGGTTTGTGGGGACAGCATTTCCAGAATTACATTTAGCTATGGCACCTCTTCGTGCGGTTGAAAACAGAATTGATGTTTTTAGATGTGCAAATGGAGGTTACACCTGTACAATTGATAAATTTGGTAGAATTAGTTCATCCTTTGTAACACCAGTCAACAATAAAGACTATGTAATCTCCGGTATTTCACTGTTTGATGGTTATCAGACAATTTATACTCGTTATGGAGATTGGTTTCCAATTCTATCAATAATCGTTACATTATTAATATTCTCAGTTAAGATAGTAATTCACAAAAACACGACTCGTATACAGACATAAGAAAGGAATAGGTATTTTGGTTGAATTAAAAACACAGATAGATACATGTACAACTCGACTTCAAGAACTCAGGGGGTATCTTTGACCTTGAAGTAAAACAGAAAGAACTTGAAGAACTTGAGAAAGAAGCATTAAGTACTGAATTCTGGGAAAATACACAAAGAGTACAAACAGTTCATCAAAGGATCTCATACCTAAAAGAGGAAATTAACGAATTTAGCCATTTAGCAAGTACAATAGACGATCTCCAAGTGCTCTACGAATTGGCTGTTGAGGAGAATGAGACGGACATCCTATCGGAAATTGAAACCGGTTTAGAATCTGCTGGTCAACAATTTGAGACAATTGAACTCAAATTAATGTTGGATGATGAATTTGATGAAAATAATGCAATCATAAATATACATCCAGGGGCAGGTGGTGTGGACGCTCAAGATTGGGCAGGGATGTTGATGAGAATGCATCTCAGATGGTGCGATCAACACAATTACACGACTGAAGTCGTAGACATTACAAACGGAGATGAAGCAGGTATTAAAGGTGCAACCATATTAGCTAAGGGAACTTATGCATTCGGATACCTGAAAGCGGAATCTGGGGTACATCGTCTCGTTAGACTTTCCCCATTTGATTATAATAACAAACGGCATACTTCATTTGCAGCAGTCCATGTAACCCCAGAGATCGATGATAGTGTTGAGGTGGAAATCAACAATGAAGACCTCAGAATTGATACATACAGAGCCAGTGGTGCTGGGGGTCAACATGTAAACGTTACGGATTCTGCTGTTAGAATTACACATATACCTACAGGTATTATAATCCAATGTCAAAATGAACGATCACAACACAGAAACAGAGAGATTGCTATGAAAGTGTTACGATCACGTTTGTATGAACATTTACGAGCGCAAAGAGATGAAGAATTGGCAAAACTACAACCCGAAAGAAGGAATATCGATTTTGGAAGTCAAATTAGATCTTATGTTCTTCATCCATATCAACGGGTAAAAGATAACAGAACAAGCCTTGAAACCGGAAATGTTGATGCTGTCTTAAATGGGGATTTAGATATGTTTATTGAGGGATTCTTAAAGATGAAACCTACTAAATAAGATTACATTTAATAGGAGAAACTCATGGACAGATTACGATGTAGTATATACAGTCTTATTATCCTTATGATATTTTTTGTTATTGTTAACTCTTATGCAGCCACAATACATGTACCAAAAGAACAATTTACCATACAATCTGGAATTGATGCTGCCGTAGATGGTGATACTGTTTTGGTTGCAGCGGGGACCTATAAAGGAAATGGAAACGTCAATTTGGACTTTAAAGGGAAACAGATAATTGTAAAATCTGAAAGTGGACCAGCAAAAACAAGAATATCATGTTCATATACACCCAACACACGTGGGTTTAGCTTTACCAACAATGAAACAAATGATGCTATTTTAGAAGGTTTTTCAATTCGTAATGGAGTCCATACAAATGGTGGAGGAATTTACATTCATAATTCTTCACCAACAATTAAGAATTGTTATATTGAGTGGAACCGTGTTGTCAGAGATGATAATTCGACAGGAAACGGTGGGGGCATTTACGCGAAGAATTCAGATGTCGTGTTAATAGGATGTACTATTAGCAATAACCGTGCTCCTTACTATGGGGGTGGTATCTTCTTTGAAGGATCGGATGATGATTTTGAACTAAAACCAGGACGGTATCAACCAACAGTGATTGACTGTACTATTTCACATAATACGGGTACTGGCATACATAGCATAGAGGATGTACAGACTATCATCAAAGACTCAAAAGTTTCTCAGAATTCAAGACGAGGTGTAGTAGCCTCTATTTTTCAAAGAGGTGGTACTATCATTACGAACTGTGTAATCTCTCAAAACACGGGTGGTGGTGTGGAATGCAGCGAATATTCAATATTGAAGATCCACGATTCTGTCATCAAACAAAATACTGGAGAGGTCGGTGGAGGAATCTACGCAAGTCCATCAGCTCAAATTGAGGCTACGAACTGTGTTATTGCTCAGAATATTGCACAGGATTCGGGTGGCGGTGTTGGTATAGAATCTAAATTAGGTGATGTGACCATAGCCAATTGTACCATAACACGGAATGTTTCAGAAGAAAGAGGTGGTGGGGTATACGCTTCATTATTTGGTGGTGGTTGGACTATGTTGAATTCTATAGTATGGGGAAATAGTTCCAATAGTACTCATAATGAAATCTATGGGAGTGGACCAAGAATTATCATAAGAAATTCTAATATCAAGGATGGAATCAAGGGATTTGTAAAACCCCCTGACGAAGATTGGTTAATCTATGAGAATAACATTGAAGTTGATCCGCTCTTCGTAAATCCTGACATTGGAGATTATACCCTTGAAGCTAACAGTCCCGCTCTTGCAATGGGACATACAGCAGATTTAAAAATCGATACTGAAGAAGAACAAGAGCAAGTAAAAGATCCACTTAATGTGACTTCAATCGGAAAAATGGTTGTAAAATGGGGTGTTTTGAAACAAGGAGATTAGCCATACTGTAGGAGAACTGAATGAAGAGATATAGCCAACAATTTTCCATGATTATCATGCTATGTTTTTTTTGCATGAATTCCTCACTTTTTGCTGCAGTGATACATATTCCTGACGATCATCCTACAATACAAGCTGGAATTGATGCTGCCGTAGATGGTGATACTGTCTTGGTTAAACCGGGAACCTACACAGGTATTGGAAATGTAAACATAGATTTCAAGGGTAAACGTATTACTGTTGAATCACAGAATGGACCAAGAACTACAATTATAGATTGTGAAGAAAAAGCAGAAACAAGAGGTATCATTTTCCAGAATCAAGAAACAAGTGATTCTGTTCTGGATGGATTCACTATTAAAAATGGGAACCATGAATATAGTGGTGGAATTTTTTGCTATGATGCCTCTCCATTGATTAAAAACTGTGTCATTACCCAAAACCGTGGAAATGGTGTTTATTTGTCTGGTGGAAATACGTTTGGTGGAGAAAGACCTAAACCCACACTAATTGATTGTATTATTTCTGAAAATACAAGCAATGGTATATATTCTCGAAGCTTTTTATTAATTGAAGTCAGAGGATGTACAATAGCAAGAAACAGTGCTCGCGGTGTAGTATGTATCAGTAATTATTCATTTGAAAATAATATTATTTCCCATTCTATAATTGAACAAAATGGTAAAGGTGGAATTGAACTTTCTACCAACTCAAACTTAAAAATAACTGAATCTATAATAAGACAGAATATAGCAGAGTCAGGTGGTGGCATAGCTTGTTCCCGGACATGCAATTTAGATATCTCCAATTGTCTCATTGCTGAAAACATAGCAACAAGGTGGGGTGGTGGATTAGATATTGAATCTTGGTCAGGAAAAGCAACAATCTCCCATTGTACGATTACCCAAAATTCTGCTGGAATCAAAGGTGGAGGAATCTATTTTAGTTCTACACCAGCAAATAGAAGTGTCCTTAATGTAACCAATTCGATTATTTGGAACAATAAATCTGATGGCACTTACCCAGAAGTCCTATTAACTGGCAATGGAATATCTATCCAATCCAGTAATATTAAAGATGGACTTCAAGGAATCAAACGTGAAGTAGATGGAAACCTGTTTGCCTATGAAGATAACATTGATATTGATCCACTCTTTGTTAATGTTGATAATGGTGATTATAGACTAAAACCAAATAGTCCCGCTGCTGCAATGGGGGTACATGCTACAATAGAGAATCTGCTTAGTGTTAACTCGGTTGGTAAGATATTAGTTAAGTGGGCAAAACTAAAACAGAACACACGTTAGAATGATATTATATGGTGAAATATTGACATAATTATACACATTACTTGTAGGAGCGATCTCCGAATCGCGATCAAACCCTTTGATAATCGGGAATTGGAATTCCCTCCTACAAGTCAGTATGTAGAATAAATTGTATATTCTACCATATAGTTAATGAAATATTCGAATATCGTGCTGTAAGGTCTTTATCTCAATCTTAAAGTTTGTAGATTCGGTTCTCAATAGAATTCCACCAGATGGATTGGATAATTGAATGCTCCTACCTATAAATTGGTTTGATGTTGCATAGATAAGGAAATAAGAGTATAATTAAAAGGTCTATAATATATTGATCAGAGTGGAAGGAGGGTAGATATATGGAAGAATCAAATGACTTAATGCGACAACGAAAAGAAAAAGTAAATGAAATCCGTGAAGCAGGTATAAACCCTTATCCGCATCAATATACGCCAACACATTCAACCTCACTCATACATGAACAATTTGAGGATGCGGATGATACACCAGATGAGAAAAACAAAGTCACTATCGCTGGACGGATAATGACAAAACGCGATCATGGTAAAAGTAGTTTCGCACATCTACAAGATAGTGAAGGTCAAATCCAAATATACATACGAAGGGATAATGTTGGACAAGATTCCTATCAAATATATCGGAAAGTTGATGTCGGTGATATAATCGGAGTGAATGGCGTCGTTTTTCGAACACGCACGGGTGAGTTAACTATACTGGCTGATACCGTCGAATTACTCTCCAAATCCATAAGACCTCTACCTGAAAAATGGCACGGTTTGCAAGATAAGCAGACAAGGTACAGACAACGTTATGCTGACCTTATCATGAATCCTGAAGTTAAAGATGTTTTTATAAAGAGAACACAAATTATACAAACTATACGGGATATGCTTAATGATGACCATTTTATTGAAGTAGAAACTCCTGTCTTACAACCTATTTATGGTGGGGCAAGTGCACGACCATTTACTACATATCATAATACGTTAGATCAACCTTTATATCTTAGAATCGCAAATGAACTATATCTAAAGAGATTAATTGTTGGTGGATTTGATAGAGTTTATGAATTCTCACGGGATTTCAGAAACGAAGGTATGGACAGAGATCACAATCCAGAATTTACTATGTTAGAACTCTATCAAGCTTATGCTGATTACCATGAAATAATGGAGCTAACAGAGAATCTTATCGCACAGACTGTTGAAAAACTACATGGAACAACAAAAATACAATACCAAGAGCAAGCCTTAGATTTTACACCCCCTTGGAACAGAATTACTATGGTCGAATCAATTAAACAACATAGTGAATTCGATCCTGATTCCCTTTCTGATGACGAACTATACAATAAGTCTGTAAATGCTGGAATCGAATTAGTCGGTGATGAATCTAAAGGTGAAATTGTAGCAGTGCTCTTTGATACTTTTGTTGAAGATAAGCTCATACAACCCACTTTTGTTTATGATTACCCTATTGAAGTATCTCCTTTTGCAAAAAAGAAACCTGAAAATCCTGATTATGTTGAACGGTTTGAGTTTTTTATATCTGGAATGGAAGTAGGAAACGCTTTCAGTGAACTAAATGATCCCATTGACCAACGACAACGTTTCTTAGAACAAGCCAGTAATTTGGAAAAAGGCGATGAAGAAGCATTCATGGTGGATGAAGATTATTTAAGAGCTTTGGAATACGGAATGCCACCCACTGGTGGACTCGGAATCGGTATTGATAGATTAACTATGCTATTGACGGATCAATATTCCATTCGTGATGTGATTCTGTTTCCACAAATGCGTCCAGAAAGTTAATGCTTACACCACCGATACTACATACAGGAAGGTTGATACTACGACCATTTAACCTTGAAGATGCTTCAGATGTACAACGACTGGCTGGTGAAAGAGATATAGCAGCCAACACTGCTGTTATTCCACATCCCTACGAAGATGGCATTGCAGAGGAGTGGATTCGTTCACATAAAATCAGTTGTGAAAATGGTACTGCACTCAATTTAGCTATTACACTAAAAGATAACCATGACTCTCAAGAGACTATTCTAATAGGGGCAATCAGTATAAGTATTGATCTCAAAGAGAAAATTGGAGAACTCGGGTTTTGGATTGGGAAACCGTATTGGAACAAAGGATATTGTACTGAAGCAGCAAAAGAAGTGCTCACGTATGGTCTTAATAATATTAAGCTAAAGAGTATTCACGCTTTTCATTTTGGTCGAAATCCTGCATCTGGTAGAGTCTTACAAAAAATCGGAATGCAACATGAAGACTCTTTCCCAAACGCTATTGAAAAATGGGGAAAGAAGGAAGACCTAATCAAATATAATATTCAAAGTAATGTTATTAATTCCTGGTACAACATAATCTATGATAAATTTTTATGGCTACAACTGTTATAGAAAACTTATTAAATCTATTATATGAAATTTGAATGGTTCGTAGCCTCACGGTATTTACTGTCTCGAAGAAAACAATCCTTTATTTCCATTATAAGTGTTATATCAATAGTTGGTGTTTCACTTGGTGTGGCAACTGTAATATTGGTTATTGCTGTTTTGGATGGGGTTGAACATGGACTCAGGGATAGATTCCTTGCTAATGAAGCACACGTAGCAGTTAGCAAATTTGACAGAGGGTTTTTTGATAATTATAAGGATAGAATTGATGCTATTCAAAAGGTAGATGGTGTAACCTCTGCATCCCCTGTCGTATATACCCAATCCGCAATTTTTCAAAAGGGTAGCCAACGTATTGAAGATGTAATTTATATCAAAGGAATTGATCCTGAAGTAGAGGATACAGTTACCGGTTTTTCTAAATTTGTTGAAGGATCAATTGCTTTTCAAGATCAGAAGATAATTGATCAAGCAAGTTTTCTCAACGATGAGTCAGTTACCGGGGGTATAGTACTTGGGTCACGTTTAGCAAGAAATTTAACATTACATCAAGGTGATATTCTAAGACTTGTCGTAAACTTACAGGAAGACCCCCATTCTCCTGGTGCGTATCTGCCAAGAATCAGAAATTTTGTTGTAATCGGTTTCTATGAATCTGAATTAGCTGTTTATGATAGTAGAATGGCTTTTATCCATTTGGATACCGCGCAAAAAATATATGAAGAAGAAGGGAGTATTAATGTAATATTGGTACGTTTGGATGATCCTGAACAAGCACCTACAATTGGAGATAAGCTTATTGATGTTGCTTCATTCACACCAATTGATATGCCGATTACAACCACTTGGTTGGATACACATGCACCTCTGTTTGCTGCATTAGAATTAGAGAAAATGGCTACTGTCATTATTGAAGCACTCATTATTTTAGTTGCAGCATTTAACATTGCAAGCACATTGATAATGACAGTGATGGAAAAAACAAGAGATGTTGGCACTTTACGTACACTTGGCGCATCACGGGGCAATATCATGTATATATTCATGATTCAGGGATGTGTAATTGGGATGTTAGGTACACTTCTCGGAACCGCATTGGGATTAGGAGTTTGTAAATTATTGAGTACCAATGTCATTCGACCTTCACCATTGATAGCTTTCGCAACTATAGGATTGTTAATACTCTTACAAATTAGTATCACTCTTAAGTTGATACTATCAAGAATGAAACTAAAGAAAATCGTAATGTTGGTATTTTGGATTGTTGGAATAACCTTTGTCTTATATTGTTTAGTTCAGCCAATCTCATTAGAAGAATTAGGTTTGAGTGAGATATATCAGATGAATCAACTACCCATAAAAATAAATTGGTTTTTTGTCGGTTTTATTAACCTTCTCTCATTCTCTATCTGTTGGTTAGCAACGATTTATCCAGCATTTCAGGCATCTAATATGAGGCCAATTGAAGCGCTGCAATATGAATGATAATGTAATTGCATGTTCACTATACAGTGAATCTCTGATGTTATGGATAAACTAATAAGAGTAGAAAATTTAGAGAAATCTTTCTTTGATGGGGACTCAGAGCTACAAGTCTTAAAAGGTGTTGACCTTGAGGTAAATAAAGCAGAGATTTTGGCTATTATGGGGGCATCAGGTGCAGGAAAAAGTACATTACTACATTTAATAGGAACACTTGATCGTCCTACATCCGGTAAAATTTATTATGAAGATGAAGATATTACAACCTATTCAGAACGGGAACTTACACAATTCAGAAACACTTCTGTCGGTTTTGTTTTTCAGTTTCATCAATTATTACCAGAATTTAACGCACTTGAAAACGTTATAATGGGTAAATTAATCTCTAATCGTAAGTCTGGATATGCTGGAGGACAGAAGCTAAATCGGAATGAAATGAATGATCGAGCTGAGAACTTACTTGAAAGTGTCGGTCTATCAGAAAGATTATCACATTTTCCAAGCCAACTATCCGGTGGAGAACGACAAAGAGTCGCTATTGCAAGAGCATTGATGAATCAACCTAAAGTTATACTCGCTGATGAACCAACCGGTAATATAGATGATATTACCAGTGAAGTTGTTTTTGAGGTCTTGCTAAAGGTTAATGAAGAACTCGATCAGACAATCATTATTGTAACACATGATTCACGACTATCAAACCAAACAAATAGAACTGTAAACCTTGTTGAAGGAAAAATTAAATACTAACTGAAATTATAATCTGTATACAGGAAGGTTTAGGGAATGTTGATCTATCTTGACGGAGAATTTGTACCACGTTCGGAGGCTAAAATTTCCGTGTTCGACCATGGATTACTCTATGGTGATGGTGTTTTTGAAGGGATTCGCAGCTATAATGGTAAAGTCTTCAAATTGGATGAACACTTAGAAAGACTTTACGATTCCGCGAAATCAATCATGTTGCAAATCCCAATATCAATTGAAGAAATGAAGGAGAATCTTCTTGAAACCCTTCGAAGAAATGAACTTCATGAAGGATATATTCGTTTAATTGTTACCCGTGGTATAGGAGATTTAGGATTGGATCCTGAAAAATGTCCTAATCCTTCTGTTATAATTATTGCCGATAAGATCGCCTTGTATCCTCAGAATTTCTATGAAGATGGATTAGAAATTGTAACTGCCTCTATTCGACGAAACTATCATGAAGCTGTTAATCCTCGAATTAAATCTCTAAACTACTTAAATAATATTCTTGCAAAAATTGAAGCTAAGCAATCTGGATCTGTTGAAGCTCTCATGTTAAACAGTGATGGTTATGTGGTTGAATGTACAGGAGATAATATTTTTTGGATAAAAAATGAAGTAATTGTTACGCCACCGCAACATATAGGTATATTAGATGGTGTTACACGTAATTGTGTCATCGAATTAGCAGAGGAAGCAGGTTTCGAAATAGAAGAACGTGTTTTTACACGCCACGACCTATATATTGCTGATGAATGTTTCTTGACTGGTACCGCCGCCGAAGTAATACCTGTTGTAAAACTTGATCAGAGAGTAATTGGTAATGGGAAGCCGGGTTTAGTCACCCAAAAATTAATCGCCGCATTTCGACAATTTGCAAACAATAGTGGAACACCAATATATACTTAAGCAAGTTAAAATCATAAAAAATAAAAAGGTTTTATTTTTACGTATGCTTAAGGAGGAACTTAAAAATGTATATTAATAGACCACCTATTCAATTACTCATTATCAGTATAATAGCAATATCTTTTTCTCCGTTTATATGTTTCAATGCACATGCTGGTGAATCTGAAGATAACACTTATGGTCCAAAACTCTCTACTGAAACAATACAAGAGAATGACACTGAAACAACACAAGAAGAAACACCAATTGTTGATGAATCACTACTCGTTAGCAAGATAGACTTTATTGGAGTTCAATCCTTACGTCAAGAAATGTTGCAAACTCTTATACAAACTCAAATTGGACAAGAGATATCCTCTGAAATACTTACTAAGGATATCGAAAGTCTTTTTAAAGATACAGGTTTTTTCTCTGATATTAAGGTAGAAGTTAAACCCGCATCTGATAAAGGACTTGAAGTTCATTTTATTTGTGTAGAGAGTCCTAAGCTTGAAGGAATTACTATTATTGGTAACGATGACTTGGATACTGGTAAACTTATGGATAAAGTCACCCTACGCAGATCAGAAATCTATAGTGATCGTCATAGGTGGGAGAGTGAACGCGCTATCCGACAATTCTACCATGAGAAAGGGTATTATCTGGTTAGTATTCAAGTTCATGATGATGTAAATACAGAAGAGAATACAAATCACATCACTTTCGAAATTAATGAGGGACCACGGGTTCGAATTTCTGAAATTAACTTCATTGGGAATAATCAGGTCACCGCTAAAAAACTTCAGAAAAAAATGAAGACACGGGTTGGAAAACACTTTGATGAAATCCTTTTTGAAGAAGAAGATATAAGTCTAAATCTTAGGAATTATTATCAAGATCTCGGTTTCGCACAGGTGAAGATTCTGGGTCATGAGAAACGTTTTACTGAGGATAAAACTGGACTGATGCTGGACATCACTGTTGATGAAGGTCCTCAATTTGTTGTTGGCACATATACAGTCATACTTCAGAAGGGAGAGAAAACTGTCTATTCAGAAGATAAGATACGTGGGATGGTTGATCCAGCTGAAGGTGAACTATTTAACAGAGCAACTTTTGAAGAATCAATCGCAGAACTACAGCAGTCTTATCTCGATAAAGGTTATCTACTCTCTGAAGTGAACCCAATTCCCTACTACGATGAAGCCAATGCTCTGGTAAACATCACTTTGAATATCAACCAAGGAGATGTGATTATTATCGATGATGTTCCTATTCGAGGATTGGCTAAGACCAAAGAAAATGTCATCAGACGAGAATTGGATTGGCTCAATATAAAATCAGATGAACTCCTCGATGTGAAAGTCCTTCGGAAGGCTCGTCAACGACTTTTCCAGATGGGGCCATTCATTCGTGCAGTAGATTTTGTGCCAAGTGATACACGGAATGATAGCCGAAAGAATCTTGTTGTGAATATAGCAGAATCCCCCACAACAGGAACACTGAGTGTTGGCGGTGGTTACGGAAGTGAAGGTGGAATTTTTGGGACTGCAGAGATCGGACAAAATAACTTATTTGGAAGAGCATATAGAGTACACCTAAAGGGTGAGTTAGGAACTCGTGATCATCATACTGCTCAAGCAAGTTTCGGTTCACCATGGATTTTTGGCACACCCACCCGGCTAAATGCACGCATATATAACAACAGACGGTTTAGAAGGACTTATAGCACTGTCGGTTCCGCACTCTACCAAAACTTTGAAACGGACAGATATGTGTGGGAAACAAGAGGCGCATCAATTTCTCTCGGAAGACCTATTGCATACGATATTGACCTTTCTGTAAGATTCAGAAACGAACATGTCAATGCCAATACACCAGACAGAGAGATAATCGATAGATCCACTCGTAGTATTTTATTTGCTGTTGGACGAGATACACGTGATTATCGTACATCTCTCTATGATCCAATGGGGGGAACTTCAAGTAGTATATCTTATGAATACTCAGGTGGTCTCTTAGGAGCCGATAACCAGTTTCAAAAGTATACTGCGGATGTTGGTTGGTTCTACAATCCATGGTGGAATCATGTATTTGCATTCCATTCACGTGCTGGTTATATGATAAGTAGAAGTAGTGATAATCGAAATTTATTCTACGAAAGATTCTATCTGGGTGGTGTCGATACTATCAGAGGATATGAAGATTGGGAGATTTATCCTGACCCAGATGAAAATGGCGAGTTTAATCCTGTTGGTGGAAACAAAGTGTTTTTTGCTAATTTTGAGTATCGTATTCCTGTTTCACCACAACTCACTACCGCTCTTTTCTTTGATGTTGGACAGGTTTGGGATGAGTCCGTGATGAATCCATTTAATCAAATTAATCTAAAACGTGGTGCAGGTGTGGAAGCACGATTACAAATGTTAGGTATGTTAGCACGTTTCGGTTGGGGATATGCTTTTGATAGACAAAATAGACCACCACAAGGCAGGTTTTATTTTACTATTGGACCGGGATTTTAAGTGGACCGGGATTTTAAGGGATTTATATTAGCTTAGCTTACTATTCTTTAGCTTTAATTACAAACGCAGAACGCTAATATATAGCGTTCTGCTACAAAGGACTAAATATGAAAAGGTATCTGTTGATTTTATGCTCAATTATGCTCTTTAGCCTGTTGAGTGGTAGTATTGGACAAGAAAATTTCAAATTGGGTGTTGTAGACACACAACGAGTTCTGGATAATTATGGGAAATTTAAGGATGCTAATGAAATTCTCCAGACGGCTGATAAACGGTTGAGAGATAAACTTGAAGGTTTATTTCAAGAAATTAGAACTTTACAGGAGAAATTAACAAAAACGGAACTATTCCTTGAAAAACCTCAGACTGAAGAACTTCAAAACCAAATAAAAACTAAAGAGGATGAATTCCTCCGAGAAAGACAGTCAGGCGAACAGGCATTGTTGGATAAGCAGAAGGAACTTATGGAACCAATCTTGAAGGAAATTGAAGAATTGATTAAGAAGATCGGCAAAGAGCAGAATTACGATCTCATAATTAGTAAACAGGCTGCTCTATATTTTAATGAGAAGTATGATATCACGGATAGTCTGATTGATACAATTAATAATATGCCAGAAGAGAACGGTGTTGAAACTGAACCTGTGAAAGAATAGATTCATAAAATCTATGCATGAACATACGTCATAATGAGGCGAAATATGAGTATTAAACTCAAAGATATATGTAAGCACCTTGGTGGTGATCTTTCTGGTGATGGAGAGATTGAAATTACAGGAGTATCTGGCATAAAGGATGCGGAACCAAACCAAATTACATTCGTAGCCAATGCAAAATATCTTAGTGCTATCGCAACAACACAAGCTTCAGCTATCATCATAGGAAAAGGTGTATCAGGAAATGGAAAGGCAACAATCTGTGTAGATAACCCATATTGGGGTTTTGTGAAAGTTCTGGAATTATTTGCCTGGGATGCCGATATTGGGCCTAAGACAGGAATACATGAATCAGTCGTTTTAGGTGAGAATGTTTCTATAGGCGAAGGGGTAACAATTGAACCGTTTTCCGTCATAAGTGACAATGTTGAAATTGGAGATGAGACAATTATAAAACCGCATGTCTACATTGGTCCAGATAGCAAAATTGGCAAAAACGGTCTCATATATTCACAAGTGAGTATACGAGAAAATGTGACTATTGGGGATAATGTCATTATACATTGTGGGGCTGTAATTGGTAGTGATGGATTTGGATTTACACCTGATCCATCAAATAATAGTCCTTACAAAATACCACAGATTGGAACTGTAGTTATTGAGGATAATGTAGAAATTGGGGCAAATACGACTATAGATCGTGCAACAATTGCTGAAACACTCATAAAAAGTGGTACAAAACTCGATAATCTCGTTCAAATTGCTCACAATGTTATTATCGGAGAAGATTGTTGTTTAGCTGCTCAATCTGGTATGGCAGGTAGTAGTACTCTTGGGGATAGGGTAAACATTGCTGGACAATCAGGTGTGGTTGGACATTTATCTGTTGGTGATAATAGTGTCTTATATGCAAAATCCGCAATCACTAAAGATACTCCACCGAATAGCCAACTCTCAGGGTTTCCTGCCCGTCCACATAAACAGGAATTACGTGTTCAAGCAGCAACACGAAAAATACCTGACCTTATACATGAATTTAAAAATCTCCAAAAAAAGGTGGTAGAACTTGAAGAAAAGTTAAAAGCTTTTGAACATACAGATGACTAATATCTAACCAATTACAAATCCTATCATCCCAAAAGATACCCACACATCCTCCACGCCACACCGTATTATTTCTACAATTTATCCAAGAGAACTAAAGCGAGAACAATGTAAGAGAAATTAAGTGAAAAATCACGAAATTCTCCTATCACCATCACGGTAGACACTGTTGTATACAATACCGATGCTTAATATGGCTTAAACCAATTTTCAGTTAAGTAAAATCTACATTTATAGATATTAGTATGAAACAAGTCCACTCCTATATAGAATTAGCACGACCACTTAATGGAATAATTGCTTTTGTTTCAGCTTGGTTGGGAGGGATGTTTGCAACCACTGAATCCTTAGTAAATATTACAGATCATCGACTCCTACTGGTATCTATAGCTGCGTTATTATTATTATCCGCTGGAAATGCAATTAATGATTATTGTGATTATACAACAGACAAGATCAATAAACCTAATAGACCTATACCTTCTGGGAGGATAAAGAGAATAAATGCATTAATTTTTGCCTTGATTCTAATGAGTATTGGAGTTCTAATAGGATTATACATCAATCTCTACGCATTCTATATTTCAATTTTAGTTACTCTCTTACTTATACTCTATGCAATATGGCTTAAGAGAACTCCATTCATAGGAAACATAGTAGTTAGCTCCCTGACCGCTATTACCTTTATATCAGGTGGTGTAGCAATTGGAACGATAAAGGGAACAATGATTCCAGCAATCTTCGCATTTTTGTATACTACTGCCCGGGAAATCGTTAAAGACATTGAAGATATGGAAGGAGATCAAGAAACACAGGTTAGAACTTTAGCCATTATCAATCCAAAACTGGCAACTAATATAGCATTAAGTTTCATGGGGTTTGTTATTATCTTCAGTCCAATACCTTATCTAATGGGTTTTTATTCTTGGCACTATTTCCTGCTAATTATCTTTGGGGTTGATATAATACTTGTCTATTTAGGATTACGACTCTTGAAGGATGCCTCTAATAGTAATTGTGCTTTTATTCAACGTTGTATGAAATGGGACATCTTTATTGGTTTAGGTGCAATCTATCTGGGGTCAGTAATTAATGTATAAAAAGGTAGGACATTTTAAAGAGTGTCCTAATTAAATTGGTCAACTACGAACAGGTTATAGCATTCTTAGAGAATCAGAACGCCAAGTGTGAGTGGATAAATAGATTTAAACAATCCTATAATATCTTCACTGACACAAGAAAATGGGATCAAAAATATAAGGTTTATACATCTGGATGGAAACAAATTGAAGGAGTTATGATTCTATTCTCAGCAACAGACGAAGATGCTGCCTATAATGTTATTATAAGTGCTAAGACTGAACGTAGTTTGCGTGAATTGCTATTAAAATTTCCAAGAGGATGTATCGGTAATTTCTCATTTACTAAGTCATGGATGAAATCCCGTAGTAAAGACATCCTGACATATAATCAAGATATTAACCCTGATAATCAATATCTAATCCAGGCTATAAAACGAGGGAGTCAAGGTAGTGTTGAAAATAGAACGATAGATAAGAAAAAAGATGCAATTGTTACAGTAATTCGTAAGCTATCTCAAGAAAAAGCGAGAAATGAATTAAATCAGTTCTTGGTTGAAGGCGATTTGTTAGTTAATCGCGCTTTCAAGAACGGGTTGCCAATAGAATCTATAGTTTATACCTCTAAATATATAGCATCCAAGAATGGAGAGAGTTTTCTAAATGAAGCATTAATTGATCACATTTCTATATATAATGTTACCGATGGTATGATGGGATCATTCACAACAACACGTCCTGTTCCCCCTGTTTTAGCATCAATTCATTACAATTACGCTCCATTCTTGTTAGATACAGATGAACTGAACTTTCAATATTCACAAAATTGTATTCTATTAATTGCAGAAAATATTGAAAATCCTGATAACTTAGGTATGGTAATACGGACAGCTGATGCAGCAGGTGTCTCAGCTGTATTGATTACTGGGAATGGATGTAGTCCATTTCATAGGAATTGTATACGTGCATCACGTGGAGCTATTGGTCGTCTTCCATTGTTCCATAGTACATCATCGGTAATAGCAGTTAGAGAATTAATCCAATCGGGATGGAAAGTTTATGGAGCAACATCAAATACTGAGAAAGATTACTATGAAACGGAGATGGCATTTCCTAATTCAGTGATTGTTGGTAATGAGAAAACTGGAATTCTACCAGATACATTGGAAGAATGTACAGATTTAATAAGAATTCCTATGGCGCCAGGACAGTCCTCTCTAAATGTCGGTATTGCTGCTGGAATACTTCTATTTGATATTTCACACCGTAAACAATCTAACTTACCTACCTACTAACAGGTATTCAGTGAAAGATCCAGATTATCGATTGAAGGTATTTTTGCAATGTGGTAATATAAGATATATTAGTTCTGGATATAGTAAATTTATTCACCATCGAAATAAAGCAAGATTAATATTACTATAATTAGGAAGAAATTAACCTATAATCGGCACAATTCTGATCAAAATACAAACTATCAACAATAAAATAAAATAGGAAAAAGTCATGAGATTATTTACTCTATGTATCACGTTAATTCTAATGATTTCTTTAGTGTTTGCAGAAGAAACACCAAAGCAAGATTCTAATACGAACCATGCTACATTATGTTCTAATAATCTACAAGAAATTGGTAAAGCAATTCAAACCTACAAAGATGAACACGGAGAATTTCCAGATTGGCTTTCAGATCTTCATGACAAACATTTATCGGATAAGAATATACTGATCTGTCCTTCAGACACTAATAATGGAAAGGTCCTCTACTCTCGAGCTGTAGATCCAAATCTACCTGTAAGTTATAACTATGAGTTTTATTCTGGACAAAGAAAGACGGTGAAGGAAGATAGGATCATGTATGGGGATGTAGTTCCGCTTGTTCGTTGTATGCATCACTTAGGTAAAAATGGTATTACCTATAATTTGAGCTTTGATAATAAGGTGAACCCATTACCCTACCGATGGAATAGTTCTCTTGTAGAACTGTTTGGGGATGTTGAGAAAACCATTAATACGTTAGAAGAAGGTTTCAGCAAGCAGCCAAAAAAAGCACGATACTTCCATGTCTATCCAATTCTCACAAAACTATACGTAGAAGTTGGACGGATTGATGATGCAGATAACCTCATTAAACACTATAAGACGCTTATAATACCCGAAAACTATTCGCACAACTTCTATTTGGGTGATATGCTCAGACATAGGAATCGTATTGATGAGGAGCTTGAACTGTATCTGAAATACGACGCAGAATATCCTGAGAATCGATTCGTATTAGAGAAAATTGCAAACATCTATCAATATCAAGGGAAAACTGAATTAGCCTTGGAATACAGAAAGAAATATGTGCCAGGATTAGCATACATCGGAAAGATGGTTCCTGATTTTAACGCAACTGATCTTGACGGTAAGGCTATATCCATTGAAGCATATCGGGGAAAAGTTGTACTAGTTGATTTTTGGGCGGTATGGTGTGGACCTTGTGTTGCCGAAACTCCCAATATGAAGAAGGTATATGATGCATATAAGGATAAAGGCTTTGATATTATTGGGATTAGCCTTGATAGTGATGAAGCAAATCTAAAAGAATATCTAATAAAGAATAACATTACTTGGCGACAAGTATTTAGTGGAAAAGGATGGGATAGTCCAGTAGCAAGACAGTATGGAATATATAGCATTCCAAATATGTGGCTTATTGATAAAGATGGAAAATTAATATCTAATAATGCCAGAGGGAAGGAATTAGAAAGTCTGGTTGCTGAAGCTTTGAATGATAAGACAATAGAATAGTTTAATTGTATCCTATAAATTGGAGTGGGATTCTTTTATCAGGATTTCACTCCAATCTATATTAGTTTGTAATATCATATATACATCTACGAATGTAAATGAAAATTGTAGTCTTAAGTGATAATAAACCTGGACATTACAAACAGTCTTTGGGGATAGTACAACACCTAACAGATTATAGTATTGAATGGCAGAACATACGATTCCGCAATAAATGGCGTGACAACCTTATACGGATTTTCATCTGTATATTCGGTGGGATTTCATTACCGACTCCATTAATAAAATCCATCCTTCAATGGTGTCTTCACTCTACTGACTATAAGTCTCTAATCATAAAAAACAATGTAGATATTGTATTATCTACAGGTTCATCTCTTGCGGCAATAAATCTCCTGCTTGGAAAAATATATCTGGCAAAAACCATAACTTGTAGAAGACCTTCACCGATTGGAATAAGAAAATTCGATCTGGCTATTCTACCTATGTTTTCATGGCATCATGGAAAGAAAAACAAAAATGTGTGTAAGACCATTGGTGTGCCAAACTCTATCTCTCCTGAAGTTCTAAACGAAAAAAGATATGATTATGCAAAAGATCTAAAATTGGATGACCGTAAATGTATAGGTATATTAATTGGCGGTCAGGATAAATCTGAGAAGATCACATTAGATGATACTATAAAACTATATGAAACCATTGAATCAGTTGTAAAACAACAGAATGTGCTAATTCTACTAACAACTTCTCGACGTACTCCCCCAGAAGTCACCGATTACTTAAAATTAAAGTTAGAAGCAAAAGATTGGTGTCCACTCTTCATTGACCCAAACACTCCATCCAATATACCAGATCATTATGAAACAATTCTTGCATTAAGCGATCTTCTGATTGTTACTGGAGACAGTTTCTCCATGGTGTGTGAAGCAGCCAGCAGTGGTCGGCAGGTTTTAGTACTGGAAATGACTCTTAAAACAATAAGAAAACCGACAAGATATAAGGTATACCAAAGTATGGCAGATCAGTCTACTATTAATCTATGTAATATAAATGATTTGAGTCAACAAATTAATCTTGTGTTAACATTGGATAATCCTATCAATATATTGCATGATACAGCCGATGCTGTCAAAGCAATACAGAAGCTTATGGTCAGTTCTTCAAACAATTAATTGCAACAAATGGTTCAAGTCAGTGTGTTTCATCAATAGTTCAGGTTGACAAATTTCATTTATTCAATCTAATAGTAATATACCTTTAGATTATAATCTAAGACTGTAAAATCAATAAAGGAGAAGAAATGAAAACTCGGAATACCATAAGTATTTTATCTATAACTCTTTTGATCTGTCTGTCTACACTATTTATAATTGACTCCCACGGTGAATCTGATGAAGTTGATATATGGCAAACATGGATTGACGAACAAACAGACAATATATTGAAGACAACACAAGCTTTGAATGATGAAGAACTTAATGAACGACGTGCTACAATATCGAACATATTTACTTTGCTTGCTGATGAATTGAAAAAACACATGTCATCTCCACCTAAGTCAGAAAAAGAAAAATTATCTGAGGAAATTCAAAAGAAGATTATAAATATTACAACAGATGAAATTCTTACCCCTGATTCTCTTCAGAAACATATAAAAGATACCGTTATACCAAAAGTAATTGTTTCTGATGGTTTCGATGTTTCTAAGACATACCCACCCATACACGTGGAAACACACACAGGTGTGGATTCATTTGACATTAAGAAACTACTTGATAAAGAAGGTAAGGATCATATTGAGAAAGCTGTTGACTACGACGTTTCTGTTCACACCCAAATAATGAAAGACATAATTGAGGGTGAGGATGATTCTCTACCAAAAAATGTAGAGCAGAATGTAAAAGCTCTACGCGATGCTTACGACACACATTATGATAAAAAATTAGAAAATTATTCAAGGGATGTTAACCATAAAAAAGACGGTGAATCTATTCTATCCTATAAAATCCCTTTACCAATAGAGGAAGTAGATAAGAAATATCCGCGGGACGAATGGATACAGATGTTACTTGATGAAGGTATTAGGATTAACTCTTTTTCGCAATATCGTGCATATTTATTACAACGAGATTCTTTAATCCAGATTGAAAAGAATCCAAAGATGTGGTCATCAGGATTATTCAAAATAGATCCTACTGAGGATTGGGAAACCTATAAAAAAGCATATATTGATAGAAAAGTCTTAACGCTTAATCCTACTATCTCATATAAAATTGAGAAAAATATTTTAGTTAATGATGAAATTAAGAAAGAGATTCAGAAACTTCTCTCAAATACAGAAGAATCCGCTGATGAAATTAATGATAAAGTGATAAAGCTCGTAAAAGAACTGAAAATAGATGCATTACCTCATGAATCAATGAATGTGAAAAAGTTCTTATACGGACCTTATTCCATCACAAAACCATCTGAAGAATCTGAATCTATTGATGTCTTAAAAAAGAAAATAGATAAACTAAGTAGGCAGGTAGAAAGACTAAATAGGAAATTAAGTAGAATTCAGTCTGAATTAAAATCTGAATAAGTGGATACTATTCAGTATAAAATAGACTCAAGAGAAAAGGGAGGTAATTGTCCTCCCTTTTTCTTTTCATCCAGTAAAAACTAAATATGATAAAAATTCGGTTAATTCATTTCTTGATCAGAATCATCTATTGAAGGTTCATAATAACCTGAACCGAACAGATAACCGTCATGTCTAATTGCCCAAGTCCGTTTCAGTTCTTCCATCATGTTTTCAGGATTCGGCCACATATACTCTACCCATAAACCTGTACTCGTTGCTTTGGCAATATTTTCACCAACCGGTGTGCCGTCTTCTCCTATCACATCCTTTAGGTCGGTTCCAATAAAGTCAGGTCTTGGGGCATGTGCCACAAAACTATCATTTTCACCTGTAATGAATACATACCACTGACCATCAATGTTGGCTTTGTCATTGTAATAGGTTGCTGTTGCTTCAATTCCTATTGCTTCATATCGTGCTATAGCTTTCAATACAATTTCGCGTGTAAATGCTTCTGGATTATCTTTTGTAGCTTTTACAACAGTTGATGGATCCGGTGTCCATGGCACATAATATCCTGTCGAAAAAATATAACCATCGTACCTTCTTGACCAGGTGCGTTTAATTTCTAACTTATTTGTTTCAGGATTTGGCCATAAATAGTCTGTCCAAAGACCATCCTCAGTTGCCATCGCTATATTTTTACCTAAAGGTGTTCCATCGATACTGTCAGTTTCTTTAATATCTTTACCAAGGAAATGTTGTGCCAATGGATGGGCAACAAATATGTCATCTTTATCTGTAATGAAAACATACCATTGACCATCGACATTCGCAGGATCATGGTAAAAAGCTGCTGTAGCTTCAGCACCCTCGGTTTGGTATTTATCAATCGCTTGTTGAACAAGTGCAATTGCATAGGTTTCGGGCATATCTTTAGTAGGTATATCAGTTTCCTCAACTGAATCCACTATTGACGAGGTTAATTTCTCACACCCAATTATACTTAAAACTGCAAAAGTAAATATAAGCAGTATTACGAATTTCTGTTTCAAATTTGACTCCTTTTATGTCATAAATCATAGAATTAAATAAATAAAACAAACATAATTGTATTATCTAAATTATGTAATGTCAAATTGCTTATACACTTGTATTCAGTTTTATGTTAGTATAGTTATAGTCTCATAAATGGAAGATTTTGTATTCTATGATTCTATTCTTATCTTACTCATACTTGGAGATATAAATGGCAGATACATTAGCAATTTCTGGTGGAACTCCTGTTCGAAACACTGAAACTCACCCATGGCCTCCCTGGCCCCAGAACACTTCAGAAGAATGGATTTCTAAAGTTGAACCATTACTTAGAGATGTATATTTGAGTAGCAATGAAGGTTCAGGTGGGACTATGATACCGCGTTTCTGTGAAATGTATGCATCTTATACAGGAACAAACTATGCACTATTCATGCCTCACGGAACAGATTCTATCAGTGCCGCATTAGCAGGTGCTTTGGATTTGGATGGTTTCAGTGATGGTGGTGAAATCATTGTTCCAAATTATACATTTGTGGCAACGGCAAGTGCAGTATTGGAACGAAGGTGTACCGTTGCTTTTGTTGATATATCTCCTGATACCTTCACAATTGATCCTAAGGCTGTAGAAGAAGCAATTACATCAGAGACGAAAGCAATTCTACCTGTCCATCTTGGGGGACATCCCGCGGATATGGGAACTTTGCAAGAAATAGCCGAAAAGCATGAGTTGTATTTGATTGAAGATTGCGCACAAGCACACGGAGCAGAATATCAAAATAAGAAAGTTGGAAATCTAAGTCATGTAGGGGCATTCAGTTTCCAAGCATCAAAAAATCTCACTTCGGGTGAAGGGGGTATGGTAACTACAAATGATAAAGATATCCATGACCGAGTCTGTGCATTTATGAATGTGGGACGCGCTCCTGGTGGGGCAAGATGGGAATATCCTCGGTTAGGATGGAACTACCGACCTTCGGAATATCTCGCAGCCATACTACTTGTCAGATTAGAACTCCTTGAAGCACAAACAATCCTTAGAAATAAAAATGCCACTTATCTATCTAAGGCTTTAGACTCTATTCACGGTATAACCCCTCCTATTCATGCATCATGGACAACAAAACATGGGTATCACTTGTATTGTATGAGATATAATCCAGATGGTTTTGGTGGGAAATCACGTGAGGATTTCGTCAAAGCACTCTCATCCGAAGGTATCCCATGTTCAATTGGTTATCGATCACCCCTGTCAATGGAGCCAGGTATGGCACATGTGGGAGAGAAATATCCTCATCTCATTCGAACGCTACCATGTAAGAATGCTGAGTTAGTTTGTAGTGAAAGTGTCTGGTTGTTCCAAAACCTTTTACTCGGATCTCAATCGGATATGGATCAAGTAATTGAAGCTATAAATAAAATACAGAATGCATGGATATAATACACAATGATTGTGAATTCAATATACTATCAATCTGATGTCAAAACAGTATAGTAAACCGCTCCTCGTTTACGACAATGATTGTGATTTCTGTAGATACTGGATTGCACAGTGGCAACATATCACACAAGATAGAATAGAATATGCTCCATACCAACAAGTTGCTACAGAATTCCCTGATATACCCCTCTCTTCATTCCAATCGTCTGTCCAATTAATACTCACTGATGGTCAGGTTCATTCAGGTGCGGAGGCAGTCTTCCGAATCTTGAATAATAGTGTCTTGCTTTGGTGTTATACAAAGTTAAAAATCTTTTCTATTCTAAGTGAAGTCTCATACCGATTTATTGCTAATAACCGTTCACTATTCTCAGCATTAACACGATGGTTATGGGGAACACATACTGAAAGAGTTACATATTCATATTCTCGTTGGATATTTCTTAGAGGACTTGGGTGTATCTATCTAATTGCTTTTCTTTCACTATGGGTGCAAATTCAAGGCTTACTTGGGAGTAATGGGATACTACCCGTCGAACGTTATTTAAACAATATACAACTACAGTTAGGATTAAAGTCTTACCATCTTTTTCCTACACTTTTCTGGTTCAATTCCTCCGATTTGTTCTTACATATACTATGTGGAGTAGGGGTTGTACTATCACTAATACTAATTGTTGGATATATACCAACCTCTTGCCTGACAATACTATGGCTTCTATATTTATCTCTTGTAACCATCGGTCAAGTCTTTTTGAGTTTTCAATGGGATGTATTACTGCTCGAAACTGGCTTTTTAGCCATCTTTATTTCTTGCCTAAGAGTAAGAGATAAGATAGAGATCACTTCATCATACCATAAATTATATATATGGTTATTACGATGGCTGTTATTCCGTTTAATGTTCGCATCTGGTTATGTAAAATTAGTCAGTGATGAAGTTTGGCGTAACCTCACAGCACTCAACTTTCACTATGAAACACAACCATTACCTACACTGTTAGGATGGTATATACATCAATTGCCTGAGTGGTTTCAAAAGGTTTCAACAGTATTGATGTTTGGGGTTGAACTTGTTATACCATTCCTGATTTTTGCACCCCGTCGACTACGCACCATAGGATCTTTCATACTCATTGGTCTGCAACTATTGATCATCCTTACTGGGAATTACTGCTTTTTTAATCTACTAACCATATTACTATGTCTTATACTTATAGACGACATTACTTGGAAGAAAGTAATTCCAAAGCGGTTAATCCATTCAGTTCCTCTATTGGGTCAACCTCTAAGAACTACCAGCAGGATTTGCTTGTTATCTTTAGCAATTATTCTTGTCTCATTAAGTAGTCTAAGATTTACCGGTCAACTATTCCCTGAAACCAAGATTAGAGAATTAATGTGGAAAACACCGCTACAGTGGATTGCTCCTTTCCATTTAGTTAATACCTACGGTCTTTTTGCAGACATGACAGAAACACGTCCGGAGATTGTTATTGAAGGTAGTAATGATAGGATTACTTGGAAACCATACGAATTTCGATGGAAACCTGGGGATCTAACAGAATCACCAAAGTGGGTTGCTCCACACCAACCGAGATTAGACTGGCAAATGTGGTTTGCTGCACTCAGAGGCAATGTGAGAAATACTCCTTGGTTTCTCAATTTTATGGAAACCTTGCTAAGAGGGAACAAACATGTGGTAAATTTATTGAAAGAAAACCCTTTTCCTAACACACCTCCACGATATTTACGCGCAAATTTATACAAATACGAATTTACCGATATTAAAACGAGGAAGACTGAAGGTAAATGGTGGAAAAGAAATATAATAGGTACATACTGTCCAGTAATATCTCTACGTGAAAATTAGTTCCTATAAAATGTCATTAGATGTCTGTATTATATTATTTATGGTAGATTATATAATTAATTCCACATACTGTGTTGTAGGAGGGAATTCCGATTCCCGATTGTCAAAGGGTTTGATCGCGATTCGGAGATCGCTCCCGACGAATACCAAAAGCGTATTCGACGTTGATTCACAAGTTAGGTGTGTAATTCTGTCAATATTTCACCATAGTACTCACGTTTATGAAAAAATGAATCGTTAACCAATTTAGGAGATTAAATGCAAAGCGAATTCGTAAAGGTCGCATTAGATGCAGCGAAAAATGCTGAAGAGATCATTCTCTCATACTATAATGGAGAAATTAATGTTGAGCTAAAAGAGGATGAAACACCTGTTACCTATGCTGATAGGGAAGCTGAAAAGATAATCAGGAAGACAATTAAAAATTCCTTTCCAGACCACGGTTTCTTAGGTGAAGAATTCGGGATTGAAAAAGGGGAGTCATCTTATATCTGGATTATTGACCCTATAGATGCAACCAAGAACTATATCCGTAAAATTCCAATTTTCGGTACACAGATCGCATTAATGAAAGACGACGATATAATCGCAGGTGTATCAAATGCACCACTCTTAAATGAAGTCCTATACGCCGAGAAAGGAAAGGGAGCATACTTAAACGATCATCCAATCAATGTATCAGATATTTCTGACCTGAATGATGTAATGATCTGTCATGGGGGTATAAAATGGTTTGTTGAAAGAGGCACATTCCCAGGTATATACAACCTTATCAACGATACTGCACGGAGTAGAGGGTTTGGAGATTTTTATATGTACCACCTTGTGTCTACTGCAAGAGCAGATGCAGTGATTGAAGCTGCAATCAGTATTTGGGATATCGCTGCAATTACTGTAATAGTTCGGGAAGCAGGAGGAACGGTAACAGACTTACAAGGAAATGATATTACAACAGAGACAAATTCCCTCTTGGCTACAAATGGAATACTTCATAAGAAAATACTCAACTATTTCAATGAAAACACCTGATTCGAATATAATTGTACATAGGAATTTATGACGACTATTCATTTAGAAATGATATAATAAAATTATGCAAGAAAAAATAATTCCAGATAAGCTTGTAGTTTTAACTTTCGATGATGGTTGTAAGTCTCAAGCAACCTTCGTTGCACCATTATTGGAAAATTACGGTTTTGGTGCTACATTCTATATTACGGAAGGACTTGGTTTCTTAGATAATAAAGAAGCATATATGACATGGGAAGAGGTATCATCCCTACATGATGCGGGTTTTGAGATTGGTAACCACACACAGCATCACCGAAATGTATCCACTCAATCTAAGGATGAACTGACAGAAGATCTCCTACATATTGATAAACGGTGTGAAGAATATGGTATATCAAAAACTACAACATTTTGCTATCCAGGATATAATTATTCTGATGAAGCAGTTCGGACTGTTAAAGACTACGGTTTTCACTTTGCAAGACGCGGGATTGCACCTGAATTCCCTTACCACTCTGAAGGGGGTAGAGGACCTGCCTATAACCCATCAATACATGATCCGCTTTTAGTCCCTACTACAGGGGCATCAGGACCAAATTGGAATTTCGATGATTTTCAATGGGCATTAGCTCAAGCAAGAGATGGTAATATTACTATTTTAACTTTTCATGGAGTACCAGATATAGAACATCCCTGGGTACACACTGAACCAGACACATTTGAAACATACATGGCATATCTTGCAGAGAACGACTTCACTGTCATTGCCCTCCGCGATTTATCCAACTATCTTAACTATTCTAATATAACCTCGATATAATGGATTTTAGTCTTTAATGAGTTATCAACTGTTTACTAAACGTGGGCAGGACGGTTTCGACTGACAGAAACCGTAACACAGGAAAATGTTTGTATTTCACCTGTTAATGTTGTATACTTATTAGGCTTTTCTGGTACATCAAATGTACGAATGTTTATTTTATCGTTTCTATCCTAATTCTTATTTCTGGAGCAATAAGATTATCTTAGGACACACTGTATCTATATAATATTTTGACACGTATTTACTGAATGTGATAATCTCCTTCAGAAACAACATGTTTATACGACCTATCTTAGGTCAAGGATATTATATAAGGATTACATTACATCAGATCAATTGTTTGTATGATGTAATAAAGTACACAGTCCATACACTGGTGTCGATTTTACGTTCATGTTAAAAGAAATTACAAATAATGTTACCCGATGGGACACGTATATATTCCAACGTATTTTTGGTTGGGGTGATAGGAGATTTCTTACCCGTTACTTCCGTATACTGTCTTGGAGTGCTAATGGATATTTATATCCGTTAGTAGCGATGTACGTTTTACTTACATTTGAAACGTCAATTACGAAGCCTTTCTTACTTGCTGCCGCAATTGCATTCCCAATAAAAGGGATTTTATACCATTTGATAAAGCAATCTCTAAAACGTGATCGTCCTTACCAAAAAATGGATGACATTACATTTAGAGTCCGACCCCCTGATCGTTTCAGTTTTCCTTCCGGTCATACTGCTTCGGCATTTCTTGTTATGACCCTGTTATCAAGTTTCTTCCCTATTCCAATCTTGCATTTTACAACATTCATCTGGGCTTCTATGGTTGGTGTTGCCCGTGTGTATTTAGGTGTTCATTATCCTACCGATGTACTTGCTGGGGCAATGCTCGGTATACTCTCAGCAGAATTTGCTATGTTGATCGTTTAATAAATTCCACATAATTAAACCGATATATCAATAATACTTACAATACTACGAAAATGTGACGACACGCTGTATATTAACTTGTACCTAACAATCTATCTTGTCGGTTATCTACACAATTAGTAAAAACTCTCGTTGTTTATTTCCTACTGTATTCACTATTTCTATAACAATAATTTACCGCACTAACGTATTTGAATTCCATATCTTTCATTCTTACAATTAATCCAAATTTCTTTAATTGTATTCTCAATGGTCATATATTCAGTTGATTCATCGCATTGGAGTTGAGTGTATAATCACATCTAAAATTTACCAAAAATGACTGGTTTAGTTTCGTCATCTACTGTTATTAAACAGACTGTAATGGGTGCTTATTTATGTATAGAAACTATTTTACATTTCTTATATTCATAGCTATTCTCATACTTTGTCTACAGAATATATACGCACAACAAGAAAATCAAAGATTCTTGTTACCATCAGATGCTGTAAAACGGATAGGAAAAGGATTCCTATATGACCTTGAATTCTCACCTGACGGATCCAAACTTGCTGTTGCAACGACTTTAGGTATTTGGATCTATGATACTGCTAATGGAAATGAATTAAATCTCTTAACTGGTCATACTCAAAGTGTAATTTCAGTTTGTTTTAATTCTGATGGAAGAATACTTGCAAGTAGTAGTTACGATGATACGATACGAATATGGGATATGAATACTGGGAAATTCATTAGAAAACTATCTGGTCACAGAAGTAATGTCTATACTGTGGCATTTAGTCCTGATGATCGTATCATTGTGAGTGGCAGTAGGGATGAGATGATAAAATTTTGGGATATCGAAACCGGGAATTTAGATAAAACTATAGTAGGACATGTAGATGGAGTCTATGGACTTAGTTATTCACCAGACGGAGATATACTGGCAAGCTTTGGCGTTGACGAGAGGATAAATCTTTGGAATACAGAAACTGGAGAATTTATCAATACGCTCATTCCAAATTATCAACCAATCTTAGTCGGATCTGCTAAAATTGAAGCCATTACATTCTCTCCAGACAATACTACACTTCTATCTGTAAATACGAATGGTACAATTCGAGAGTGGGACGTAAATAAGCTAAAAATAATTAACACATTTGAAACAATTCAGAGTGAGGTATATGCAGTCAAATTTAGTCCTGATGGAAAAACACTCGCAATAAATGGTCCTATCAATAATGAAAACGTAATTCAAATTTGGGATATATCCACAGGAAATCAGATAGCAACTCTCAATGGACACATTGATAGAGTGGCATCATTAGAATATTCGTCTGATGGAAATTCTTTAGCCAGTTATAGTTATGATAATAGTGTACAAATTTGGGATGTAAAGACTGGAACCCAAACACAAACTATAACAGGACACAATAATGGAATTATTCGATCTATCATATATGCTTCGGATGGAAACACTGTAGCATCTTTTAATCATAGAGGAATTATGCAGGTATGGGATGCAAGAACATATAAGATGATAAGTAGTACAAAAGTAAATTTCAGATCGTTTAGGTGTGTCGACTTTTCCCCAGATGGCTTAACATATGCTTTTGGCCATAATAATGGAATGATAGAAATTACCAATCGGACATCCAATGAAGAAACTCATACAATTAAGAACGCACATACCACTGTTGTATCTTCTGTAGCATTTAGTGATAAGGGAAGTATACTCGCGAGTGGTGGTTACGACAGGATGGTGCGTTTATGGGATGTTTCTACAGGCAGACTTATAGATACATTAGCTGGTCATGAATATACAGTCCTAAAAGTAGAATTTTCACCGACAAGAGATATTCTGGTTAGTGGCGGTAGTGATGGTACAATATATTATTGGGATGTAAATACTGGAAACCCTATCAGAACAATAGCTGCTCACACTGATCGTATTGAGAATCTCTCATTTTCAAAAACAGGAGATATACTTGTAAGTTCTGCCGCTGATGATAGTATCTGTTTATGGGATGTATCTACCGGAAGTTTATTGAAAACTATTACCCCAAATAGGAACATATATTCAGTAGAGATTGCACCTGATGGAAACACTTTAGCAAGTTCACATCTACGAGAGGTTCGTCTGTGGAATGTTTCAACAGGTAAACTCATAAATAGGGTTACAGGACATAGTAGTGCTATTTACAGTTTAGCATTTTCTCCTGATGGGAATACACTGATAAGTAGCAGTCAAGATCATACGATGATTGTTCGCAAAATAAAACCTTCAAACAATTGAACCGTCAACTTCACAGCAGTAGAAATAGAGATAATACTGATTTAACAAATACAGAAAATGGGAATTAAATTCTATAAGAACAATAAGACAACTATCTATGAAATATCAAAATTACCTGTATTTTACAATCCTTCTATTCTGTTTAAGTCTATTCATAAATGAAACACATAGTCAATTAGATCCCCAATTAAGCCTTCCTGATGGAGCAACTGCCCGTATTGGAAATGGACAGGTATATGATATGAAGTATTTCCCCGATGGCACGAAACTGGCTGTTGGTAGTAGTATTGGTATTTGGGTATATGATGCTCATACGGGAAAACCCCTTGACCTGCTGAGAGGACATACCGGTCCTGTAAATACTATTGTGTTTAGTCCAGATAACAATACAATTGCTTCTGCAAGTGATGATAATACCGTAAGGTTATGGGACGCACATACTGGACAACAGTCCGAAATTATTTTTCAACATCCTGATGATGTTAATACAGTTGCATTCAGCATGGATGGATTAAGACTCGCTACCGGTGGGGATGATAATCGTGTCAGATTATGGGATAGACACTCTGGAGAACTCATTTCTGTCCAAGATGGACATATTAGAGATATTAATACTGTGATTTTCTCTCCTGATGGGGAATTACTCGTGAGTCAAGCAGCACAGAGTGATACATTCATTCGTAGTTGGGATGCAATAACCGGAGAATTCCTATCCGCAATTTACGAGAATGCTTGGATAGAAGCAATTGATTTTTCTTCAAATGGGATTCTTTTGGTTAGCGCAACAAGATCGGGAGAAGTAAATCTATGGGATGTTAAATCATCTCTCCTTCTAACTACATGCGATATGAAGGATTTTGGAAATGTAGTTGTCAATAGTGTAGAGTTCTCTCCTGATGGGAAAACAGTTGCTGGTGGTGTGTATGGAGAAGCTTTGTGTATTTGGGATGTCTCCACTGGTGAAATACAAAAGAAAATCAATCCTATTGACTCTGTAACAGCTTTTACATTCTCTCCAAATGGTAAGAGCATAGCAATTGCTATGGAAGAAGGTCTCATACAATTTTGGGATGTGAACACCAAAACTCTTAATAAGACCATTCTTGGACACACATCAAGCATTACATCAGTTGTTTGTTCTCCTATTAATAACACGCTGGCATGTGGACACAGTCTATATATGAACTTCTATGATTTTGAAACAGGAAGACACCGTAAGACAATCAGTGGTCCTAATTCTACACTTAATTCAGTTGCGTATTCACCTGATGGGAAGATCATGGCAAGTGGTGGTTATTCAAATTATGTGCGATTATGGAATGTTGAATCTGGTAGATTCCTCGGGTCATTTAGAGGACATACTCGCGATGTAAGTGCTGTTGCTTTTTCTCCTGATGGAAATATACTCGCAAGTGCAAGTGATGATAGAACTGTAAAACTTTGGGAAATACGTTCTGGAGAACTCATTATAATTGGTGATGAATTAAACGATTTAAAGGGACATACAGATTTTGTCTCTTGTGTTACTTTTTCTCCTGATGGAAAAACGCTTGCAAGTGGAGGTGAAGATAGTACAATCAGATTATGGGAGGTAAGCACTGGTAGACTCATAGATACTCTTGTTGGACATCCAGGGGATGTACGAAGTGTAGTGTTTACCCCTGATGGACAGAAAATTGTGAGTGGAAGTTGGAGTTATGATTGGGATGGTACAGTTTGTTTGTGGGATAGCATAACGGGTGAACTTCTTTCTTCAATGCGGGGAGATATTCCAAATATTGGGGTTGTTGCTGTTTCTCATGATGGCTCTACGGTTTTTTATGGGAATGATGATACAATTGTCATTTTGGATATGTTTAATGGTGAAATATTAAATACAATTAAGGGACATACAGATGTAATTAACAGTTTGGCTTTTTCAAACAATGGTCTGAATCTGGCAAGTGGCTGTAATGATGGCACAATTCTAATTTGGGACTTATCACATTTCCTACTACGGTAGGTACGGTTTGAAACCACAGTGAATTCCACATGCGGATTCACTGAATCTTACATATTATGATGTTGATTGTAAAATTAATTCTAAATTCTACTATAAAAAAATAAATAACAATCGGAGATAAAAATGAAAATTCTATACTTCATCACATTCCTAATTGTAATGCTGAATATGGTATGTGGGAGCGATAATAGAAACAACAATATTAATCAAAACAACAATCAAAATGTTGACAATAAACCTAAAGAACTTCCGGCAGTGAAGGTACAAGTTCCCCCAGTTATAGATGGAGAATTAACTGACCCCGCATGGAGAGATGCACCACAAGGTACAAATTTCTTTAATAGAAACGCTGGAAATATACAGGCGAAGGATCAAACAACCATAATGATGGTTTACACTGATGAAGCTATATATGTTGCATGGTATCTTTTCGATGAGATTCCAGAGGAAATCGCAGCAAATGTTGAGCAAGACCAAATTCGCCCATTCAATGAAGATTGGATCTCCTTTACTTTTGATCCTCTTCACACACATCAATTTAATGACAGGATTTTTTTCATGTCCAACCCAAACGGAATCAAATTTGTTAGTCACCCACCTTTTGGGGTGCCTATGCAGGAAGTAGCAGAACTTTGGAATGTTGAGGCATCCATTGTCGCAGATGGTTGGATTGTTGAAATGGAAATTCCGTGGACTATGGTGCCTTATCCCAAAACAGATAAACCAATTACCATGGGGATAAACTTCGATAGAGGACATCATAGAACTGGAGCAAATACCTGGTGGTCAAAGGTCGAATTCAGAGAAGATGGTAGAAATGACGGACACTGGGTAAATGTCCTCCCTCCACAAGAATGATCATATCTTCACAATAAAATGTAAGTATAAAGTAAACTGCAGCAAGAGTACATATCAATGATGCATTAGTTATACCATTTCTAATTGATTATATGCCATTATATCAAATTCTTCTTTGTAGGAGGGAACTCCGATTCCCGATCTTCTTTACAACAGTTAATGGGAAAACTATTATTGCAAATAGTATGAGACCGATTAAAACAATGATTAACAATCAAAAGTCCTGTAAATAATATCGAGCAGTCTTGATGAAAGGAATTTGTAGGAAAACATATACCTCACTAACCATATTAATATTAACCATTTCAACTGCATATACATACAATGGTATTGAAGGTTATATTCCAGATGGTGCCATACAACGCTTTGGAAAAGGATATTCATTTGATATCGACTATTCTCCCGATGGGTCTCTTCTTGCAGTAGCAAGTACGATCGGTATATGGCTATATGATGTGAAAACAAGAAAAGAGATAAAATTTCTAACAGGACATACACATTTTATAAATTCAATTGTATTTAGTCCAAATGGTAAAAATCTTGCCAGTGGTAGTAGTGGTGGTACTATATTAGTTTGGAATGTGGAAGAAGGTGAAGTTATTACGACATTAAAAGGACACACTGATGAGGTGTATTCCTTGGCTTTCAGTCCTGATGGGAACATGTTAGTAAGTGGGAGTGAGGATGAGTTAATCAAAATATGGAATCTAAAAGACAGTAAAGCACCAATTACAATTCCAGGACATATTGATGGAGTTACATATATTGCTATCTCTCCAGATGGGAATCTGTTAGCAAGTTCAGGTAGGTCTGTTCATCGTATTTCATTATGGAATTTGAAGAATGGGAAATTCCATAAATTTCTCTCAGGACACAAAAAAGATATTAACTCGATTGCCTTTACGTCTGATGGAACTACGCTTGTGAGCGGTAGTGACGATGGAACTATTCGTTTTTGGAATACTAAAGAGGGAAATCAGTTGAAGACTTACGAAGGGATCTTAGCAATTTTATCACCTGATGGAAATAGATTCGCAAGTTACACAAGTGACGGTATTGTAAGAATCTGGGATATTCAATCTGGTAATCTATTATGTTCAACAAAACCTGCCACCGAAAATGTCTATGATATGACGTTCTCACATGATGGTCGCACAATTACAGCAAATACAGGATTGGAATTACATTTTTGGAATGTTGAAACCGGACACCTCATTGATACTATTATCGGTTATTCCCAAGGAATTGATTCCTTAAAATATACACATAACGGACAAACTCTTGTGAGTGTTGATGACTATATTAAAATTTGGGATCTTACAAATTCCAAACTACAGAAAAGCCTTTCCTTACAAGAATCCATTTCCTCTATTTCGTTAGTACCAGATAATGACACAATTGCAATAGGAGATTATGACAATCTAATTTACCTATGGGATATGAATACTGACATGAATAAAGTCATTCTTAAAGGACATAAGGCAGGGATTGCATCAGTAGCTTTCAGTCCTGATGGAAAAAAACTGGCAAGTTCCAGTTGGGATGATTCAATTCGTTTATGGGATTCTATCACAGGTGAACACATTACTACTGTCACCGAAGAAGCTTTTAGTAGTAGAAATATAGATTTCTCAAAGGATGGAAACAGTCTGGTATTTATAGATAGAAATAGTAGTATAATTTTTTGGAATTTAGATACTTTGAATATAGAAAAAGATATAGATTTAGATTCTAATTACCCCTACTCTATGGCTCTTTCTCCCGATGGTAAAATAATTGCTGTTGGCTATGATAATGAAGAAATACATCTATTTGATGTATCAACGGAAGAAGTAGTAAGAACAATCCAGACAGTTGGACGTACGGATAAGCTTGATTTTTCTCCTGATGGACAGACACTCGCAGGATGTGGTAGTGAAGTATATTTATGGGATGTGAATACAGGTAAATTAATTGACACACTAACAGGACATACTAATCAAGTCTTCACAATAGCCTTTTCACCTGATGGAAAAACACTCGCAAGTGGGGGTTGGGATAGCACAATTATCATTTGGGAAATCAAATTCAAATAACACCTACATACTAACAAAAAAGTATTTGAAGGAAACAACTTGTGGAAAACGAAAAAGATAGTTTAACACAACTAACCAGTAAAGATTCCGCAGGCACAACTGTCCTCTTTGAAATGGAATATGAAAACGAGGATTCTATTGCAAAATCCAGAGGAAGCGGTTTTTTCATCGAATCTGACAAAATTGTGACGAATGTGCATGTTCTGGCAGGCGCTACAAAGACAACCGTAAGACATGTTGACACAAAACGACTTTACACCATTGAAGGGATTGTAGCCTTTGACGATAAAAACGATTTGGTTATACTAAAAATTGCTGAAGAAGATGAACCATTTTCTCTTGGGGATAGCGATACAGTTCGTAAGAGAGACAAAGTATATGTGGTTGGTTACCCTAACGGTAATGAAATCCGTGTTGAGAGAACTATTCACAGCATCATATATAGTAGAAAACGTATCATGTTTGACAAAGTACTTTCTGAAGGGAATAGTGGAGGTCCCGTGCTAAACGGTAAAGATGAAGTCATAGGGGTATCTGCAGCTGTAAGAATATCATCTCAAAAAAACAGACAGAGTAAAGGTACAGCTATTTCCTCTAAAGTCCTTAAACTGCTACTGAACGAGGCAAGACAAGTGGAATCTATTGACGTGTGGCAGAAACGGCCACATATACAAGCCTATACAATTGCTGATAAGGGAAATGAAAAACGCGAAGAAGGTAAATATAGCGAAGCAATAGAACATTATAATACCGCCCTCAACCTCAACCCCCATTTAGCTGAAATATACCAGAATCGCGCAGTAGTTAAGATGACGTTAGGAAAATATCATGAGGCATTCACTGATAGACTCACAAGTATTAGACTTTATCCTGAACAATTTAGTCTTAATGGTTTTGGGGCTTTTCTACAGCAGAAATGGGAGATAATTAAAGTCTATAGTTTGAGTCTCTTTATGAGTGTGTTTTGTGGTGTAATTGGCAAGGAAAATTGGTTAATAATCGAGGCTGCTTCAAAGGCAGGTATTGGTCAAGTAAGAGCTGAGCAGGGAAATATACCTGAAGCTCGGAATCTCTACCAATTGGCGATTGATGAAATTACTCAAGCAATCAGACAGAAACCGAAGCGGAGTAGATCCTATAATTCACGAGGTTGGATAAGATATCTTTATGGAAAATTTGAAACTGAATATGGAAACCCATCTAAGGCACAAAAACTTTTCAAAGATGCAATAGTCGATGCTGATGAGGCACTTAAATTAGAATTAATAAAAGAAAAATTACGGTCTGCATACTATCATACGCGAGGTGCTGCAAGAGATAGTCTTGGTGAGTATAGCAAGGCAATAGAAGATTTTAATGAATCTATACGCTTAAACCCAAAGAAGGCTTTATTATTCCAATACCGGGGTATAACCAAAGACGCTCTCAAGCAATACGAAGATGCTCTCAAAGATTTTCAGAAAGCTATCGAATTGAAACCGAAGGAATCTATTAATTACTATCATAGAGGTGTTACAAGTAATAGAATCGGACACTATAATGAGGCTATTGATGACCTAAATAATGCTATTCAACTTGATGAGAAAAATGCTGATGCCTACTATCAACGTGGGTTCTCAAACGAAATGCTTGGACAACACGATATGGCAGAAACTGACTATAAACAGGTATTGAAAATAAATCCAAATGAACCAACTAAATCTCATAAATTGGGTTTAGCCAAATGTAAAATACGCCAATACGAACAGGCGATTCACTATTTTGATAAATCAATAAAGCTTGATCCAAAATTTTACAAGGGATATCTATGTCGTGGATGTATGAAACAGACCCTCGGACAAGACCAAGACGCTATAATTGATTTTGATATAGTCCTCAAGTCTAATCCTAAGAATGCAACCGCTTACAGAAATCGTGGAGTGGCAAAACGTAAACTCGGGGCGTATGAGGACGCACTTGAGGATTTGAATGAAGCTATCCGTCTTAAACCTGATGACGGTAAAGCTTACAACGCACGAGGAAATATATATAAAGAATTACAACTACATTCAAAAGCAGAATCTGACTATACTAAGGCAAAAGAGCTTAAATCTAAAGGAGAGATCTGTTTTTCAAATAAAGATAAAACCAACGAATCAAATACGAATGCTGAGTAATATCAATTCTATTATTCTACCATTCTGTGTAGGTCGGGTAGAACTACGAAACCCATAAGTGTCAATTTAGCACCTTCCAAAACATGGTAGGTTTGGTTTGGAACCGAACCATAGGCGACAATTTACGGAATTTCTAATCATATTTGATTGATTTCTACCGTCTTGTAGGTCGGGTAGAGGAACGAAACCCACCGAATTCCATACGCGGATTCGGTGTTGATTTGGACGAATTCCATACGCGGATTCGGCGTTGATTTGGACATGAGACGCTTATATATACAGGAAATGTTGGACTTCGTCTACGATTCAACACAACCTACAAGGACATGTAATCACTAAATTGACACCTATGGTTTGGTTTGGAACCGAACCATAGACGTCAATTTACGGATTCTCCAATCATATTTAGGCGAATTCTACCTTTTGTAGGTTGGGTTGAGGAACGAAACCCCAGAGGTGTCAACTTAAGGAGACGCATGAATCATTATGATCTCTTCTCAATATAGATTGTTATTGGGTTTAACTTCTCCTAAGTCCCGTAGGGACGGAATGTTTATAGCAAAATTGTATACACAATCTTGAGTCCCGCCAAATGCCCGGGGAATGCCTAATGAAGTTTAATTATTAAAATCGGTAATTCTAATTTACCGCTGCCCCGGTAGGTGCGGTTTGTAACCGTACCGGATTTCGTCAAGATATTACCGAATGATTAAATTAATCTTCATATAGCATTCATACCGTTGATTCCACGCATTCGGTGTTGATTTGGTAGGGACGGAATGTTTATAGCAAGTCGTTATCCTGACCTATCTTGAGTTCCGACAAATGCCACACGGGGAATGTCTAAATGACATTCATACCGTTGATTTGGCGCATTTGGCGTTGATTTGGTAGGAACGGAATGTTTATAATTGGCTTGTGGTATACACATTATAACTCCTTCGTAGTTTGAAAATAAATTGAAGAAATTAAAAAAACAAACATCACATATACAAAAAGAGATTGACACAAGAGTAAATGAACGTTACAATAACATATAGAGAAGTATTTTTATTATACTCACACTAAAACTTAATTTAGAATAGATCAATATGATTAAAGAAAATATACACAGTTATACAAATGCCATTGATGTCACACATCTTATAGGGAAATACAGTGTTAAGAAATCAATCAAGACAACTTTTTTATTTTTTTATAGAAATTCGTAAATTGGCTGTAAACATAGATAGGGACAGACCTAACAGCGACTATACCAAAATTAGGGTGACAGAAAAAAGTTACGATTTCGTAACTTTTTACATCAAAACAGGAAACTATCAGAAGACTATCCAATACATTCATAATAATACCATTTCTAAGCAAAAAAGCTGCATGGATGGTTTATGCGGATCTCATCTAATTGAGAAAAACCTATTAGGTTATGTTACAATTATGAGATATTATTATTTAGAAAATGTGTTACAAATGTCTGTATCGGATATTCTCAAAAAAAGAAGAAAGACACAAAATCACACAATTTAAGAATTTTTACTAATCTAAAAAAAACACCGTTGAACGCAGACTGTGACAGGGCGGACAGCCGTTTTACTAATGACACAGAATGTGTCAAAAAGTGTAACATTTTTAACAATATAGATATATAATATAACAAATGTGAAACACAATAAACCTATAAAATTTGAAAAATTGTTATGCGAATTCAGTATAATTAGTTTCCATTACGAGTGTTTCTTAAGAGTCACTTTGATAAGGGGCAGGTATGTCTTAGGAAGTTTATAGTAAACATTGAAAATAATAGCACAAAATCCCTGTAGGAGCGATCTTCGATTCGCGATTTAACTCAGTGATAGTAGGGAATCGGAGTTTCCTCCTACATCTCAAATGTTCCATATTGAAATTGAAATGAGAGAAAAATAAAAATCCGAGAAATCCGTGTAATCCGCGATTCAGATAGAAGGTGTTAGAATTATGAAACGTTACCCTGAATATAAAGAGAGTGGCGTAAAGTGGATTGGGGGAATACCAAAGAATTGGGGAATAAAGCGATTAAAGTATGTTGCGGATTTAAACATGGGGCAATCACCACCTTCGGAAGAATACAACAGCGATCAGATAGGAACGCCTTTTCTTCAAGGCAATGCGGAGTTTGGACTCCATCATCCGATCCCGAAAATTTATTGTTCAACAGCAAAGAAATACGCGATTCTCGGTGATATTTTGCTATCAATCCGCGCACCTGTCGGAGCAATCAACATCGCAAATCAAGAATATGGGATTGGTCGTGGTTTATGTGCCATACGCCCCCAAACGAATCAACTTGAATGCCGTTATGCTAAGTATTTGCTTGAGGTTGTCCGTACTGGGTTACACGTCGTTGCGACTGGCAGCACTTACAACGCTGTTACAGTAGATGATGTTTCTAATCTCGCTTGCGTTGTGCCACCATTTTCTGAGCAGATCCAAATCGCCAACTTCCTTGACCGAAAAACAGAACAAATACACCAACTCATCCGCTACAAAGAACAAAAGATAGAACTCCTACATGAACAACGCATAGCACTGATAAATCACGCAGTAACAAAAGGACTTAATCCGAATATAGAGATGAAACCATCTGGTGTGGAGTGGATTGGAGAGATACCAAAACATTGGGATATAATTAAGTTGAGATATTTGGGTGAATTACAAAATGGAATTAGTAAGGATTCTGATTCATTCGGTTTGGGATACCCTTTCCTCAGTTATGGTGATGTGTATTACAATGAAACTTTACCCGCACACGTGGAAGGGTTGGTTAACTCAACGAAAGATGATAGAGAAAGATATTCTGTTTTAGAAAGAGATATTTTTTTTACCAGAACGTCTGAGACAATCGCAGAGATTGGAATTTCGTCTACTTGTATTAAAACAATAGAGGATTGTGTCTTTTCTGGGTTCTTAATTAGGTTTAGGAATACTTCCAAGGTATTAACAAAAGAATTTTCTAAATACTATTTTCCTTCTCACTTACCAAGAATATTCTTAGCAAGAGAAATGAACATAGTTACTCGTTCTTCATTGAGTCAGGAGTTACTAAAAAGACTACCAGTTCTACTTCCACCTATAGATTACCAAAAAGAAATCGCTTCATTTCTTGATGAACAAACTCAAAAGATGGATTCTATGATTGAGAAAGAAAATAAACAGATCCAACTCCTCAAAGAATACAGACAATCCCTCATCTCAGAAGCAGTGACAGGAAAAATAGACGTCCGATACAAGGTTTAGATCCCATTTCTTATTTTCAGTTTGCAATGCGATACATATCGCTTTGGTATTTTCATTTTTTCTATGCTATACCTTGCCAAACGTTTTTCTTCAACTAACGATTCTTTAAATGAATAATCAACAATTTGAAATGGTATTACATTACGGTATGTAACGCAGTTCGTAGGGGGAGATCCCCTCGTCCATCTTCCAGATGTGTCTCTTTATTGTAGCACAAACTTTCAGTTTGTGCAGTATTTCAAGACATGATTAACAACTATTAATAGGATACGAGTATGAAAACCCAAATTATATTGATATTACCAATTATCAGTATTTACTTTGCAATGAGCGCAATTTGTTTTGCAAGAGAATATATGGAAAATTATCTACCTAAAGGGGCAATTGCTCGTTTTGGAAAAGGTTATATATTTCACTTTGCATATTCACCTGATGGCTCAAAATTGGCTGTAGCAAGCACTATCGGTGTATGGTTATACGATACTGAGACCTATGAGGAAGTGAAACTATTTACCGGAAATACGGATTATCTCAATTTTGTCGATTTTAGTCCTGATGGAGGAACACTCATTCAAGTATTTTATGATTATGATACATCATCAACTCAGATTCAGACATGGGATGTATCTACAGGGAGTCTTATCTCTACACTTAATGAAAATACGAACGATTTCATCAAGACGGAGTTTTGCCCGAACAGTATATCTATAGCTGTTACAGATAGACACGGTAAATCGATCTACCTCTGGAATCTAATCACTGAGGAAATGAAAGAACTTATTGGACATACCAGTGAAGTACAGAGAATAGCCTTCAGTCCAGATGGTAAGACATTGGCAAGTGGTGGAAAAGATGAAGAAATTCGTCTATGGGATGTAGAATCCGGAGTACTTAAACATACTTTTGCTGGACATGCACTTTCAATTGAATCCCTGAAGTTCTCATCCGATGGAGAAATAATTGTTAGTCATGACGGTGATAACAACGTGTGTATATGGAATGCAAATTCTGGTGAATTAATACACATCATTTCAGATTTTAAAGATGAAATTTCAGATCTTGATATTGCTGCGGATGGGAAGACGTTGGTGACTGCTAATTCAAATGGTCTTATCCAGACTCGGAATATGTATACCGGAAGAAAACTTGATGAATTCAAATGGAATACACATGTAGAATTCGTTCAATTTTCTCCTGATATGAGAACCATCGCAGCATACGATGATAAGGGATGTACTCTTCTGTTCTCATCAAACGGTTTAGAACTACGACATACCTTAAAAATGATAGGTAGAGAATCTATAAATGACTTGGCATTCTCTCCTGATGGAAGTATGATTGCAGCATCAAATGGATTCGACATTAACTTCTGGAATGTTGAAACTGGTGATTTAGTAGACTCAATTACAGGTTACTATGAAGTTGTCAAGGATGCATTGTTTATTCCAGGGCGTGATATTATTGTAAGTTGCGATAGAGGTGTAAGAATTTGGGATTTAAAGACCTTAAAACTACTAAAAACCGTGCCATCTACAGAATCAGTTAGATGTCTTCAACTATCACCAAATGGAAATACCTTAGCATGTGGAAATTATGACAATCTTGTTCTACTTTTCGATGTAAATACTTGGTTGAAAAAATATACACTTAAGGGACATATTGATGGTATATCTTCAATAGCCTTCAGTCCAGATGGAAACACTATCGTCAGTAGCAGTTGGGATAGGACAATACGATTATGGAATGTCCATACTGGAAAATACATTGCTACATTAAAAGGGGATACCACTGAACCTGAGTATGTGGTCTATAATTCTAATGGAAAGAAAATGTATAGTATTGATGATGGAAAGATACGCTGCTGGGATATAAATACACAGAGCATTGAAAAAACAATTGATTCAGGAGAAGATGAAATATACGCAATGGTATGTTCTCCAAATGGAAGGATAATTGTTAGTAGTATGGGTAAAAAGATTCTATTTTGGGATACTGATTCTGGTGAACTGAGAAAGAGCATCCCTGTTGAAACTTGGGTGAACGCCTTATCATATTCTCCAGATGGCAAAACAATTGCATGTGCAATATCTAATGGTGTTTCTCTCTATGATTCTGAGACAATGGAACTTAAAAAGTCATTTACTGGACATATTGGCTCAGTAAATTCAGTCTCCTTCTCTTCAGATGGAAAGACACTCGCATCAGCCAGTCGTGATAGTACTGTGATCCTATGGGATTTAAGCAAATAAACCAAGTATAACTTCATCTGTATATCTAATATTTATAATGTAATACCATTTCTAATAAATATCATGACACATCAGCATCATTGATAAAATTGAAATAATTTATACACTTTTCTGATATTGATCTAAAAACAAAACAATTGTGAGTAAAAAATATGAAGCTAATTAGACCACTAATCATTTCTCTTACACTAATTCCTATTGTATGTTGTATCAGTGTCTATGCTCAAGGATTAGAACAGATGAGTTTACCTGATGGGGCAAAAGCAAGAATCGGAAACGGAAGAGCAATCAAGGTTGTATATTTTCCGAATGCTAATCGAATTGCAATCGCATGCTCTATAGGTATATGGATATATGATCTACATACAGAAGAAACCATAGATCTTCTAACAGGACACACAGGTCCTGTCAATTCATTAGTTTTCAGTCCTAATGGGAATATGTTCGCTACTGCCAGTGATGATAATTCCGTTCTGTTATGGGATTCAAATACAGGAGCAAATATAGGGAGACTCATCGGACATCGGGATGATGTGAATGATGTTTCTTTTAGTCCTGACGGACAAATACTTGCTACTGCCAGTGATGATAATACGGTTGGGTTATGGAATATAAAAACAGGTGAAATGATAAATGCTATAAGAGGACATTCAGATAACGTGCTTACGCTGATGTATTCTATGGATGGTTCTATAATTGCCAGCGGCTCTTATGGTAACGGTTCCACTGTTTGTATATCAAATCCAAATTCACATGAAGTCTTACACGAAATATCTGATGAACAATATGGTATACAAGATGTTGAATCTGTTGATTTCTTAAAAGGCAGTACCCTATTTGCAGTAGCAAGCTATGAAAAAATTAGTCTAATTGATGGAATTACAGGAAAACTGATGAGTACTTGTCATGTAGAAAGTTGGATGGATCAAATTTATTCAGTTGAGTTCGCTCCTGATGGAAAGACGCTTGCAAGTGGAACTGGCAACAATGGTGTATGTATTTGGGATGTTGCCACAGGAAAATTATCACAAGAGTTAGGAACAGACGATTCAGTTATATCTGTGACCTATTCTCCAGATGGAAATACGCTTATTAGCGTAACCGAAGATGGGATTATACACTTTTGGGATCTGAAAAATCAAAAACTCACGAAGACAATTACAGATTTTTCCTTCTATATATTTTCAATGGTGTTTTCGTCCGATGGAAAAACTCTTGTCTGTGGTAATAAGTCAAAAATATCTATCTGGAATCCTGAAACATTAAGTGAAATAAAAACTATTCGAGGACAAAAAGGTCCAGTCACATCTCTTGCATTTTTACCTGATGAAGAAATTCTGACTTCTACTGATTCTAACCGTAGTCGCTTATGGGATACAAAAACAGGAAGATTTCTGGGGAGTTTTAAAGGACATAGAAGTAGAGTAAATTCGATCGCAATTTCTCATGATGGAAGGATGTTAGTAAGTGGAAGCCAAGATAACTCTATTAGATTATGGGAAATTCGACCGGATGAACTATACATGATTGGAGAACAAATAGGTATATTGAAAAAACATACAAGGAGTATTACCTCTGTAGCATTATCCCCAGATGGTAGCACACTTCTCAGTGGAAGTTTTGATAATTCTGTTATGATATGGGACATCAATAGTAGAAATCTTATAAATACACTAAAGGATCACAACAATATTGTCTATACAGTAGCATTTTCACCTGATGGAAACACATTTGCAAGTGGGGATCGAGATGGACGGGTACGTTTATGGGATAGCAAGACACAAGAACTCATAAGGACAATTAGAGCACCAACTTATTGGGTAGATTCCATGACATTTTCTCCTGATGGTAGGACGCTCTCATTTGGCAGTGATGATCTCGTAAATGTGTATGATTTGCAGTTAGAAGAAAATCTAAAAACATTCATTGGACATACCAATTTAGTGAATAGTCTCGTCTATTCTCCAGACGGTAAAATCCTTGTAAGTAGCTCCAGGGATGGAAGCATACTATTCTGGGATCTTTCTAAGTTGGTTGATGATAGATAGACTGACAATTATGAGTTAAAATGGACACTTTACCGAAAGTACTTCAATCAAATTCCAATACACAGTTATATTGCAGATGGAACAATTAAATAGGATATTCTTATATGAAAAACAACATATATCTATTTATTCTCTCAATCAATATCAGTTTATTTCTAATAAATTCATCGATTGGATCTATAATTACAGATGGACTTGTAAGCTATTGGACATTTGATAATGAGCACATTGTGGATAAAACAGCTAAAGATGTATGGGGTGACAATAACGGTAAAATCAACGGGAATCCTAAGCTTGTTAACGGTAAAGTAGGAGAAGCACTCGAATTCGATGGTGCAAAGGATTTTATTAACCTAACCACACTTGGGGATTTTGGGAGAAAAATGGGTACATCTACCTTTGAAGCATGGATAAAAACAAAGAACAACAATGATTGGATGAATCTGGTCAATACCCATGGTATAGAATGTCCGTTTTGGGGAATACAACTGAATGGATTGAAAAGTAAAGATGCATTTAGACGTGGTCGTGGAATGATGTTTTTTATCAATAGTGTTGAGCGAAAGAGAGCATGTTCTGCATATTTTATCGGTAATAACATTAATTTTTATGATGGCGAATGGCATCATATTGTATATATTAATGAACTTAATCTTGAAGATGGAAAAACTAAAGAATTTGTCTATATAGATAGTATAGCTCACGGTTCTATCCATGGTTCATTTGGGAATGATTGGATAACTTTACAATTTACCGAACCTGTTCATCTTGGTGTAAGTAATTTTGAGGGAAAGACGGAAGGATTTTTTGAAGGTATGATTGATGAAGTCCGATTCTATGATCGTTCTCTTAAACTTGAAGAAATAAGACATAACTATGAATCAACTGCACCCTTTAACGTTGAGCCAAATGGGAAATTGCCAACAGTATGGGGTGCTTTGAAGAAAAAATTCTAAGATTATATCATATTACATTCCAATTATCCTGATTATACCGAAATTAATGACCTAAAACCCCACTATTCTAATTCATATCAATCAATAAATGAAGTATTTATTTTCTCTTATAATATGTCTGATGTCCCTATGTCAATTTTCAATTTCTGGGACTTATGTCGATACGTTTGAGGATCGTAGATTGTCAGATTGGAAAGATGTTAACGTAAATGACTCTCGACCTGTCAACTGGAAAGTTTCCAATGGAGAAGTCCATGTCGAAAGTAAAGATAACAATACTCGGATACTCGTTCTAAAGGATACAGAATGGACAAATTATGAGGTAGAGTTGAGTGTGATGCCTCTCAAAAGACATGGACACGGACACATTGTTCTGGCTTCAAGAGTTACACTAACAAGAGCCATTGTTTTTACCATAGGAGATATATTCTGGAATGCTCCAATACCCATTGCTACAGGAACAATTCTCAACTTGGAAAATGGAAAATTAGAGGGAACTCCGTTGCAGTTCGCTAAGATACGAAATCTTCAAAATGGTAATAAATTTCAAGTTAAGCTTGATGATATAGTACGGATTGGTGTAGATCTGCAATGTAATAATATACATCCATACCCATTTCTAAAATTACATGAGTGGACACATCTAAAACTAATGGTCAGTGGGGACCTATTTATGTTCTGGATAAATGAGACATTAGTTCTAAATACAAAATGTAATTTAGCACATTTGGCATTTCTTAAAGGTGACCTTGTCACCGGAAGCATCGGATTTGGCATTGCAGGTTATACTGCTTTATTTGACAATTTTGTGGTTTCAGGTGAGGAAGTACCAAACCGAGGCAGATTGCCTGTACGACCACAAGAGAAACTTGGACTCACATGGGGAAAATTAAAAGTGGGTCGATGATTTCTCTGATAACCTACCTATCTAATCTTGAATGTAATAATTCCACTTATACTTGATAATCTTGATTATGAGAATATGAAATTGTTGGGAAAAATAGTTTCGTAACTTCTCAATTATGACACGATTGCAACCCATCAATCACTAAAAAGCGTCACCTAAATGTAACACCTAAGTAAACTGAGGCAAAAAATATGGAAGAAAATTATTCTGAACTAATCCAAAGAACATTGTCTGGAGATGAAACAGCCTTTACAATATTAGTTCTGAAATTCCAAAAAGGCATACATGCGCTCGCTTGGAAGAAAATCGGAGATTATCAGATAGCCGAAGAGATAGCTCAAGACACATTCCTAATGGCATATAAAAAACTTCATACACTGAAAAATCCACAACAATTCCCCGGGTGGATATATGTAATTGCTGATAGACTTTGTAATACATGGCTAAGAGAAAAATCTAAGAGGATGCAATCACATGAAATTACTGATGCAATTATTGAAGACACCTCATATTCAAAATATATATGTCAAGAAAGGGAATATGATGCAATTGAGCACAGACGTCATATCGTACAAAAACTCATGGAAAAACTACCTGAAAGTGAACGCACTGTTATGGTTCTACACTATCTGGGGGAAATGAGTTGTAAGGCTATTAGCAGATTCTTAGGTGTATCTCCAAACACAATCAAGAGTAGACTTTCACGCGCAAGGAATCGATTAAAGAATGAAGAAGCACTTATTAAAGATACGTTTGAAAGCATACATATATCTGACAATTTTTCTGAAACTGTCATTAAACAGATTGAGAAGATACACCCAAATTCCCCAAACCATTTCAAACCTATGCCATGGGGGATTGTCGCCACCTCTACAGTAATTTTCATTTTTTTATTTGGTATGGGTAATCAAATCATCACTCCATATCAAAACACATATAATGTTGAAGCACAATCTGATTCGTCTATTGAAATTATTGATGCTCAAATAGTACAAGATATACGACCATTGCCGAAAGTAGAAAATCGAAATGGAAATAATACACAGGAAGGGCGAAATATGAATGAAGGTAAATCAGGAATGGCAGAAAACCAACATAATAACCACATAGATGATTCTATGCAGTGGAATTTACCCAAGGATGCTATAGGACGTTTGGGTAGGGGTGGGATAAGAGATATATTGTATTCTCCCGACGGATCAATGATAGCTGTCGCAGGTAAAATCGGTCTTTGGTTTTACGATACATCTACTTATGAAGCAATAGATATGATCCCTGTTGATTCTACAGAGTTTAATTGTTTATCCTATAGTGCTGATGGGAATTTCTTTGCAGCAGGTGATAGAAAAGGAACCATACATTTAGTAAATAACAAAACTGGAGATAAAACAGAAATAAACGCGCATACAAGTTGGGTGAATGGTCTTTCCTTCAGTCCGGATGGTACCATCCTGGCAAGTGCTGGTCGTGATTTTATTATTCAGCTCTGGGATGTTAATACTGCTAAACATATTAAAACACTTAAAGAAACAAAGGCAGAAATTCAATGTATTACCTTTAGTCCTGATGGCAACACGTTGGCAAGTGGAGATGATGGTGTAATTCGTTTTTTCGATATCAATAGTGACAATGAAAAAACTATTAATGCTCATACCAGTTGGGTAGATGATCTATCTTACAGTCCTGATGGTAAATCAATAATTAGCATAAGTGATGATGACGCTATATTCCTATGGGATGTCAATACACTACAGAATAAGAAGATGTTCGATGGACCAGTTGAAGGCTATCCTATTTCTGTGGATTATAATCAAGATGGGAGGATTATCGCAACTGGAGGTGCGGATAATATAGTACATATATGGCACGGTCCTACAGGTGAATATATTACATCGTTCTCAGAATCGAACACAGAACATACATCGTTTATTGTGAGTGTAGTATTTAGTCCGGATGGAAAAACGGTAGCAAGTGCATCTGAAGATGGTTCTATACGATTCTGGGATATAGCTTCGGGAACACTGAAGAATGCACTCACTGGACACATACATTCTATCTATTCAGTTGCATTTACTCCGAATGGCACGCAATTAATTAGTGCTGATGGAGATCAAACACTAAGTATTTGGAATATAGAATCCAGAAACCTTGTAGATACCATTATGAGTGAGTATGAATTAGATAGAGTTGTATTTAATCAAAATGGTGATATTATTGCTGGTGGTGGAGGAGCAATCGTTCTTATCAGTAAAGATAATCCAGAACAACAGAGAGTACTCACAGAAGTTAAGAAAGGTCTTCACAGTTTTGAGATTACATCTGATAGGGAAACTTTTGCAACTGGTCATGAAGACAAAAACATCTATTTATGGGATTCTAAAACAGGGAAGCTTAAGAAAACACTTTCTGGTCATACTGATTATGTCTATAGTACTGCATTTAGTCCAGATAATTCCCTTTTAGCAAGCGTTAGTGATGATAAGACTGTCCGACTTTGGGATGTTGAAACCGGGACTGAAAAGAGATTATTCGACGAACATACAAAAGGGGTTAAGGAGGTAACATTTAGTCCTGATGGAAATACGCTTGCAAGTGGAGATGGTGAAAAAACCATATATCTGTGGGATCTTAAAACTGGTGAGAAAAAGATGACTCTTAAAGGACATTCCGATTGGGTGTTCTGTTTGGCTTACAGTCCTAATGGTAATATACTCGCAAGTGCGGGTGTTGACAAGCTCATCAATCTATGGAATCCTATATCAGGAGAGAAATTAAAAACCTTTACAGGACATACTGCTTGGATTAGACATATCGCATTTAGTCCTGATGGGAGTATATTAGCAAGCACAGGTGACGATGGAACAATACTTCTATGGGAAATTGAATATTAGGAACTGATCAAATTTCCATTTGATTGAAGTCGTATAGAATATTTGCGAATTCTCAATACTAAAATACCAAGATGGTGTTTTTATACTATTGCAAATATTAACTCATGCTGCTATAATCGCAGTAAAAAATTCGTTATATCCGGTCATTAGAGTCTTTAATATTCTGTGTCCGGTACAGATCGAAAGGAGTAGTTATCTATATGAAACTGTTTTCCATTAGTACTTTGCTTATTTTATCAGTGGTGATGGTATGTATTCCTTTCACTGCTGATGCACAAGAGACCTTAACTATTGTTTGGGCAGAATGGGATCCTGCGAACTATTTACAAGAGTTATCAAAGGATTTTACAGCAGAAACCGGAATAAATGTTGATGTTGTACAGATTCCATGGGGAAACTTCCAAGAGAAAGTTTTTACTGCATTTGTTGGAAAGAGTAAGTTATACGATATTGTGATTGGTGATAGTCAATGGCTTGGTAGAAATTCTGTTGGTGGACATTATATTGATCTCACAGATTGGATTAATGAGAACATTAAGGTGGATAAAATATACGGTCCTGCAATGACCGCTTTTGCAGAATATCCGAAGGGAAGCGAGAAATATTGGGCTTTACCAGCCCAGGTTGATGCCGCAGGATATGTTTATAGAAAAGATCTATTTGAAGATCCGAAAGAGATGAAGGCATTTTCTGAAAAATATGGATATGATTTGGCACCACCAAAGACATATTCACAGCTGCGGGATGTTGCAGAATTCTTTACGCGTCCAGAACAAGATTTATACGGAATAGCAACATGGTATAGTAAAGAATACGATGGAATATCTATGGGATTCCAGCAAGTCATGTGGAGTTTTGGGGCTTCCTATGGGGATTCAGAAAAGTATAAAGTGGATGGTTATATCAATAGTAAAGATGCCGAAAAAGCCCTTGACTATTACACAGATTTGCTAAAATTTGCACCACCAGATGCCCCAAATTATTATTGGCAAGAAACTCTTAACGCCTATATTTCTGGTAAAGTTGCAATGGGGATGAACTACTTTGCTTTTTTCCCAGGTGTCGTAAATAAAGAAACCAATCCAATTTCTCATGACAAGAGTGGTTTCTTCATTGCTCCCGCTGGTCCAAAAGGACACTATATCAGTATAGGGGGGCAGGGAATGTCTATTTCTGAGTATTCAGAGAATAAGGATATTGCTAAGCAATTCATGAAATGGTTCATGCAGAAGCCGGTACAGGAAAAATGGGCAATACTCGGTGGTTTTACGCCTCATAGAGAAGTCCTACAATCCGATACATTTAAGACTGCAACACCATTTAATGAAGCATTTGCTGCAAGTTTTCCATATCTACGTGATTTCTGGGCTGTTCCAGAATATGCTGAACTATTAGATGTGTGTCAGACCAACTGGAGTGAAGCCATTTCAAAGATAAAGTCTGCCAAAGATGCCCTTAATAACATCGCCAGAAAACATGAAGAGATCTTTGAAGATGCAGGTTACTACGATGAGTAGAAGCTGTTCGGGTAGTTTATGGTAGCATACAATTGGATTAAGTAGCTACCCCATATTTAATGTATTTTAATGGATAATTGATAATCTGATAATTAGGTAGGCGCGCTTAGCGCGCACTACCTATGTTATTGCAGAGAATGAGTAAAATATTGTTACTATCTTCCATGAATAATTCCTGTTCATTTATAGAAAACTGATAACTTATCATTGCTTCTTATTTTACTTCAGACACCTACGTTCTATAGATTCACTATATGCAGACCAATCGTTTTACTCGGGGAATGAGCGACTACCAGCTTAAGATGGCATTCATCATGCCTACGATGATACTGCTAATCTTAATGAATATCTTCCCTCTTCTCTGGTCGCTATTTCTAAGTTTTCATCGATTTAAAGCTTCAATGCCGACGGCACCAAAGTATATTGGTGTCAGAAATTATACACGACTCCTCTCTGATCCAGAGGTATGGGGTTATTTTCGTACGACTGCATATTTTGTCGTATTGGCGGTGACAGCACAATTCTTTATCGGTTTTGGTCTTGCTCTTCTCCTAAATCGCAAGTTTTATGGTAAAGGTATCATTACAACATTACTCCTTCTCCCGATGATGTTGTCCCCCGTAGTAGTCGGTCTATTCTGGCGCTTTATTCTGGCATCTGATAATTCAGGTATATTAAACTATTTTCTTGATATATTTCTGAAATCACCAATAAGATGGACGACTGATCCTAATATAGCAATGATAGCAGTTGTCATTGTTGATACTTGGATGTGGTCCCCATTTATGATGCTCATATCCCTCGCAGGATTAAGTGCTGTTCCAAAATCATTATATGAAGCAGCTGATGTTGACCGAGCATCGGCATGGTTTAAATTCAGAAGGATTACTTTACCATTAGTTTCTCCGCTACTACTAATCGCATTACTGTTTAGGACTATGGATGCATTTAAGATGTTTGATATTGTGTATGTATTGACACGTGAAGGGGGACCAGGAACTGTAACTGAGACTGTTTCAATGAATCTCTATAAATTAGCATTTCGTAATTTCAACACTGGAAAAGCTTGTGCAATGGCATATATCTTACTTATCATTATTGTGGCTCTTAGTAATATCTATGTTAAATACCTAAATAAAGTTAAGGATGAAGTATAACCAATGTCAACACTGGTTCTGATATTGTCTATTCTCTCAATACTATATCTAATTACGCACATATCGGGTTTTATAATTCTTTGTATAATTATATATAAACAATACAGATCTATATGGAGAATGATAGTATTTTACTTTATATTAGCGGTCATCGGTATCATGGTTATTGTATATATTATGCCGATATACTGGATTTTAGTCACATCATTGAAATCACCAGGAGATATAAATACCAAAATACCTCAGTTTTTCTTTAGTATATCCTTCGAAAATTATCGTAAACTCCTCCCTTCAGAAAATATACCAATTGTTGGTTATTTACTATTTATTCAGACGCTTTGTGGACTATTACTTTTTTCATTCTTCTCTCTGGTAAAACAACTTCAACAACGTGTAGGATTACTAAGAAATGTCGGATTAATTTGGAATATTCTATTTATTATTACATGCCTTTACGGATTCTTCAGCACGCAGACAAATCCCAGTCGAACGCAAATTGATGTACGATATCACTTTTTTACGTTAATTATATGTGCTGTTATTACATATATAATTGTTACCCCACGAAAAAAACAACTGTCTCTACATTCAAATAAAAATATTGGATTTCAAAGTAAGAGTAAAGAACGTTTCGTATTTGTTGCTCCAGTCATATTATCAACAATAGGTGTTTGTATTATCTTAGCCAATGGTGGGTCAAAGTATTTTTATCAACTTTTAAATAGTATAATTATCGGAGGTGGAAGCACAGTCCTTGCTGTTGGGTTAGGTACATTTTCTGCCTATGCATTTTCAAGGTTTAAAATTGCAGGTAAGGATGATCTACTCTTCTTTATTTTAAGTACGAGGATGCTTCCTCCTGTTGTCGTTGTAATTCCCATATATCTTATGTATAGTGCTTTAGGATTACGAGATACACATTTCGGATTAATACTACTATACACAACCTTTAATGTCTCATTTGCAGTATGGCTTATGAAAGGGTTTATTGATGAGATACCTAAGGAATATGAAGATGCTGCACTCGTTGATGGTTATACAAGATTTCAAACCTTCATGAAGGTTGTCTTACCCCAATCCATTACTGGAATTGCTGCTACAGCAGTGTTCTGTTTGATTACTGCATGGAACGAGTTTGCCTTTGCACTTGTACTCACAGAAACTGGTGGACGTGCGGTGACTGCACCTCCCTCAATTACAAGTGCTACAGGTTCTGCTGGGATGGATTGGGGTAAAATAGCTGCTTCAACCTTCGTATTTCTACTACCCGTTGCAATATTCACATTTCTAATGCGGAATCATCTACTCCGCGGTGTTACTTTTGGTGCTGTAAAGAAATAAGTTCCCTAACTTATACATAACTTTGTAATTCTTCAACAAACATATTTATTGAATGCATATATGTAGTTCTCTATCTATATATGGTCCGTATTTATGCATCCACTATTGGTTAAATTGGAGGAATAAAATGGCTAAAAGAAGAAAAGTAGATCCCCGAAAAATTGATATTACTACCTTACGAAGTGGTATGAGAAGACATTTAGAACAACTTGGTTTGATTTCTATAGAAGAATATAAAATATGGTGTCGTGAACATAACATTAGTTGTGGATTGAATAAAAGTACAAGACAGCTGCGTGCTGAACTGGATTTGATTACTACAAAAAAAATAGAAGGGTTAATGACGGCTGAGAAGAAATCACGTAATTTAAAGGAAATCATACCAAAAATACATAATGGGGAATTAAATACAGATGAAATCAGGAATGATACTGCGAGAGAAATTGCACATGTATTTCAAAATAATGGACAAAGCGATGTACTTGTCAACCTCATGATGTACCTTGAAGAAAACTCTGAACTGTTTGAAGATAAAACATATATCAGAGCTATTCATTCAATATCAAAATATGCTGATAGATGGATACGTCCAATTGGTACATGGTGTGTGAAAAGACACAATCGGAATAGACAGTTTGCTGATTTACTAAGACATCTATTTGCAGCCTATGATATACCTTTATTCATGGATAGTGTCTGGTTGACAGAAAATTCAACGCATCATAAATGGTATATTCATATTGGATCAGGCCAAAATATTAGATCTGCTCCTGATCTTCCAGTAACCCTGACTAAAAAGATGGCTCATAACTTCCTTTCCGCCCCAAAACATTACACTGTAGAAGAGGCGATCCGTTTAGGGCAGGTACATGCACTCGGGGGTGATAAACGGCTGATGGAGGCACTCCGAGGTACACCCTTGATTCCAGATTTCACAAACGATGAATTCTGGTTGAGCGTAATACGTTTCTTTATAGCAAATCCTATGTTGGACACAAATCAGGTACATCCAATTCTTGATTTTATTTCGAATCAGAAATTTGAGAACCAGGAAGTATTTATGGAGAGAGGTGTTGTAGAGGAAATTGATCCTCCACAACCAAACTTTACAATGAAAGGCAGAACTGTTAAGACACTCTTACATCAAATGAACGATTGGCATCGTCAACTGGGTAAAGAAACACGTGAAGGTGAATACCAATGGAAACGTTCCGATATAGGGGAGTTATATCGAACAAAAGGTAAGAAAAAGCATAAGGATTTGAAAACATGGAAAATTCGTGAACTCCTTAGTACACATGAGCTTAAATACGAAAGCCGTAAATTGAATCATTGTGTAAGTTCTTATGGAAAATCCTGTTTTGCCGGAAAGACATCAATTTGGACTTTAGAATTTGAAGAACAAGATGAACTGAATAAATTATTGACTATTGAGGTATCATTACCTGATAAGGTGATACGTCAAGCTCGTGGAAATCGGAACAGACTACCCACTTTGAGTGAGAAGAATATACTCACACAGTGGGCAACAAAGGAAAATCTCAGAATTAGTAGTTATGTAAGATTTGAGTAGTAATCTAAAGAGTAGAAGTTGAACCAGTTAAGAGAGTTATATGTGAGAGGAATCCAGGTTATTCCCAGATTCCTCATCACATAAACACATAAGGATACTGACAATCTTCATTCTACTGATTTAACACACACAAATGGTTTATTAGTAGAAAATATCAGCAAGGTATTCAGTTCTTATTTCTATATTCCTCCAACAACTTGTTTATCTTATCAAGGAACTCCTGTGAATAGATTTCCCCTACAAGTGCATTGTGGGTTTCAACGGAATATGTCTCCCATTCATCAATTGACTCATCTTCGAATTCCACAACCTGTATTCCAGCTTTCTTTATGAGTGCCTCAACAGCTTTTTCATTATCTGCCCTAATATCTTTTATCAAACCAGTTTGGAATTTATCACCGATTTCAAGTACGACTTTTTGTTGATCAGGTGTCAGTTTATCGAACTTTTCCTTTGTAATTACAGAAGCACCAACACCAATACTCACTGGAAAGTTTGTCATATACTTAAACTGTGGATACCATTGAAGCGCGACTGTAACATAAGGTGATGTAGTAAGCGTATTAATCTGACCAGAATTGAGAGCAGAGATAACCTGTGTCACCTCTCTTGGCACAGTAGCAATATTTGCTCTCTTATAAAATTCAAGACCAATCGTATCACTGGTACGTACCCACAGCTTCACATCTGAGGCTTGTAAGTCTTTAATATTTCTAATCGGTTTATTACTAAAAATATAGTAGAAACCTATGTCTCCCATCCCAATTAGAACATAACCTTTTTCTAAGAAGACATTATATAAGTCATCACGGAGATGATCACGCACATAATCCAATTCTTCATAGGATTTGAAAAGACGGGGTAATTGGAAGATAAGTACTTCTTGGTTAATCTCACCAAGTCCAGTAGCAGTCATCGCGCCTGAGTGTAATGCCCCGACACGCATTTTACTGATAACATCCAATTCATCTCCCATCACTCCATTAGCATAAAAACGAAATTTGATTTCACCATCTGTATTATTGGTAATCTCTTTACCCATAGCCAAAAAGTTGTTCATCCAAGTTGAACCTTTCGGGGCAAGTGTGGCGAACTTAATGGATTCAACAGCGTGTACGCCAATACATACACTACATAAAAATAGAATGATACAAATATAAGATGTGATACACGTTTTCTTTTTCAAGTTTTGATAATTCAATTATTACTCCTTATTCAATTTCAGAATCAAACAGTTCATCAATTTGTGATAGCCAACGTTTTGATCGAGATTTTGCGAGAGATGTTGCTGCATTTTCTCCAGGATATATATCATCGGGAGCATCAATGACAGCTTGTAATGATCTCCTATACAGTTCTTCATCCAGTTTTGGATATGCATAATACCGGGCAAGATAAAACTTACTCATCAGGAATTTTCCTTTGTTGATTTCATCTACTCGGTCAATATGTTCCTTCGCTTTATTCAGATCACCACCAATAGAAGGGGGACGATCCCCATAGTAGACTGCATAGAATAGATGTGCACTCCCAAAATAAAAGGTTTCATCTATTTCCAAAATATGCCGCATCATCATTTCTACACGAGCAAGGTCAATCACTTGCATCGGGTCGTCTTTTTGAAGACTGATTCCTCTGGCGATAGAATACGCTAACCAAAATAGTGGTTCAACATTTTTCTGTTTGACCCTTTGAATTGCCTTTTTCAACAATTCAAATTCAACAGTTCTGACATCCTTGAAGGTCTTATCAGATTTTTTCAACGCTTTTATAGCATACATTTCTGACTTTTTATAGTTTTCAATTGCTTGTTCACGCATATCTTCTGCTGTATCATAATCACCAGCAATTTCTGCATCTTCCATTTTATCTTCAAGAAATCCACTATATGATGAGAATGCTCGTGAAGTTTTAACAATTATTGACTTATTCCCTAATTTTGCTAATCCTTCAAGTGTGCCTAAGTTTTTTTCAAGAGTAGATTCAACTACCGTCAAGTCACCCTCTTGTTGGATTTTGGATAATTTACTCAGACCACACCCGGCGATTAAGAATGGTATGGTGAACAAAAGAGATAATCTGTAGTAAATAAAATTGCTTTTCATAGACTTATACTTGTCTCCTTTATTTAATGATTAATTAAATTCATTTGAACAACCTACATTTTATATAAATTTAATGATATAAGAAGAGAGGAATATCGGTATCCTGAATTAGATGTTGTGTAACACTGCCGACAAAGTATTCACGAACGGTCTTTCTACCATAAGCACACATTTCCAATAACTCGGTGTCTTTTTCAGATATATATGCTTTAAGTTAATTATCTGGATGTCCATTATGTATAACCCATTTTCCACCAGCTGTTTTCATTGATTCACATAGTCTGTCGATTTCTACTTCTACCTAACTCATCTGATGTATTAATCAGCATATAAAAGGCAACACGGTAATTGTTCCAGTTAAATGACCATCTGATACTTCAAGTTCTACTATACACCCAGGATCCGTATAAGCCATACGAACATATCCAAGTGCAATATGTTTTTCGAGTAATGGAGAATAGGTAGAACTTGTAACCCAACCAATTTCTTTATCTCCATCATAGATTTTCGCGTTATCATGTATTAGCGACTCAGACTGAATTTCAATACCGCGTAATAATCTATTTGGATGACCACGATATTTCATTCGAGCTACTATCTCTTGCCCTATATAACATCCCTTCTCAAAATCAATAGCATTGTCTAATTCCGCTTCCAATGGGATTACTGAGTCAGTTAATTCCTTTGAATACACTGGTGTACCTGCCTCAATGCGCAGAGATTCTTGGGTTTGATATCCAAATGGAGTGACTTCAGTATTAAAGGAAGTCAACGATGTCCAGAGTTCTTCTAAATTCCCAGATGAAGTGATTAGTTGAAATCCTATTCCTCCGAAAAAATCTGATCTTACGCATATTACACAATCAGTATTGAAGTCAACACGAATGGAACCATATTCAGCTAAACTATCTAATCTATCTGTATCCAACGCATTTTCAACTAATTCACTTGCGTTTGGACCAGCAACCGCGATAATACCAACATCTGTTACCTTTTTCAGTTCTACATCATCCGCAATGATGTACTTGTCAAATTCAGTAAAAAGAGTGTCAATTACTTGTGGAGCAGTAATTACATAGATTGAATCTTTAAGATTATAGACGTTGATATCTGCTATTATTTTACCACGATGTGTTAAAAGTGTGGCATAATTCCCATCTCCAACACTTAAATTCTCAACGTCGTTAGATATGAGTCTATGGAGGAAACTTGCTCTATCCTCACCTGTCAATTCTAAAACACCTTGGTATGAGACATCTGTAATCCCCACCTTACTTCTGACCGATAAATGCTCAGATATAGGATCAGAATAATGTAAAGGTAATGTCCAGCCATCAAGACATTCTACAAAGGTTGCCTCAAGTTTACTATGTATTTTATACAACGGTGTCGTTTTCATCAATCTCCTAAATTCATTATGCTAATTTTTTATGAAGGTTTCTATTACAATTATACTAAAACATGCGCTCTAAACGTAATATAATTGGATAAGTTTTTAAAAAATATGACTCGTTGAGAGGAAAAGCAAATTCAACAGCGGCACTGAATGGATTAAAACCTTTCTGTGGACTGATATAACATGATAATCCTAAACCGACTGAAGTATAGATATTGATAAGGGAGGAATCTGGAAAAGGATTTTCCCCATACTCCCATGTTGTTCCTGAATCCATAAACACGCATAAAGTCATACCAATTGCTGCGTCTGAACGTGGGTCAATCAGTATTTCATTAAGCAATCGATATTCTACATTTAATAGAACCCTATTGTCTCCAGCAAAGGCATTGAACGGATACCCGCGTAGCGTGGTAAAACCTCCAAGGTAGAGAAGTCGTTGCATTGGTAAAGTATTATCTGAAAAATCACCTGCAACTCTGATATTAATGTTCTGAGGACCAGAAATTTTGGTATATTTATTCACTTCAAAACTATAAAGTCTATATGAGAAATCACCACCAAGTGATTTGCCAGCCGTTTGTATTCCTATATTACCATACCAGCCGCGACGCGTACGTTCATTTGGCCACAGAATCAACTCACCTCCAAATTCATCTGTTCTACCAATAATTGCTTTCCTGTCTCTTGTATCAAATGTATAACTCACAGATACTATACTTTGTTGTCCATCTTCAATACGTACATTCCCATTTTTCACGCGACCTCTATTGAAATAACTCCAATCAGTTGTTTTAGCAAGATTGTCGTGAGTCTCATTCCGATACCCTAAACGGAAACGTGATGAACTCCCAATAGGTTTAGTGATCCAATATTGTGTACCCATCCTTTCATAATAGTTTTCATAGGTTGATCCATAAAGTGCACCCATTAGATCAAAATCTGCGGGTCTTAATTTATATGCTTGTGTACTTGAATCTGTCAATCTATATAGTCCTACACCAAATGTAATAGGAAAGAAATCAAACAATCCTTTCTCAAATCCAAATCGATAATTCCAAATTTCACTTGAAAAACCTCTTCTAATTGATAGGAATAGTTGCTCATCACCTAAGAGTTGTGTTGACAGAGTACCACCTGCACCAAGTGTAATTCCATGAACTCGGTTAAAGCCAAAAATAGGAAACCAGCCAGGTTTGAATCTCGGTTGTTCCTCAATTTCAATTATTAGAAGATTCTTTCCTCCTTCACGCTGCACATACCAATTTCGAATTGACTTAAATACATCATTGTTCTTAGTCAGTTTATTCTTTAGTTTATTAACTTTAGACTGTCCCAGAGAGCGAAAGAAGACTTCATTCTTATCAAATTCAAACGCTTGTATCAGATTGATTTGTGATAAACGACGATTTCCAGTAAATCGGATTTCATCTACATAACCTTCATTAATAGTTATGATTAGTTCATCATTCTTAATATGATTGGTTACCTGTGCAAATGGAAATCCTCTATTTATATAAAAATCTTCAACCATCAGCTTCTTTAAGTTAATGCTTGTATCAACAAGATAGCCATCCGAAATGTTAAACCAGTTCTTGATAAAACTGCCTGGAAAGCTCTTATTACCATCAATCTTAATATTACTAATATATTCTATAGTGGATTCAGTTACATCGAATTGTAGATTCAACTTTATTTGAGAGGTATTTTGATTGTTTCCATCTTTTATATTTTCGTAGTCAGTTATATCTATATTATTAGATAATACCTCCTCTGACTTCACTTGTTCGCTATTTTCGGTATTTTCAACAATAGACGTTTGTAATTTCACCACTTTAAACCAGTCATGAGTAGATATTTCATCTAACATCCATATAAGTTGTTCATTAGAGATTATATTTCCAGATGAAAAGGGAAGTTGTTTCAATATAGTTTCAGATGGAATAGTGGTATTCCCATTTATCTCAATAGATCCTATTTCAAGCTTATTAGTATAAGTGTACGTATCAGCTATATTTGCATTCTCAAGAAATTTCAGTGTTCCCATTGCTTCTCTTGAATGTGGCCACCAAGGATGTTCTTCATTGTGTATTGGTAACCAATAACTATATTCTCTTTGAAATATTCGATCTATATTTTTACTGTTTTTCAGGCTTCCTTGTGCTTTTCGATGGATATTCAATAACCATGTTTTTGAGTCTACGGTTTCTACAGGTCTCCGTTTAAGCGCGAGTTCCACACTCCAGAAATTTGAATTAATCCCAGTTTCAACAATAATATCTGAATTCCATGAACTATCCCCTTTAAAAAGCACATAATTATGTCTAATGTTGATTTTCTTTTTGTTGCTTGGGAAGAATTTTAGAGGAGGATAACCCACATTTTCTACCAATTGATCAAATACTGCTTCAATGGGATTAATAACGATATGTTGATATTCCTTCGTATCTGGATTCATATCCAGAAGTATCTCTATACATTCATCTTCCCATATAGGAGAATCCAATTGTGTTTGCGATACCCTGGGGATTAGATCGTTTGGAATGTAGATTTTTGCCCCGAGATAAAAGAACTTTTCATCATACATTACTGAAACATCAGTTTGGGTTTCGATCTCTTCATTACCATCATGACTTTGAAATGGTGTTAGTTTTGTTGCATAAAACCAAGCCTTCTCGGTTAAAATTCCATCAATTTTAGGACGGATCGGTGTCTTGGGGATGCTGATTTTTCTGTCTGATATAATTTCATCAATAAAATCAGATTCAGTTTCTTCGGTAGTTTTTTGAAGATTTGGAGCAGGTAAAATAGAGATCATACCTGTCGTAGTCAATTGTAATAATGGACCACCATCATTTATAAGTCCAGAATTATCGTCAATTTCTGCTGGTACATTAACTATAATTTGTTCTTTTTCACTATTATATGAAAGGTCAGCAGGATAATCTTTCGGAAGAAGTAGACGGATCCCACCACCAAGCGCGGTTAAGGTCAATGGTGCCGCAAGGTTATCAAGGATAATGAGCTCAATTGAACCGTTCCTTGTTGTTATCTTAGATTGATCTGGGGTCATCAATATACTACCTTTGATATTCCCGTCTGATAGTATGATGTTATATAAACCTAACGTTTCAAAGAGGTTGATATTCCCCTCATCAACTGTTATATCCATTTTGCCTCTAATGTTGTAAACATTGATATCACCTTTGTTTGCTTTTATCAGTAGAGATATATCAGGTGGTGTAACAATTGAATAGGTTAAATGCAATCTGTTGTGATTTTCTATAGGAATATCTAATATTTCAGTGGTTAGACGTAGCACACCTTCGTTTAATTCACCGTTTAATGTTATATTATCAATTGAGAGTTCCGTATACTCTTTAGAAGCTATATTTGGATTCTGTTGAAGGTCTACCTGAATCGAGTTTGATTGTAGGTTGTTTTCCTGATTCGAACTTATATCAATATTAGCGGGAAAATCAAGGCTTAGTTCAATTGTAAAAACCCCTTCGTAATCAAAGGAATATGAGGATATTGTTTGTCTTTTTTCATTATCTTGTGATATTAATTGAGTCGTTTTTTGTGTTGATTCAGTAGTTGTGACTTTATCGTCAATTGCCTCAACTATATTTACAGAGAGAAAGAAGATTGACAATAAGAGACTAAAATGAAAAGGAATAGAGGATAGATTTATGTTTACCATGGATTCGATTTGAAAATAATTTATATGATAGTTTTTCTTATTTGTCTACGAAGGTATTGATGATAAATTCTATACAATGGTATGATTAGTAATTAAATGTAAGTCAAAATAATACTACCGTCTACGGTACGACATAGACAAAATATGGAATCGAAAATAAGATTATATTAAAGTGAGAAATCGAATAGGGTAGATAGGGGAATAATACGACTGATAGTCAATCTATAACCAATAGGTGGTCAATTAACGGTAGTTGGTATCCCAACAAACCCCATTATTACTCTTGCAATAAAAGGACTTGACACATTTGAGATAATACTTTATACTTAAAAAAAAGTCAAGTAGTTTCCAAGCATGATGGTAACTTATTCGTTGACATGTTCGTTAACGTAAAGATAAGTTGCCGTTGTTTTGTTGGGAACATGTTTATTTTATTTACATCGGAGTGTTGAATGTCCAGTTCGCAAACAGAATATCGTTTTTCATTTGGACCGTGGAATATACATGAAGGCACTGATCCATTCGGTCCACCTGTTAGAGAATCCTACCGTTTTGATGAGAAAGTAGAACTTTATAGAGATCTTGGATTTGTAGGTATACAGTTCCATGATGATGATGTTGTTCCTGATATTGATGAGAAAAACCATACCCAACTAATATCACGCGCAAAAGAGGTTAAAGCACAAATTGATAATCATGGATTGATTGCTGAGGTTGTTGCTCCACGACTCTGGGAATCTCCTCTAACTATTGATGGTGCTTTTACATCTAATTCAGAAAATGAAAGACAGTATGCAATCGAACGGTCTAAACGATGTATTGATGTAGCAAATGAACTGGACTGTAGGAATTTTGTTCTGTGGCTTGCTCGTGAAGGTACATATATTAGAGAAACAAAGAACTCTTCAGAAGCCGTTAGACAGATCTTAGATGCAATTAATGTCTTACTGGACTATGATCCCAATATACGTATTCTGATTGAACCAAAACCAAATGAGCCAATGGATATTGCTTATATTCCAACCATAGGTCATGCCATTGGATTAGCTTATGCCAGTGATGATCCTGATCGAGTAGGTGGGTTGATTGAAAGTGCTCATGCTATCCTTGCTGGATTGGAACCATCCGATGAAATGGGATACGCCCTCCAACATAAAAAATTGTGGAGCGTCCACCTGAATGATCAGAATGGATTAAAATTCGATCAAGATAAAGCATTTGGTTCTGCGAACTTACGTCGAGCATTTAATCAGGTTAGAGTACTTGAAGAGAATGATTACGGTAGTAATGGAGAATTCGTAGGTTTAGATGTAAAGGTAATGCGTACACAACCTCGTGAGATTTCAACAAAACACCTTCTGCATAGTCGAAGGACATTTCTCAACCTACTTGATAAGGTACGTAGTTTGGACAGGAAAGTAGAGCAGGAATTTATTACAGCACGAGATTACGAAGGATTAGATTACTATATTCTTGAACACTTACTTGGGAAATGATCATACATTCAGTATTGTCCACAACATATCCTACCAGAATGAATAATACTCCCATCAAATATAAAGTAGTATCAGTGAGGATCATCTATACATGTCAGTAGAGAAGGATCGCCTATCTCCTGAAAAGACTATGTCTGAAGAATTAGAACTCCGTTTTAGATCAGTTGTCTTAGTGGGTCCACCCGGTGTAGGTAAAGGAACACAAGGTAAATTGCTTGCCTCTATCCCCGGAATTTACCATCTTTCAAGCGGTGATATGTTCCGTGAACTCGATGATGAATCTGATTTTGGACAACTTTTTCATGAATACGCGACCCGTGGAGACTTGGTCCCAGATGATATTACTGTTAAGATATGGCTGCAATATGTAAAGAATAAAGTTGAGCAAGGGATATATGATCCAGAATCCGATCTACTGATTCTTGATGGTATTCCTCGCAACCTTGCACAAGCGGAATTGTTGTCACCTTACGTTAAAATCCTGAAAATTCTATTTATGGTTTGTGAAGATCGCGAAGTAATGTTTGAACGGATTCGGGGACGTGCACTAAAAGAAAAACGACGGGATGATGCAGACGAATTGGTTGTTCGATATAGATGGGATTTATACAAACGCGATACAGAACCGATGATTGACCACTTCACCCAAGAGATGGTACGTATTATTGATGCAGACATGATTCCAGCTGGTGTTCTACTTCAGATATTATCCGCATTAGTTCCAATCCAGAAAAGCTGCTTCTCTCCTCCACACATATAATAACTATCCTCTCGTATAATCTCCTCTTTCGTTGATCTCAGATCCGTATTTTCTACACTGGATTTCACAGTGGTCGAAATGTATATCATCTGAAAATACATAACTCCTATCATTTACTCTATTTTTTTATATAGATGAATTTCTGGATGAAGAAGTGAATTGATGGGGAAAGGAGCAGTACTATCAGAGAATCCTATACCAAGAAAACTTGGCTGCCGTTGAAAAGTCTTTATTAGTTCATATCTATTATCCTCATTCCAAATCAATTCATAAAAATCTAATGTTTCTTCTATATTTACATCATCAAGTGGAAACCAGTCTATCGGTTTAAAATCCTGTGGATTCTCATAGTATTTCAGAAAAATATCATTATCAGTTTGTGTAATCAGTATCCATTCAGATATTTCCTGAGTCAATTCTCTATCCAATTCAGGGTACAACCAATCACATAAAACTTCCGGTGGACGTCTAATTCCAATATCTACAGGGATATTCTCTGAAATCCATTCAGATGCTTCTTGTCCAGTAGGTTGCGTCCACATGATGGATGCAAAAGCACATGTATAAACTAACGATATAACCCAAACAATACAACCAGAAATCAATACAAAACCCCTGTGAAATGAACATAGGAAAACGGAAGCAAAGATCATAAGGAGAGGATATAGAATGATGAGATGACGAGTGAAGGTGACCTTGTAAGAGCCAATAAAAAGAAAGTAAGTAATTATGAAGATAAGTAATCCAAAACCCAACCTTGTAATGTTTGCAGGGTTAAAATCCTTCTTCATTTTTTCCTTATATTTCTTTGAAACGAAGTTTCGTATCCTTGGACTTGATAAGACTAACTTTCCAAACTCCCATAGTAATCCGCATACAACGAGGATTGCTAATGGGAATCCCATACCCCATTTTAATAATGTTCCTAAATATAAGTATCGATATATGATTCCAGTTTCACTGGATGTAAATAATCCAAAATGTCCTTTATTATAATGTTGTGCTTCATACCAAAAATCATTAAAGAAGTAATTCCACTCAGTTGAGAAAGAATCAATTATCCAATATGGACAGATGACTGTAAATACTAAGGAACACACACTTAGAATTAACAACAATTTCCGATAGAAGTGTTCTTCTTTTATATAAATAAGGATTGAGAATAGAACGAATATTGTTGGATACTTAATAGCGATTCCAACACCCGCAACTAATCCCAATTTCAGACAAGTACTGATTCTTAAATTTGATTCTCGGGATAGTAAATAAAAGAACAGTGTAATACAGAATGTTGCAGGGATGTCTACGATAGCAAACCGAGATTCGTTTGTAGCATGTAGCATCGTAACTGCAAGAAATGCAGCAGATATAGTTCCTACCTGTCTGTTGTATAGCGAATTCCCAAGTTTGAATGTAAACCAAACCGTTCCCATTCCAAATAGTACATTAAGATAACGACCTATCAATATAACACTACTATTTGTCAGAGCAACATTAAAGACAGAAAGCGTCTTTCCAACTATGGCAATTAGATAAAACCAAGCTGTACCCGGCCAGTTGTAGATTGTTGGTGGAGATTCAAAGTTGATGAGATTAAGGACATCTTCTGCAATAAGAACTTCACGTGGGTCAGGAGTATAAGGTAAGCCTACGCCAATTCCCGGAAGACGGATCAGAAGTGATATGAATATAATGATGGGGAGGATGAAATGTTTAGCTTTAAGTCGGTCCGCTTGAATTGGGGTAATCGACTTCATCTATGCAATTACCGTGATGTTTTTTCCCATAGTTCAGGGGTAAGTAAATTTCGAAGTTGGTTAATCTCCTGTTCTATAAATGGTAGATCCAAAGTTTCAAAGATTTGTATCCAACGCGAATGTTGTGTATCATCAACATATAAAGGAATAAATCCTAAATTGAGATAGGTCTTGATAGCTGGAATACGGAAGTCATCAGTATCAAGCATTGAACAAATAAAACCGTTATCTCGAAAATAATATAATACTGCAAGAGATACCCATTTACCAAGTTTGTGTCCAGTATGTTTACTCTCTACGCCAACCATATGGACATACCCAACTTCAGTTTCGTCAACAGACTGTCTCCACGCGCATGCAGTTCCTACTGGGGTATCTTCATAAGTTATGAAAAATAGTCCGTCCGGTACAAATACCGCAGGTTCAATGATCTCTTTACGAGTGTTTTCAGCTGTACGTTTTGAACCACCAAAAGAATCTGTAATGATATTTGCCCAATGAATTTCATCTCCCTTGATATAACTACGAAGACCGTATCCATCTGGTATAACAAGGTGGGGTAAATCCTCAAGGTTTGGACGAACCATTCTTAGTTGTCTGGACATCGTATATTCTCCGTATAATTCACCATTCACTTATGCATATTATAGCATAGTGGTAAAACTTAGACAAAACATCATGTGGGAAAATAGGATATTAGCCTGATTAGTATTTACTATAGTTTGGACAGTTTTTATACTTTCTTTTGCTATGTTTTATACACCTTTTGCACAGCTTTCGCTGCCGATCTGGTCAATAGAATTCTTTTTCGACAGGTTTCAGTTTGTGGCTAAACTCACCAATTTAGCACCTTTCCCAAACATGGTAGGTTCGGTTTAGAACCTAATAGCACTCCGTATAGTTTATACACTTTTGCTATAAACAATCCGTCCCTACCAAATCAACGCCAAATGCGCGTGTGGCATTTGTCGGGACTCAATACCTACTGGGTGTAGTTGACAAGGGTTGTCTTCCTTAAATTGACGCCTATAGTTGCGACTAAAAAAGTGTTCGTAATGGGAACTAATTATAATAGAAATTTGTATAAAAAACCCTCTATTATTTTTGTTTTTAATTTTCACATAAGTAATAATTAATATGTATTATGTTAAAAATGTTACACTTTTTGACACATTGTGTGTCATTAGTAAAACGGCTGTCCGCCCTGTCACAGTCTGGGTTCATCGGTGTTTTTTTTGAATAGTAACAATTCTTGAATTGTATGATTTTGTGTCGTTCTTCTTTATTATTTTTTATATTTTTTGGGGAATATCCGATACAGACATTAATAGATGACATCCCCATAAACCATCAATGGAACTTTTTTTCTCAGAAAAGGTATAGGTGATGCTGTTTTTGTTTTTAAGATTATTATGAATGTATTGGATAGTCATTTGATAGTCTTCTGTATTTATGTAAAAAGTTACGAAATCGTAACTTTTTTCTGTTACACCAATTTTTGTATAGTCGCTGTTAGGTCTGTCCCCGTCTATGTTTACAGCCAATTTACGATTTTCTATAAAAGAATAAAAAAGTTTTCTTGACAGATTTCTTAACACATTATTTCCGAATAAGATGTGTGACATTGACATTTGTATAACTGTGTATATTTTCTTTAATCATATTGATTTATCCTATATTAAGTTTTAGTGTGAGTATAATAAAAATATTTCTCTATATGTTATTGTAACGTATATTTACTCTTGTGTCAATCTCTTTTCGTATATATGATGTCTGTTTTTTTAATTTCTTCAATTTATTTTTAAAACAGGGTCTCATTTTGGGTTTCGTTCCTCAACCCTGTATCTGATTAAAATCCGGAGCGGTTCCAAACCGCTCCTACCTGAATTGGGCCCACGTGAGTGGTTTTCTTAAATTAACACCTATGGTGTAGTCTGTACGGATACCCAAAAATAAGCGCGTAAGGTGTGAATGAAGTGCAATAGTACAAGCTTGAATAAATCACAAGCCCCAGCAGGGAGGGATGTGTCTACCCAACAGATTTAAGACATTCATTCAAGATTAGCACTTCACAAGGTCAAAGATACTCCTAATGGTATGAACGAATAACGGGGGAGAGTAACCCTACCTCTATGACAATCTGAATCGAACTATACAGTAAATTGATGGAGAAATATCTTAGACTAAAGAATCCTGCTTCAATCTTTACATGAGTAATGATATATTGTATAATACGAATTATCTATGATAGTGTGGATATTCATCTAAAGAGAATTCCGTTGATGAGGTAAGGTATAAATTGCTGGAACGTCTGCTAAAAAGTAATTCGAATATAGTTCTTGTCGGTTTTATGGGGACAGGTAAGACTTCAATTGGTAAAAGGCTTTCGTCCCATCTTAGGATGCGATATATTGATACTGATAATGTTATTGAAAGAGATAGTCAACGTTGGATAAGTGATATTTTCGCTCAAGATGGTGAAGAAGCATTTAGAGATTTGGAAACTGAAGCAGTAATAAAAGTGTCTAAACTTCGGAATCATGTAATCTCTACTGGCGGTGGTGTTGTCTTAAGAGACAATAACATTAGTATTCTCAAGGAATATGGTATTGTATTCTGTCTAACTGCAACCCCAGAAGAGATTTTTCGTAGAATTGGACACCAAACCCACCGTCCACTCCTCCGGACTGATGATCCAATGGAAACAATACGTAATATGTTGGATAGTCGTGCCCCATTTTATGCCAAAGCTGATTTTATGGTAGATACCACCGATAAATCATTTGGTGATGTAATTTCGCACATAAAAGGTATATACAACAACACAATTTCGTCATAACAGGACTTAAATAGGTAAATAATTAATACAGTGACTAAGATTTTACGCCTTGAATTAAAGGATCATTCTTATCCCATTTATGTTGGTAAAGATATTCTAAGTCATATAGGTGAATATCTATTACAAAAATTAAAACCATCTAAAGTACTTGTGGTGAGTGATGAATCTATTGTTCAGCTATATACACCAATCGTAACAGGTAGCCTTGTTGAGCAAGGTTTGGATGTATATAGTATTGATATACCATCTGGAGAAGAAAGCAAATCATTAGAACAGTTTTCTCGAATACAGGATAGTTTAATTGAAAAACAGTTTGATAGAAGTTCCATAGTAATTGCCCTTGGAGGAGGAGTAGTTGGTGATTTAACAGGATTCGCAGCGGCAGTATACATGCGTGGTATTCCGTTTGTACAAATCCCAACTACATTACAAGCACAGGTGGATGCGAGTGTTGGTGGGAAAACCGCGATAAATCATCAGAAAGGAAAGAATCTTATCGGTGCCTTCCATCAACCAAAATTAGTACTCATAGATGTAAATACACTTGAATCCCTTCCAAAACCTGATATTAGAGCCGGTTTAATTGAAGTTATAAAGATGGGTGTGATACGAGATGAACCCTTATTTCAATTAGTCGAAGAGACTCTTGATGGAATTATAGATTTAGATGAACGTGTCTTGATTGAGATGATCTCCCAAGCTTGTGCTGGTAAAGCAGATATAGTAGCTAAGGATGAAAAAGAGAGTAGTCTGAGAATGGTTCTTAATTATGGTCATACATTCGGTCATGCACTTGAAGCCGTAACAGAATATAAAAAATACAGGCATGGAGAAGCGGTTTCAATTGGAATGAATTGTGCAGCACGTTTAGCAGCGAATTTAAAGATTTTTTCTGAATCCGATTTCCAACGTCAGAACAGACTATTAAGAGATGCTAAATTACCAGTAACCTTCCCTCAAGAGCATTCTCATGAAGAAATATATGCTGCCATGTACCACGACAAAAAAGTTATTGATGGATCACTACGTCTTATATTACCGATTGAAATAGGTAATGTCGTCATACGGGATGATATACCTGAAACGAAAGTAAAAGAAGCGATTATTCAATGTTATTAATTCTATAAAATACACAAACTTTGTAAAAGGAATTTTATGAAACATAACAAAATTTGTCTATGGATAGCAGTTTGTACCACACTATTCCTATGGACATCATTAGGTTACTGCCAAGGATCAGCTGCCCCTACTAACGTAGTTGCAATAGACACACCAAATGACGATGGATCAAGTATCACTGTCACATGGGATGTCCCTGCAGAGACGAGTGGTATTGTAGGATACAATATCCTCAGTAGTGTGGATGGAGCTGAGTTTAGTAAGCTTGGTGAACAATTAAGTCTTGACGATGTAATCGACCAGGAAACCAATATGTGTATGTATCAAGATACATCTATAAGTAGATTGAATACATACACATATATTATACAAGCGGTAACTGAAACAGGTGAAATTTCAGACTCCCAAGCAACCGAATCCGTATCAGCAAAAGCACAAATTTTTCATACGGGTAAGATTCCTCTCTTCTTGGCTATGTTGCTATTTTCAGCAGCAATTGTTGGAAGCATATATCACGCCCGTAGCGGAAAAGAAGTGTTTGTTCGTCGTATTCCGGGTTTAGAAGCCGTGGATGAAGCTATTGGCAGAGCAACGGAAATGGGTCGTTCTATTTTGTATGTATTAGGTTTAGGGAGTGTAAGTAATGTTGCAACTATTGCCAGTATGACAATACTTGGACAGGTCGCACGGAGAACAGCAGATTATGAAACGCCATTACGTGTTCCGTGTAATGATCCTGTTGTCCTAAATGTTGTGCGGGAAATGGTCAAGACATCCTACTTAGATGAAGGAAGACCAGATGCATATAACGAGGACAATATCTTCTTTATCACAGAAAGTCAGTTTGCCTATGCCGCGGGTGTTGATGGGATGATGATTCGGGAACAACCGGCTGCGATTTTCTTACAAGGAACATTTTATGCTGAATCCCTAATTCTCGCTGAAACAGGAAATTCTATTGGCGCAATTCAAATTGCTGGAACTGATTCTGAAGCTCAACTTCCTTTCTTTATAGCAGCCTGTGATTATACCCTTATTGGTGAAGAACTATATGCAGCAAGTGCCTATCTTGCCAGAGAACCGATGCTCCTTGGGAGTCTAAGGGGACAGGATTGGGGTAAACTCTTCATATTTGGATTAATTGTATTAGGTGTAATTCTTGAACTAACTGGTATTAATTGGATTACTACCCTTTTACAGAATGTGAGATAGGAGGTTTTATGAAGAGACAAATTCCACTAGCACTCTGTTTCCTTTTTGGAATAGTCATGATCATTACACAGTTTAGTCCACATCCTGTATCTAAAAGCATCTATGAAAGAGTCATAAGTGGGGCATTAATAATAGGACCTTTTGCGCTTGTGTTAGCTACGATTACGTTAATACAGACACACATTAACCGAATTCAACGTCGTACAGAACATTGGGGATATAGTTTTGTTGTTTTTGCCGGTTTGATTACGATGGTGGCTATTGGTGTGCCATTCGGTCCAGAGAATCCGATTTTTGTATGGTTATATAGGAATGTTCAAGTACCAATGGATGCAACCATGTTCTCATTACTTGCATTTTTTATCGCATCTGCTGCCTATAGAGCATTCCGCGCAAGGTCAACCGAAGCAACCCTACTACTTGTCACAGCATTAATAGTTATGCTTGGAAATGTACCTGTTGGAGATCTCATATGGAATTCACTTCTCTCTTTGACAGGATTGGATAGCATAATTTCTCAGAATGGACCATCTTCAGCTCGGGGATGGATATTGGATAATCCAAATTTATCAGCAAGAAGAGGTATAATCCTCGGTGTAAGTTTAGGGGTTATCTCACAATCCATTCGCATTATTTTAGGTATTGAACGTTCATATCTGGGAGGAGGGGATTAAGAAATGTTTTCAAGACTTGTAAATATGGATCGGAGATATGTCTTTATACTCGTAGCACTGGCGGTGATTATCCCAATGTTGTTTTCAGTGAGTTTACCAGTATCTATTTCTGAACCAACACAAAATCTATATGATTATATTGAGAATCTTCCTAAAGGATCTACCATCATGCTTGCTTTTGACTATGGTCCCTCCTCGTTAGCGGAACTTAACCCGATGGCAAGAGCTCTCCTGATACAATGTTTTCGTAAAGGAGTGAATGTCGTAGCACTTACACTATATGCGGATGGTACAACCTTAGCGAGTACACTAATTAAGGAAGTGGCAGAAGAGATGAATGCCATAGATGGAGAAGACTATGTATTTCTTGGATTTCGTCCAGGGGCAACCCAAGTTATATTAGGAATGGGAACGGAAATTGCCGGTGTGTTTGAAACCGATTTAAGTGGAAAACCTTTATCAGAAATTCCTATGATGAAGGATATTGTAAATTATGACCAGATTGATCTTCTGGTTGATTTAGCTTCTTCTGCAACACCCGATGCTTGGATAATTTATGCAAATGTACAATACAATCTAAAAATAGGCGCGGGAGTTACTGGTGTAATGATTTCACAGATGTTCCCGTATTTGCAGACTGGTCAATTAGTAGGATTAATGTCTGGCATCTTAGGCGCTGCAGAGTATGAGAATCTTGTCGGTATGCCTGCAAAAGGGATGCAGTGGATTAATGTAGAATCGTTCGTCCATCTCCTGGTAGTATTATTGGTTGTCATTGGGAATATCGCTTACTTTGCGCATCGTAGTAGGGAGGAAACATAAATGGATCTAATTGGAATCTGGGTAGCAGCCTTTTTAACCCTTTGTATCTATAGTTTTCTATATAGGGACAATCCTCTCTACCGTTTTGCAGAACATCTATTTGTCGGTATATCTGTAGGATACGGAATTGTATTGTCTATACACCAAGGATTTCTACCTCTTGCTTGGAAACCATTTTGGGAAGCAATTACCTTTAAAGACCCATCAGGGTTGTGGGTAATTATTCCGATAGCGTTTGGTTTACTCTTCTTTGCGCGACTTTCTCCCAAACATACATGGTTAATCAGATACCCGATCGCAGTTCTAATTGGGTACGGATCAGGTATAGCCATTCCAAATGTGTTAAGAGCAAACATATTTGAGCAAACACGTGGAACGCTTCAACCCTTTGGTAAGATGACAGAAACCATTGCAGCTAATGGTGATACTATACCAGCACTATCTACATTCGAGATATTTGGAGCCATTCTTATGGTTATTGGTGTAATATGTACACTTACCTATTTTTTCTTTTCAGTTGAGCACCGAGGTCCAATAAAAGGTTTGTCGAAAGTTGGTATCGCTTTTCTGATGATAGGTTTCGGATCAGCATTTGGTAACACTGTAATGGGTCGTGTAGCATTGCTCATACAACGCGTAGATTTCCTTATGTTTGATTGGATTGCATCTTTTGGTACCATCTTTAATTCGATATTCTGACCATCTATTAATTGACTTACAACAAACGGAGAAACCTCATGAAATTGGGTTATAGCACTTGGGGCATGCCTACCGTACCGATAGATACTGCCATTACTCATGTGTCAGATCTTGGATTTGATGGAATTGAATTGACTATCATACCCCGTTTTACAACAGAATTGAGTACATTGGATACAGCTGAACGTAAACGTATCTCAACATTACTTAAAGACCATAATCTGGCATTACCAGCAATTGCTGCCCATTCCAGTTTACTGGACACCGATCCAGACGTTCATGAAAAAAACATGTGGCGATTAAAAGGGGGTGTTGACTTAGCTATTGACTTAGCTCAAGGTGATGAGATTGCTGCAGTCAACACAACTCCTGGTGGTAAACCTGAGGATTGGGATACAAACAAAGAATTCTTAGTTGAACGGGTTGGTGAATTGGTCGAATATGGTGCATCTCGAGGGGTGACGATAGCTATGGAACCTCATATTGGTGCAATTATTGATACACCTGAAAAAGTACTTGAACTCCTTGATCTTGTCAATTCCCCCTACCTAAAAGTTAACTTTGATATTAGTCATTTTGATATTGTAGGGATACCAACAGAAGAAACCGTTTCTGCATTAGCACCTGTTTCAATACATACACATGTCAAGGATCAAAAAGGTTTAGCTCCAGACTTTGAATTTCTAATCCCTGGTGAAGGTCCCTTCGATTACGTTGAATATCTTAAGTTAATGGAAGCACACGGATATGATGGGTTTATTACTGCTGAAGTAAGTTTCATGGTACAAGCACGTGAAAATTATGATCCACTTGCTGCTGCTACATTCTCCTATGAAACCTTGTCCAAAGCCTTTGTAGAGGCAGGTATTGACCGTAATTAAGTAGTAAAATGCCGAATTTTATATTCTAATACCTTCCTATCCAACCAAAGACTACATACGCATTTCTCATTATATATTTGAAAGGAATAACATGAAACCAAATATACTATTACTAATTACGGATCAACAACGATGGGATGCTATGGGCTGTAGTGGAGGCTGGGTAAATACCCCCAACTTAGATCGAATCGCAAGGGAAGGTGTGCGTTTTAATAATTGTGTAACCACATCCCCTGTATGTATTCCTACACGTCTTAGTTTAGCCACCGGATTATATCCACATAACACTGGTGTTTGGGATAATATGAATCATACACTATCCCCAGAAACTCCAACATGGATGCAATCAGTCCGTTCAGCAGGTTATCGAACGAGTTTATTTGGGAAGACACATCTCCATCCACATAATGGTGATTTACGTGATAGAGAAGACTTGATGCATTCCTATGGGTTAGATGATGTTAATGAAATCGGTGGTCCAAGAGCAAGCGCAAGGGTTAAATCTTACATGACAGATATGTGGGATGAAAATGGTCTATGGGATGCATATAGAGAAGATTACCGAGAACGATTTAGTAGTAAATCTTATCTTGTTCGTCCATCTGTTCTCGGTCTTGAATACTACGCTGATGTATACGTTGGACAACAAGCGAAAACTTATCTAAAAGATTATAATCGTGATGAACCGTGGTGTTGCTGGGTAAGTTTTGGTGGTCCTCACGAACCGTGGGATACACCTGAACCCTATGCAAGTATGTATGACCCTAACGAAATGCCTTCCCCAATCCCCCGACCTCCAAAAGGAGATCGTCCAAATGGAAATTTAGATAGAAAGATGAAGAATATGAACCCTGAATTTGAAAAGGGTGAAGTAGGGAGATTAAGAGCAGATTACGCTGGTAATATAACACTTATTGATGATCAAATAGGTGAAATTCTTGATACGATTCAGGAACGTGGTGAGTTGGATAATACTGTTATTATCTTCTCTTCTGATCACGGTGAAATGAACGGTGATTACGGTCTTATATATAAGAGTAACTTCCTGAATGGGGCAGTGCGAGTTCCTCTTCTCGTAAGAACTCCAGAAACTCTCAAGAGTAAATCAGAAAATAGAGTATGCCATAGTCCAGCCGAATGGATTGACATTGGACCTACTTTGGTTGAGGTAGCAGGTGGTGAGTTAGAACATAGACAATTTGGAAAATCGTTATGTACTACTGTCAATGATAATAATCTAATACACCGTGAATATGCAATATCGGAATATGGTGGTGAGGTTATGCTACTAAATCAGGAATGTAAGGTAGCATTAAACACTGATGGTGAAGTTTATCTTTTATTTAATGTACAAACCGATCCAAATGAAACGAATAATCTTGCAGGATTACCAAAAATGAAGGAATTGGAGACAGAAGTGCGATTACAAATCCTTGAATTCTTATCACAAACCTATACTAAGAGATAACTAACTGATGGAGTATCCTCTCTAAAATCATTATAGATTGGAATATCTTACATAATAGACATGGCAACCCTTCGGGACTTTGCTGCACGGCTGTCAAGGTCTCTATAGACATATCATCCCCTTCCAAATTAACGCCAAATACCCTTTTTGCATTTTGCGAGAAGTCCAAATCATACCAATTCTATTTATTATTTTGCCATTCTTCGTAGGTGGGATAGAGGAACGAAACTCACCATAGACGTCAATTTAGCACCTTTCCCAAACATGGTAGGTTCGTTTTGGAACCGAATGACACTTCCTGTCGGGTATACACTTTTGCTATAAACATTCCGTCCCTATGGGACTCAATACCTACCGGATCTGGGTTCACAAGGATTGTCTTCCTTAAATTGACACCTATGGTAGAGGCACGAAACCCACCAAATGCCATACGCGCATTCGGTGTTGATTTGGACATGTGTTGATTGGGTCTATCCTATCGGGTTTCGTACCTCTCTTCGAACTACCTAATAATGTTATATTATACCATTTCTATTAATTTTTGTCCCATTACCTATTGTTAGAAATGAAGCGGAATGTGGCACAAACTGGAAAGTTTATGCTACAAGAGAGACATTATATATCAGAAATGGTATTATCAATTAGAAATGGTATCACTATCCTCCTGAGACAGGTTTGAAAGGGCTTCTCTACCGAGTCTTTTAAATGCTTCTATGATTATCAATTCCAACATGCCACTCGTCAGTAAACAGAATAGTACAATAAAAATAGTAGCCCACCTTCGAGGATAGTTTCCTTCTTTATCCACTATAAGAATTTCATGAAGAGTACTTAGGGGAGCGGACATCCATTTGGGATCTAATGCTCTGCCCCCTTTTCTAACACGATCTGTTGTTTTCTGTTCTTCCTTTTCAATCTCATCTACCAAGACATTCTGTCTATCTTGGATTTTCGACCTCACCTTTTCCCGCTCAATTTTTGCAGATTCTATTTGTTTTTCAACAGCTGTAGAGACTCGACCTACTCCCGCCACTCGTCCACTTCGACCTACATCCAGTTCTTCATTCAGCTGTCTTTGACGTTCAGCTATATGTTCGTTAATGTCTTCTTCCTGTTGCTTCAAGTCTGTCAGTATACTATCTTCTTTCTCCACTTTATCTTTTATTCCTACTAAAGCGTTTTCAACGGCTGTATTAACTTTATCCTCATTCGGTTTGTTCATTAATTGGGAGAGAAAGATGAACGTAAATATCGCTGATACAATAAACAACCCCACACGCACAAAATCAGTGGACCATTGTGAACTTTCTCTTCTACTATGTTTGAAGTAGCCAAGAGTACACTTCATGCCATCTACTGCAATAACAAACAGGAACGGGAGCCAAGACTTTGACTTCCTTGGAATGCTGTCCTGCTCTGTAGGAGGCAGGTCTGTAGAGGCTTGCTTGCTATATAATACTTTTTTGCCAAAATTAAACAACCTGGTTGGAAGGTTTGTTATATCTGTCTCACTATTATATACCTCTGTCATAACCTCATATTCAACCTTCATAGAAGTCAACACCGCAGCTATACCAGCGAACAAAACCACATAATACATCATCCGATCCAACCGTGCCATTATTTTAGAAGCGGCTGTGATGTCTAATAGAAAATCCCTTATGCTATAAATCCAGTGGAGGGGTTTAAGCAAAAAAACTACAATAGGCTTAAAATATCCAAGAAATGTCACTATTTTATTCAGTAAGTTACTGAAGAAATTGCCAAAACGAGATTCTGAAGAAGTCTGATTTTTCTGATCCATTTAGTTCACCAGACCAGTCCATTTATCCCCCTGCAAAGGTGGGAGGGTGGCATAAGTGCTACCCATAACTGGTTAGAATAATCTATACTATAGTTTGGACAGTTCATTATACAGACTCGTTTTTACTCCGTTTCATACATAAAATGAATAAAATTTCAAAAACTTGCCTGTTAGTGATCTACGGCTTGCCCGTAGAAATTCTGATAGAGTTTGTTGTCCCTGCCAAACTCAAAACTGAGAAAACTTTGTTCTCGGTCTTTGCTATATTACATTGTTTTCTCCGCAAATTGTGTTAAAATTAAGACAGTTTTTGCACCACTTAGGAAAGTCATAATGATTCCGATGTAGCACTGTTAGACTGTTAATGTTAAATCACTGTCTTATTGTTAATTAAAGACGCGTCCTTTAACTCTTTTTTGTGCATAAAATGTATAAAATATCATAAATCCCGTAAAAAAATGGAAATAGTGGTCATAATTGTGTAATTTATAGAAAACACATAATAAGTCATACAATTCTCATGATAGTCAATATCCATTTCAAGAACTAAAGGATTTTCTTTTATGTTGGTCCCAATGGAATATGCGAATCAATTGAATAAATGGAATAAAGATATTTCACAGACATTCCAGTGGTTATGAAACCACACTTGCTGATGAAGATTAAATAATACTTTGGGTAATTGACGGGCAATGAATTGCCCTACTACAAACAGGTTGGTTGGTAGTAGGGTGATTTATCACCCGTTAAGAAATTACTGAATTAATAACTTAATCTTCATTAGCAAGTGAATTAAACACTTAATTCCTCCTATGTTATACTCAGGTTAATTCAAGGAGCTACCAAATGAATTCTGTAAAGAATAAAATTACGCGAAGGACATTTATTAAAGAATTAGGTATTGCAAGTACAATTACACTACCCCTCCTTTCTTGTAATACACTTGCTAACAATAACTCTCCTCTAAATGGAAAAGAGAATAAACCCCTAAAACCGAATATACTACTGCTTATGACAGATCAGCAGCGATGGGATGCAATGGGATGTTCGGGTGGATGGGTAAATACACCTAATTTGGATCGTATTGCCAGTGAAGGTATTCGTTTTACAAACTGTGTTACAAATTCACCAGTATGTGTGCCAGCACGACTGAGTTTAGCTACCGGATTATATCCTCATAATACTGGTGTTTGGAATAATCAGAAACATAGAATGTCTCCGGATACGTCAACATGGATGCAAGCTGTTCGAGATGCAGGGTATAGAACAAGTTTGTTTGGAAAGACACATTTACATCCGCATTCAGGAGATCTACGAAAAAAAGTAGACCTGATGAATGCCTACGGTTTAGATGATGTTGACGAAATTGGCGGACCCAGAGCAAATATGAAAACGCTTTCACACATGACTGCAATATGGGAAGAAAAAGGTATCTGGAACGCCTACAAAAAGGACTATCAAGAAAGATTTCGTACAACACCTCATCTTGTACGTCCTTCTCCTAATGGTCTTGAATACGATGCTGATGTATACGTTGGACAACAAGCAAAGAAATATCTAAAGGCATATAACCGTGATGAGCCATGGTTCTGTTGGGTGAGTTTTGGCGGTCCCCATGAACCGTGGGATACCCCCGAACCTTATGCAAGTATTTATGATTCTAAAGAAATGCCACCCGCAATTACTCGACCACCTATTGGAGATCGTCCACGGGGTAGGTTGGACCAATTAAAAGGAAAGAGAAAACCAAATTTTGAATTGGGTGATGTGGCAAAGATGCGTGCTGATTATGCAGGAAATGTTACGCTAATTGATGACCAGATAGGGGAAATACTTGAAGCGATTCAGGAACGGGATGAACTTGAAAATACAGTTATTATCTTTTGCTCTGATCACGGTGAAATGAATGGGGATTATGGGTTGATATATAAAAGCAATTTTTTAAATGGGGCAGTGAGAATTCCATTTATCGTTCGAACCCCTGATACAATACGTAGAGATAACACTAATCGATCCTGTGACACGCCAGTTGAATGGATTGACATCGGTCCTACCTTAGTTGAATATGCTGGAGGACACATACAACATCAACAATTTGGGAAGTCGTTATCTCCTATTATAAATGATAATGAAATAGTACATAGAGAATATGCTATATCTGAAATATCTCGTGAGATTATGCTCCTAAATCAGGAATGGAAAATAGCATTAAATACAGATAAAACACCCTATCTACTTTTTAATATACATGACGATCCAAATGAGATTAATAATCTTGCTGGGAAACCAAAAATGAAGGAGATAGAACGAAAGTTAAAATCCAGAATATCGGATCATCTATCTCAAACAGACACCGAGAAAGCATAAATCATAATTGTGAGTCAGTTGTTTAATTGTAATAGAATAAGGTTGAATTACTTTGTCCTGTATCTAATTCCAGTTTTGACAGAACTGGTTGTCTACTACCAGTGTCCGAAGTACGTAATTTACGGATTCTCAAATCATATTTTTGCGATTTCTACTCTGTTGATTCCCGATAAGGACATGTAATCACTAAATTGACACTTATGGTTCAGGAATTTATATTCCCTCCTACCGTTGCTTTATAGCGATCTCCCACCTACTTCATAATCTTTAGTAATTCTGCCTATTTCAGATACAGTATCTTCACGCTCCATCCTTAAAAATAAAAATACCTCGGAACTCTGTTCTTTGAGTAATTATTCCAACGTGTATCAGATTTATAGGATTATACCAGATTAATTATCACCATCTTTGTGTAGTCTTGTAAATATTTGTGTTTCGTGCTTTTATAGCTAAACTGTTATTATCAGCATAAGAATTCAAAGGAACTATAACAAGCAAATTGTATCATATTACGTACCAAACCTAAATGATATTACGTTGTATTATAGAATACTATCTATATTCACGTTGCATGAATTTTTACATTGTATACATAGAAAAGAACTCAAAGGGAATTATAAAACCATGAAAACAACAAATCACTTATCATTGGCTTTAATTGGGTTGTACCTGATTACACTTATTAGTATAGTTGGTTGTTCTGATGTGCCATATACCGGTCCTGTTATCTCAGTTGACCATGTAGATACATACTTAAATGCGATTGGTTCCGATACAGTTTGCCTTAACGATGGATTTGATACTGTTTGCGTAAAACTTGATCTAAATAAAATAGAGATTGATAGATCAGATATTGGTTATACACCTACCGTCCATGTTCATCCAACCAATATTGCCTATATGTTTGAGTATGAAGGGAGATCTATTTTACGTGCCAAGAGAAGAATGGATACATCGGAACTTATCCAGGAGTTAGAAGACGCGGGTAGAGTGAATATACCTTCAAGCGGTAAAAATCTGAATACCGGGAATGTAATCTCTGTACCAATAGGATGGACGATTGAGATTTATTCTACTGCACTTATGAACGTTAGAGTTGTAGAAGGATTAACCATAGACGATAACACGAGAGGTGACCTACGTATCGAAGATATAACAGAGATTGATGGTGGAACTCAATTTGCTGTTGATACAAAAGCTGCGGAGATAACAATCCAAGTGAAAGGGTTAATTCCAGGTAACACTGCGACATTCCACATCAGTTCAGATAGCATTGATTCTGACGAAAGAACTAATATTCTGAAGTTAGTACCTCTGCAGTAACAGTTGAGATGGAGTAATACTATGAATATGATTAGTGAATTGAAAGCAAGAATTAAGATTCAATGTTTATCGTTAATTTTTATCACAGGTACTCTAATCATTCTTTTTACCATAGTCGGTTGTTCTGATACTTCTACTCCATATACTGGTACTATGCCAACGTCTATAGATGTGTCAGATTATGCGATATCCAATACTGGGGGTTTATACTGTATTTACAACGATACTGGTTCTTCCTGTATTGATCTTATTCCACTTATAAGCACTGGTTCAGTAGATGAAGGACCAATTGTACACATCTATCCAGAAAGAACACTTTATTTATTCTATTATGAAGGCAAACCTATTATTCGAGCTGAAAGAGTTGGAGATACTACGGAATTAGTTAAGACATTGGTAGATAGAGATGGAGACCTGCCAAATGAAAAACCAACATCTCCTGGTGGTGCTGGGAATAATCCGAATAATAATAATGAAAGTGATGGTGGTGATTCTAACAATAACAATCCTAATGGTAATGGAGACAGTGATGGTGGTGATTCCAACGATAACAATCCTAATGAGAATAATGACATAGATGATGATAGCACTGGCGATAACACTGATGCTGAGGAAGAGGATTCTTCTGATAATACCGGACGTACCGATAACAGAAGGGATGGGTTCGGATGGCTTATCTGGATATACTACCCAGAAGGGACATTACCTATCGATTCACCTACGTTGAGTGAGAGTGAAGTAACAATATCGATAAATGGTAAACAATTATCAGATGATGACATAACAGGATTCGCAAAATTCATTGAATCCAATGGAGAAACAGGCATTCAATTCTATTATCCAACGGAGTCAGCGGAACTTTTCGATTTGAATCTACAAATAGAGGGTGTATCTTATAGTAATGGGGAAGTAAAATTTAATATAAATTATTTGTGGAGGTCGGATTAGTAATTATTGGAAAACGTATGATGATGAGAAATTCTCCGAGGAAGTCATTGGGCAAAGCATGGCAATTTAGAAGTTGTTCAACAGGTTCTTGAAGGAGTTTTACCACAAATTGAATCAAAAACAGTCATCGAAAAGCAACGTAAAGAGGACCTATTAAACCTTGTAAGAATTGTTCAGCGATTGAAGAAACAGGTAGATGGTTAAGGTCTTACAAAGTAGTTTGTATTTATCAACCACTCTGTGAAAATAATTGCATTATATTGAGTATACTGGGCTACAAATTATCACTTATAGTAAACTTTGAATTAATGGAACATTTTACAACGGGTGAAGTGACCTCGCCCCTACGATGGGTGTTCTTCGTAAAAGTTGAAATGTCTCATTAATTATTCACTTTACTAAAAATACACAAGATAACCTCAATTTTGATAATCCTCTATATCGAACACCAAGGTATAGAGGATTTTCTTATTTTCTCAATTATATAACCGATTTTATAGATGGCATAAAATGAAGAAACTTCAAAGAAGAAACATCATTTATATGAAAAAAATTGAACTACAAACCAAGATAGGTGTGTAGATAATTAGGTTACTTCAGCTACATTCATCTCATTTTAATAATTGCCTAAATATATCAACTGATGACAGCATATGTATGTTATTTGTAGTGATTACTTTATCGTAGATTGAGGAAATAATCTTCCATTCTACACCGGTAGTATGGAAGTGTATAATTATTTTCAAATTTCACCATAGTAGTAGGGAGACAATAGGAGATTTAAAATGAAAAGACAATACTCTCTCACAATATTATCAATTATACTTTTCACAGGAGTTGTAAACTTCGGATATACACAAGGAATCTTCCTAACCCATACAAGGCAGAGACCCAGTATTCAAAGCCTTAGAATTGAAAGACATCATATTGACGTCTCCATAGAAAACCAACTTGCCACAACTAAAATTGATCAGATCTTTGCTAATCCAAATAACCGTGTGTTGGAAGGCACATATATTTTCCCACTACAGGACGATGTTGCAATATCGGATTTTGTATTATACATTGATGGACAACCTGTAAAAGGTGAATTACTTGCAAAAGACAAGGCACGTGCGACCTATGAAGGTATTGTCCGTTCAATGCAAGACCCAGCATTGCTTGAATATATTGGAAAACGAGCATTTAAGGCACGGGTATTCCCAATTCCTGCTCATGGGGAACGACGGATACAAATGGAGTATTCACAAGTAATAAATGTAGATTCTAATCTGGCAAAATATACTTACCCCTTACGAACGGATACATTTACTAACAATCCTGTGGGTAGTCTTGCGGTATCAATCAATATTAAAAGTAAACATGAACTCAAAAGTATTTATTCTCCCTCACATGAAATAGCAATTAATCGAAAGGATAATCATAGTGCTAATATCAGCTATGAAGGATCCTACGTTCATGCAAGACGCGATTTCACCTGTTACTATTCCCTGTCTGACAAAGAATTTGGTATAGACCTGATTACACATCGGGATAACCTTGACGATCCAGGTTTCTTCATGCTTCTTATTTCTCCAAAATATAAGGTAAACAAGAAGGATATAATTGAAAAAGATTTCATTTTTATACTGGACCGATCTGGTAGTATGAAAGGTAGAAAAATAGAACAGGCAAAGGAGGCACTTCGTTTTTGTGTCAACAATCTGAATGATGGGGACAGATTCAACCTGATCTTATTCAATACCAATGTTGAATCGTTTTCAAAAGAATTAGTTCCAATTAAAAAGGAACGTGAAAACGCAATTGCTTTCATTGAGGACATTGAAGGGAATGGTGGAACGAATATCAATGAGGCACTTTTAACATCGCTTTCAGAAAAACCTGATCCCAAACGACCACGTATCGTTGTGTTCCTGACTGACGGTGAGGCAACTGTTGGTACTACGGATACTGAACTGATACTAAAGAATGTTGCCAAAGTAAATAAAAATGAATCAAGGATCTTCGTATTCGGTGTAGGATACGATGTAAACATAAATTTACTTGATAAGATGGCAGAAGAAAATAGTGGAACGCGACAATATGTAAAACCCAAAGAGGATTTAGAAATAGCTGTATCTACATTTTTCACAAAGGTTAGTGAACCTGTATTGGTCAACTTAGAATTGGATATTGAAAACATCAGAGTCAAAGATCAATATCCACAAAAATTGCCACATCTATTTCGCGGATCACAAATCACAGTTCTGGGAAGGTATACAGGAATTGGTAAGTCCAAACTTTTTCTTCAGGGTGAGATTGAAGGACAGAAGCGAGAATTTACTAATAATGTAAAATTTCCTGATAAAGAGACAGACCATCAATTCTTGCCAAAATTATGGGCACAACGCAAGGTTGCATATTTGGTGGATGAAGTTAGATTGAATGGTGAGAATAAAGAACTTGTAGATGAGATTACAAGACTTAGTAAGAAATATGGAATAGTTACGCCATATACCTCATTCTTGGTGACTGAAGATATGAAAGACGCTCCTATATATACTCATCTTCAAAGAGGTAGAGTTAATGAAGCTCGTCAAATTGGGCTAAGTACAGGAAGGGCAAAATCAAACATTGAATCTGCAAGAGTATCTGGAGCAACACCTGCTGTACCCAAGGCTGCTGCAGTTCAAAGTAGTGTGAAATTACAATTAATTAAGATCCAGGAACAATTAGCTGAGACATCTGAAGTGATTAAAGTCGTAAAAGATAAGACATTCCATCTAAAGAAGGATGTTTGGGTGGATAGTGTCCATAAACCAGAAACAAAGACTACCAAAATAGAGTTCGGAACTGATGCCTATTTCGATCTATTAAAGAATGAACCGGAATTATCAAAATACCTGGCGATTGGTAAGCATGTAATAGTGTGTTTCAAGAAAACATGCTATGAAATTCATCCTCCGAATCATAAAAAGTGATTTATGGTGAATTTTGAAACCACTATCCTCTCACATCACATGATAGGAGTAGACCCGTCAAATCAAATATTTTATGTCCGTTTGATGTAGAATAGGGAATTATTTCTAAAATCTGCCTTAACTACTTCAATCGGACTCATCATAAATTGTGTATATGTTGATTTGAATACTACTATCAATAGAATCTATTGAACAAGTGGATTTTTCATAGCTTAATCCATTTTCCTCGATTAAGTCGAAAAATCCACTTGCATTTTCTCTATTAGGTTCCGAAAAAAGTGCTATGCCATCACATTTCAGTAAATCTTGAATCAATCCTATAATTGGTTTCCAGTTCTGTTGATCATATATAACATCAGAACCAAGGATAATGTCGAATTCTGTATCAAGACACGGTGTAGTCCAGTCCATTTGAACTAATTTTGGAGAATCAATTCCATTTTGTTGCGAATTCTCTAAGGCAAAGAATAGTGCTTCAATTTCAAAGTCTGTAAATATTACTTCTGCCCCATATAATTCGGCAACAATGCCTACGAGGCCAAATCCACACCCAATCTCAAGTATACGCTGATTCTTTAGATCTCCTAATTCTGAAATATGATGTGCTAAAGTAATCGCCGAATCCCACAAGTATGTCCAATAGGGTAAGTAGAGTACTCCATCACTATCTTCCCTACTAAAAATCTCTAATAAGTCATCCGGATGATTGATAATAGTGAGGGTAATATCTCTGTTGTTAAGGGAGATATTCTTGTTAGTTGTTGGGTATTCCTGTAGTCTCTGTGATAATTTTTTCTTCAAGTGTATTACTCAGAAATGGTGTAGATAGTAATGCAAGTCACTTTGAAATTACTATGGGAAATTACTATGGGAATTTACTAAGGTATAGCCTTATATAACTTCCATCCAGACACCCGGTACGAATCCAGGATACTTTCCTTCGCTAAATGCAGGATAGTATTCCCCTTCATTGTTAAAATCATGCACTGTTTCACTACCGTCATCATTTGGGATATGGACTCTGCATGTATAATCACTACCTTGGAACATCTGTTGAGGTGTTGGTTCAGATGGATCAACTTGATACTCAGATAACGCTGCTTCATCCACTGTTACTCCCAGTCCTGGTGATTCTGGTACAGCAATTGTCCCGTCGACAACATCAAGTCGTTTTTCAAGAAGATCAGATTCCCATAGTTCATGGCACGTAATCGCCGGTAGTTCAGCCTGTGAAAGCACTGCACCAAGATGGACACTATATGCTGTCGTAATACCAGTTCCAACCATCTGTAACCAGAAGGGTTGTTGAAAAGAAGAACATAGTGCATTAATACTGAGAAGAGAATTTACACCACCCCCAACGACAAATCCACCACAACAACGCGCATGTAAACAAGATTCATTGTAATGTTCGACAATTCGTTTTTCTACTGCTTCTTGTAGTCTACCAGCACCTTCTATATCAGTCCCAAGATAGAATGGACTCTCATAAATTGCAACATTAGGATGTTGATCTAACTGTTGTAGGACAGGAATTGCATTATCTGGATTCAACAAAAATCCGTTGAAATCTATATCTAGACGGTAGTCTTCTGGTACAGCATTCCCTACAGCATCCACTTGGGCGAATATATCACGCCAAGGTCTTGCCTTTAACTTCGCTGATGTGTACCCTCTTTTGACGGATTCTTCAACCTCAGCAACCCAATCTTCGGGTGGCATATCTATATCCCACCATGAGATCGGACACCTATCACGAACTTTAGGTCCGATTAAATCGGAAACTGAAACTCCTACAGTCTTACCAACCGCATCATAGATGGACATCTGGATACCGAAGCCAACACCACCACTGTTCATACATGCAAAAGGATTCTGTCCGATGACACCTTCTATACTTCCAGACTCATCAGACAGATTTTCACCATAACCTATAACACCATTACTAAGTTCTGTGCGAAACACATGGACACGTTCACCATGGGTTGCAGCGCGGTGCATATGACGACTAACTCTATCACAATAAAAAGGTATATTTAAAGCTATTGTCTCAATATGTTTAACTGTAAGCATGGGATACCTCTGTAAATCAGTATTGTAGGAATTGTAGCATATTCACAATTAATACGTAAGTAATACTCTGATTAAATTTAGGAGTTTCATATAATACCACGATAATTCTATATCAGTTTTTATCCCGAAAAGTGTATTAAGTCGGAATTTCTGACAGATCATACCATATTTTATAAGATAATCTCTTTTTTACAACATATCCTTTCAGGTTGTGTAGTTTATGATGACATTCCACATAGACACGTAATGCAACATCATTTCTCAGAAATGGTATAACAAAATATTAATAATTTTAATTGAAGAATAATACCGATAACCTCAACATAAAGGTAGTTGTGGAATTTTTGTGAGTATAATGCAGATTCTATATCATTTGACACTCCCACATGTATGTTGATATAATAACTCATTAGAATAAGCAGTATGTAAATATTTTCGTAATATTCTCTATAAGGAATGTATTATGTCAAGAATTGAACCCTTTACAGTTTCCAATGATCTACTGGATACACCTGAAGAACTACGTAGGAGGGTGAAAGAAGATGGATACCTATATTTTCAAGAGTTAATTGATCAAGATACAATTAACAATCTCCGTAGAGATTTCTTAGAGATCTGTCACAAACATGGTTGGGCAGAAGGTGGGGATACCCTCATGGATGGAATTCGGACTGGAGGTCCATTTATGGAAGGTGATGAGGGATATTGGCCTGTTTTAGACGAATTTCAGTGTCTCGAATCATTTCATGCGTTTGCTCATCATCCATCTATTATTGATATGTGTGATAAATTATTTGGTGAAAAGACATTAGTCCATCCACGGAATATTGGTAGAATAATGTTCCCTGAAAACACTAAATACACAACTCCCGCACATCAAGATTTTATTCACATTCGTGGAACAGAGGAAACATATACCGCATGGATTCCTCTCGGCTCTTGTCCACAGCATTTGGGGGGATTATCTGTATTATCAGGTTCACATCGTTCGGGGATATATCCTGTGAAACCGGCTTTGGGTGCAGGAGGCGTCGGTATTGACACCTCTCCTTTAGAAGATGATGGACTATATTGGGTTGTTGGGGATTATGAAATCGGAGATGCCTTATTCTTCCACAGTCATGCTGTACATAAAGCACTACCAAATCAATCAACAGATCGTATCAGACTTTCTGTAGATTATCGTTATCAAGGATGCTCCCAACCTGTCACAGAAGGATCACTTTTACCACACTTTAATCGTATAGCATGGGATCAGATATACGATGGATGGAATTCTAAAGAATATCAATATTATTGGAACGATTTTGATCTAAACCGTGTGTAATTGATAAAAGCTACTTATTCTGAATCTACATTACAAATACAATAAATTTTATAGAAGGAATTACCATACTTGCTTAAAATCACTCAAGTAACCATCATTATTTGTACATTACTTATCACCATAGGAGTCTACGGAGAGAATTACACCGGGGATTTCTTAACCAATGGTATTGGAGCACGTTCTCTCGGTTTAGGGGGAGCGTATGTTGGCGTAGCAGACGATGCTACCGCAACATATTGGAATCCTGCTGGAATTGCGGGTGTCGCGAATAACTATCAAGTCTGTATGATGCATGCAGCAAGACGATCCGGGTTAGGGGCATTTAATTATGTGAGTGGTATCGGTAAGGTTTTCCCCGCCTTGAGTTTAGGTGTGTCTTGGATACGGGCGGGAATAGATGATATACCAATTTACTATGAAGTGCCAGCATTTGATCCCAGTATTAGTGCTGACCAACGAAAGAACAATGCAAAATTCAGACCACGGGATTCAGATTTCACACCTTCTGGTTATCTTAATGATAGCGAGAATGCTTTTGTTCTAACACTGGCAACAAGAGTGGCTGTCAGTCAATCTTGGTGGGATAACTTTGGTAAAGATTCTCTCCCACCTGAGTTCTTATTTGGAGTAAATGCCAAAGGTATTTTCCAGAGTTTCAGTGGACATGGAGACCTTGATGAAAATACTTCAACTTTTACGAATTATGGAAGTAGTGGTCTCGGCTTTGATGCTGGAATTCTAATGCGTCTTCCTGATTTTAATGCTCTTTTTGGATTAGAAAACGTAGGTTCACTTGCTCTGGGAATGAACTTCCAGGATATATCTCAAACAACCTTAACTTGGAATACTACATCCACATTCAAAGAATCTATTCCATCAAATTTCAATATTGGTCTTGCTTTTTCTACACAACGAATTTTCGGTCGAGATCTTATTTTAACATACCAATGGCAGGAACGGTATGCTGGACAATCCCATATCGGAATAGAATATGAGATAACTTCACCTATGGCACTCCGTGTCGGATTTCGTGATAGTAGGTTAACAACAGGTATTGGAATTCAACTAAACAAGTTTCGACTCGATTATGCACTCTTAGTTGGGGATTTAATCAACACACACTTTTTGAGTGTCCTGTGGACAATCTGACAACGATTTCTTAGATTGAAATGGGAACGTTATTCTTCTGACTTTGGATTTGATAAATCAGGTTGATTCTTCAGAAATATCATTAGGGGAGAAACCACTAACGGCACTAATACTAACCCATTAAGTACAATCCACAAACCTATTTTATCTGCCATAGTTCCCACCAGCAAATTCAGTAGACCACCCACTCCCCAAGATGCACCCATCATAAAACTTGATGCTATATTCTCATGTCCCCGTAATATCATCTGGGCTAAGATTATATTCAATGTTACTGAGCTTGAAAGAACTACATTCCCTAAAAAGAGGAATATCAGAAATAGTATACCTTTTGTATGAAGTGCTGCCAAGAGAAGTGGGGGTGCAACAATAAGTGAAAATCCTAATAGAGTAAGTGTATTGACGCGGGTTAATACAAAACCACTCCCCATTATACCCATTGATCCTGCGAATATATATAATGCAACAATGAGGGATCTGACTTGATCACTATAGTCCTGGTCATCTAAATAAATAGAAAGAAAATTCTCTAATCCAACACCCGTAACCGTTCGGAGACTCGCTATAACAAATAGGACTGTAAGGGGTAAGAGCTGTGGACCTGCAACCACCCAAAAGGACTCCCTAACAGATACTTCATCATGAGATAGTACTCGGGAGGAAGCTGTCAAGTCGAGTTCATGTTCGAATTTCAATACAATTGGAACAAATATCGCTACGAGAATTCCAATTCCCATCTCAAATACCATGATCGGAATCACATTCCCTACCTTAAAATTGAAACCTAAACTGTAGGGTACAAATAATAGAGCTAAAGGACCTAAGGCACGTCCTATGTTTCCACCGGTAAGAAAGATAGATATTCCCATGCCTCTGGTTTCTGCGGCGAGTGCACCTGCATAAGTTGTTGCTTGTGGATGAAAAGCAGCAATCCCTATTCCACCAATTGCCAATAATAGGAACACATACAACTCAGATGGAGCATATATGACTAAGCTCAAACCAATTGCTGTAAAAGCTACTCCAAAAGTAAGGAAATGAATCGTACGTATTCTATCTGATAACCAACCAAAAAGAATTTGTCCAAGCGAACTAAATATACTATAAAGTGCAATGAAAATACCGGCTAAACTGTTAGTTTTTCCAACAGATGCAAATCGATTTACGAGTCGGGGTTGGATATGTGGGAATAGAGTTGCGTAAGAATCAAGGATGGTATGTGCAAATGTAAGAAATATGAACTGGAATAGATAAAACTGTTTTCGCGGGGTTGAGTTAGATGGTTTCTGGTTATCTTGCATATATAATTATGATTATTGAAATGGAAACTAATAGTGATTATACCATAATATACACATCAAGTATTGAGTTTTTTCATCTTCCTTCTATCCCACCAATAAAAATACTGTCGGATATAATAACCGAGATTCTTAGATATCTTTTGGTATTCAGGAACAAATTGACATGTTCCACCAAGAACAATCAACTCATCCTTAGCCCGTGTCATAGCTACATAAAACACACGTCGTTCTTCTGCAAGTATGGTGTCTCGTCGTGGGAATCTCCTGTCAAGCGTATTGTGAATGAGAATCACTCTATCCCATTCTCTTCCTTTTGCTTTATGTATAGTTGTCACCTCTATTGTATCAGATGTAGATATATCAGAAATCATGTCATTAATTTTATCTACCTCATAGTTTGTTCTTACAAGGATCGCAGTCTCAATTGGCTGGGAGAGTTCATCCAAGAGATGAAGAGTAATAGTTTCAGGTGTTGTATCTAATCCTTTTATATGGGATTTGATGGGGTTAAATGCACGTAAGTTTTTCCGAATCCGTGGGTTATTACGTTCTATCAATGCTCGTGCATGCTCAACAATAGTAGATGTGCATCGATAGTTACGTGTAATCTCATATTTCTTAACATCATTCCGTTCAGAGAATTGCAGCATTATTTTAGAATCTCCGCCCCGAAAACTGTAGATTGCTTGATCGTCGTCACCAACAGCAAACAGATTTTCAGATAGGTTTGATATAAGTCTGAAATCTGATGGGGCAATATCTTGAAACTCGTCTACAAGGACAAATGGAAAACGTTCACAATAAGTTTGTCTTATGTCGGGGTAAGTTTCCAATAGGTTAGCAGCAAATATTACCATATCTTCGAAATCAATTGCATTCGCCTGAGATTTCTTACTTTCATATTTCTTAGCAAATTCTTTAACGATTGGGTCTTCTATATTACTTGGGTCAAATAAACCTGATTCTACTTGTCGTTTTGAACGCATGACGATTTCTTTGATTTCATGAAATCTATCTGTCATGTTCTCAAAATCTGGATTTCGATCAGAATGTTCTATATAGGGTATATCAAAATGTTGACAGAACATCTCAATCATAATTTGATTACTATATTGTTGTCGTAAAGGATCAGCACGATTGAATATTTCCCCTATTTCTTTGTGATAGCGGATCCAATATGCTTCACGATGATTTGCTTCTCCACCAGAAACCCTCTCCAATATAGAAAAACTAAACCGATTCTCTCCTTCTGAACCGATAGCCTGACGAAGTCTATCATTTGATGACCCCGTGAAGTGTTCCCGTTTACGTCGTTCAGGATTAGTTGTCTGACCAATATAACACTTTCCTGTGAAGGTATTCTCTATTTTATATATTGAGACTGGTGATGTTGCAGCTGACTGGAGAATCTGTTTCGTTTCATCTGTAATGATCCGCTCTATTTCTCCAGACCAGATTTGTGGGAGATCCTTAAATCCTGCTTTCTGATAGTGTTCTGTGATTATGTCTTTACCAAAAGCGTGTAGCGTACGGATATTCGGCAATTCGTTCTGTGATGGCAGTTCCCGAATTATCCGAGTTTCCATCTCTTCAACTGCTTTTCTGTTGAAGGCGATTGCAAGTATTTGGGTTGGTAGGATATTGTAGGATTGTATGAGATTGAGAATACGAGCGGTTATTACTGTTGTTTTACCACTTCCTGGTCCAGCAACAACAATCGCTGGACCCTTGAAATGGTTGACAGCATTTTGTTGGTTTTTATCTAATCTCATTTATATGATGTGAATGAAGTCAGAAGGAAAGAAATATAATAGGTAAAGGATAAACGCAATTGTTGAATAAATGGTGTGTTAATTAGAGAACTGTGGGATCTGTTTATACTCATTTAGGTATCCGTCGTACCCATAACATCAGTGCTACATTCATTCCACCAATAAAACCGAATACATAAGATTGGATACCTGTCAATTGTACAGTTGATTTAATCAATAGAACTCCTGTAACCGGTAATCCAAGCGCAAAACAGGTAAAATATGTCAGTGTTTTTGCTCCCTTTGCTTCCCAGAAGATAATCTGACGTTTCAATACTTGTAGATACGATCTATCCCATAGTCTTGATGTCCACTTTCCTTGCATAAAACCGAGTACAATCCCAAATCCATATCCGAAACTCGACCAACGTAAATCAATATTAGGATATCTGGAGATAAATGCTACCCATAAGACCTGTCCAACTAAAGTCAATATGATAAATACCCAAAAGACAGGTAGTTTCATATAGAATGGGAGTAATCGTCTATTAAGTTGTTCACTCATGAAAAGTCGCTTTTGCATAATCAACCGCGTTTTTGAATAGTACCAAACCATCCCCTTCTTCTGGAAGATCCTCTCTTGTCCAGCGTGGATGATTCCATTTAGTGAGAAATCGCTCTGGATGTGGCATTAAACCGAAGATTCTACCTGTAATATCACAAATACCAGCGATATTGGAATCAGATCCATTTGGATTATTGGGATATTCAATATTGTCAGACGAGTGGTGTGAAGCGTTGCTATATCTAAATACAACTTGTTGATTGTTTTCTAATTCGTCTAAGACTTCCTGTGGAGCAGTAAATCGTCCTTCCGCATGGGCAACCGGAAGATAGAGGTTAGGTTTAATACCTTTGGTGAATATACATTGGTTCACTTCAGTTTTAAGATTAACCCATCGACATTCGAACCTTGTGGATGTATTCATAGCCAATGTGCTACGTTGCGGCATATCTATGTTTGTTGCATTTTTCTCCGTTGATAATCCGGGTAATAATCCAGTCCGGACAAGTACTTGAAATCCGTTACATATTCCAATTATCAACTTTTTGTCAGCAACAAATTCTTCCAAGACATTACTCAGTTTATGTCTCATCTCAACTGCCAGTAGTATACCCGCTGCAATATCATCACCGTATGAAAATCCACCTGGAATTGCAAGGATGTGATAATCGGAAAGATCCACCTTACCTGAAATTAGGTTTTGTATATGGACTAAATCTGTTTGTCCTCCAGCCAGTTTAAATGCCACTGCAGTCTCAGAATCACAGTTTGTTCCGGCTGTTCGAAGAATTAGTACTTTCGGTTTCAACCTCTTTCTCCTATACTCATTAGAACACACATCTACCTAAATGGTTACGAATGTAATGGTGTTTGCCATGCTGACTTAAGTTTATCAATTGTCGTTTCTATGATAGCATTCCCTTCTAATCCGTTTAGAATGAACTCGTTTGATTCTATTGATTTTCCAATATGACCAAATGGTATACCATTCATCTGATTCTCAAACTCGGTTTGAATTGCTGGTTCTACTTCAACTATAAATCGGCTATTAGATTCTGAGAAGAGTCGGAAATCATCATACGGAATATCTTCATCAACAGGGATATGTTTAAGATGTAATTCCATTCCAAACCCACCTGCAAAAGACATCTCAGCTGCAGCGACTCCTATACCTCCTTCAGAACAATCGTGGCATGAACGAACTAAACCAAGGCTAATGCTTCTACTTAAGGACTCCATAACCTGTTTACCTTCATCGGGACGAACTATAGGAGCATTATTACCTATATGACCATGTATACCAAAATAGTGGGAACCCCCTAATTCGGTGTAGGTGTTACCTACAACATATATAAGATTTCCAGCAGCTTTTACATCCATTGTAACGGCACAATTTACATCAGATATTACACAGATCCCTGAAATTAAGAGTGTAGCAGGAATTGCACGTTGTTCACCTGTTGTTGTGTCTCTATATTCGTTATAAAGACTATCTTTACCAGAAATAAAAGGTGTACCATAAGCAGTAGCAATGTCATAACATGCCTTCGCTGCTCTAACCAATTCTCCGAGTCTATCCGGTTTATCTGGATTACCCCAACAGAAATTATCTAATAATGCAGTTTTTTCAAGTGTTCCACCAACAGCAATTATATTTCGTAATGTTTCATCAATTGCCCCCGCGGCACTATGGTATGGGTCAACATCACTATATCTCGGATTTATACCATTTGCAACAATGACAGCCGTAGATTTTCCAATGACTGGCGTGACTACACAGGCATCACTGGGTCCATCATTTTCTATTCCAACAAGTGGTTTGATGACTACTCCCCCTTGTACTTCATGGTCATATTGTCGGATTACAGATTCTTTACTGGCAATGTTTGGACTGGCAAGAAGATGCAAGAGGTCGTCGGTATAATCATCGATATTGTTATCACGCGATTGCATTTCACTATGTTGTTGTGGTTGCCAAACTGCTTTTTTGACAATATCGGGAAGACCTTTATGGAGAAAACCCATATCCAAGTCACCGACTATATTGTCCTCATAAAAAACTTGCAATCTTTGGGAGTCTGTGAAACTACCAAGTACAGTCGCTTCCACCATTTCTGATTCACATATATCCATGAGTTTATCAAGATTTTCAGGCGGTACTGCAATTACCATTCGTTCCTGTGCTTCCGATAACCAGATCTCCCAAGGAGCTAATCCATCATATTTTAATGGTATATTTTCTAAGTGTACCTCAGCACCAGTATCCTCACCCATTTCACCGACAGCTGAAGAAAACCCACCTGCACCACAATCAGTTATGGATCGATATAGATTTCTGTCCCGCGCCTGTAATAATGCATCAACAATTCTCTTCTCCATGATAGGATTGCCAATTTGTACTACACTTCCAAGGTTTTCTGATGTATCATCCAATTCTGCTGATGAGAATGTTGCCCCGTGGATACCATCACGACCTGTACGTCCACCTATAGCAACGATCAGGTCACCAGGTTCAACTGATTTATCACATCTATCCCTTGGAATTAATCCTACATTTCCACAGAATACAAGCGGGTTAGCCGTATATCGTGAGTCAAATAATATTGCTCCGTTAGCTGTAGGTATTCCCATTCGATTTCCATAATCTCGTACCCCAGAAACTACCCCTTTAAATACTCGTTTAGGATGTAATGTTCCTTTAGGTAAATCTTCATACGACATATCGGGTAAGCCAAAACAGAAGACATCTGTATTTAATATAGGTTTCGCTCCAAGTCCAGTTCCTAATGAATCCCTTATGACCCCTCCAATACCCGTACCTGCTCCACCGTAAGGTTCAATTGCAGATGGATGGTTATGGGTTTCAACTTTAAAGACAATGTTATTTTCATCATCGAATTCAATTATTCCAGCATTATCTGAAAAGACGGATACACACCACGGTTTATCTATTTCTTCTGTTGCACGTTGTATATAGGTCGGAAATAGTCCATGAATCCGTTCAGTATTTTTCTCTGGTTCTGAGTATTCAATGATACATTTAAAGGTTTTATGAACACAATGTTCTGACCAGGTCTGTGCTATTGTCTCAAGTTCTACATCCGTTGGATTACGTTGTAATGTCCTAAAATGTGACTGGATAGTCTGCATCTCTTTTAGGTTCAATGACAATGTTCCTTCACGACTAATTCGCATTAATTCATCATCATCAGCATTGAGAATCTCAAATTCACTTACCTGAGTAGACATTTCAAACTCCAAAATTACAAAGATTAACCGCAGCATATGTAGCTGCGGTTGTAGTGATATTAAATGTATAGATTAAATTAGTAATCATTCTTTAAAGGAAGCTGTTACCCGAGGAATACTCTCCTCACATGCGAACCGTTCAATGCTGGATGCACCTACGAAACCCACGGTATCCGTATTATCATTGATATACGCAGCATCTGGTGCTGTTGCGATTGGACCACCATGTGACAAGCAGATTACATCTGGATTTTGTGATTGGGCTGCATCGCAAATTTCCTGTACACGTGCCGCTGCATCTTCAAGTGTAAAAGCAGTTTCTGCACCAATCGTTCCACCTATTGTTGTATTCATGTGTGCAATTATAACATCTGCACCAACCTTTGCCATCTGCTCAGACTCTTCAGGATTAAAAACATATACTATGGTGAATAAATCCATATCATGAGCAATACCGATAGTCTCAACTTCCTTATAGAAACCCATACCTGTCTCTTCGAGAGTTATACGGAATGTTCCATCAATAACACCTACTGTAGGAAAGTTATTTACACCGTCAAACCCCACATCTCGAACTTGTTTTAAGAAGTTGCTCATTCGACGGGTTGGGTCGGTTCCATTTACACCAGCGATTACAGGGGTTTCGTTCACAACAGGTAATACCTCACGTTCCCCCATCTCCATAACGATCGCATTCGCATCCCCATAGGCAAGAAGTCCAGCACATGAACCAAAACCGGACATACGGTATCGTCCAGAATTATAAATAACAATTAGATCTGCTCCACCTTTTTCTGCGAATTTTGCAGTAATACCTGTTCCAGCCCCTACAGCAAGAAGCGTATTTCCAGAATCTAATTCTGTGCGTAATCTTGCTAATACCTCAGTTCTTGTATAATCTGGCATCAAATTGTCCTTCCATAAAATGGCATATAGATTAGATAAATAGCATTATGATGCGTATTATTCTTCGTCCTTAGATTTGGCTTGAAGTCTTGCAGCTTCACCAGGATTACCTATATGCATAGTGTTGTATGCTTGATCAGAACTCTTAAACGGACCTATTCCTTTATGTCCATGCCAATCACCTTGGTTCATAATTGGGTTTGGAAGACCTGTCTCTTCTTTCCGTTTTTCTATCCATTTGTGCATTCTTGTTTCAAGAACATTGACGATATCTGGATGTGAATCAGCCAGATTCTCATTCTCATCTGGATCTTGAATCAGATTATATAATTCAACGGGTGGTTTGTAGTGGAAATCCGGTTCAAGTGCAACTATTAACTTCCATTCGGGTGTACGCCAGCCGTGCTTTCTCATCCAAGTACATTCTGTAATGTAGAATTCACTCTCGTACGATGTAATCTCTCCATTAATGAGTGGTAATAAACTATCTCCATCGAAATCTATATCTGTTTCAATATCAGCTAATTCAAGAAGTGTTGGAACAAGATCTTTATGTTGATTATAACCTGAGACACGTTTCCCTGCAGGAATTCTTCCAGGATATCTAATTATCAAAGGTACGTGTAATGTTACATCATAGAGTCCATGATGGTCAAACCAACATTCATGATCATATAGCGTTTCCCCATGATCACCGTTTATTACAACGATTGTTTCATCCATCACACCCTTGGTTTCAAGTGCATTAAAAAGTGTTTGTATACACGCATCCATATAAGCAATCGCACCATCATATTGTGCTATTACATAATCTTTATCCGTGATACCCGGAGGCATCCAAGAGGCAAAGTAATCACAGAAGGGTTTAAAAGACATCACTGGTTCCATAGAAGTATTGCTTGGGTCACATTCATCACCGTGATAGAACATCCGTTCATAAGGTGCTGGTGGCAAATAGGGTGAATGTGGATCCATATGACGCAGAAAAAGGAAGAAGGGTTTGTCATCATTCTGATCTATTAACCGATCCAGTTCAGGAAGCGTTGTCCTATTAAGGTTCTCTGCTTTTGGACTACGTCCACTTTCATCTGGTCCCCAGCCAGAAAATTCAAGATAGGTATCGAATCCACGTCCACTTGGATTACCAAATCCCACACAAGTGGTATCATATCCTTCCTCACGAAGGATTTCTGGCAGAGTCTTAATTTCCTCTCGGAGTGGTCCTTTGTGTCTTAGTGCGACAATCTGGGTGCTGAAAGTATCCATACCTGTCAGCATGGATGCATACGCACTTGTAGTAGGGATATGGACACTATAAGTTCTTTCAAAGAGTGTCCCATCCTGTGCGAATTTATCAATATGAGGGGTTGTATGTCTATGGTATCCATAACAACTCATATGGGTGGCAAGTAGTGAATCAACACCCATCAATACGATATTTGGTTTTTTTGCCATACTTATTCTCTCCTTTTCTATCCAATATCTTCATGTATCAAGTAAATGATAGCCAATTAGTTTTCCCAATCTTTGTGCCAAACCAGTGTATTTTGTTGATTGTCATCCAGAACATCCCCAACTGTAAGAGAACTAAAATAGGGTTCTGGTAGTATATTCTTCTTTCCATTGAAGGTACAACCATCTGGCATAAAGCCACAAGTCATAGCTCTTCGGTGAGAGAATGTCATATTTGCACCTGCGCCATGAGCAACCAACCCGTTATGCCAAACCATTGATCCAGCAGGGCATGGTGCTGATTGTGGTGTAAGTTGTTTCCATTCAGGATAGACATCAAACAAAGCGCCTATGTTCTCTCCTATACCAACATTGTCAAATCGGGCAGTCTTTTGTGTTCCTGGTAAATACCACATACATCCATTCTCAAGAGTTGCATCGTCTAATGCAACCCAGAATGATACCGCGTCCGTGGAATCAAAAGACCAATAGGGTACATCAAGATGCCATGCTGTAGGATTACCATTGGGAGGTTTAATTAATGCTTGGTCGTGCCATATTCGCATACCGTCAACACCAGCTAATTCTGTTGCCATTCGACCAATTTTTGGGTCATGTACCAACTTACGCATACCGGGGTGAGAATCTGAAAGACGTAAACATTGTGTAAAGACACGTGCATAAAAATTCTTTGGATCAAGTTGGTTGGTCATATTTTCAACTGAATTACCAAGTCGTTCCGTTACAGCTTCATCCGTACATCTTCGCCACTCAGCTAATTCGCTATCATCCAAAAAATTTTCAATAACAAGAAATCCGTTCTCTCTATAAAAGCCAATCTGTTCGGCAGTGAGTTCGTGCCGCATCTAAGCTTTCTCCTTTAATAATCTATCGTGTAAATTTGACCCGATCCCATATCTTTAATATCTAATTATCTTATCACTTTCAGTTGAAATAGACAAGTGAAAAGAGGGATGCAAATTGAATGTATTACAACGTGTAAAGTCTGTTTTATTCTCTATAAATCCGTATACTAAAACAGAGTAATGAATTACTTACATTTTTACAATCTCTGATGCAGGATAATGTTTATCACCAGGAGAAACATCTGATGGATCATTAAGAACTGCTGAATCCGGTGGAATCATAATCTGGGTGTCAGATACAGGGTCGTTTGTTTCAGATCTCCACTGTTCCAATTTTCCACGCATTTCAACAAGCACATCATTATATTCAGCTACTTCAGCAAGATTATGTGCTTCAGAGGAATCAAATACAACATCGTACAGACGTTCAGATTCAACAGGTTGATCTGTCCAATCATTATCCATCATAAAAGTCTTACTGATACTATCATCACAGTTTGGTAGTGCCCACTGTTTAGCATTATCATATCGACGGATATATTTCCATCGTTTAGTACGGATTGCGCGTTGCGGTTCATAGCAACAGTGGTAATTAACCTCTGCATAGATAGCGTCCTTGATTTCCTCCTCTTTACCTTGTACAAGGGGTAAAACTGAATATCCTTGTAACCAATCTGGTGGATCAATTTCTGCTAACTCACAGATAGTTGGAAACAGATCAATTTGACTGACTAATCCATCAATCACTTTACCACCATCAAAGCCACCGGGTCCACGTATAATTAGCATCACACCAATACCATGATCTGTAACATGACATTTCATACGAGGGAAAGCAAGACCGTGGTCAGTTGTACATATTACCAGTGTGTTTTCTGTCAAACCGTTATTGTCTAAAGCGTCAAATACCTTACCCATCTTCCAATCCAATCTTCGGGCGGAATCGATATATTCTGCCATATCCTGTCTTGTTTCAGGTGTATCTGGGAAGGTTGGTGGAGGTTTCACATAACGGGGGTCAGTTTTCGGTTCTGCATCTGGAGGTGGATCAAAACCTTTCCCTCTCCTGTGTGTTTCTCCAAACCCAATATCTAAGAAGAAAGGTGAATCGTGTTTTTCATTAAGAAAGACACATGCACGTTCTTCAGCTCCTGACTTACCATTTTCTTTTGACAGGATGCGTTGATAACCTGTATCCTCCACATTCCGGACGACATGCTGGAATCCAGCTAATGCGGTTTGATAACCTGCCTTGTTTAAAGTATGTGGTATGAGATGTTCAGGAACAGGTAAACTCCACCCTCGGTTTGCTAATCCTCCCATGCCACAACTATGTGCCCACTGTCCTGTCAGAAGTGCTGCACGGGAGGGGGAACAGGTTGGATTTGCACAGAAGGCATTTCTGAAGAGAACACCTTCTTCGGAGAGTTTCTGAATGTTTGGCGTTGGGATGGCATGACCATAGGGTTGCACATACCGTCCGGTGTCATGAGAATGAATATAGATTATATTTGGTTTGTTCATAATTCTTCCTACTTCGTATATTAAGGTGACTAAATCTGGGATAATAGAAGCTAATACCAATTTTATTAAAATTGCTCACATTACGAGTCATCTTAATAATCCTGATGAGGAGAATTAGGATTTCTTCTGTTCGTAATGGATAATCATTATTTTGAGAAAGTAAAAAACGAAGTGATTTTATACCTGTTATGCAATTGAGAGATGTATTGTTAATTACTATAACGTTAATTTATTTTGGCTGTCAATCTCCTTTCAGAAGTTTCGATTTATAAGTTTAGAATTTGTCGAAAAACGGGAAAATGTTACACTTTTTCCTACATTCTGTAGGATTAATTTTCGGTGAAATTATTGCTTTTAGACCAGTACTGGACTGGGTTTATTGTCGTCAAATTTGAAGAAAGCACAATTTTGGATTTTCTCATTTTGTGTTATTTTTGTTTTTGATCTGTATTTTCACATATGTTAATATTGTGTTGGTAATTATTAGTTTATACCCGATAGATGTCGGTTGTTGGATGTCAGTTAATTGAATTACTGCACAAAGATTTACTGTATATCTCACGGTATTTTTTTGAGATATATCTATATATTTTGTGATCCAGAATGTGCTGAATTTAATTGAGAAAGTTACGATATCGTAACATTTTTCATGAATATTTTTCATTTTGAAATAGTAATATCCTATTTTTTTAGTTTTTCAAGTTTTTCAAGTCGGTTTTTTAAAATATCGCAATTTGAAGTGTCTTGCAGTAAGTCTGGCACTGTGTTCATAGCGGATCACTAAAAGTAGGTGATTTTTTAAAATTTTGAAAAACTTGAAAACTGTGTTCTTTGGTCAATCTGCTATAAACCGAGTAGAATGATGGGATTATATAGAATTGCCCGATGTTTATCATTTTAGATTTGAAATTATATTTATTCATAACATAATAAACCTTTGTTGTTTATATATCCCATTATACATGATTATATCATAACATATATATAAATTATATTGCAACCTTATTTTTCACTTATGTTACTTTAGATGTTCGTGTATAGATTTTCTTCATAATTTTTTATCTGGATCGCGGATTTCGAATCCAGTATCTCAAAGTGTCTCATGTCCAAATCAACGCCGAATCCGCGTATGGAATTCGTCCAAATCAACGCCGAATCCGCGTATGGAATTCGTCCAAATCAACGCCGAATCCGCGTATGGAATTCGTCCAAATCAACGCCGAATCCGCGTATGGAATTCGTCGGGTTTCGTTCCTCTACCCGACCTACAAGAGGAGTAGAAATCACCCAAATATGGTTGGTGAATCCTTAAATTGACGCCTATGGTACCGAATAGAATGTTACATATTCCATGTAAATTTAAGAGAACAATTAATTAAAAGGGTATAAATTCTAACAGGATTGTTAACTTCGGTTAATCGGAAATATTCTCAATATCACTTCTATGAGAATCTTGATGCATTAATCTCAGTTAATAAATTCATCGAATGAAGTGATTCTTCTTTGTTGTATTGTGGACACTGATGTAAGCCAGCAGCGAGACATCTATGGATTGCCTCTGCTTGATATATAAATCCATGTTGGTTCGGTGAAGCTGTTGCCATCCGATAGGATATTGGAATCGGATACTCGAAATGTTGAACAGGTGCGGGTGTATTAGATCCTCTGTATTGAGAGGGAACACCATTGATTGGCGGAATTCTAACCGATATTCTGGTGGGAGAATGTGCTGGACGTTGGAGTGTTATTCTACCTTTTGTTCCGATTAACTCTGTCACTTCAGGTAATTCACAGTTCTTAGGAGGGAATGTAAGAATGGCACATTTATCTTCACCATATTGTATAATTGCACCACCAGTTTTCTGTCCTAACGCTGTTATTGCTGTTGGTTTTGCAGCAGAACCGAAACCGAGTGGTGCTGCCTGAATAGCATAGATAGGATCGAAAAAATCTGACTGAACTACCAGTACATCTCCTATACTCCCATTTTCAACTAATGCCCTTGCATGTTCGACAGGGGGAAAGAAACGCGTCCATACGCCATCCTGTAACATGACATTTTTCTCGGCTGCAGCATCATACATTTTCTGTGCATCTGTGATATTCTCAGCCAAGGGTTTTTCACATAGGACATGTTTCCCTGCATCTATTGCAAGAAGGGTGTGTTCTTTGTGCAGGCTGGTAATTGTACCAATATAAACTATATCTACATCGTCTGCAGATACCATGTCAGTGTAATTGTCGTACGCAGAAGGTATATCAAATTGCTCAGCAAACTCTCTGGCTCTGGAGAGATCTCGTGCTGCAACTGCTGTTACGGTTGCTCCTGTGCAAGCATGTAAGGACATGACCCATTGGGAAGATATTCTTCCTGCACCAAGTATACCCCATCGTAAAGGAAATGCTACATCTCTGGGATTTGTTAGACCTAAACGGATATCAAGTGGGGTTGGGTATGGTTGTTCTGATCTTGGTTTCATTTAATATTGAGAGAATTCTTCAGTATGAAAAACCGATAAAGTTGTAAATGTTACGATTATAGACAATACATACATTATACCATTTATGAATGATTATGTGTCATAAATGCATATGTTATATTATATTCGGGACGGTTCCAAACCGTCCCTACCGGGTTGGGTGAATGGTATTGATATGTCATAATATTTCTAAGAAATGGTATTATTTCATAGAAAAAAGTATATCACAACACTCCATACATATCCAGAAACCGAATGTTCATGTATCTATTCTTGAATTATAGACAGATATTGGTTATAATATGATGGTTTTCTACATTGTATGATATTTGCTTAACTATGGAGGGTGTTTAGGTGATCCAAGATGTTATAAAGAAGGTTGTTGAGGGGTGTGATTTAGAAGAATTAGAGATGGTAGAAGCCATGAATGAAATCATGGATGGAAAAACTACAGATGCACAAATTGCATGTTTTCTTACTGCATTGAGACTGAAAGGAGAAACAGTAGAAGAAATTACCGGCGGTGTGCGCGTTATGCGTGAAAAAGCAACCAAAATAGAGACAAAACATCCTCTTGTTGTCGATACCTGTAGTACAGGTGGTTCAGGATTACATTCATTTAATATATCTACCACTTCTGCTTTTGTGGTCGCAGGTGCAGGTGTTCCTGTTGCAAAACATGGTAATAGAGGCGTAACTCGTAAAAGTGGAAGTGCTAATGTCTTGATGGCTCTCGGCGTAAACATTGAGATACCCCCCGAACATGTTGGAAAGTGTGTTGATGAAGTTGGGATCGGTTTTCTCTTTGCACCACTGTTACACGGTGCGATGAAACATGCTATCGGACCAAGGAGAGAAATTGGGATTCGGACTATATTCAATGCTATAGCCCCTCTAACGAATCCGGCAGGAGCAAAGGCACAAGTCTTAGGTGTATATTCCCCTGAACTAACTGAAACTCATGCACATGTGCTTAAAAATCTTGGTACAAAACATGCATTTATAGTCCATGGCGCGGATGGATTAGATGAAATCACGACTACAACTACCACTCGAATATCGGAATTAAACAATGGTGAGGTTAATACATATACGTTTGATCCAACAACTTTTGGTATCTCAAAGACAGAACAAGAATCGCTCCTTGGTGGTACACCTGAACAAAATGCTGAAATTACAACGAATATCTTAAAAGGGCAAATTGGACCTAAACGGGATATAGTTTTATTAAATGCAGGCGCTGCAATTGTTGCAGGAGGAAAGACTAAAGACCTTGAGGTAGGAATTAAACTTGCTGCTGATTCAATTGATTCTGGACGTGCTTTTGAAACTCTTGAAGTATTAAAGGCTGTTTCAAATGAGTAATGTTAGATAAATAATTCTAAATGAATAAAACAGAAAATTTATGATAAATATTTATACAGTAGATCTTAAACTGAACATTACATAGAGCTGAATTGTCTAAGAATCTGTTTAGACAAGTTTATAGGAAATAAGAATAATCATCTATGGATTGGGTATACCATATAACGGTTTAAAATATATAAAGAAGGTAGTCTCTTGATATTAGAAACAATAATTGGACATAAACTGAAAGAATTGGAATTTGATAAGAAGTCAGTTCCACTTTCGACTTTACATAGTAAGTTAAACTCTCTTCAACCAACAAAAGACTTTATGGGAGCTATATCAGAAACTGGAGAGATGAACCTTATAGCTGAGGTAAAGAAAAAATCTCCAAGTAAAGGTATAATACGTGCTGAATTTGATCCTATACGAATAGCTGAAACCTATGCTGAATTTGGTGCTGCTGCTGTATCCATATTGACTGATGTAAGATTCTTTGATGGTAAGCTTGAATATCTCACCTCAATTAGAGAAGTTGTTGATGTTCCTTTACTGAGAAAAGATTTCACACTTGATCCGTACCACATCTATCAAGCTCGGGTCGCAGGGGCGGATGCTATTCTGCTAATTGTTGCGGCATTAACATCAAACCAATTGCAAGACTATATAAAGGTTGCATCATCCCTCTCTATGGCATCTGTTGTTGAAGTGCATACAGAAGAAGAGCTTGAAATTGCCTTAGATGTAGGTGCCGAGATTATTGGAATAAATAATAGGAATTTAAAGACCTTTCAAACAGATTTGGAAACAACCTTTAGACTCTATGAATTCATTCCAGATGAAATAGTTGTCATTAGTGAAAGTGGTATACTTACGCGTGAGGATGTCAGAAATTTAGAACAGATAGGTTTAAATGCTATATTGGTGGGAGAATCATTGATGCGTAGTCAAGAAATTGGTGAACAGATTATTAAGTTGATGGGATAAGGATATTTCAAACTCTATTCTTTACATTGAAATTACCTCAATTCCATGTCTTTTTAAAAGTGCTGTCGTAACCCCATCTCCTGATATAAGTGTACTGGAAAACGTTCCGTCATAGATTTCTCCACAACCGCATGATGGACTTCTTGCTTTAAGTATTACTTTTCTCACGCCTTCAGATAAGACTAATTCAAGAACATATTGTGCTCCTTTGATAAATTCAGCTGTCTTATCTTCTCCATCTGATGTAAGTACTTTTGCCTTTCCATCCAAGACATCATCACCATTTCCACCTACAATTTCTACTGCTGGACGTGGTGTAGATAAACCCCCTACTTCTTCCGGACAGACAGGTATCAATTCATCTTTCTTAGAACGGTTTATTACCTTCAGGTTTTTGCTATTACCACCATCATAACGGCAGTTTTTACCTATAAGGCAGGCACTGACTACGATTTTCATAATACCTCTTCCCATATACTTAAATCAGATTTGATATGCTGTATATTTCCCGATTTTAGATGAAGATAATACTCTTCAAGATAGATCAAGATATGCTGTAGAATTTCGACTTTACACATTTCATCATTTTGATCTTTAGATTCTATGAATAATGAAGTCGCAGTTTCTTGGAGTGAAATTGGGAACTCATCTTTGGTGATATTAACATTGACGCCAAATCCTAATACGAAGAATGGAAGTTTGTTCCTATCAGATTGAATCTCTGTTAAGACACCTGCCACTTTCTTTTTGTTAATACGAACATCATTCGGATGTTTTATTCTTGCAGGTAGTGTTAACTGTGAATTGATGGCTTGTGCAATTGAAAGTGCCCCTATCAGATTCGGTAAATGTACTTCATCATTTTTCAGACGATGTGTAAATATAATAGAAACTAATAGACATTTTCCAGGTATAGCATCCCATTTACGACCATATCGTCCCCGTCCTGCAGTTTGGTAATCCGTTATAAATAGTTTACCTTCCTCCGCTCCATACATCTTGCCATGTTGAATTGCTACATCATTTGTTGATGAAACTTCAGGATAGAATTCTATACCTGCCTTCCCAATCAAATTCGTGTTAAGTATTTCCTCAAAATTATTCAAGGTATAAAAACAGGAATTAAAATCTGTATACATAGAATTGTTTAATTTCTATATGGTTTAGGATAGTATTCTTCTATATGATGTATTTACTGATTTTCAATATCCCTCAGATTGTTTTCTGCCTCTTTTTTCCACTGTTCTGGTGGATTCAAACCGAGAAAATGTCTCCATTGTTCTTTTGCCAAATTGATGCGTTCTGTATATTGATACATCAATGCAAGATTATAGTTTGCTGTTAGATTACGTGGTTCAAATTGAATCGCTCGTTCAAACTGATCGGCTGCTGCCCCGAGTTTATCCATACTATACAGAACATTTGCGTATACAAGAATTGTAGGAACATGTCTTTCACTTAATTCAAGTGCCGTTTCTAACATTTCCTTCGCTTTATTCAGTTGCATTTCAGAATTATAGTAGAGATCACCGAGTCGTTGATATGCAACAATTGCATTTACATCTAAGGTTAACTCTTTTTCATAAAATTCTATAGCTTTCTTAAACTCCTGATTTCTTTCAGCAAGTTCTCCCAATTGAGAATGGACACCTTTAAAAGTTGGATCAAGTTTGATAACCTTCTTAAATGTTTCTTCTGCAAGTTTGTATTTCTCAATCCAAAGTTGTAGTGTCCCAATATGGAATAACGCATCGACATTCTTTGGATCTAATTCAACAACCTGATTGAAATCTTCAAGTATCTGACTACTTCTGTAAAGTGTTTCACCAATACGTTTATACCTATTAGTTATCATTGCTCTATAGTAGTATGCATCCGCAAAATCTGGTTTGAGAGCAATCGTTGTTGTGTATTCTTTAACTGCCATTTCAGCATACTTGACAAAATCTTCCAGAGTTTCTGCATAGGTGTCCAATAATCTTGCGAATTGGTAGTGCCATTTATAATGTTCTGGATCATGTTCATTTGCTAAACCGTAGTGATGGAAAGCTTTCAGTATTAAATCAGAATTGAATCCTTCCGATTCAGTCTTACACCGTTTTTCAAATATTTTAGCCAACTTATAGTGGATATCTGGATGGTTTGGTTGCAGTATAAGCGCAGGTTGATAGACTCTGATCATATTATCTTCATCATTGCGTTGTAAATAGATTCCACCGAGTTTGAAAAAGGGTTCTGGATTTTCAGGATCTAATTTAATTGTTTCTTCATAATATATGATTGCATTATCCATATCCCCTTTGTCTTCATATATCACTCCTATTTTATATTGCGCATCCACATTGTCAGGTGTCAATCTTATGGTTTCCAGAAATGCACTCAAAGCTCCATCTTGATTATCTAAAGATAGATAAGTAAGGGCAGATAAGTAGTGTGCTTCTGCATCATTTCCATCAATTGCTATTAACTTCCTTAATGTATTGAGGGCATTCTGATGTGACTCAGTTTCTCGATAAATGTGTACCATCTTATACAAAACATCAGGTCTGTTAGGATCTAATTCAATAGTCCTAACATAGAATTGAAGAGCATTTTCAGTATTCCCATCTGCTTCGTAACTCTGCCCAATCAAGTAAATTGCTCTTATATCATGAGGAAAAAGTAAAAGGTGTTTGTTTAGTGGAAGAATAGACTCCATATATTTTTCATTATCAAAAGCCATTTTTCCTTCTTCAAAGAATCGTGTCCTTAGGGTTGGATCAACTTGCAATGCCTGTTGAAAATTCCTCGTAGCTTCTTCCTTTTTACCTTGTTTATAGTAGAGTTCACCGAGAATAAAATAGACATCATTGAATTGTCCCAGAGGCAATTCCATCTCAATTAAACTGGGGTCAAATTCAACTATTTCCTTTGTCTTATTATAATTTTCAATTGCTTGTGGTATATTCGCAGCTTCTGCTTCCAATTTACCCAAATAGAAATAAGGTCGTGGGTCATTCGGTAAGATTGACTTAACTTTTTCGAGATGTTTTCGTGCATCTTCACCACTCATAATACCAACAAAATATGGTTCTAACGGTTCAAAAAGATTATCTTTAAGAGTAGGATCTTGTTCAATTGCTTTTTGGTAGTGAATTGCAGCAGTTTTCGTATCACCCTGAGCATACAAAATATCCGCAACGGCTAAATGCGCGGGACCGTGGTTAGGATCGAGTTCAAGAGTTCGTTGATATAATTGTATAGCTCCATCTGCATTTCCAGTATCCGCAAAAATGACAGCTAAATCAAAAACATCATTTCCAGTATAGGGTTGGTATTCAGATGATTTCTGATATTCTTGCAATGCATCATCATAGAATTTATCCATTGCAAGAATTTGTCCTAATTTAATATACGCCAGTGCAAATTTTGGATTATATTGAATCGCACGTTCAAAAGTTTCTCGTGCTTGATTACGGTCCCCTTGGTCAAGATAAACTAAACCTGTTCCATAAATCGGGTATTCCCATTTAGGGTTCAGGGATTGAGCGAATTGAAATGATGAAAGTGCATCAGAATGATTACCCTGTTTTAGTTGTATTTCACCAATATAGTAGTGTGCAGGATAATAGTCCGGGTTAAGTGTGAGACAGGTCTTAAATTTCGTTAACGCCTCATCATATCTTTCCTGCTTTTTATAGACTGCCCCCAAACTATAATGTGCCCAAAAAAGGGATGGATCCAACTCTATGGCTGTCTCAAAATTGGCAATTGCTTTTTCATCGGTAGCTGCTTTGAGATTTGGATTCGTTAGAACATAGACATAACCTAATCCATAGAAGAAGGGTGCATCATCTTGTTTATTCGGTTTTACAGATTCATAAAGCGTTGTAAGTTCAGTAAGATGTCCTTCCTCTCTCCACTTATCTATCAATTCTCTATGTTTCTCTGGTGCGTTCTTATTTGTTTTTAAGACTTTTTCAAAGTCTTTTCTCATGTGTATTTCCCATTTCTCTTGAGAATAGCCAATTGTTGTAACTAAGAGGAATGTAAGTCCGATGATTAATGATGTTCTTACTTTCTTCATTTCACTCTCCAAATTATGTTATGTTTCTATCTGACATATTATAGTGTCATTAATGATTCGATTTTAGAAGGATAAGGCATTGACGGAGTTGCGCCAAGAACTGTGACAGCAGCTGCTCCAGCAGTATTTGCATATTGAACAGAATCTATCAAGGTGTTAGATTTTGCAATAGATGTAGCCAATGCACCCGTGAACGCGTCCCCTGCACCTGTAGTATCTACTGCGTTAACTGCTACTGCAGGTATGTGTTCAGTCTGACTATGTGTAACAACAAGTACTCCTTTATTCCCGAGTGTCATGACTACTGCTGAGAATTTGTCCTGAGATAAGTGTTGTAGCAATACTTTACCTGCATCTATACATGAATCAATTGTATTTGTAGCTATACCAGATAGATGTTCGGCTTCTGCGGTATTCGGTGTTAGAATATCTACCTGTGACAAAAACTGTTTAGGTAAGGGTTTCGCGGGAGCAGGATCAAGGATCACAGGTGTATTACTTTCCTTTGCTATTTCTGTCGCACGGATTGAAGCATCAATAGGTGTTTCTAATTGTAACAACAGTATTTCAGCTTGTGATATACTCTCTGCAGCTTTATCAATTTCACTGATGGCAATACACATATTTGCACGAGGAATAACTATAATACTATTTTCACCATCAGAATCAACGAATATACTTGCAATACCGGTTCCGACATCCTTATCTGTTGTAACATGTTGTGTATTAATGTTCTCAGATGACATAGCATCCCGAAGCATCTGTCCAAAGTTGTCGTCCCCAACTTTTCCGATAAAAGTAACATCTGCTCCTAATCTGGCTGCGGCAGTCGCTTGGTTAAAACCCTTACCACCTGTGAAAATATCAAAAGAATCACCGAATATAGTTTCACCCTTATCAGGTATTCGTTCAGAACGAATGACCATATCAACATTCGCACTCCCGACAACGGCAACTTTTGGGTGATTCATAAGGGATTCCTATTTCTAAATATGCTAACGATGTTAGTAAATTATAGTTGACTGACTTAATGCTTGTCAAGGGAACTATAGTCTTGGACTATGGTATAAGAAGCACTCGTAATATGAACTATTTAAATAGAATTCGTAGAACAATTTTTTTAGGTTACTGAATTTCACATATGTTATATACACTGTCTGTATTGTTAAAAATGTTACACTTTTTGTCACATTGTGTGTCATTAGTAAAACCGCTTTCCTCCCTGTCACAGTCTATATTCATCCGTGTTTTTCTTACAATTATGAAAATTCTCAAATTGTGTGATAATGTGTCGTTCTTTCCTTTTTTATGGAGAATATCTGATACAGACATTTTAATACTATTTCTAAATAATAATATTCCATTTTTGTAACATAGCCTTTTAGGTTGTACCCTATTAGATGACATCCACATAGATCATCAATACAGCATTTTTTCTCAGAATTGGTATAAGTTATGTTTTTGTTTTTAAGATTATTATGAATGTATTGGATAGTCATTCGTTAGTTTCCTGTTTTATGTAAAAGTTACGAAATCGTAACTTTTTTCTGTCACCCCAATTTCAGTATAACCGCTATAAAGTAAGTGTTCATTTATGTTTACAGACAATTTGCGAGTTTGTGTATATAAAAACAAAAAAGTACTGCTGATGGATTCCTTAGTAGAGAGTGTTAACTAATTTATGATATGGTGAAGTTCTTATGTTTGAAAATATGCGCCACTAAGGGTTTAACTCTACAGATTTTTGAAATATCATCATTTGTTTTATATCCTCTTCATTATTTTATATAGTTAGTTGTGTAATGGTTAAGTTTTCTTCAATTATCTTTCAGTTGTTATGTATTTTGTTGTATTACTCTGGGTTTTAATTCATTTTTTAAATTGTTTTGGAAAATTAATGTGTCCTTAAAACAAACATTAGACATAGGTCACCAACCTATTGGTACGTATCACCATCGTAGCCATGCTGCACATTGGGACGGTAAAAACGCACAAGGTGAGTTTGTAGCAAGCGGTGTGTATTTCTACACCCTCACAGCAGGCGAGTTTAGTGCTACACGACGGATGTTAATTTTGAAGTAGAATTCGATCCAAGACTATTAGGTGCAAATTCCTAACCGAACCCAGGATGGTTGGGAAACTGCACTTACCGCATATAGTAGTATGTAAAATCAATTGGACACCTAAACAGAATCCACGATTCAGACAAAAAACCGTGTAATCCGCACTATCCCGATTCAGACATAATCTAATCACTCTCACTACTTTCGATTGACAATCCCCTCTTCGTTTGGTAAAATTCCATAGTTGTTTCCTTATCTATTGATATGCCTCATATACATTCTTATTCACTATTAGGAAGAGAATTTGTCTAAAGAAAAAATCGGAATCCAGAAGGAAGAATTACTTCGAAAACTACCTGCAATCGAAAAACTCCTGACACAACCTGAAATCATAAAAATAGTCGAATCGTATTCCAGATCGCTGGTTACGGACATATTGCGTTCTATCGTTTCAGATTTTAGATCGCAGATATTAGATGGTAATACTGAGATTAATATTCCTGACCCTGATGAATTCCCAGAATTAGTAATTCAACATCTTGAGTATAAATTAAAGCCACCTATCCGGACTGTAATAAATGCTACTGGAACTGTAACACACACGAATCTGGGACGATCATTACTACCAAAATCTGTATGTGATAACATTCTCGATGCTGCACAGAATTATGTTAATTTAGAATACGACTTAGAAACAGGAACAAGGGGGCATAGAGATAGATTAACTGAACCTTTACTTCAAGAATTAACAGGATGTGAAGCTTCTACTGTAGTCAATAACAATGCTGCTGCAGTTCTTATTTCACTGAACACGCTTGCTCAAGGGAAAGAGGTTATTGTTTCACGAGGTGAACTGATTGAAATTGGGGGGGCATTCCGAATACCTGATGTAATGGCAGCAAGTGGTGCAATTCTTAGAGAGGTAGGGACGACCAATAGAACACATCTACGTGATTATGAAGATGCAATCAATGAGAATACTTCACTATTTCTCAAAGTTCATCCCAGCAACTATAAGATTCTCGGATTTACTTCAACACCAGATATGCAGGAGTTAGCACAACTTGGTAAAAAACATAACATATCTATAATGGAAGATTTGGGTAGTGGAGCATTAGTGGATCTATCGAATTACGGGCTTCCTTACGAACCTGTTGTAGCAGATAGGATCAAAGCCGGAGTGGATTTAGTTACCTTTAGTGGAGACAAATTGTTAGGAGGTCCACAAGCTGGAATAATTGCTGGTCAATCAGAGATGATACAACGGATACGAAAGAATCCTTTGATGCGAGCATTACGAGTAGACAAATTAACAATTGCAGCCCTCTCAACCACATTACAGAATTATCTATATTTAGATAACCATATAACGGATGATTTTCCAATGTTACAACGATATAGCCGTACTGTAGAGGAATTATATGCCTTTGCTGAAACTGTTTCTGATAGATTACAGAACGTTTTTCAAGATAAAATCTCAATTAATATAACTGAAACAAAATCACAAATTGGGAGTGGATCACTTCCTGAAGAAACATTAGATAGTGTTGCTGTGGTGTTAACCCCGATGGTAATTTCTGTAGAAAAACTATCGGAGTTATTTCGACATGCAAGTATTCCGGTGATAGGACGAATTGAGGATAATCAGCTATACTTTGATATCAGAACGTTATATGATGATGAAATAGATTGTTTAATCCAAACCAGTAATGAGATTTCATCAAGAATGAATGTATGACACTAAAATCCAAACAATTTCTATAATTGTTATATCAATATGTATGATATCTGCCTGTAGAGATTCCTTTAATCAAACATCAATAGATGGTGAGTATCCTGAGAGTATAATCTCAACAATAGATGGTAGTCAGATGAGGTTAATTCCTTCTGGAGTATTTGAGATGGGCAATTCGTACCCTGATATCGGAGATGATGATGAGTTACCATTACATACTGTTTCTCTTGATGCTTTTTATATTGATATCTACGAAGTCACGAATGCACACTATCAAAAGTTTGTAATAGCAACCGGGTATCCCCCACCACCTTTATGGCACGATCCAAAGTTTAATCAACCTGATACGCCTGTTGTCAATGTTTCGTGGAACGATGCTGTCGCCTACGCACACTGGGCAAAAAAACGCTTACCAACTGAAGCAGAATGGGAATATGCTGCAAGAGGGGGACAGATTGGGAAGGTATATCCTAATTCTAACCTACTCACACATGATGATGCGAATTTTGGTGGTGTTGATGGGATAGATATTTGGAAATGGACATCACCTGTGGGTAGTTTTCCACCAAATGACTACGGTCTATATGATATGGTCGGTAATGTTTGGGAGTGGTGTTTTGATGAGTATAATGGCGATTTTTACGGCTTTTCACCAGAACACAATCCAAGATTTGGCAGGAGTATTACTCCTGAGAACGAGAATTTCAGGATCTTACGCGGTGGGGCTTGGGGTGGAAGTAAAGACGATCTCAGGGTGTCTGATCGATGGTATCATCTTAGTTCTGGTAGTACTATCGGTTTCAGGTGTGTTAAGGATATTGATACTCAGAAATGATAGGATATAGTCTATATAGAAGATAAATAATTTCAGGACTTACGCAGAAAACGAATAATCGGATGAAAGGATGAAAAGATGGAACCCGTCAACCACACTTCCACCCTTCCAATCTTCCGTTTTGGCAGGATAGGAACGGATTTTGCGTAAGTCCTATAATTTTACACTAATTGAAGGTGCGTTTTTTATGTCTGTTGCTGTAGAGTTAGACCATATTACAAAAGCTTTTGATAAAACTTTTGCTGTTAATGATGTATCCTTAACCATTGAACCTGGTGAACTTTTCTTCCTACTTGGACCGTCTGGATGTGGTAAATCAACGCTTTTACGGGTTATTGCAGGATTTTATCGTCCTGATACTGGTGTCTTACGGTTTGATGGTACAGAAATGAATAATGTTCCGCCACACCAACGCAACACGGGGATGGTATTCCAAAATTATGCTTTATGGCCACACATGACAGTAGAACAGAATGTGGACTATGGGTTAAAACTAAGAAAGTTGGAAAAGCAAGATCGACAAAAGAAGATAGATTCTGTTCTTGATTTGGTACAGATGAGAGAATACCATGATAGACCTGTTAATACGCTTTCTGGCGGACAACAGCAACGGATTGCTTTGGCACGCGCATTAGTTATTGAACCCAGTGTGCTACTTCTTGATGAACCGTTGAGTAATTTGGATGCAGCCCTCCGTCAAAATCTACGAAATGAAATAAGAGAAATACATAGTAGAACTCAGATTACAACAATATATGTTACCCATGATCAAGTGGAAGCGATTTCAATGGCAACCCGTATGGCTATCATGAAAGATGGGGTTTTTATACAGACCGGTTCTCCTCGAGAAATTTATCAGTTTCCTACAGATCCTTTTGTCGCGAGTTTTGTAGGTGAGACAAATTTCATATCAGGCAATATTCAAGAGATTTCAAATGGAATGGTTACCATAGAAACTCCAGTAGGCTTACTCCATTCTGAGTGTGTATATCACAATTTTACTCCCGGACAGGAGGTAACCTGCTCTATTAGACCAGAAACTGTACAACTAAATCAGGATAGCAGCCTTAACCAATTTGATGCGACACTCTCTCACATTACTTATTTAGGTAGAGTCGAGGAGTATGAACTTATGATTGCTGACCAATATAGTATTAAAACTGTCCTGTATAATCCTAAAACAGAATTAAGAAATGAAGGTGATACAGTTAATGTATCTATTCCACCCCAGTCCATTATTCCACTACCGATTGAAAATACAAATTAGTTAGGATAATTGAATTAAGAATGATGAAGTTTACCCCAAATCAACAAAAAGCGCTTACCATTGATAAACATGTATGTGTCACTGCGGGGGCGGGATCAGGTAAGACTACTGTTTTAGTTGAACGATACCTTGAGATTCTTCGTAGTGGAAATATAACACCAAGTCAAATTGTAGCAATTACTTTTACGAAGAAGGCTGCTGCAGAGATTAAAGCACGTATTATTAAAGAAATTCATGAGGAGCGGAATAGGAAAGTTCGTGAAAATTATATTGAAGAGATGAATACTGCTCCTATTTCAACATTTCATGCATTTTGTGCACGAATACTAAGAGAATACCCATTCGATGCTAAAATCCCAGCGTCTTTTACTATAATTGAAGGTATTGAACAAAAGATTTTATTGCGTGAAGTTATCAAAAACGCATTCGATAATATTGTATCAAGTATAGATAACCCGTTTTATTCTCATCTTGAATTCTGTTTATATAGGACCAGAAATAAGCAATTTCTGACTGATTTACTTACAGACATGGTGAATGAACGTTCGTCTATTGAAATACTAAGAGAATCTGTTTATGAGAATATCGACAATACTGATATTCCTCAGCGTTGGTATGAGGCATTTAATGCACCTATATTAACAGAGAAAGAATTATCTAACTTCATGGATAATCTATATTCTATACTCGAAATTTCAAAAGGCAGAAATGTTGAGAAAACAAGAGAACTACTACAACAAATTTCGACTTTATCTGTCCAAAATGAGGATAACGAAGAACAACGGAGATTACTCATTGAGATCACCGGATTAATTAGTACTGCTAAGAATGAGATTGCCACAAGATATCTTGTAGGAATTAATGTAGACAAAACGGATATAGCTGACAATATTGAGCTTGTTCTTGATAAAGTTAAAAAAATCAAATCAGCACCTGTATATGATGCCAATACCAATTTTGAAACGGATGATGAGTTGTTGTATAAGATCTCACAAAATCTTCTTCCCCTATATGATCTTATTTTAAAAAACTACCAAGAGATAAAATTCACTCAAGGAAAATTGGATAACCAAGACCTTCAACTTAAAACAGTATATCTATTAAAAAATAACCTATCTGTAAGACAAAAGATCAGAAAACAGTTTAAGTATTACATGATTGATGAGTATCAAGATACAAACGAAATACAAAGTGAACTGGTGAATCTCCTGACAAATAACCTTAACGATTCTAATTTGTTCATTGTTGGTGATCCGAAGCAGAGCATCTATGGATTTCGTGGAGCGGATGTACGTGTATTTGATGAAACGAAACAAAAAATTAAAGAACTGGATGGAGAAGATATTAGTCTTCAAGAGAATTACCGTTCTTTACGGGATGTAGTCGGATTCGTTAATTCCATTTTTAAAAGACAAGATGGGGATCAACTTGAGAATGAATTTGACGTGATTTATGAACCATTACATAAAGCACGTAGTGCAGATGGAAATGGTTCAGTCGAAATTATTCTACGTCAAGAAGAGTACGACATTTCTGAATCTGATCTTATTGCTCAGAAAATTAAGAGTATGATAGATTCAAAAGTGAAAATTTGGGAACAAGGGGAAGATATAAAAGAAACACCAAGAGCTATTCAATATGGTGATATAACCATTCTCATACGCTCAAGAGGACATTTACCTACCATTGAGACAGCATTAAATAAATTTGGTATTCCCTATCTTACTTCTGGTGGAATTGGATTCTATCAACGACAAGAAATATATGATATTTGGAACTACCTCAATTTTCTCAGTAATCCTGATGGGAATGATACATCGTTAATTGGTGTTTTACGTGGACCGGCTTTTGGTATATCGGATGTAGAAATATTTGAAATATCTCATCTTGGAAAAGGTAGTTTTTGGGATAACTCTATTAAGTACAAATCACCTTCAAAAAGACTTTGTCAGGCTATTGCAACCCTAAAAAACCATATAGAAATTGCAAAACGAATGTCTATAAATAGACTTATTCAGACCATTGTTAATGATACGGGTATGATAGGAGCTATTAAAACCGGTAATAAAGGTGAACAGAAATGGGCAAATTATAAGAAACTATTAGAACTTGCCGGGACTTATGATGGTGATGAATTCAGTGATTTACTTGATGAATTTGTTAAGTATCTGGATATACTGATTTCTGAAGAACCATTAGAAGGTGATGCACCTGTTGAGGAGAGTAGTTCTGCTGTTAAGATAATGACTATTCACTCAGCAAAAGGAAAAGAATTTCCAGTTGTGATTCTACCTTCCCTTGATAGACAAACTCCAACAACCCATGAACCTATAATAGATGATAAATTGGGGGTTGGTTTCAGCCCTTTGAGACCTGAAAAAGAATATCATAAAACCGAACCCGTGATAGTTCCTGCAATCAAAGATAGAAAAAAATCAAAGGAAAATGCCGAAGAGAAACGCGTGTTCTATGTCGGTGTAACCCGAGCAAGAGATCGGTTGATTCTCTCAGGTTCAATTAATGAAGAGGGTAAATCTAAAAACAGATTGCAAGAGATCATTGAGATTCTCGAATTTAGTAATGAAAATGACATGATACAAGTACAGGTAAAACTCGATGTGTATTCCGATGGAGAAACTATACAGGATATATTTCAACTACCAATACCAATCATTAAACAGATAGGTGAGATAGATAATAGAACCCCATTTGATGAAATTACTAATACTCCTCCTGAATTACCTTATGATGAAATTGAGAAAAGTAATTACGCATCAACATTTAATGTACAGGAACTGGCTATCTATGGTCTATGTCCTTTACGGTTCTACCTTGAAAATGTCCTCAATATCTCAGCATTGGGTGTAGACAGTAGACCTGAAGAAACGCAAATTCTTGATCAACAGAATGAAAATCTGCTTTCATCTGAATTAGCGGAATTAAAATCATCATCACTTTTTTCTGTGTCAAACCAACAAATTCATACCAAATTGGATAAACATATAATATATGGTAGGTTGAATTGGTTAGTAAAAGAAGAATCAGGAATTTGGCACGGAATAAAAGTCCCTACAGATAATACAGAGAATATGAATGTTTTATCAACTGAAATGGAATTATATGGATTACTACTATATGCAAATTATCCTAATCAACAGACTATTCACATTACATGTTATTCACCATTTCTTAAAAGACACATAGAAAAGTCTTTCGTTATTTCAGACTTGCCTGAATTACGATTAAGTTGGATTGAACGGATTTCAAATCTGCAGCATGAAGATTATACGAAGAATCTGGAACATTGTAATTTTTGTCCATACTCCGACTTAGAGGGAAATTGTATTGTTAACGAAACATAAAGGAGAATATTATGACGAATCAAAGAGTTGTTTTTGGCTTCATTTTACTTTGCATGTTCATGTGTGTTGTTTCCATTTCATTTGCTGGTACATGGCGGGATGATTTTGAAGATAAGGATACGAAAGAATGGGAAATCTTCAATCTTAATCGACAAGTTGAAAAATGGTGGATTAATGATGACGAAGCAGTTGGTGAGATTTTTGAACCCGGATTTTGGAGTCTTTGGATGACGGGTGAAAACAACTGGCAGTTTTATTCTGTTAGGTGTGTTGTTAAACTAATTGATGAAAAAAACGATCCACCATATTTTGGTCTCACTCTTCATGACAGAGGTGAAGAAGGTGGACGATATGTGTTTTATGTAGATTATTTAAGAGGGTTTGCTGTCATTGAAAAATGGGTGGCAAATGGCGGATCAGTACGGCAAAATTTTGTGGCTGAGAAAGATGTGTGGTATGAACTAAATGCATCTGTACAATTAGATCCATTAGATGAAGAATTAGCGGTTCTGGAGTTTAGCATAAAGAATGCTGATAGAAAAGATGGTAATCCTCTGGTTACGCTTACTGCACAAGATACAGACCCTATTGACAAAGGGCAAGTTAGCCTTGCCATAAGTAATGCTCGTGTACGGTATGATAATGTCGAAATTTCTGGGACTAACATACCAAATGGTGGTCCCGGTAAACCTTTTCCTGTAAAACCACATGCAAAACTTGCAACCTCATGGGGTAGTATTAAGAAATATTAAAATACATATCAAGTAAGAACTTACCTGGTGTGTATCTTTTCTACATTTATCAGAAAAGTATTTTAAAAAATGGTTAATAATACACATAGTTATTATATGTATGAAATACTAAAAAATATAGTTATAGTTATCCTATCTATTTTAATTCCAAACCTAATAATACATGCTGAATCATTACCACATTTTACCGAAATTACGACTGAATCAGGCTTAAACTTTATACACAATAACGGTGCATTTGGAGAAAAATATCTGCCTGAAACAATGGGATCGGGATGTGCATTTATTGACTACAATCAGGATGGTTGGGTGGACATCTTCTTAGTTAATTGTAAAGATTGGGAGAAACATAATACAGGCAAATCCCAAACACCAGCACTATTCCAAAACCAAAAAGATGGAACTTTCAAGGATGTTACTATTGAGGTCGGATTGAATATACAAGTTTATGGGATGGGTGTTGCCGTTGGAGACTATGATAATGATGGGGATGATGATATATACCTAAGTTGTCTATATGATGATAAGTTATTCCGGAACAACGGTGATGGAACTTTTAAAGATGTTACCGAAGAAGCAGGAATTACGAATCCCGGTTTCGGTACAAGTTGCGCATGGTTCGATTACAATTTGGACGGTCTATTGGATTTATACGTTGCAAATTATGTTGAATGGACAATTAAAACTGATATATATTGTACCTTAGATGGTCAAAATAAATCTTATTGCACCCCTGAATCCTATTCTGGACAAGCGAGTATACTCTTTCGTAACCGAGGAAATGGAACATTTGTTGATGTCTCACGAATTGCTGGTGTAAGTGACCCCAAAAGCAAATCATTGGGTGTTTGTATACTTGATTATAATGCCGATGGTTTGCCAGATATCTTTGAAGCAAATGATACGCAACCCAATAAGTTGTATCAGAATAATGGTGATGGCACGTTCATTGAAGTCGGCATGCTAACTGGAGTCGCATTTAATGAGAATGGTGTTGCTACAGGGGCAATGGGGGTGGATGCTGGAGATTATGACAATAGCGGAAATGAAAGTCTCATTATAGGTAATTTTTCGAATGAAATGATCAACCTATATAAGAACGAAGGTGATTTCTTTATTGATGATGCACCCATCGCAAAGATTGGTCAACCATCCTTGTTAACCCTAACATTTGGATGTTTCTTTTTCGATTTTGACCTTGATGGAAAACTTGACATTTTTACGACAAACGGTCACGTTGAGACGGATATAAATCTGATTCAGAGTAGAGTTTCATATCCACAACCTCCTCATCTATTTCGGAATGTAAACGGGAGTAGTTTTACTGATGTTATTCAGAAAGTTGGTAATGACTTGTTAAAACCTGTTGTTGGGAGAGGAACAGCTTATGGAGATATTGATAATGATGGAGATCCTGATATACTTGTAACTACTTCGAATGGTCCTGTCCATTTATACCGCAACGATGGGGGGAATAAGCATAATTGGTTAAAAATTAAGCTTGTTGGTCAAAAAAGTAACCGGAACGGGTTGGGCGCACGAATTGAGGTGATATCAGCTACTGGTACCCAAACTCGAACTGTAAGAAGTGGTTCAAGTTATTGTTCACAGAGTGAATTGACAGTTTTTATTGGTATCAAGAATGATCAAGTCATTGATAAAATCAAGGTAGAATGGCAAAATGGGAATACGGATATACTTGAGAATATAAAAGCAAATCAAGAAATTAGTATTAAAGAAAGTCTGTAGAAATATAACGGATCTATAAGTCAAATATAACCTGTGCTTCCCATACGCCGTTTTCTATCTCACGTACATATAATTGGTGATATGTGACTGCCTTTATTTCTGTATAGACGATATGTTTATCAAAATTGGTTGGTTCACCATGTACACGTGCAAATAATTCTTCAGAGTTAATGCTTAAAATCTCGACGCGTTTAAAAAATAGCTCTTCTACCTCATGTTGATAAATTAATTCATCTAACCATGCTACCAATAACATTTCTATAGAATCTGCTCTTACTTCAATATCCATTGACACTGTCTCATCAATTGAATCAATGACAGCCATCATTCCAAATAATCCCATTGCTGCATTCGTAAATAGTAAATCAACTGAGTCTCCCCAAACACGCATTCCAGCATCAGCAGTATGTTCAAGGTATTCGTAGGTTTGTTTTTTCATATTTCTACAAAATTTAAAATTAAATGAAGAAAAAATCTATATATAACATCTAATATTATCAAGTGCTACTTTTTAGCTCAAACTGTAAACCTATGATACAGAATATTGGCTAACTATCAACATATTTCATTAATTAAAGATAGGTTTCCAAGTACAAATAATTATTGGTAGCAAATTAAGATAACATACATATACTACCAAGCACAAAATTGATTTAAGATATTTAGATGACTTGAGTAAATCCTACTAAAAATTATAACCTTTATGAGAAGTATAAAATTAGAGAATAAATGATGAAAATCTATAAAAACGATCCTAAATACCACAACTATCTTTATGTCAAAAAATCAACTATAATACGCAGGTTGAAATTGTCAAAATTCGCAAGCACAACAAAAACACAAAATCACACTTTATGCAAATTCTTAAAAAGTTAATTCAAAGTGGAGTAAAGTCAGTCTATGACAGTGGTTAGAGGGGTATTTTACACCAATTTCAATGACACAGAATGTGTCAAAAAGTGTAACTTTTTTCAGTTTTTCGACACTTTTTCACAACAGTGAAAAAATCAACATTTTCACGATTATTGATCAGGGAATTTAGGATTAAAAGTCTGTTTTTGCACCTAATTAGGTTGTTAGGATATTAGGATTAAAAGTTCAATTTACGACTATTACATCTAATGCCATTTCTAAATGACATAACACATCAACCCGTTAGACATCATCATTCTGATAAATGGTATCATATTCTGGTTGACATAGATATGGAAATAATCATGATCAGAATAAATCTTATATGAATAATTCATGCTATTGGAATCGTTTTTCAATCCAAATTCACATTAAGACTATGCGAATCGTAATTATCTTATTCTTTCTTCAATTTCTTATATTCTTAGGTAAAGTTGATGCTAATCCTTGGAAGTGTGGCACACCTCTACTTTGTGAACGTTATGCCAATATTCAAGAGAATAGTTCTGAAAACATAATAAACGTTCCTGCAGCACCTGCCCCTCCTGTAAAATTGGGACAAGTAGAGAGATTTTATATCCATATTCCTGAAACTTCTGTAAATGCAACCTGTGTCTATATTGGCATTAATTGTTATATTTATATTGATACAACTGTCAAGAACTTACTCACAGAAAATGAAGCGAAGAATATCACTGAGACTTTCGACCAGAAAATCTATACTGGTATTCAGGATTGGATTGGATCAGAATTCAAACCCGGTATTGATCGGGATAATAAAATTACTATCTTATTACACGATGTTGGGATGAATAAATCGGGTCGTGATTATGGTGGGTATTTCTCTCCCACAGATCTTCATCCAACCCATCCATCAAGTAATAGGCGCGATATTATCTATATGGATATCTATCAATTCAAAGAAAGAGCCAGACATACATTTTATAGTAGTTTAGCACATGAATTTGCACATTTGGTTAGTTGGTATCAAAATGGTGGTACAAATGATCAGCGCTGGTTAGAAGAGGGGTTAGCTTCATTTGCAGAATGGGGTGTTTATGGCACTGTTCATACACTTTTCGTTGATAACTATCTCTCAAAACCGAATCTATCAGTTACAACTGCAAATACATCAGATGTATATTATGGTGCTGCCTTTATGTATCTCCTATACCTATATGAAAACCATGGGAGTAAGTCTATTATAAGGAGAATATCAGCAGAGGATAAACTGGGTTTAGAAGGGATAGGAAGATCCCTAAACGGCATAGAACTAATTGATACATTTATAAATTGGGGTATTACCAATTGGTTCAATAATCCTGCTTTAGGTTCAGAGTATAGTTATAGGAATCTTAGGAATAGAAGAATCAAAGCTAATATTCCAGTGATAACATCCTACCCATCAAGGCATAATAGAACTGTTGATAGTTGGGGGTTTCAATATTTCTTATACAAGAATCTTCCAGAAAATATGGAGATTTCATTACAAGGACATCCACAGGTTGATCTATATGCAAAGATGGTCTATTTATTACCAAATAACAAAGAACCAGTTGTTTTACCAATACATTCTATTCCAGAAAATACCTCAACATATTCAATTACTTTAGAAAAACTACAGCCAGAAGCTCAAATCCTTGTGGTTATCACCAGTCCCTATAAACAGCTTCTTACCAGCACCGTAATTCCTACAATAGATAAAAACCCTATCAACCTAAGTATTGATGATAATTTGCCTACACCAAATACCAATAACAGGTTTCGAATCTCATTACCAGAATCTGTCAAATACCCTCCCAGAAGTAAGACACAACCTTTAAACTTTCGAAATACGCCATCCGGTATAATCCAATCAAATACATCAATACAAATAAAACCAAGAACACAACTTCATCTTTCCAGTAATTATCAAGATATCACTATAGTTAATGGATTTGCATTTACTACAAGTAAATGGGGATTGGAAGTATTCAGCTTAGGAAAAGATCTGACTAAGATAAGTGAAATTGAAACACCAGGTTCAGCAGGAAGTATAGCATCTGATGGAGAAAATGTATTCATTGCCGATGGTAAATCAGGAATACATTTGATTGATGTAAGTAAACCCCAACTCCCCAGAATTCTTAAAACGATAAAGGGATTTCAAGATGCAAGTTATATATATATAGCAAATGGAAATCTCTATGCCCTTGACACAATACGTGGGTTGTTGGTTTATAGATTAAACGACATATATAACCTGGAGAATCCACATCCAAAAAGAACATTCATACCTACTGGAATTCCATTGAGTGTATCAACTAAGGGTGAGGATGTATACTTAAGTGATAATGCTGTTGGTGTATATATTCTCACGCCTGATCCTCTTGGAGGTTTCAATGTTAAAGGAACATATCCACGTGCTGTACTTGACTTTGAAATGAGTGATGACAATATACTTCTTATTTCTAACAACCTACATATTATAAATGTAGATGTTCCTGCTGAACCCAAACCGATCACTACATTAAATACACCAGGACTGGCTTCAAGTATATACCGAACGCAAGACTTTCTATATCTTACTGATATACATGCAGGGTTTCACATTGTTAATATACGGAATCCTTTCAAACCCGAACTAATCACATCTCATCCTACAAACGGGTCAGCAAATAGTCTTTCTTTATGGAAAACTGATACCTCTGAAGAATATGTTTATATAGCAGATGGTTTAGGGGGCATTCAGACTTTCGAAATAACAGATCCCTATTCTCCGAAGTGGTTAACGCATTATGATGCTGGTGGTATTGTGTATGATCTTGATATAACTAATAATGAATCAAGAATTGCTATAGCAAATGGGAAAGCAGGTCTAAAAGTTATGGAATTGTCAGATCCGTATACAGGAAGTGTAATACAGGATCTTCCTTCAAATCATGAATTAGGAACACTATGTGTCACCTTGACTGAGGATTTGGCTTTTACTGGATTCGAAGATGGTATGGAAGTCGTTGATATTACTTCAGGTGATATCCTTGTAAGAATTAACACCAAACATCCAGTGTCTGAGATTGAGTTGATAGGTGATTATGCATATCTCTGTGCCGGTTCCCTTATTGTTGTAGACATCAGTAACATTGAATTGAGTAGAATTGTCTCTAACCGTAATCTGAATGGGAGTGTGTATAAGATAGATCATAATAACACTCATGCCTATATTGCTGCACTTGAGGGTGGAGTCCATATATTAGATATCTCAAACCCATCTCTACCTCGACCAATACACCATTTCCAAACTGAAGGGGCAGCAACTAATGTTACCCTCTCCGATGATTTTATCTACATACTTGATACACACCTGGGTGTGATAAAACTTGATAATAGTGAACAAAATAATCTAAGAATCGTTTCAACTTACAAAGATACGACAATACCCATAGTTGCAAAAGTTAAAAACGATTTCCTATTCTTACTTGATGTCGAAAGTATGCAGGTCATTAATATCGATTCAATGCATCGAGAAATGCGATATACACAATTACATGCCCCTTCAGATATGTTAGTCACTGATAATGCCATATATATCGCAGATTTATACCAACTTAATACATATCAAATTGATACAGATTCAAGTAATTTAAGTGTTGAAGACTACACGGGAGAGGATGGGCTAACCCAAAAGGATTTGTCAAATGGTTCCTTCAATCAGCTATACCAAAACTATCCAAATCCATTTAATCCTGAAACATGGATACCTATTACTCTTGCATCAGATACTGATTTCAGTCTATCAATCTACGATGAGAAAGGTATACTTGTCGCAATAAAACAATATGGAATTCATCCACAAGGAAAACATATCTTACACTGGGATGGTAGAAATACGAAGAATGAAAAGGTAGCAAGTGGTGTGTATTTTTATACTATTAATGCGGGGGGATTTAAAGCAACTCGGAAAATGGTTATCAGAAGATAGGATAAATGAAATATATAGCAAAAGTACAACTCATCAGCCAGAAAGTCTAAATTCTATGAACTGACAGACGCTAATGAGAATAATAAATAGAAATGGTATTACACCTCTTCAAACTCAGGATCAATTATATGATATTCAACAAGTATCACAATATCTATAATACAAGGGTTTTCTCTAATGGTGGTGTGTAACCCAAGTTAAATAGCATACGTTAGAATCTATATAATCATGGGAACAGGATATAAAATACAATAGGTATTGGTCTAACTTAATGCATAAATTAAGTATCCTAAGAACTGATTAACCGGTTTTGTATTCAATACGTCCAGACGCCTACTCATATATAGCAAAATAATATTTTGTGTTTGGACACCCGAATTAAAAAGAGTTTAGAATTATTACTATATTGAATCTACCTCTAAGAGCATACCAAGCTACAAGGAGACAGGCGGATGACAGCGAATAGTGTAACAGGTAGTTTTCGTGGAATTGATGTTAGTTTTTCTTTAAAAGGTCCCCATATAATAATGAGTGTTCAGAATAAAGAAGAAAATGGTCGACGTCTACGTGTGATGTATCAGCAGCAACCTTCTGGGGGAAGGGTTAATTGGGTGACTTTCCAATTGTCAGAGGAATCTCAAAATGTAATTGTTCCATCCGATGTAATTCAATCACATAGATTGGCGTTTTATGTCGATCAACATGAACCCATTTCCACATATACAAATAACATTATTGATGAATTAGAACAAATAAAAACACAATTAGGTATAGAAGACCAATCAGAAGAGGAAATAGAGGAAGATAAGGGGGATACACTACAAGAAACACCAGAATCAGATCCTGATACTTTTTTGCCTAACGAAAATGGCAATGGAAATCATTCTATATCTTCAGAACTAATCAATGATGCACTATTAAGTAGTATTCAACAAGCACAGGAAAATTCTGATGATATTCCATCAGAAATTGATCCACTTGATACACTCGATGAATATATTGACGAAAACTCAGATCTAACAACTGATAATGCGGAACTTACTGAAAATGGGTTAGAGACTGACGCTGAGTTTCCTATTATAGAAGATGTTGATAACTTGCCAAAACGGAAGGCTCAATATGTTGGACGATCTCTTCCTTCTGTAATTGAAGATATTGGATTTAGAATAAAAGTGCCTTCTATTCCAAAGAGTTCATCCAAACAGCCTGCAACCTTCCTTCCTCCCCAACCTGTATCAAGAGGAAAACGTAATAATAGAGGACAAGGAATATTAAAACAGTTGAGTGGTGTTCTCAGTCTCTCAAATAATAGGTCCAAAATGACATATTTTCAGGAACAAAATCGGTCCTTATATGAGAAATTTCATTCCGATTTGGAACAATTGGAGAATGATTATAATAGCGGTTCAGGAATATCATTGGATAATTGGGATTACAATGAATTGAGTGAAGAAGAAGCTGCTGTTTTAGTGTTAAACCTTATGGTTAATGAAATTAGTTCCTGGAGAAAATCTGCTAAACAAGGAACTGACACTAAAGAAACACTCGCAACCAAACTTGAGGAAATTGAGGATGAATTAAAACTGACATTAAAACAGACACGGGGTATTTCTGCACCTTCCCCTACTCTATTCCCTGATAGAGTGGCTACATCTGAACAAGATTTGGTTGATATACAGAGAGATTGTGAAACTTACTTGGATCGCTTTACTGATAAATTGTCTAAATTAGAACTACAGCATGCCGAAAAAGTGAAGCTACCTGCATTTAAAAGGTTTTTAGTTGAATTCGTTAGAGATAAACTATTCCCAATTGTTATAGAATTCAGTTCACTCGCATCTGTTCAGCCAAGATTAAACTGGTTCTTAGATTTAGTTGATTGTGAAATAATTCCAATTGAACCGGGAGAAACAAAGGTCTCTCCAAATTTACATGAGGTAAGAGAGAAACGGAAAAGTGATTGTGAAAGCAATACTGTGGTTGAAGTGATTACACCCGGAATACAATCTAAAGACGGTAGTAGGATTATTCAATCCGCTGTCGTTGTACAATCTGAATAATTGTGACCAAACTCAATACCCTTCTTCAAAATATTGCACAGATACCCAAAGTAGAAATTGGACATTTCCCAACTCCGCTTGAGGAGTGTCCACGCTTATCAGAGGTTTTGGGTGGTCCGCGCATTTTTATCAAAAGAGAGGATTGTTCAGGATTAGCATTTGGGGGGAATAAAGTAAGACAGTTGACCTTTACCATAGGTGAAGCAGTCCACCAAGGGGCAGATACCATCGTCCACGGTGCAGCTTCACAATCAAATCATTGTAGACAAGCCGCTGCTGCATGTGGAAAACTCGGTTTAAATTGTTATCTCAGATTATCACGAGACCATAAGAGTATTCTACAAGGGAATCTGTTATTAGATAATCTAACTGGGGCTGACATTGAAATCGTTGATGTTCCATTTGGTACAGAATTAGAGAAACATAAATACGATTTAGCAGAAACATTAAAAACACAAGGTCTAAAACCTTATGTAATCGCTTCACCTCGTTCAACAGCACTCGCTGCTGTTGCTTTCACTTGGTGTATCACTGAAATCTATCAGCAGCAAGAACAATTAGGGATAGAGGCTGATTGGATATATACCTCCTCTGTAGGAGGAACTCAGGCAGGATTAGTTCTTGGAACGAAAGTTCTTGATATGAAAATGAAACCCTATGCCTGTGCACCAATACACTGGGAAGGCAAGATTGATCGTATACGAGAGGCTGGGAATTCTGCTGCGTCCATTCTCAATTTGGATACACAGGTTTCTGATTCAGATATTCTTAACACTGATGATTACATTGGCTCAGGATATGGATACCTTACTCCTGAGTGTATTGCAGCATTACGTTTAGTTGCCAACAGTGAAGGGATTATCCTTGATCCAGTTTATACTGCTAAGGCGATGGCGTGTCTTATTGACCATATTAAAGCCGGTAAGTTCAGTAAAGAGGACGTTGTTATTTTTCTACATACGGGTGGAACACCAGCTTTATTTGCCTATAATGATGAGTTGACCAACACCTAAATAAATTTCCTTACAATAACCTACCTACTTACCCATAATTAATCTGAATATTTTTCATAATGTATAAACTCTGTGGCTTTCATCCTTACAGAATTTACTTCATCAGTATTTATATAACCCAACCTTAATAGTGTCATTATTTCATGGTTGTCAGCAAAATTGAATAACTTTCGTATTTTGTCTCGATCTTCTTCACTTTCCAACGGAGCACTAATAAACTGAATACCGATATCTAAGGATGAGGCTGCCAAGAGCATATTCTGTATAAACATCCCAACGCTTAACCACATCCATCGAGTTCCTCCATCCCCAGGGGGACGCCGTTCTGTATTCATAACAACCAATATCAATACGGGGGATTCTTTAACTTGTGCTGCAATTTCTTTTGCCGGCATCTTACCTATTCCTAAATGACCCAATATACTTAATGAACTAATATTGTTTAATAAGGTTCTTAGGATATTACCTGTTAATTTCTTAGGAAGTGTATCAAATAATTTGGGTAATGAGACATGGTCACTTAAAAGAACTCCATCACCACGAGTGTGCCATTCCTCATTTGAGGTACACATCCAACGTGCATTGTCTTCCAAAAATTGTTTGTCTTTAAATTGTTCTATTATCGCTTGTTCAGTTAGGTCGGCAAGTTCAAATTTACTCTGTTCCTCACGAATAATTAATAATTCCCACGGTTGTACATTAAATGGAGATGGTGCCCATCGTGCAGCTTCTATTATCTTTTCTAAGTCCATTTCCTCAATGGGAGAATCCGTAAACTCACCACGATGACTTCGGCGGTTCATGATTACTTCAAAAACGTCCATTTAAGCTCCTATGCTTCTCAAGTAATTCTTCTGGTGATGCTGTTCCAGTGGTGCCAATCTTTGTAACTGTAATTGATGCAACTAAATTTCCAATATAGGCAGCCTTAATTACCGCATCCCTTCCTAAACAACATAGCGTTGATACAAGTCCTGCTGATACACTATCCCCCGCACCAACAGGATCTACTTTATCCTTACTCTCATTTCCCGCAATATGTGTAAAGACTTCTTTGTTATAGACAAGGATACCATTATCACCGAGTGTTATGTAAACAGTTCTTTTTGTATTTTCGGTCAGACTGATTGCTGCTTGTTTTGTAGATTCAATATCTACTTTCTTCAAATCACAATTCGGATCTACAGCACGAGCAGCTTCAAATCGATTCGGTTTGATAATTACATCTGTATATTCACCAATACGTGTCCGAGAATCTGCAAAGAAAATCTTATCAGGATATTTATCCCCTAAATTACACAATTCTTCTCGTACATTGCTTGTTATTACACCCAAATTCTCAATTGGCATCTGATCACCGATTATAATTCCATCAACCAGAGGAACGAAATTATGTAGGGTAGTTATTAAGTTATCCTCTACTTTCTTGTTAAACGGTACGGTGTTCTCAATATCAAATCGGGGACCTTCTGTCTCTATTCCTTCAATACCACGGTGTATAGGTTTCAAGTATGTTGGAGTTACCCAATTCGTCTCTTCAATCATCTTGTCTGTAATACAACCTGTATCTTGAAGGCATGTCAGTAAAGTCCTACCAAAATTATCATTACCAATTACACCTAAGGTATAAACTGTCCCAACCCCTAAACCCTTCAAATTATTCGTAACTGTTCCTGCTGCACCGGGACTGTAGAACTGTTCGCTTACAGGATTAGTATGCCAAGGGGTTTCCAATGATAAGGTTGAACGTGTTTTATCTATATACCAATATGCATCAAGATAGAAATCTCCTACTACTAAGATCTTTAGATCCTGAAATTTTGATAGTAGACGGGTTAATTCTGATTCACTGAGCAAAGTACTTCTCCATTAAGAACATATTTGCACGACAATTATAATGGGTAATCGGAATAAACTATTTTGGTATTGACGATTAAGATCCTATTTATGGCTGACATATGAACCAATAAACTAATGTTATACCGTTTCTGATATATTACGAATCTCTTTTGTAGCATAAACTTTTAGTTTGTGCCGCACAACTCTTCATTTATAGCTATCGCTAATGGGGAAAAAAATAATAGAAAGGGTATTAGAAGGAAATACCCATCACTATTTTCAATCATATATCTCGTTCACCGTTGTAAAGGTAGGATCCATTAAATTAAGAATACATTATTTTCTTATCAATCTAACAGTATTATAGCATATTGTCATTCATCAAGAATTAATATTTCATCGACTTTACAGGATTACTTCGTATACAGAATAAGAGTAAAACAAGAGCACTATCCTATTCTTTAGACTTCTCAAAATTTGCAATACCTCCCTTTTCATGTTAAAATATACCATCAATTATTTATGCAAACAGTATGGAGTAAGTTAATGTATAAAATCGGTCTCATTCCTGGAGACGGAATAGGCCCCGAAGTCACACGCGAGGCAATGAAAGTATTCGGGGCTGCAGCAGAACAAGAAGGTATTAAATATGAAACCGTTGAATATGATGTCGGAGGAGACCGATATCTTGCAACTGGCGAAGTGTTACCTGAATCAGTTTTAGAAGAATTACGTGGACTTGATGCAATTTATTTAGGGGCAATCGGACATCCAGATGTTAAACCCGGTATATTAGAAAAGGGAATCTTACTAAAGGTACGGTTCGAACTTGATCTGTATATAAACCTACGGCCTGTTAAACTATACCCAGGGGTTCCAACTCCATTAAAGGATAAAGGTCCTGAAGATATAGACTTTATTATCGTTAGAGAAAACACTGAAGGATTATATGCTGGAATCGGTGGTTTCCTAAAACGTGGAACAAAAGATGAAGTAGTAATCCAAGAAATGATTAACACATATAAAGGTGTTGAACGATGTGTCAGATATGCATTTGAGTTGACGCAAAAGAGAAACAAAGAAAACACACTTACACTGTGCGACAAGGCAAACGTTCTAACCTATGCACACGATCTGTGGAGACGCGTTTTTGATGAGGTCGCAGAAGACTATACGGATATCAAGAAAGAATATGCTTTTGTTGATGCTATCACGATGTGGATGGTGAAGAATCCTGAATGGTTCGACGTAATTGTTACATGTAATATGTTTGGAGACATCATTACCGACCTTGGCGCAATGATTCAAGGTGGAATGGGTGTCGCTGCTTCCGGTAATCTCAATCCAGAGAGTGTTGCTATGTTTGAACCCATTCATGGATCCGCGCCACGATATACAGGTAAGAATCAAATAAATCCAATTGCTGCTGTTGGTGCAGCTGGTATGATGTTAGACCATCTTGGACACTATGATGCTGCCAAAAAAGTAGAAAATTCTGTTAGTAGTTTGCTCGCAAGTGGCAAAATTAAAGACCTTGGTGCAGGACGAATGGGGTATACAACTGAAGAAGTTGGAGATCTAATCGTACAAGGATTGTAAGGTACACTATAAAAACGAATGTGGATGTATACATTAAACCAATTGGGCTGTAAAGTTAATTCGATCAGAATTACGTGTCCATCTATTGAAGGTATACATATCATACGCACTTAACAACTTATATCCTGAAGATACAAGTAATTCGTTTACAGTTGCCACATCGAAAATCCTTTGATTGTGTATCTCTTCATACCTTCTAAATACATCTCCTTCTTTTATAAAGAAGGTCAAAAATGTTCGACACAATTTGGAGTGGTGGAGATAGTTATTCTTCCAAATATATGAGTAATCCTCGTGGTTCTCCGAAAACGTCTTATTATGAAAGTGTTCTACGATGTTCCGTTCGGTTGTCACATCAAAAATGAAAAGACCGTCAGGTTGAAGATGGGAGGATATGGAGTTAAATGTGCTACATAGTTCATCTTCATTACAGGCATAGTTGATACTGTCGTAGGTACAAAGGATTGCATCAAACCTATCATTTAAATCTATATCAAGCATATCCCCTTGATGAAATGTAATACTCAATTCTTGATCGGCAGCTTTCTGCCGTGCTATTTCTAACATACCTGATGCTCTATCGATTCCAGTCATTTCATATCCTTTGGCAGCTAAGAGCAGTGTTAATGTTCCTGTACCACATGCCACATCAAGAATCTTATTCGGTTTTGAACCGTATTTTTCAAAGATTGATTCAATATATTGCATCCAACGTGGATAATTCACATTCTTCATCATCCTATCGTAAGCATAAGAAAACTTCTCGTAGGGTGGTGTAATTTGTAGGGACATTAATCACTCTGTTTCCTGTTTGAAACCGACTGAAGCATTAAGGATCTGTAACAGATTGTTAATCTCATCCGCTTCCCAAGTCTCATCTTCATTTGCAACTATAGCATATTCACCAGCAGCTTTTAATTTTCGTAAATCTAATTGTCCTGTGATAAAACTAAATGGCAATTGAGTGAAACGCATTTTAACTCGTTCAAATGTATTAACGATAAATTCACGATTAACCCCATCTGGAGCTTGCCTTACCATACCATCTTTGAGCATTTCTGTACCAAAACCAAATAATGCTTGTATAATAAACCACTGTATAATTGACAGAAAAACCATGAAAAATAGTAATATCGTTAATGCCTTCGTAATATGCCTTTTCCAATTTCGATTTTGAGTACTCATGCTTAGTTCCTTAGATAGTTTATAGTCATACAATTCATGGAAATATTACCATTATCTCAGAATGTAGTCAAATACAAATCATTGTAATAAATTTTCGTATCAAATTATATTCGTAATGTTACTGTAATTAAGTGATTCTCACATACCAAGGTTTTATAAACAGAAAAATAAGTAAGATGAAAATAGGAATTGTTGGCCGTCCACATGTAGGTAAGACCACTGTCTTTAATGCACTTGCAAGATCGAATGCTGAAATTGGTGGTTATACGGGTAATAAAAAAATGAATCTTAGTACTGTTCCCATCCCTGATGATAGACTAAGTCAGTTAGTTCCAATTTTTGGGGCAGATAATATAATAAACGCAACTATTGATTATGTTGATGGTGGAGGAACAGAATTTGCAAATATAAAAACGGATGTTGATTCATCCAATCTATCAGAATTAGATAGTGCTTTCTTGGCTGAATTACGTACTGTTGATTCACTCGCACATGTTGTTAGAATATTTGAGGATGATAGTATTCCACATGTTGACGGTACAATAGATCCTGAAAGAGATATTGATACTGTAAATATAGAATTCATAATGTCTGACCTGCAAATTATACTTGGTAGATTGGAAAGACTTGAAAAACAACTAAAGAATCAGAAAACACAAGAACTTCTAAATGAATTTCGTATTTTAGAAAAATGTAAAGATTCCTTAGAAGAGGGGATCCCCTTACGTTCTCTCACCATATCAGAAAATGATGAGAAAATAATTCGTGGATATGGTTTTTTAACCTTGAAACCGTTATTAATTATCTGCAATATAGGAGAAAAACAATTACAATACTCTGAGGAACTTATAAATCCTATTTTAAAATATGAAGAACAAGATCATACCGCTGTTATTGTACTGGCAGCACAATTAGAGATGGAAATCGCACAACTCGATGCTGAAGATGCCGCTATATTCTTATCTGAAATGGGTTTGAATAATTCCGCTTTAGATAGGTTTATACATACATCATATAATTTAATGGGATTGATTACCTTTTTCACGGGTGGACCAAAAGAAGTACGGGCATGGACGCTAAAAAGTGGACAAACTGCAGTTGAAGCAGCAGGTCTAATTCATACAGATTTTGCACAAGGTTTTATAAGAGCTGAATGTATAAATTGGAAGGATTTAGTGAGTTCTCAAGGATTCACACAAGCAAAGAATAAAGGTATGTTAAGGGCTGAAGGGAAAGCATATATTGTTCAAGAAGGTGATGTGATAAATATCTTAGCAAATGCCATAAATTGAATTCGTCACATTCAATAATTAACGATTACTATTGATGGCTTTTATCCTTGGATAATCTTGTTATTGCATCTATCATCCGAATTCCCATCTGTTGATACATTTCACGTTTTACTTCTGTTTCCACTATTTCAGAAAAATCAATTGGTTCACCAAATGAGACCGAAAGTTTCGCTCTACGTAAACGCCTGCTCCCACGAGGTAACATTTTTTGTACACCACTATGGTAAACTGGAATTGTAGGTACATTCGCACGATGAGCAATAAAACACGCACCATCATTTGTTTTTCCTAATGTTCCATCAGCACTACGCGTTCCTTCTGGAAACATAAGAACAGCATTACCTGCCTTCAATAGTGAGATTGTCCTTCTTAACGCACCCAAGTCCGGCGCCCATCTATTAACAGGAAAAGCATTATAAGCTGTGATTATTTTACCCAAAAGAGGCACTTTAAAAACATCACTACGTGCCATGAAATGTACCTCACGATTTACCGCTGAACCTACAATTACTGGATCTAATAGACTAATATGGTTAGATACAATTAATACACCACCTTCGTTAGGTATATTATCCACACCACTTACTTTCATATTACCCATGATCTTAAAAAAGAGTCTTGTCAGTCGGTGACTCCACCTGTATAGACGACGTGGGAGGTAGGTTGCATATTTTGTGTAATCCATAGTAAAACCTATATTAGCTAACGATGCTAATCCTTCTTTTCAGTTCTATGTTGGTAATTTTCGGTTGAAACCTTAGAAATTATATAATCTACCACTTCATCTATGGTCTTGCCAGTTGTATCCACACGGATAGCATCTTGAGAGGTACGAAGGGGACTATGCTCTCTTGTGGTGTCCTTCTCATCTCGTGTACGTATTGCCTCTTCTACAAATTCCAATGTAGTATTCACGTTTTGTGACTGAAGTTCTTCATACCGGCGTTTTGCTCTTTCCTTTACGGATGCATCAAGGTAGAATTTATAATCGGCATCTGGAAAAACGATGGTCGTCAGATCCCTTCCTTCTGCAATGATACTTCCTTCCTCTCCAATTCTCCTCTGGTGTCGAACTATTTCTATCCGAATTTGCTGTATTTTCGCAATATCCGCTACTAAGGTATTTACTTCGGGGGTACGTATCTGGGTAGAAATGTCCTCGGAATTGAGAAATATCGATTTTCCATTTTCACTAAATTCGATATGACAGTTTTTTACCAATTTAATGAGTTCCGGGATATTCGTTTCAACTCCATTTTCGATTGCTAAAACTGTAACGGCTCTATACATTGCTCCTGAATCAAGATACAACAAGCCGAGTTTTTCTGCAACTTTCTGAGCAACTGTACTCTTACCAGATCCCGCAGGACCATCCATCGCAATCTTTATATGATTAACAGGTTTCTTCATTTATAAAATTATACCATTTTCTCTTTCACAGTTGTTACTGCTTCACTCAGAATACGGTCTATTTCAACATTATCATTAGATCTAAGTAGGTCTTTTAAGTCAGTTAATCTATTCACAAAATCATCTATTAATGAAATCATTACTTGATTATTATGCATAAAAATACCAGTCCACAAATCAGGTGAACCGGCAGCAATACGCGTCGTATCGCGAAATCCTGTGGCAGTAAAATCCAATGCTCTACCATTTGGAGTTATAACATCTGCTACTGTGTTTGTTAGGAGACTCGCGATTAAATGGGGAAAATGACTCGCCGCACCAATCAGTAAATCATGGACTTCAGGTGAACATTCATGAGTCTGGGATCCAACAAAATTCCACAAATCTCTAATTCTATTCAGGGAATGTTCATCAGTAGCTTCTGTTGGTGTGATGATACATTTCGCTCCTTCAAACATGTTGTGTTTTGCTGATTTAACACCCCTTTCATGTGATCCTGCCATCGGATGACCACCAACGAAAGATACGGTATCTGAATTTAAGGATTCTAATTCTCTTTCAATAGTTCTTACTAACGAGGATTTTGTACTTCCTACATCGGTTATTAAAGTGTGTCTATTTTGGGTCTGTTGAAATTTCGCTATCTGTAGAACATTATCTGGAACAATACTAACGGGTGTACATAATACTATTAACTCACTCTCAAAAATCCCTTCTTGAATATCGGTAGTTATTGAGTCAACAGCATCAAGGTCTAAGGCAACTTGTAAACGTTCTAAGTTTCTACCTAAACCTACCAGTTTTCCTTTGAATCCATTCCTTTTTAACGCTAAACCAAGCGATCCACCTATTAATCCAACACCCCATATAGTTAGACAGTTTATCTCGTCTATATATCGGGAATTGTGATTTGGTTTTCGACCAGTAGTCATAAGGTTGAATCCGATTTTCCATTTATCAAATTCTAAGGTATAAAAACGCTTCTGTCAAGTTAAAAGATTCCACAGATAATACATAGAATAGCTTATTTCTAATACAATTTCTAAATGAGATTTTCTCTTTTTATGCATGTCTTTTAGGTTGTACGGTATTACATGCCATCCCACATAAACCAGAAGTACAACTCTATTTCTCAGAAATCACCTTATAATTACTCTTCTTGTAGGTTGGGTTGAGGCACGAAACCCAACAGTATACTCTATTGACACACTGGTGAATCAATAAGTTCACGTATAGACACCTGCCACCCCTTTGGGAACAGACGCATTAACTATACCCAATCCGTCCTGCTGGTGTTATGTCTACACCTAAGAATAGGAACGAATTCCTTAATTGACACCAATTTGGTTTAATCTTAGGTATTACCTTACTCTGATTTTATCTACATCAAATACTTAGATGATGACATATAAGCATGATATAATTCAATATAGGTACTTGTATGAGTCATTCAACACAACATGTGGTTTAATTTATACAATAATTAATAAACTAATTCCTATAATATCAGTAATTGTAACAAGAAAGTCATTGGCATCGTTTATGCAAAATAAAAGTATAAAACATCAAACGATAACAATTATAATATATACGGGTACATAAATAGAGGAAAAAATGGAAAAATTCATTGTCAATGGCGGAACAAGACTTGAAGGGAAAATACAGATTGGCGGTTCAAAGAACGCAGTTCTTCCAATCGCTGTTGCTGCTGCTATTCTGGGAGATAGTACGACTGTATTAAACAATGTGCCAAATCTAACTGATGTACGCACATTAAGTGCTGTATTAGAAGGACTTGGAGCAACAACAAAATTAAAGAATTCTACACTATGTATTGAACCAATCAATCGTCTGGAATATGAAGCACCCTATGATTTAGTACGTAAGATGAGAGCTTCAATTTATGTACTCGGTCCACTCGTTGCAAAACTTGGTCGCGCAAAGGTGTCTTTTCCTGGAGGATGTGCAATTGGTCCTCGACCGGTGGATTTACATATCCGCGGTCTAACACATTTGGGAGCACAAGTAGACGTAAAAGAAGGTTATATTTATGCACAAGCAAGGAAATTAATCGGTACAGATATAGATTTAATCGGACAACATGGTCCAAGTGTCGGGGCTACCGCAAACGTTATGATGGCTGCCACTTTAGCTGAAGGAACTACTGTAATTAATGGGGCTGCACGAGAACCACATATTACTGACCTTGCAAACTTCCTGATTGCAATGGGTGCTGATATTGATGGTATCGGAACTGACACCTTAAGTATTCATGGTGTTAAACAATTACATGGTACAGAATATGATGTCATTTCTGATGATATTGAGGCAGGGACATTTATGGTGGCAAGTGCCATTACCAATGGAAATGTCTATATTGAGGGTATTACACAAGAGCAACTTCCTGCTGTCTCAACCAAATTAACTGAAATGGGTGTGGATTTAGATTGGGATGAACAGGGTGTTAGAGTAACCACACCACGACAACTAAAAGCTGTTAATGTCAAAACTGTTCCATTTCCAGGCTTTCCTACTGATATGCAAGCACAAATTATGGGTTTATTATGTCTCGCTTCTGGTACAAGTACTATTACTGAAAATGTACATACCGATAGATATATCCATACCGCTGAACTGAATAGAATGGGGGCTGACATCAGACTTGATGGACGCAAAGCAATCATAAATGGTGTTTCATCTCTCAGTGGTGCACCCGTTATGGCTTCTGATCTACGCGCTGGAGCAGTACTCGTTATTGCTGGGATGGCAGCTATTGGAGAGACCGTTGTCTCAAGAATATACCATATTGATAGAGGATACGAAGCAATTGAAGAAAAATTAAATAGTATTGGCGCTAAAATAAAAAGGATAGATGATACTAATTAAGTTAGAATGGATACGGTTAAATGATACGGAGCAATATAGATTGATGTTTCAGATACTTGATATACAAACTCCTGAAGCCGAAAGATTTCTTAACAAGTTGAATGAACGCGGTAGATTAACAGATGAAGATATTCTCAAAACGGTTAGACGTACTTTGTCAGATGTACAAGATGAAGGTGATAAAGCTGTTGCCCGATATACTCGCAAATTTGACGCACCACGCCTAACTTCCAAAGGTCTCAGAGTTCAACCAAAAGAATTCAAAAACGCATATTCTGAGGTTAAAGAAGACTTTATTGACGCAATTAAGCATGCTAAGAAAAACATTCAAGATTTTCATCAAAAGCAAATTAGGTCATCATGGTTTTCTACTGAACAAGATGGCGTCTTACTTGGACATATAATCAACCCACTTAAACGGGTAGGGGTTTGTGTGCCTTCTGTCAGTCAACTCTTAGTTTCATCACTGTTGATGAGTGTTGTTCCTGCAAAAGTTGCAGGTGTCGAAGAAATTGTAGTATGTATGGGTCCAATGAGGAATCGGCAAATTAATCCACACATGTTAGTTGCTGCAGCTGAATGTGAAATTGATGAAATATATAAATGTGGCGGTGCACAGGCTGTTGGGGCTATGGCTTATGGAACTGAGACAATTTCACCAGTAGACAAAATCGTAGGTCCTGGCAACCTATATGTACAACTCGCAAAAAAAGAGGTATATGGCTACGTAGATATTGATAAATTAGCAGGTCCCAGTGAGATTCTCGTCATTGCAGACAGTACTGCTGACCCAGATTATGTTGCTGCTGACCTAATTTCTCAAGCTGAACACGGTCCTGAATGTTCCGCTATTCTAATTACTACATCACGAGGGTTTGCTGAACAAGTAAAAGCAGCTGTTGAAATACAAGCACGCACTTTTCCACGACAATATGAACTCGTTAAAGCATTTGAAAATTATGGTGGTGCCTTTTTAGTGAATGATATTGATGAAGCAATAGATCTTACAAACAATATTGCACCTGAACATGTAGAATTACATTTGGAAGATCCGTTTGATCGGATAGGACATATTAGAAATGCTGGAGCAATTCTTATCGGTCCTTATTCTCCTGAAGCCGTAGGTGATTACATCGCCGGTCCTAACCATATTTTACCTACAGGAAGGGCTGCCCGTTACGCATCTCCATTAAGTGTTGATGATTTCCTAAAGAAGACAAGCTTAATATCATATACAAAAACTGCATTAGAGAAGGTCACACCTGATGCTGTTGAACTCGCTCAAATTGAAGGATTAGAAGGGCATGCCGCTGCATTGAGAATTAGATTTGAAGAATAATCTATATACCAAGAAAACACAAACTTCATTGATACTATGGTAGATTATATAATTAATTCCACATACTGTCTTGTAGGCGGGGAATGCCAATAAGGCATTCATACCCGGTGAATGCTAAACAGCATTCATACCGTTGATTCCTTGATTTGTATTCCGATTCCCAATTGTCAAAGGGTTTGATCGCGATTCGGAGATCGCTCCCGACGAATACCAAAAGCGTATTCGACGTTGATTCACAAATAAGGTGTGTAATTATGTCAATATTTCACCATATACAAATGATGAGTTACGATATCCTACCATGACAACAATTTCAACTTTTTCTATCGTCGGTTTTGATCCTGAAAATAATGAGTTAGGTGTTGCTGTTCAATCAAAGTTTTTCGCTGTGGGTTCTGTTGTACCATGGGCTGAAGCCGGGATCGGTGCTGTCGCAACCCAATCTTGGGCAAATACTACTTATGGACCCAGAGGATTAGAACTATTGAAGATAGGACTCTCTACACAACAAACTTTAGACCATCTGATTGAAGATGATCCTGGAAGTAAAACACGTCAGGTGGGTATTATTGACGCAAAGGGAAATGTGGCAAACTTTACTGGTGAAGAATGTCATGATTGGGCTGGGGCTTATTCTGGCGAGAATTACACCGCACAAGGCAATTTACTTACTGGAGAAGATGTGGTAGAAAACATGGGATTGACATTTGAGAAAACAAAAGGAGAATTGGCGGATAAATTAATTGCTGCTCTTTTTGCTGGTCAGAAAAGTGGTGGAGATAAACGAGGACAACAATCTGCTGCATTATTAATCGTTAAAAAAAACGGTGGATATAGCGGGTTTAATGACCGATATATTGATCTACGGGTTGATGACGCTGAAAAACCAATTCAAGAACTAAATAGACTTTTACAAATTCATAAGAAACTTATACCCCGATAATTGATAGCACACAACTAACGGTTATCTGACTTCCATTTAACTGAACAATTGACACCTACAGGTTTAGTGTTAATAATTTATTGACTTTTATTCTCTCTTGTGCTTAAAATCTTAATAAATCTAACTCTCATATTTTATAGAGGTGTTTCTAATGCTAACCCAAGAACAAGTTGATTTTTATAACGAGAATGGATATCTCAAAGTAGATCAACTTTTTTCTACTGAGGATACAGAAGAATTGGCATCTGAAATGGTGCGCATTATCAATAATTGGGGACAGGAAACAATTGGTTGGCCTGGTCCTTGGCGGACAAAGTATCTAAATGAAGAAGATCAACAAACGACTAAAGCTGTGTTTATGCACAATCCACATTTTTATTCCGCAGCTTGGGGTAGAGTCATCTTCCATGAACGTCTAACTGGAGCTGTTCAATCTCTTATTGGAGATAGAGTCCAATGGCACCATACTGTCTTACATGCAAAACCTCCTGAAAAAGGCACTCCTTTCCCTATGCATCAAGACTACCCATTCTACCCGCATGATGGGCTTGATTTTGTTGATTGTCTTGTTCATCTGGATGATGCTCCTTTTGAAAGTGGTGCTTTAAGAGTTGTTCCAGGGAGTCATAAAGAAGGTCCACGCGAACACATCACCGGTGAAGGTACTGCACCCCACCTACCCACTGACAAATTCCATCCGGACTTTATTGACTCTATTCCTGTACCGGCAAATGCTGGGGATGTGATTTTCTTTAGTTATTGTTTGATTCATTGGTCAGAAGTCAATCGCACAGACCAATGGAGAAAAGCTGTACGCTTTGGATATCACACTCCTGACATGCGACCTGTTGGAAGAGATCCAAATGAACCATATAACAACATTATGGCAGGTGGTTTTAAAGATAATCCTGCTGCAGATGATTTACAGATATAATCGATAATTTTTTATTCATTAATTAATGAGCAGGTAATAATATTGGCTTCGTTGCCGATATTATTACCATACTATAATCATTATTCCTAATAACGAATCCATAATCAACCGCTACAAATATACAATTTATTGAATTCAGATTCACCATAAATCTAATTCAATTGAAAAACTAAAATTTCTTTTGGCAGATTTATATTATGAAAAATAAAATGGTATCACACATACTCACGCTGTTTATTATCATTCTCTTGACTACATATTTCGTTCCAATATTAAACGCACAAACCCCAACACTTGCACAGAGAGTATTTGAGAAATATGAAGCACTTCTTTTAAGAGAGGATATATTAGAACTTATTCCTATCGTATTAGAAGAATTAAAGAAACCAGAAAATCAGGAACTTCTAAATCCAGCAACGATTAATCTTGTCGTGGATAAACCAGATCTAATCGAGACTTTTTTACCTGATATAGATGAAAAGTTTATAACGTTATTAAAAGAGGATCAGTTAATTCAGTCTTTCCTTAGAGATCCTGATGTACAAGAATTACTACAAAATCCTGACGCCATAGATGAACTGAATGAAATAATTCAGGAAAGTTTACTGAGTCTGGCTGAGAGAATTTACGATAGATATGTTGACTTTTTTGAAAGAGAAGATATACTCCTGATTCTACCAGAAGTACTTGGAGAAATTAAGAAACCTAAAAATCAAGAACGGTTACCACCCGCTACAATTAAACTCGTCATTGAGGATCCAGACCTACTTAAGACCATACTGGTTCATATTGACGAAGAATTCATCACTTTAATGAAAGAAGATGTTGAACTGAAAACAGTATTATCTGATCCAGATGTTCAATTATTACTTCAAAATCCTGATGCCATTGATGAACTCGCTGTAATTCTAAATATTGAGATCATAATGAATATTTTCGTTAAGATTTCTCCATCCTCATTAGAATCACCTCCTGTAGGGGATTTACTTACTATCACTGTTGACATAGAGGATGGATTCAATGTTGGTGGATACGAAGGGATATTGAACTATGATACTACTGCTCTTCAATTTGTTTCATTAGAACATGGTACATTTCTGACTGGTAACGTGTTTCCAGTGGCTACAAAAGTGGAAAATGGTCAAATCTCTTTTGCACAAATCTCCACTGACACAATTGCTAAAGAACATATTGGAACGTTAGTAACAATAACCTTTGAGGTAATTAATGCAACTGCTACAGAATTAATTCTATCTGATGTGATAATTGGCGCTCTCGGTGGCATTTCTCTACCTACTGTTATAGAGAATGCTGAAATCCTTGAACCACAATCAAACACGCCGTGGGATGTAAACAATGATGGGCAAGTCAACATACTTGATCTTACTTTTGTAGCATCATATTTTGGTGTTGATAATCCACCTTCTAATGCCGATGTTAACGGAGATGGGAAGGTTAACATCTTAGATTTAACCCTTATCGCAAGTCATTTTGGAGAACAAGTATAGTAAACCATCTGTTAGATTGTGTTGGTATTTGTAGCACAATCTGTATGAAGTTTAATTATTAAAATCGGTAATTCTAATTTACCGCTGCCCCGGTAGGTGCGGTTTGTAACCGTACCGGATTTCGTCAAGATATTACCGAATGATTAAATTAATCTTCATTTAGATTGTGTATGTAGCACATTCTTTTAGATTGTGTTGGTGTATGTAGCACATTCTTTTAGATTGTGTTGGTGTATGTAGCACATTCTTTTAGATTGTGTTGGTGTATGTAGCACATTCTTTTAGATTGTGTTGGTATTTGTAGCACAATCTGTTAGATTGTGCCCGTGATTGTAGCACAATCTGTTAGATTGTGCCCGTGATTGTAGCACATTCTTTTAGATTGTGTTGGTGTATGTAGCACATTCTTTTAGATCGTGCCCGTGATTGTAGCACATTCTTTAGATTGTGTATGTAGAGATCCTCTAACAGATGTATTCAATTAATTCTAAAGTTCACTATAACCTAACACTGAACATCAAGCCTTATAAAACTCTACTGTCCTACCTGCCATATCCGCGACCTTTTCTATTAACTTCTGACGCTCATCCTCTTTCATTCCATTGAATTTCTTCGCTAAATCTATTTTCTCTTTCATTTGTTGCGCATTATCAGGTCCAGTAACAAGTGTACTCACAGGAAATGACCAGACAAAACGGATTGCCTCAGATATACTTACCCTATTAGGAATGACTCTCGGATTCGGACCATGTCTACCGTGTTTTGTTCCGCCAAAGAATCCTCCATTTGCCAACGATTTCATACCTATTACACCTATATTTCGTTCAACGAGTTTAGGTATAATCGTTTCAATAAAACTTTCATAATTAATATCGGTTAAATTCACGGGCAACTGACAAGCATCAAATATATCAGAGTGATGCATCACACGTTGATGAGCAGAAGGGCTTGTATGTCCTGTAAAACCAATAAATCTTGTTTTACCTGAATTCTTAGCTTCTTCCATCACATCAAATACACCGCCATTTACCCTACCATCAACATCCTCAGGATTACGAACAGCGTGTACTTGCCAAAGGTCTATTTGGTCAGTATTAAGACGTGCAAGAGTTCCTTCAAGATGTTTTCTGGCAGTATCTGCATCACGCGCAGTTGTTTTAGACATGATAAATACATCATCACGATATTTCGGTACTAAGAGTTTACCTAAACGTTCTTCACTACCACCGGATTGGTAGGATTCTGCTGAATCAAAAAAGCGAACACCACCCTCAAGGGCAGTTTCAATGGTCTTTTGTGCTTCTTTCTCTGTCATATCACCGATATGCCAACCACCCACTCCTAACATCGTTACTGTCTCATTCGTTCTACCGAATTTTCGTAATGGAAGAAGTTTACCTAACCTATCGCTTGATTGTGGGGTTTGACCATCAGAATTGGATGAAGATAGAAGTATACCTGTTGTCAATCCGGCCAAAGTTCTTAAAAATCCACGTCGATCAATCATGTAATCACCTCCATATCCATAATACATAGATTGAATTTTATAGTCAACAATAAAAATCTATTGTTTTATATTAAGGCATTTAGATTCTTGCCGTAACTGACTACAGAAAAGGCATCAGTTGGTGGTTAATACAATCCAAACACATCTCCTTACACAAACCCCTCTTCTCCGTGATTCTGATTAAATTAAAAAATAATGAAGAAAATCTATACACAAACATCTAAAGTAACATAAGTGAAAAATAAGGTTGAAATATCATTCCTAACAACCGGTAATGAGATCAAGGTATAACCATGAATCCTATACGAATTGCAGAACTAAGGACTGAGCATTTGAAGATGTATAAAAAAGGGAAGGAATTTCTAATCATATTTGATTGATTTCTACCCTCTTGTAGGTCGGGTAGAGGAACGAAACCCGACACGTGTTGATTGGATCTATCCTGGTGTGATTTGTACCTCAACCCATATGTGTCAACTCAGTGATTACCTGTCTTGTAGGTCGGGTAGAGGAACGAAACCCGACGAATTCCATATGCGGATTCGGCGTTGATTTGGACACGTGTTGATTGGATCTATCCTGGTGTGATTCGTACCTCAACCCCATATGTGTCAACTTGGTGGTTTATAGTTGTCTGATATTGATGTCTTTAGTCCCGTCAAATGCCACACGGTGAATGTCTAAATGACATTCATACCCACCGAATTCCACAAGCGGATTCGGTGTTGATTTCGGGGAATACTAAATAGAATTCATACCGTTGATTCCTTGATTCCTTGATTTGGCACATTTGGCGTTGATTGGTACGGACTATATGTATTAATGTAATCTTACATCAATAACAAATGTAAATAAGTATAAATTAGTATCACAAAATATAACTTTTTCCTTGACTCATGATTTTTATTATGTTACTATATATATTACAATAAAAACACCACTTGAAAAGTTGTTGTGAAACTTTCACAACAGTTGTGAATGGAAAATAAAATCTCAGATGTCTACAAACCTATACCAGATAAGGGTTTACACCACATATAACAAGTACAGAGCATAAAAATTAAAAAATAAAAATAAAATATAGGTTTTTCAGAAATATCTATAAACCCAATCTAAGACTGGCTTTAGGGCATTTTAAAACATGGTGTTTAAAAAAATGTGTTGTGAAAAGGCTATTTGTTATTACGAACTAAAGGAGAACTTTTAAGTCAACCCATGAACATACTACCGAAATTCAGTATATCTCACAAAATGATAAACAAAAAACCGAAATGATTACCCTTAATTGTTAGAACTTATGAGATATATACTACGAAGGAATCCACAAAGTAAACTTTTTTTATTTTTTAATAGAAAATCGTAAATTGCCTGTAAACATAGATGGGGACAGACCTAACAGCGACTATACTAAAATTGGGGTTACAGAAAAAAGTTACGATTTCGTAACTTTTTACATAAATACAGAAAACTTTCTAATGACTATCCAATACTTTCAAATTAATCTTAAAAATAGCATCACCTATACCATTTCTGAGAGAGAAAGCTGTATGGATGGTTTATGGGTATGTCATCTAATTAGGTACACCCTAAAATTTTATGTTGCAATAATGAGAAATTATTATTTAGAAAATGTATTACAAATGTCTGTATCAGATATACCCCCAAAAAATATAAAAAATAAAAAAGTAGAAGGACACAAAATAACACAATTCAAGAATTCTTACTATTCTAAAAAAACACCGATGAACGCAGACTATGACAGGGCGGACAGCAGTTTTACTAATGACACAAAATGTGTCAAAAAGTGTAACATTTTTAACAAAATAAATAATATATATTACAAATGTGAAAATTGAAAAGCCAATAAAACAGAGGATTTTTATACTAAATTCTATATAATTAGTTCCCATTACGAACACTCTTTATTGTCGTTCTGAGGATGGATGGGAATGACATTAAGACTTTCATTCCCATCGAATTCTATACGCCGATTCGACCTTGATTTGGTAGGGACGATATGTTTATAAGGCGAAGTTTTGATACCTACAAGTACAAGAAATCATTTGACTTTTCAAGGCAAATTTGCTATCCTTAAATATTGAAATAGTCCTATGTGTAAATAGGTTTAATATATGTTTTGCCTCTATTAGGATATATATGCTAAACAAGAATTATTATATAATTCAAGGATTAATATGAAATACAATATAAATAAAAGAAAGTGTTTTGCTTACATAATCGGTTTGTCTATCTTTATGTTCTCGGTCTCAATCTTCACTGGAATAGTAAATGCTGAAGAGCTTGTTTTACATTTGTCATTTGATGAGCTTAATGGAAAGGTATCCAAAGATACATCTAAATTTCGAAATGATGTAACCTTCACAGGATCACCTAAACTTGTCGACGGTAAATTTGGTAAAGCAATTGATTTTGATGGGAAAACTCATGGAGAAGTTCCTGATCATTCCAGTATTGATATTGTTGATGGAATTACAATAGAATTCTGGGCAAAATTAAGAGCTGGGGCTGATGTCCAAACTGGTGTTGAAAAAGGTCCCGCATGGGGTGCCGGTTTATATACACTCGCTGCCTTCTATCGTGGTGGTTCTATTTTGCAATTCTTTGATTTGCCAGATAACTGTGATGATGAAAATGTTGGCGGAAGTATACTTGATAATACTTGGCATTTTATGGCTGGTACATGGGACGGTAATACCATCAAGCTTTATATTGATGGTGTTTTAGATAAAGAATTAGAGTGTAAAGGTGAACTTATTCCAAACAATGGAGCATTATATATCGGTGCAAGGGGTGGAAAAGAACGGTACGTCACCGGGGCACTTGATGAAATTAAGATGTATAACTATGCTCTAACTGAGGATGAGTTACTTACGGATATGGACAATCCATTACTTTTAAACGTAGAACCAAAAGGAAAACTCACAACTACCTGGGCACGGCTTAAGGCGAAATAAGGCTACTTCATGAAGAATATTTTTTATATTATACCATTATTATTTATTGCATGTTATCTAACTGCATGTTCTCTTCTTCCAGGTGCTAATCAATCAGGGGAAAATGTTGCTGTACTTACGACTGAAAAAGGCACCATCGTGATTGAGTTTTATGACGAATCTGCCCCTGTGGCAGTTGAAAACTTCAGAAAATTAATCAGTATGAAATTCTATGATGGATTAACATTCCATCGCATTGTCAACCAACCAGGATTAAATATTGTTCAGGGAGGGTGTCCAAAAGGAGATGGAACTGGCGACCCAGGTTGGAAAATTGTTGATGAATATACCAATCCAAATCAGCGGAAACACATAAGAGGAACTGTCGCTATGGCTCGAGCAAGCATGCCAAACTCCTCTGGATGTCAGTTTTACATCTGTCTAAAACCACAGCCTCATCTTGATGGACAATATACTACCTTTGGTGGTGTAATTCAAGGGATGCATGTCGTCGATATGTTAGCTATAGGCGACAGAATCACCACTATACGTTTGGAGGCTAAGTCGAAATATGTTAAGGCAGCAGAGAATTAATGGATATTATTACATCTTTTGGTCTATAATATGTGTCTTTCTTGTGGGTTTATCCGGATGTGCACAACAAGAAAAACAATCATCTTCAACTACTGATACAAGTGAAACTACTCAACAAACAGATACTACTCAAGAGGTATCCACACCCGAAACCCAGGTTCAGAAACCCACTCCTCAGACTAAACCTGCAATTGATCCAGCAAATGCAATTGCCGTGATAGAAACTGAAAAAGGAAATATTGAGTTTGAATTTTTTGCTTCTGATGCTCCAATCACTGCAAAGGCATTTATAAAACATGCAAATCTTAACTACTATAAAAACGAAAAATTTCATCGCGTTGAAGAACTAATCGTTCAAGCTGGGTCGGCTTTTGTCGATGGTACGCTACCTATTGAAAAAGGTAATCATCAACTCGTTAAAGGTGTCGTGTTAATGGCGAAAGAGGAAGGTACAACCGTTTCTGATGCAGATGAATTCTTTATTTGTAAAGATGCAATTTTATTAGATGATGACTTTACTACGCTTGGTAGAGTTATTAAAGGGCTTGATGTATTAGATAAACTTGTAGAAAATGATAAAATAATTAATATCTCAATCCGAGAACGTGATAATGAATAAAAATGGGTAATTATACTGAATTAACGATACCCTACTAACAAGGAGTGTTGAATGGCACTATCTGTAATTCGGACTGCGCGTCCGAGTCCAGTTTGGCAAGAAAGTTATGTGAGAGTTGAAAAAGGACAAAGAATCGTTATTGATGCCGATGGGGCATGGTCACCAGATTTACAAAATCGTACTGGTTGGTGTGGGGCTGATGGCGTTGCCAAGACTCCTGCAGGAGATGGATATTTGCTACCGGGTACAAATATTGGCGCCCTAATTGCAAAAATAGGAAGCGATGTCTTTGCTGTCGGTTCACGATACGATAATCCTGCGCCAGCAGATGGTGTTATTTTTCTCGCTATGAATGAGAACCCAAATAACAACAACCAAGCTGGAAGTTTACAAGCACAAATCATCCTTATTGATACATAATCTTAAATTCCATACACTGTAATATAAATCTGTGATAAAACTACTTTCAGTTTTTAAGTTTTAGGAGAAATCACATGGAAGATACCACAACCCAAGAAGATGTCCAACCACCCCCAGTAAGTTTTATTACTTATCTACAAGATCTTGTTACTACTGCACATCTATATTTGGAGGGTTTCAAAGACCCAGAGACCGAACAGTTGGTTGTAAATCTTGGGTTAGTAAAGAGGGTAATTGATACAATTGAGATGTTAGAGGAGAAAACAAAAGGAAATTTATCCGCACCAGAATCTAATTTCTTAGCTAATTCACTTTATGAACTGAGAATGAATTACGTCAGAGCAATAAACAAGCAACAAGAGTCATCTCAAGATACTGAATCAGTTGAATCTGAAGAAAATACATCTACACCTGACTCACCTACCGAAGCTGATGATACTTCAAATCAAGAATCAACAGATACTGATATCAATGAAGTCCATCCACCCGTAGATGGTGAAGAATCAAAAGAAAACCTCTAAATTTCCAACCATCCATTCCCATTTGAATATTGTAAACAATTCTCAATGCAAATAACCTTAGTTAGATAAACTAAAAAGGAAGAATAACGAGGAGTGCAATTTAACGAAGGATAATGAATTATCAACGCAAGATAATTATAGCGTTCTCGCTTTTGATCGGATTATTAATTCTCGGATCTACCGGTTATACAATCCTTGAAAGTAGAAATACTAACAAAGATTGGAATCTACTTGATGCAGTTTTCATGACTGTTATTACTCTGACAACAGCAGGACACACCGATATGGGGATGAGCGATGGTGGAAGAATCTTTACTATGTTTCTTCTCATCGGTGGATACGGTGTATTTGTCTATAGTGTTACTATCGCCATTGCTTTTCTAATTGAAGGACAACTCCTTAGTTTATTTAAACAAAGAAAAATGATACGTACTGTAGAAAAACTTTCAGATCATTATATCGTTTGTGGTCTCGGGGACACCGGAATACATGTTTTAGAAGAAATGTTAAAATCAGATGTCAATTTTGTTGGGATTGAAGCTGATGAGGAACGCTTAGAACATCTTGAGGAAACTTTAGATTTTCTATACATTGAAGGGGATGCAACCGATGATGATGTACTCATACGGGCAGGAGTAAAACAGGCAAAAGGTTTAGTCACTTGTTTGAGTAGAGACCAGGATAATCTCTTTGTCGTGATTTCTGCAAAAAACCTTAATCCAAAAATACGCGTGGTTTCAAAGGCTGTTGAAAACAACTCTCCTGACAAACTTATCACTGCTGGAGCAGATGAAGTTGTCTTACCAGACCATATTGGGGGAATTAGATTGGCTTCTGGTATACTTGAACCACATTTAATTGACTTCATTTCAAAAATGCAAGAAAGTCGTCAGACTGCACGCTTTGCTGAGTCTATCGTCCAAGATGATTCAAGACTCGCTGGTTTACCTTTAAGAGAATCATATATACAAGAAGAAACTGGACTGGTCATTATCGCATTGAGAAGTAAGGATGGACAATATATATATAATCCTTCTGGGGATTGGATTATTGAAGCAGGAGACGCTCTGTTTGTTATCGCTGATCCCAGACAGCTTCAACTATTAAATAAACTTACTGGTGATCCTCATTAAGGTCAACATATTAAATTTTTTTAACTATGATCTTAAATGTTATACTCACTCAAGATTGTAATGAAACCACCATCATAAAATTATCAGAACAACTTACCAATTTTTTCCAAAGGTCTGCCTTCAAGTTTATTATATATAATCTTCATTAAAATTATTCATATAAAGGAATTGATATATGCTTGCAACAGTCCTAAGTAGTGCTGTACTGGGTATTGACGCTTATATTGTAAAAGTCGAAGTGGACGTTGCTGATGGTCTGCCTTCATTCAGTACAGTCGGTTTACCGGACAGTGCAATCAAGGAAAGTAAGGATAGAGTTACTGCAGCAATCAAGAATTCAGGTTTCTACTTCCCACCAAGTCGCATTACTGCAAATTTAGCTCCCGCAGATATTCGTAAGACTGGTTCCGCTTTTGATCTTCCCATTGCCATCGGAGTAATGGCAGCAACTAATCAAATAGATCTTAGCAGACTTGAAAATACTATGATATTAGGTGAATTGGCTCTTGATGGTACAATTAGAAAGATACAAGGTGGGTTACCCATAGCAATTGCAGCAAAAGAAAACGGTATTAAGAATGTAATCCTCCCTGCAGAAAATTCAAAGGAAGCTGCTATTGTTGCAGAGTTAAATGTTTATCCAATTGAGAGTCTTACCGATGCAGCTGCCTTTCTGAATGAGAGTAAGCAAATTACTCCTGAACCACATACACTCAGTTCTATTCCTGAGCAAAACGAAAATAATACATATCTTGATCTTATTGATGTTAAGGGACAAGAGCATGTTAAACGCTCTATTGAAGTAGCTGCTGCTGGATCACATAACATTATTATGATTGGACCCCCAGGTTCCGGCAAGACTATGATAGCAAAACGGATCCCTTCTATATTGCCTACATTGTCTACTGAAGAATCTTTGGAAACTACTAAAATACAAAGTATTGTGGGGATTTTACCAAGTGATACACCCTTAGTTTCAATACGACCCTTCCGATCTCCACATCATACCATTTCTGATGCTGGACTTATTGGCGGTGGCAATGTTCCTCGTCCTGGTGAAGTCAGTCTATCACATAATGGTGTACTATTTCTTGATGAACTACCTGAATTCCGGAGAAATGTACTTGAAGTGATGCGTCAACCTTTAGAAGATGGTCATGTGACTATTTCACGTGCCGCTGCTTCTCTTACATATCCTGCAAATTTTATGCTGGTTGCAGCGATGAATCCTTGTCCCTGTGGTTTCTTCAGTGATCCAAATCGGGAATGTAAATGTACTCACAACCAAATACAAAACTATGTTTCACGGATTTCTGGACCTTTGTTAGATAGGATTGACATACAAGTTGAAGTGCCTGCTGTCAAATATGCTGAACTGTCAGCTGATGTTACTGGTGAACAGTCAGAATTAGTCCGTAATAGAGTCGAAAAAGCAAGAAGTATTCAATATCATAGATTTGAGGGTACTACAATACATTCTAATGCAAATATGCAATCAAAACAGATTCGAGAATATTGTAAGATCGAATCTCAAGCACAGGATCTATTAAGGGTAGCAATTAACCAATTGGGATTGAGCGCAAGAGCTTATGACCGTATTCTGAAAGTCTCCCGAACCATTGCTGATTTGGAAGGTGCTCCTAATATTGAAAGTGGTCATGTCTCTGAAGCTATACAATACAGGAGTCTGGATCGGAGTTTTTGGAAAAAGTAACTTATCATGAGTTCCATGTAAGGACAATTTAGATAAACATCATCCAACAAACCCGGTAGGCGCGGTTTGCAACCGCGCCGAATATAATATTACATGTGGATTTAAGAGAACTATTCATTTAGAAATGGTATTATGGTGAAATATTGACATAATTATACACATTACTTGTAGGCGGGGAATGCCCAATAAGGCATTCATACCGTTGATTCGATCTCCAAATCGCGATCAAGCCTGTGATAATCGGGAATCGGAATTCCCTCCTACAAATCAGTATGTAGAATAAATTGTATATTCTACCATATATACTTATGTCGAACTTATTCCAAAATTGATTCATCTGGTAATTAGGAGTTTTTGGAGAAAGCATGCAAACAAATTTTATTATATTTCTAACTGATGACCAAGGATATGGTGATTTGTCATGTATGGGTGCCACTGATTTCAAGACACCTCATATTGATAGAATGGCATCTGAAGGTATAAGGTCTACAGATTGGTATTCTAATTCACCTGTTTGTTCACCATCGCGTGCTTCACTATTAACGGGTAGATATCCTGCACATGCTGGAGTAAGATCAATTTTATCTGGTCATAGAACTGCTACTGGATTACCTCCATCCGTTCCAACAATTGCAACTGCACTTAAGGAACTTGGATATTATACCGCTATGGCAGGGAAATGGCATTTAGGTCTCGCTGAAGGTTCAAGACCAGAAGATCACGGCTTTGATGATTGGTTCGGTTTCATGGCAGGATGTATTGATTTCTACTCACACATCTTTTATTGGGGATTGGGAAGACCAGATTTCGATCAAACACACGATCTATGGGAAAACGGTGAGGAAATATATCGAAATGGTGAGTACTTTACTGAATTAATTACCGAATATGCTATCCGATATATCCGCAAATCTGTTGAACTGGGTAAACCGTTTTTCCTATACGTTCCGTATAATGCTCCTCACTATCCCATGCATGCTCCACAGGAATATATTGATAGATTTCCAGATCTACCGTGGGATAGACAAATTATGGCTGCAATGTTAAGTGCTGTTGATGACAGTGTAGGCGCTATATTTGCTGAGCTTGAACGTCATGGTTTAGCAGAAAATACTTTCTCATATTTCCAAAGCGATAATGGACCTTCACGTGAAACTCGAAATTGGTTAGATGGAACACAAGATCCTTATTATGGTGGCAGTGCAGGTAAACTAAAAGGACATAAGTTCAGTTTATATGAAGGTGGGATTCGTTCTCCTGGGATAATGCACTGGCGAAAGGAAATACCACCTGGAAATGTTGTTAACCAATATGGTGCTGCAATGGATGTATTTCCAACCTTCCTATCCGCCGCTGGTGGAGACCTATCAAAATATCAACTTGATGGAAAAAACCAAATAGGTATGGTCTGTGATGGACAATATACCCCTCATACCGATATTTTTTGGGAAATGGGAGACCAAACCGCTATGCGACGAAAGGAATGGAAATTAGTCCTTAACGGTAGATTAGTAGAAGGTGCACCCCCAGAAGATGATGTCCACCTCGCAAATCTTAATGAAGATATGGGTGAAACAAAGAATCTAAAAGATGAGTATCCAGAGATTACTGCTGAGTTAACTGATGCAGCACAGACTTGGCGAAATAGTATCGAAGAATATTGGGAAGAACATAAACAAGAACGGAACGGGACGACTGGATATGTGAGACAGTAGTATGTTAACTGACAAGCAGGATGCTTATGGACACCTCATTTACGATTACTTGAATGGAGAGCAAGTCCTTGAAATCGTTGAACGAGATGACGGTTACATTACCACCAGTCGGATGGGACCACTCACCTATTTTGCAGAATATCATGACTGGGAAGAACATCATAAACTTGCTATGAACTATACTACTGGACGGATCTTAGATATCGGCTGCGGAGCAGGAAGACACGCTCTCTATCTTCAAAAAAATGGACATGATGTCTTGGCAACCGACTATTCTCCATTGGCAATTCAAGTATGTAAAAAGCGAGATGTCAAACACGCCATAGTTGTACCGATTACCCAACTTAATAACAAACTCGGTACATTCAACACGATAACCATGCTGGGAAACAATTTCGGTTTATTTGCCAGTTATAAGAGAGCAAAATGGTTATTGAAGCGATTCGCAGGTATGACAACAGAAGATGGTAAGATCGTCGCGGAGACGATGGACCCGTACCAAACAGAAAACCCTACACATCTCGCATATCATCAATTTAATAGAGAACGGGACAGAATGAGCGGACAACTGAGAATTCGTATACGTTACAAACAATATGCTACGCCATGGTTCGACTACCTATTCGTCTCAAAATCTGAACTGGAAGATATCTTGGTCGGCACCAGTTGGACAGTTGAACGCTATATTGACTCAGACAAACCCAGTTATATTGCAATTTTGCAAAAACGAGTTAATTTATGACACCTCTTAAATTCGCTTTTATTACAGATACACATCTCTATCCAAATGCACCACAAAACTTTGCAGGCGGTTTGCAGCAACAGATAAATAGTCTTGCTCTTTATGAGAGAGTTATTCAACAGTTAAATGAGTTTGATCCTGCATTCGTCGTTCACGGTGGGGATATTGTTTGTGGAGGAAATAGTTTTGCTATGACCTCTGAAGAATATGTGGAAGCTCTCAATACCGCTCGTTCACTCGGTGAAAAACTAAATGCTCCAATTTATTATATACCCGGAAATCACGATCTTGATCCGGAAACCGGTTCTAAAGCCTCATATCTTGAATGTTTCGGGATAAACAATAGAGGTTCAACAAGTTTCGTAAAAGACAACATTAGGTTTATTTTGATGGATGCACAAGAAGTTCCTGAAGATCTGACACACGGCTATGTCAGTACAAATCAACTTGCCTGGGTAGAACGCGAACTGAAAATGGCAACTGATTATGGAGAAGAAATCATCATCTTTACTCACCAACTGCCATTTCCGAGTGTGGAATTTCAAGGGATGGGTTCAAGAATTGCAAATTCTGCAGAAATCCTTGAAATCGTTGCACCTTTTGAACAACAAATTTTAGCCTTCTTTTGTGGACACCTTCATCTAAATCGTGTATATCGAGAACAAGGTTTATTATGTATCATAACATCCGGTGTTATATGCTATCCCATGATGTGGCGTCAGGTTCTTGTATATCCTGATAGAGTTGAGGTTTTGTCTGTTCCTATTGATTTACCTGAGGTATATGCGGATTCTGAAGCTGTTAATCCAGATAATAACCCATATTTGTCTGGTAGACCAAGAGATCTGGAAATTACGATTCCAAGAATAAAAAGTCAAGATAACAATTAGGGATCATTCTCTAATTCCATACATTCATTGATGTAAATCTGCATCAACACCCACAATATAAATGATTAAAGTACAAAATCTATATAAAAACTACGGTCCTTTTCAAGCGTTGAATGATATATCCTTTTCTGTAGAAAAAGGACAAATTGTAGGGTTTCTTGGTCCAAATGGTGCGGGAAAGACTACCACAATGCGGATACTTACATGTTTTATGCCTGCAAGTAGTGGAAAGGTTACAGTTGCTGGATATGATGTCTTTAAAGAATCTAAAGAGGTAAGAAATCGAATCGGTTACCTACCAGAAAACATACCTCTATACACCGAAATGACCGTTACAAAGTATTTATCATATATGGCAAAAATACGAAATGTACCGAGAAAGCATCTTAAAGATCGATTAGATTCGGTTATAGAATCATGTGGATTAATTGACCGACGAAATCAGATTATTGGTCAACTCTCCCGGGGTTACAGACAACGAGTCGGTTTGGCTCAAGCATTAGTCCATGACCCAGAGGTCTTAATCCTTGACGAACCTACTTCCGGGTTAGATCCACGGCAAATTGTAGAAATACGAGATCTAATTAAAGGTCTTGGGAAAGATCGAACTATACTCTTTAGTACCCACATATTACCTGAAGCAAGCAACACTTGTGAACGGTTATTGGTTATTAGTAAAGGACAAATTACGGGTGATATAGAACTATCAAATGGACGGGCAATCACAGATACTCCATCAAAAACTGATGGGAATATCTCCTCTGATCAGGATCAGGGGATTGAGAAGACATTAACACTCGTTGTTACTGGGGCAGCTAATGACGAAATATTAACCACTCTTAGAAATATACCTGATGTGATTAATGTAGAATATTCAATTGAACAATTAAGAGATACATATAATATACACTATAGTACTGATAAAGATATTCGTTCAGAAATCGCAAAAACTGTAGTTGAACATAACTGGAATTTATTGGAAATGTATACTAACGAAATGAGTTTAGAAGAACTATTCCTATCTCTTACAGCTGAAAATATAACCAATGAATAGAAAGGACATCGTCTATGCTATAAAACAACATTCTTAAATGAACATAAACTAATACCATTTCTAAGAAATTTTATGACATATCAACGTAATTCACCACAAACCGCTCCGAATATAATATAACATGCGTATTTATGACACCTATTTATTTAGAAATGGTATAAGAATGGAAAGGTATGAAATTACCTAATCACTAAAACTTATGAAATGAGGATATAATGCACTGTAATACATCATTGACACATATGCAGTTTAGTCGCAATACTATATTCTTTTTTATCTGCTGCATATCAATGTTTATTATCAGTTGTGGCGATGATGGATCATTACCATTAACTGAAAGCACAGAACCTATTGATGACATTTTTACGGTAAGTGAGTGGGATAAAATTAAAAGTCTCTCTCCACTACCAGATAACCCACCACCCAGTCCAACAAACCGAGTTGCGGATAACGCTAATGCTTCGAAGTTAGGACAGATGTTTTTCTTTGATGAAAGATTCTCAAAAGACGCAACTATTGCTTGTGCCACATGCCACTCTCCATTTCATGGATTTGCTGATGTTGAAGCAACATCATTAGGAAACGGAAGAGGGACCAGAAATGCTCCCACATTATTAAATGCTGCATACAACAATTGGCAATTTTGGGATGGACGTGCTGATTCACTTTGGGCACAAACCATTTTTGCATTAGAAGGTGAGAAGGAACAAGCTGGCAATCGCCTACAGTTTTCACATTTAGTCTATAAACATTATAAGGAAGATTATGAATCAGTTTTCGGATCTTTACCAGATTTAACTGATACAAATCGATTTCCTAAAAATGGTAAACCAGGAGATTATCAGTTTGATAATATGTCAGATGCTGATAAAATTGCAATCAATTCAATACTCGCAAATATAGGTAAAGCAATCGAAGCATACGAAAGACTATTAATTAGTCGAAATTCCCCTTTTGATCAATATGTAGCCGGGGATGTAAACGCAATCGGAATTCAGGCTAAACAGGGATTAAAGGTTTTTATTAGAGAAGGGAGTTGTATTGAGTGTCATAACAGTCCAACTCTTACTGACAATAAATTCCACAATGTCGGTCTTCCACAAGGGAATCTCCCCTTAGATTATGGTAGATCTGATGGGATCAAACAACTGTTAGAAAACCCATTTAATGGACTTGGTATCTATAGTGATAATACGGAGATACCTAAACTTATACTTGACTCATTAGCAGGATCAATTGAAACTGATGGTCAATTTAAAACACCATCATTAAGAAACGTAGCTCTAACTGCACCCTACATGCATACTGGAGATTTTCCTACATTGAAATCCATTCTGAGTTTCAATAGAAATGATGTTACAACAGCAGAATATGTGGGAATAGCTGAATCTACACGCAACTCAGGTATTCTAACACAACAAGAGATGAGTGATTTAGTCGAATTTCTACAAACATTAACGGGTGAATTACCACCAGAACATCTCCTACAAAAGCCTAAACTACCAGAATAAAGATAGGTATTGTTGTACAATTAGATGTCATTAATATACATCTGTTTATATAAGTCTTAGACACCAATTATACTCTTGATCATAGTTATACCTAAACGCCAATCTTATCTGTATTATCCAACATTTCTTTGTAATATACAGATCTATTTAGACTAATGATATGAGACATTCAATTTTTTCTTACAGCTATTTTATAACTATCTTCATATTGTATATAGTCTTAATTGGTTGTAACAGTGAAGATCCTACAGACTCACTCATTGAGACTAATTTGTTGAATGAAGATACAATCATCGACACAGATGAAATGGTCTTCATACCAGCAGGTGAAGTAACTATTGGTACTAATGAGAAAACTGAGGATACCTTTGGGAATGAAATTGATCAACAAACTGTTTTCGTTAAATCATTCTATATTGATAAGTATGAAGTCACCAATGGTCAGTACAAAGAATTCCTCATAGATACAGGACACAGAAAACCAAAGTTTTGGGATAATCCAAATCTTAATGCACAGAATCAACCTGTTGTTGGTGTTAACTGGGAAGATGCTGAATCCTATGCAAATTGGGCTGGTAAGAGATTACCAACCGATATTGAATGGGAAAAAGCTGCAAGAGGTATGGATGGTCGTCTGTATCCATGGGGGAATGCGTTCAATACATCATTTGGAAACTTTGATGACAATAGTAAAATGGATGGAAAATTAGATGGGTACGCTTTACAGACTGCTGCTATTGGTAGTTATCCTAAAGGTGTAAGTCCATTTGGAATACATGATATGGCAGGAAATGTATGGGAATGGGTAGAAGGTACTATTGATAGTGGTTTCAAGATACCAATTCCTGAAAATGGTAAGAACATTATGACAAATGGTAGAGTCTACACGATTAGAGGTGGATCTTGGACGAATGGTCATGGTGACACCCGAACCACAGTTTTTTATATATATCCTGCACAATGTAGTGATCATAGTAGTTCTGTTGGATTTCGTTGTGCTAAATCACTATAACTTATCATAACTAACAACGGTATATATATATAATTCTGTGCTATTCTGAGTTTAGATTATGAAAGAAAATAGTTCAAAGTCTTTTCTCTTTTTAACTATATGCTGTATGGTTATTATTCTCTTTAATAATGGATGTACTGAAAAGAATCTTAAAGAGGATGAAAATCAGATAACAATGGGTAGTATAGAATTGACTGAGAAACCTGAAGAAAAAATAGAAATGGAAGAAACGATAGAAATTCCTGATGGCATGGTATATGTTCCTGCAGGAGACTTCATTATGGGTAGTGATCCAGATGTTGATCCTCATACAGATCAACTCGATGAAATACCACAACATAAGGTATATTTGGATGCCTTTTTTATTGACAAGTATGAAGTATCGAATGATGACTATACCAAGTTTGTTAAAGCTACAGGACACCGAAATTCCATTTTTTGGGACAATCCGAAATTCAATCATCCTGATGCACCTGTCGTCGGGGTAACATGGGGAGACGCTGTTGCTTATGCAGAATGGGTCGGAAAACGACTTCCAACAGAAGCAGAATGGGAAAAAGCAGCAAGAGGAACTGATGCACGCATTTGGCCGTGGGGTAATGAATTTGATCCGAAGAAATGCAATTTTGATGATGAAGGAAAATTTGATGGACATCTCGATGGGTTTGCAACTGCTGCCCCTGTAGATAGTTTTCATAATGGGGCAAGTCCATATGGCGCGCTTAACATGGTTGGTAATGTAGCGGAATGGGTGGCTGACTGGTTTGACACGGATTATTATATTGTCAGTCCAAGAGAAAATCCAAAAGGACCAAAAAATAGTGGTATGGGGAAGAAATCATGGCGTGGAGCAAGTTGGTTTGCTGGCGAAGATCAAGTCCGTTGTGCATTTAGAGAATATGATGACATTGTCGCAAGCGGACAGATTCTCGGGTTTCGTTGTGCGAAAGATGTACCACAAGAAGAATAACCATATCAAATTGTTGGATGAATACTAATTATAGCATGTATTCATTAGAATGATGAAGAAACCATTAACTTCTATCGGGATAATTAATTGCTTATTATTAATCATTATCGCATGTGGTGAAGATACAACCTTCAATAATGACATCGATAATGAGTTTGAAGTAGATATTTTCACAGAACGTGAATGGGCAGTAATACAACGTTTATCTCCATTGCCTATTGAACCACCTCCAAGTCATACAAATCGATTTGCTGATAATCCTGATGCAGCAATATTGGGTCAGAAGTTCTTCTTTGATGAACGATTCTCAAAGGATGGAACAGTAGCATGTTCGACTTGCCACTCCCCATTTTACGGGTTCGCAGATGCAGAAGCGACTTCATTAGGGGCTGGTAGAGGAACAAGAAATGCACCAACACTATTAAATGTAGCCTACAATAAGTGGCAATTCTGGGATGGTCGGGCAGATACACTATGGTCCCAAGCTCTTATCGCATTAGAAGGGGATACAGAACAAGCAGGGACACGACTACAGTTTGCACATCTTATAAACGAATATTATAAGTCAGAATATATCAAGGTTTTCGGTGAATTTCCTAATTTAACAGATACAAATAAATTCCCAAAGGATGGAAAACCGGGAGATCAACAATATGACAATATGGCAGAGAAAGATAAGGTTTCGATTAACACTGTCTTCGCTAATATCGGTAAGGCAATTGAAGCCTATGAACGACTCTTGATCAGTAGGAATGCTCCCTTCGACAAGTATGTGGCAGGTGATAGAAATGCAATTGGAGAAGAAGCTAAACGGGGATTAAAAACCTTCATTGGAAAGGGTGTCTGTATTCTATGTCATGATAATCCTAATTTCACTGACAATGAGTTCCACAATCTTGGTGTACCACAGGGACAACTTTCTACGGATACAGGACGGTATGATGGTATAAAACAATTAATAGATAATCCTTTCAATGGAGGGGGAATTTATAGTGATGAACCTACTGTCTCTCAACGAATTATTGATTTTCTTGAACCCACATCATTACATCAAGGGCAATTTAAGACCCCAACACTAAGAAACGTTGCACTTACTGCTCCCTATTTTCATACGGGTGGATTCCCAACGTTGGCATCAGTCATTGAATTTAACAATGCTGGGGGTGTTCCGTCAGGTTTTGTTGGTACCAGAGAGGGAACACTTGAACCCTTACATCTTACCGTACAGGAAGCAGAAGAATTAGTTGAATTCCTTCTAACACTTACTGGTGAATTACCAGCTGAGTATCTATTAAGAAAACCCATCCTTCCATAGATTATTTCATACCATGAAATCCACAGAATTATTACTGAACTTACACTTTTATTCACTGCCTAATAACAATCTAATGTAGAGTATTTAGTGATTACTATAGTTAGTAATTATTTGACTTTAATTACATAAATTGATACAATTATATACAGGTGTTGATAGATTATTTCTAAAATATTCTTAGATTTTCTGTCAGTAGTCAGATATAGAAATATCGAAGATCTTAGTATCAAATTCGATATTTTAGCGTTTTCTGCGGATTAACCCTAAATATCAGACTTACCGCATAAACAAATTCTGAGTTACGAATAACTATCTTTGTAACGCTCTATATTAACCTAAGGAATTAAAATATTAAATTCATTTTCATATAATAAGGAGTGTAAAATGAAAAAAGTGATATTTACTATGGCTATGGTAATAGGGTATTCTTTAACTCTATTAACTTCTCCAATGCCAAGTATTGCATTACCACTTGGAGAAGTAGCCATATTTACTGAACAATCCGGTTGGATCGCTCAGAATGCAGCACAGAGAGAAGGGGAAGTATTGGCGGACCTGCTAAAGAAACCTACTGATGTTGTTACTCTGACAGACAAAGAAATTGGTGATTGGGCTAAAGAACGTACAGATAACGGTATAGCTGATATTATCGTTACCTTCGGTTGGTTCCCAACAACCCTATACCCACCCGGTAATCAAAAGCCAGATGGTTCCGTGGCTGAAGATTTCCTTGAAGGGGGAAATGTTTTCCTTAACACTGCTGACTATATCTTTTATGTCACACAAGGTGGTGGTGCCAATGGTGAACAAGGTTTGAAAAACATGATGGACATTAATGCTGACATGTGGTCAGGTGGTTCTGGGATCAAACCTACTGCTGATGGGAAAAAATATACACCAAGTCTGGGTAATTTTACTTCAGAACGTACATTCAAAGCAGCACAGATTACTGATCCATGGGAAGTTGAAGTCACCTTAGGCGATACTGGATCCGGTAATATCGATCCAGCAATCGTCCATGATACTGAAACCGGTGGACGTATAGGGATTGCTTTTCAAGAACCAAATAACGCTGGACTCCCACGAGGTAAGGTCTTAGCAGAGATGATTGATAACTTCCTTTTCGAAGTTCTTGGCCCTCAAGCTGTTGATCCGCAACAGAAAGCTACAACCACATGGGGACTTTTAAAATCTGATTTTTAATTGGAATTATTAACGCTATTATGTAATAATAATGATTCAATATATCCTTGTATTATAACTCTCAAAGGAGAATTTAATGAACTTGAGAAAATTGATATTCGCATTTACCATCCTTTTTGTTTTCGTCGCTACTACATCCAGTTGGGCAGGACTTGGCGATGTTGCTATCTTCAGTGAAGCAACAGGATGGATATCAAAAGATAATGCTGACATTCAGCGCGCTATTGTATTTGATAATTTAAAGGACGAAGTGGCTTCTGTTGGTGATGTTGTCTATAAAACCGATGAAGAAATTGGTCCTTGGGCAGAAGATAGAATTGATGATGGGAAAGCTGACATTATCATCGTTTTTGGTTGGTTCCCAACTACTCTATATACACCTGGGAATTCACAGGTTGATGATTCAATCGCAGAACGTTTCCTATACGGTGGGAATATCATTCTAAATTGTGCTGACTATGCTTTCTATGTTACACAAGGTGGTGGTGCAAATGGTGAGAATGGTTTGAAAACCATCATTAATATCAATGCTGATATGTGGGGTGGTGGTACGGCTATTACACCTACTGATGATGGAGAGAAATATACACCTTCCTTGGTGAATTTTACTTCTGAACGTCCTTTTAAAGCAGACCAAATTGTTGATCCATGGAGTGTTGAAGCAAAATTCGGTGATAACGGCGATACCTTCTTTGATCCAGGTATCATTAAGTTGAATGATAGCAGTGGACGTGTTGGTATCTGTATGCAAGAACCAAATAGAGGCGACTTGCCACGCGGTCAAGTCTTAATTGAAATGATCAGTTTCATTTCAATGCAAGATGATGTTGCTACTCCGGTTGAACCAAATGGTAAAACTTCTACGACATGGGGTACACTTAAAGCTTCTTGGTAATCTCAATCGGTTCTACAAGGCAAATCAATTAAAAGGAAAAGCGTATCTTCCAAATGGATGATACGCTTTTCCTTTATACTATTAGAGTTATTATACTATTTCAAATTGATTGTATGACATTATGTTACACCTTCCTCTGTAGTAGGGAACTCCAATTCCCGATCTTCTTTCAATGGTCAATGGAAAACTATTATTATAAATGGTATAACGACATATCGAAACGTAACCTCTAATGAAAAATGACAATAATTAGCCATTATTCTGAAACGAGAACTTCCAACTAACCTCATAAAGAAGCACATACTGAAAGTTTTCGCTACAAGACACCAACTTATGATATAGATTGAAAATAAATTGAAGAAATTTAAATGATCACACATCACATATTTGAAATAGAGTTGACAGAATAGGAACACTATGTTACAATAACATATAGAGAATAAATATAATACTTATGCTAATATATAATATTAGATAAAGCATTAAATTTACGAATCTATAAACAGTTCTACAAATCACAATAATATAACACATACTAATTCCGCAATTAAGGTTTCTAATAAGAGAAATAAATGATGATTATCTACAAAAACGATCCTAAATGCAAAAAAATATTTATGTCAAAAAACCGACATTATTTGCCGGTAGGAATTGTCAAAATTCGCAAGAACATTAATAGAACAAAATCACACTTTTTGCAAATTCTTATAAAGTTAATTCAAAGTGGAGTAAAGTCAGTCTATGACAGAGGTTAGAGGGGTAATTTACACCAATTTCAATGACACAGAATGTGTCAAAAAGTGTAACTTTTTTCAGTTTTTCAACGAATTGAAAAACACAACATTTTCACGATTTATCATCAGGGAATTTAGGATTAAAGGTCTGTTTTTGCACCTTATTAGTTGTCCATATATTAGGATTAAAAGTCAAAACTACGACTATGAATTCTAATACTATATAAGAAAACTATCGATATGTTTAAAATTGATTTTAGATCCTATCTATGATATAAGATACAAAGCCTAAAAGGAGAGAATACTTGTGAAACTTGTCTCGTTTAAATTGATATCTGATGACCAATCTACCAGACTGGGTGCATTAATTGATGGTGAACAAATTGCTGATCTCAATTTAGATACATCGGATATGACCGAATTCTTTGAACAAAACCTGATTGAGAATGCAAAAAAGAGTATTGATACTATTGAAAAGCAGATTCGTGATGGAGCGGATATTTCTGATTCAGTATTCAGTATTAGTGAGATTGAACTCCTTGCACCATTTCCACGTCCATTGAGTTTAAGAGATTTCGGTGTATTCAAAACACATATGGATGCAGCATCCCGGATTACAGGAAAACCAATATCAGAAGAATGGTATAAATTACCTAACTACTATCGAGGAAGTGCAAGTCCAGGGTCAATTGCTGGACACGAGGCGATTGTTACATGGCCAAACTATACCGAAAAGTTGGATTTTGAACTTGAATGGGGTGTTTATATTGGCAAAACTGGTAAGAATATACCAATTGAGGAAGCACATGATTATATCGCTGGATTCACGATTTTCAATGATATCAGTGCACGCGATATACAATTTCGCCATATGACACTATCGCTCGGTCCGGCTAAAGGTAAGGACTTTGATAATAGTAATATTATGGGACCATATCTTGTAACAACAGATGATATCGGAGACCCGTATAACCTAAAAATGACTGCCAAGGTAAATGGAGAACTCTGGTCAGAGGGTACTACTGCAGATATGTATTATTCATTTGCAGAGATGATCTCATTTGTGTCACAGTCTGAGACTATCTTCCCAGGTGAATTCTTAGGTTCAGGAACAGTCGGTATGGGGTGTGGATGGGAACTTGATAGATGGATACAACCCGGTGATGTGATTGAGCTTGAAGTTGAAAATATCGGGATACTCCGGAACACAATTGGTGAACCAGAAGTAAATCCCGCTGCTTGGAAGGAAAAAGTATAACTGTGCGGCTCAAGGATAAAGTGGCTATCATTACCGGTGCAGCATCTGGAATAGGAAAAGCTACTGCTAAGCTATTCGCAGAACATGGTGCGATGACTGTAATCGCGGATATTGACACGGAAGGTGGGGAGTTAACTGTAACTGACATTAAGAATAAAGGACACCAAGGGAGTTTTATCCATACTGATGTGACGATTCAGGACAGAACACAACACATGGTAGACCAAACGGTTAATCTATATGGTAAGCTTGATATAATCGTAAATAGTGCTGGTATTGCAATGCGTCTACCGGTTGATCAATTACCTGAAGATGATTGGCATCATTGTTTAGGTGTTAACCTAACGGGAGTCTTTCTTTCTTCAAAGGCTGCAATTCCTGCAATGCGGAAGAATGGTGGTGGATCTATAATTAATCTGTCCTCTATATATGGATTAGTTGGGGCTGAAGTACGTGCAGCTTATGTGGCATCAAAAGGTGCTGTAACCAATCTTACTCGAGGTATGGCACTCGATTATGCTGAAGATAACATACGTGTAAACTGTATCTGTCCAGGATTTGTTGAAACACCTTTAGTAGCAGGGGTTGTGAAGAATCCTGAAGAGTATCAGAAATTGGCAAATAAACACCCATTACGTAGATTGGGACAACCTACTGAAATTGCCTATGGTGCCGTTTATCTTGCTTCTGATGAATCTGCGTTTGTTACCGGTATTGCTTTACCTATTGATGGTGGTTATACTGCAGGTTAAACAGATTGAGATTGAACTATGATCTGAAGACAATTCTACTATTCATAAGAAAGAATAAGAACAATACTTGGTTGAGGTAATACACCTCAGCTTTTTTATTAATGAAACATATTCGTAGATTACCTCTTTATATTTTCCTCTTATTATTACTAAATAGTTCATATCTATTTAGTTTTGGTGAACCAACTCTCTTCTATATACTAAATGTATTAATCCATATTGGTCTTGGAAGTCTTCTCATACTACCCTTCTGCTATTTTCTTCTAAAAAGAATACGAACACTGTCAGTACTTGGAAGAGTAGGGGTAGTTGCACTTACAATAGGTGTTGTTAGTGGTGGATATTTGATGGTAGTAGGAGCATCAACACCGTATCGTTGGCTTCTCATCACTCATATTTTTACCATTTCAACTGGTAGTTTTCTATTTAGTCTACATATTCTTAAATACACAAATCATCTTACTGGTAAGTTCCAAAAATTATATATCAGTGTGTTGGTTGGTGTCCTTTTCTTTCCTATTGGTGCTAAATTATCCCAGCATTTCTTTCCAAATAGGACATATCTTGTCGAAAATCCTGCATTTCCACCAAGTAGTATGTATGAGGAAGGGGGAGGTACAACAGGACACTTCTTTCCCGCATCTGTAGAGACAGATACGGGAAATCTCATACCAACAGACTTTTTTCTTACTTCAGAAACATGTGCCTCAAAAGGTTGTCATCCAGATATTTACAAACAGTGGAGTGAATCCGCACATCATTTTTCGTCCTTTAACAACCAATGGTATCGTAAATCCATTATTTATATGCAGGAAGTTAATGGAATTCAACCATCAAAATGGTGTGGGGGTTGTCATGATCCTGCCATTCTACTCAATGGAGTTATGGATCAACCTATTCGTGAGAATCTACATACCCCTGCAGCTCAAGCTGGACTGGCATGTACTGCATGCCATTCTATTGATCAGGTTAAAGATACAATGGGTAATAGTGGATATGTAATAAAATATCCACCACTTCACAATCTTGCGTCAAGCAATAATCGTTTGATACGTAAAATGCACAATTACCTAATCAAACTTGACCCAGAACCACATAGAAATAGCTTCATAAAACCATTCCATCGGGAGAACACTGCTGAATTCTGCTCAACATGTCACAAGGCACATCTGGATTTTCCAGTCAATAATTACAGATGGGTTCGAGGATTCAATGACTATGATCAATGGCAGAAAAGTGGTGTATCCCATCAAGGGGCTCTATCATTCTACTATCCAGAAACAGCTAAAAAATGTGCTGATTGCCATATGCCTTTAGTAGATTCAAAGGATGCGGGAAACATTAAAGGCAAGGTACATAGCCACAGATTTCCAGCTGCAAATTCTGCCCTACCATATGTAAATAAACACGATGAACAGCTAAAAACGGTCACCGAATTTCTACAAAATGATGTGATTACACTGGATATGTTTGCAAATGGTTCCCCAATACCTGAGGATGGTACTTCAGTTTACAGGAATGAGAGTAATCTAATTGAGGTAGTTGTTCGTACAAGAGGAGTAGGACATAATTTTCCCACTGGAACAATTGATGCATTTGATATCTGGCTTGAATTGAAGATAGTTGATGAAAACGGTAAGATTGTTTTCTGGAATGGCAGGATTGCTGAACCTGATGGAAATGGTCCTGTTGATCCAAGCGCACATTTTTACCGGAGTTATATGCTTGATGAACATGCTAACCTAATCAATAAACGTAATGTATGGGCAATGCGAAAAGTGTTATATTCAAATACTATCCCTCCCGGTGCTGCTGATACTGTTCGTTATCGATTAGAAATTCCATCAGACTGTGGGAATACCCTTAGTGTAGAAGCAAAACTAAATTACCGAAAATTTAACTGGTGGCATACACAGTGGGCTTATGCTGGGGTTCGTGATCCAGAAGATACGGATTTTAAGGTTGATAAAGGTTATGACAATGGTAAATGGATTTGGACGGGGGATACTAATGATGTTGCAGGTAAAATCAAATCTATACCAAACCTACCCATCATTGTTATGGCTGAAGCAAATACGCAACTACATGTTGAATCCGAGAAGGGGAATTCAGATATCACAGAGCCAACACAGAATCAATTTAGTACGACATATAATTTGCGTGAACGTTGGAATGATTATGGAATAGGTTTGTTTCTACAAGGAGATTTAAGAAAAGCGGTATCTGTTTTCCTAAAAGTAACTGAAATTGAACCTGGTTATCTTGATGGATGGGTTAATGTTGCCAGATGTCGTATAAAAGAAGGAGATATGCCTGGGGCTGAAACAATGTTAAATCATGCATTAGAATTACAGAAATCACTATCACCCACAGATCCGAATCGGGCAAAGGTTCATTATTTTTATGGACTCGTACAAGAATCTTACGGTAATTATGATTTATCGATACAACATCTTGAGCAAGCCATAGACCAATTTCCTCGAGACACGAGAGTTCGGAACCAATTAGGACGTTTGCATTTTCTAAAGAGAAATTATAATATCGCTATATCACATTTTGAAAAAAGTTTGGAGGTTGATCCGGAAGATTTAGATGCACACTATAATATGATGCGATCTTACCGTGCACTCAAAAATCCATCTATGGCAGCAAAGTATCATAAGCTTTATTTACGATTCAAAGAAGATGAATCAGTTGATGATATAACGGGTGTTGCACGTCGTGCAGATACACATGCAAATCTTGAACGACAACCAATTCATGAACATGTGAATAGTTATAAATCAGAATAGTTAGTTGTTAATGGTAATAACAATACAGTTGAATTCATCTTTGTAGTACTTGCCAATTATATTCGGTTGTGTTATTATCACAACATCGTAATACATATAAGAATGACTAAATAGGAGTATTTCATGGCAGTTTTTTTACATACACGTGTGCGTGTAAGTGATCTTGATTCTTCGATAGATTGGTATTGTGATCACTTAGGATTTAAAGTTCTCAGTCGTAGCGATAAATCACCAGCAGGTAATCAGATTGTTCATCTTGAATTACCAGGGAATGCACATACATTAGAACTTACCTATTCACCTGATTTTGACCTACAGGTTCAAGAAGATCTGATGCATTTTGCTATTGGTGTACCAGATATTGTTGAATTCTGTGATGAGTTAGAGAAAGCAGGATTGGAAATATGGCCAGATGAGTGGCGAAACCAATTTACATCCGGTGGTATGAAGATGGCATTTATTACAGATCCAGATGGGTATGAAGTGGAGATATTGGAAAGGAAAGATGCATCTGGGGATCCGCTTGACGTATTGGATGAATCTAATTAAGGTATATGGAATGTGGATTTCTTACTAAGAATACGGGGTGTGGTGTCTTTAACTAAATGATGGAAAAGATACCACACCTATACAAGGATGTTGCACTTAAATTGAAGAGATTAGACAAATGGCCAGAATTGATTCCATGCGGTCATCCAATCAATACCTTGACTTTCAACAGTGACAGGTCCAGTAACTTCTACACCTGGACGTCCTTTGAATGTAGACATTTTATCTACACTTGAGAGTTCTATTTTTATTGTTGTTGGTGTATCTGGAACATAAGGTTGGAGTCTTGATAAGTCAGATAAAGCGTTTTTGGTTGCCTCTTCAATCATTTCACGTGCTCTCACAGGCGGAATATGTTTTGCACTATACCTACTTAGACCCTTTTTGACTGCTACTATAGGAAGATCATTACCGAGTAATTCACGTGCTTCTCTACAAACAGCTGTATCCCCTGTCACAAGTGCAACTGGAACTCCATAATGTCCGTTGAGTGCCGCATTAACACCGGTTTCTCCAACAAGGTCGTTGTTAAACCAAAGGTTACGGTATTGTACTGTAGAGATTGTGTGACATAGAACACCGTCAGGTGTGTTATTTCTTGCATGCATACCGATAAGGAGGCATGCATCACATCCATCTTTCCACATATCATCGAATCTGCCCCAACCGTGATGAGTTACCCATTCACAATCTGGTTCTATCTTTTCAGGTATCAGAGAATTAAATGTCCATCCTTGTCCAGCGCCGTGACAGTCCACGACCACAATTTCAGTGGCTCCAACAGCTTTTGCACCTCTGACAGCCGCATTTATCTCTTCAGTATAAAGGAGTCTCCCTTCCTCAAACATTGCAGCGCCACCATCAACTTGGTCCCATACAACAATCCCACTCACTCCTTCCATGTCAGACATTATAAGTACTTTCATGATTTTTCTCTTTCGGTTGAATTATATATCTTGCTAAGTTTAGATCAAGTGGGATTAAATAGCAAGTTGAATTATATCACTCTATATAAATAGATAATTAAATTAGAAATAGGATAGAAATTAGGCATTTCATGAAAAAAACTCGAGAAGATTTGACAGAAGGTAGCTTATTCCGTCATCTCATTAAACTTGCTTTACCGATCACTTTTGGCTACGTCCTTCAGGATGCATTTAATGTTGTAGATATGATTTTTGTAGGTAAACTTGGACCTGCATCAATTGCAGCAGTTGGAATGAGTGGTGATTTGCTGCGATTAATAGGGGTATTCTCACTCGGTATATCAACTGGTTCAGGTATTTTGGTGGCACAATACCTTGGGGCAAGAAACTATGCTCAAGCTGAACATGTAGCAATGCAGGCTATACTTTTAGCAATTTTTGCTGCAATTGGGGTAGGAGTAATAGGGTATCCATTATCAGAATTTGGACTGCGTTCATTAAGAATCAAAGATCCAGAAGTGATAAGACTTGGAACGACCTACATGCACATCATACTGGTAGGAATTAGTACCATGTTCCTGTCTATGACACTTGGTTCAATTTACCGTGCCGGTGGGGATGCTGTAACTCCTACTGTTGTATTAATTTTCTCTACAATTATTAATATTGCATTAGATCCGTTATTGATTTTTGGAATTTGGATATTTCCTGAGTTGGGTGTAGCTGGGTCAGCATACGCAACTATAATTGGAAGAGGATTTGGTGTAATAATACTTCTGATTTTAATCTGGGTAGGAAGATCTCCATTAACATTAAGACATGTCCGATTGCAACCAGATATTATTGAAATGCTTGACATTTTTAGGTTAGGCATTTATAGTTCTATGCAGGGATTCTGGCGACATTTGTCACGTCTTGTATTTCTTTGGGTAATTGGACCCTATGGCAAATTCGCTGTTGCTGCTTATACGGTCTGTATGCGATTACGTATACTGGTGATGAATCCTGGCTTCGGAATTGCAAATGCTGTTGCACCTATGGTAGGTCAGAATATAGGTGCGAATCAGATAGAACGAGCTGAAGCAACAACTCGTATAGGTAATGTCATTGCTACAATACTAATGTCAGGAATAGGAGTTTTATTCCTTCTATTTCCAGATGTTTTTTTAACAATTTTTAACGATGATCCTGAGGTAGTAAGTATTGGATCGATGTATCTTCAATTTCTCTCACTTACATTTGGTTTTATAGCATTTTCATTAGTATTAGGGAAAGCACTAAATGGTGCAGGGGATACATTTTCTCCTATGATTATTACATTAGTATCACAAATGGGAGTTGGATTGTTGCTTGTTATTCTGTTCTCACGTATTATAGGACTAAAGGGGGTATGGATTGGTATATCACTTTCCAATGTTATTCAAGGCATCTCCATGTGGCTTTGGTATCGTACTGAGAGATGGAAGACAATCAATTTAACTCATAAGAAAAGGTAGTAAAATCTACCTGGAAGAAGGGATTAAATGCGGGATAAAGGGTATACAAACCCTGAACTTGTAGTTTCTGCAGAAGCATTAAAAAATGATATAGAAGATGAATCTCTCTGTATTGTAGATACGCGACCAACACATGAATATATGTTGGGACATATACCTGGTGCACTACACCTTGACCTTTTTGGTTTGAGTTTAATTAATACCAGAAAAGATATGTTCGACACTTTTATGTGGATGATCGCATATTTATTCCAACAAAGAGGAATTGATTCTTCAAAAACGATCATTTGGTATGAGGATATTTCTGGTACCCGTGCATCGCGCGGATTATGGTTCTGCGAATATTTTGGTCACCCAAGAACAAAGTTACTTGATGGAGGATTCAAAGCATGGGTGGCTGCGGATGGTCAGGTTTGTTTAGAAGGCGTAGAACCACCTGAAGTGTCAGAATTTCCTATCAATGCCAATCCAAGTACACACCTGGATGCAGATGTGATTAATGATTTACTCAACCAAGAGGATTTAGTCGTTCTGGATACCAGGACCGATGATGAACATTATGGCAGAGTTGCTCGTGCTCAAAGAGCCGGGGCAATTCCCGGTTCTGTACATATTGAATGGCTAAATAATCTTGATGAAAACGGGGCATTTAAGCCTGCAGATGAACTACGACAGATGTATGAAACTGTAGGTGTGACACCCGAGAAACAGGTGATGTGTTACTGACAGGGAGGATACCGTTCTTCCCAGTCCTATTTAGCCTTGCGATTATTGGGTTATCCGAAAGTTGGCAACTATATAGGTTCTTGGAAAGAATGGGGAGACCGGCTGGACTTGCCGGTTGAAATACCTACCGAATAGATTTAGTTCCAAAAAAAATGAGATACACCTCTATCATAGAATTAATGAGAAAAATACTATGATAGAGGTGTTATTTTTAATTCTATAATACAATTATAATTTGCACTGATTCTATTTATACCATTTCTAAGAAATATTATGCCATATAAACATCATCCAATAAACCCGGTAGGAATTGTAATGGGTAATCATTCTTTAGATATGGTTATAGATAAGCAAGAATATTAGTCTGAATTGGCATTAGAGTGGTATGTATTGTCTTATATAGAGTAGGACAATTACGCTGAAAATTGCGGTTAATGTCCGTTTTTCACTGTCTAACGCCCGTATCCATGAAAAGTCATGGGATGACCGGGTAGGATATGGATGTAATCGTGGAAACAAACGAGGAACATGGTCATAATAGAATTTGTATACAGATCCACAGGAAGCCAACAGATAGGTCTCTTCAACGGAGATGATTGGTAGATATTGTATGAAATATCCTATAACCAAAATAGGAATAACCCATAATACATTGGCAATAAAACAAACACCTAAACTCAATATGAAATTACCAAGGTATAAGGGATTACGTACATAACTGTAGGGACCAGTTGTAACTAAATCCTTTGCAGCACCGAGGGTTGTTGCGCGAGTTGTTCCACCCGCATAACCGACTGCCCACATTCTTATACACTCACCTAATACTATAAAAACCGAACCGATATAATTAGAGTACCATGTTGGATGGGCAAAATAGAAGATTATCAAAATAATAGGTATTGGCGTATAACTACGTACTTTAAAAAAGAAATTACCTATTTTTGATATTGTCATTCGGAGGGATTATATAAAAACAATATAGTGTAATATATCGGATAGAGTGAATCTCTGTGCAATGTAAGCATCAATTGAGCAGATTCGTTATTTTGGTGTGCGCCACATTAGGATACAACCAACGAAACCGTAAATGATATTTGTTCCCCAACATGCTAAAAATGGGTGTAGTTTGCCATTCTCACTCAATCCTTCAAATGTAGCAAAAGAGAGAGCCCAGTAAATAAAGACAAGGAAAAACGCGATGACTAATCCAGCAAAAAATCCTGCCTTACCAAAACGAATAGCAATGGGAGCCCCTAACAAAACAACCACGACAGCAGCATAGGGATACGCCCTTTTATGATGTAATTTAACTTGCTCAATACGTGTAATTTGTCCAGCATCCTTTTTATATGCAATCTGTTCTTTCAGTTCACTAATCGTCATTGCTCTGGGATCTTTATTACTACCTATAAACCGTTCAGGATCTTCGTGTCGTTCTAAGGAGAGATTATTAAAGGTTTCAAACCCAACTTCAGTATTTTCTTTAAATAATCGTATGTTCCCGTCCTTGAGTTCCCAATGCGTAGGTGTCCATGTTGCCTGTTTAGCATAAATGGAGCGAGCGAGTTCTCCTTCAGAATCTGATTCCCAGATAGTTAGTTTATATATACTTTTCTCTTTTAGATTGATACTGTGGGAATAGAATATACGATTGTCTTTGCCTTTAAATAATAGATTCCTTCCGAACCTCATTGCAACTTTTTTCTGCAGGACATTAGCTTCATGGTAAGCGGGTGAAGCAAAACGGTCATAAAATACTGAGAAACCGATACAAAGTAACAGGGTTACAACTATTACAGGAGCTAAAATCCTATATACACTTATACCACCTGCCTTCATTGCAACGAATTCATTTCTTTTCACCATTCGTCCAAGGACAAAAAAGATAGCAACAAACCCAGAAACTGGAACGATTTCCATTATCCTTCTGGGAGCTTGATATAATACAATTTTTACTGCTGTAAGGTATGAAATACCTTCGTCAAAGTGTTTTATATCCTTGTCTAATAAACGTATGATGATAACAAGGGCGCTAAAAAAGATGAATCCAATCAAGAAGGATTTAAGATATTCTCTGATAAGATATTTGTCAATTATCTTCAAGACAGATTCCCTATTTTACCTGATGATTCCGCTTTTCTATTCACAACAATAGGTAATTTCTTGTCTTTATTTCGCCATGTTTTAATTATACCTTCAGTTAACATATTAGCTGTGAATATAATACCAATCACTCCAATGACAAGATTGGGTAACCACATAGCCAATGCTGGATGGAATTGTCCAGTCATACCTGTATTTTGTCCGACTTGTAGTAGAAGGTAGTATAACAGAATTACCCCTAAGCCGATACCGAAACCAATCATTCTACCGTTATGTTTAACAATGAATCCGAGTGGTATTCCTATTAACCCGAATGCTAAGCAGGCGAAAGGGAGGGCGAATTTCTTATAGTATTCCACTTTTGCATACCGTAATCGGTTTATAGCAATTTCAGATATTCTATCTGGTTGTATCGAATTTTGAATATTTTGAATGTGCGATTGCAGTTCACCTAAACGCATTGTTTGAGGATGTTGTGCTTTATACTCTGATCTTTGTAAATTCCGATTAAAATCAAGTGCAATTTGTTGCTGTTGAAATTGAGTTATCCGAAAGCCATCTGAACCATCAACATCTGGTTCGTATGTTTCACCATCGTAGAGAGTTAACTTTGCGTTTCCATTTTCATATCCAAGACTTGCCGATTTGGCTAATGTATACCGGGGTTGTCCTTTATTATATTCATCCCATATTTTTATATTCTGCAGTCGTTCTGATTTTGCGTCAGTAGATTCATACATCCAAAGTTTACCTTCTGACTCAAGCTCTTTCATTACAATTCCTTCTTCTAAGATTACAGCAGGATTATGTCTTTGTATAGCACGTTTTAGCGTTACAGAAGCAAGAGTAGCTCGAGGTAATACCAACTCCATCAATAATAAATCAATACCACTTAAGAGTACTGTTACACATAATAGTGGTATCATTAATTGATTGAAAGAAATTCCGTGTGCCCTCATGGCAGTAATTTCATTATCTGTTGACATACGTCCTAATGATAAAAGTATTGCCACCAATGCAGCCATTGGAATTGAGAGCACTACTGTTGCAGGCATTACATATAGTAAAGATTCTAATAAATATAAAGGACTGACACCTTTCTTCACAAAAAGTTTTACAAGGCGAAAAAGTTCATCAAATAATATGATAAATGTAAAACAGATGAGGGATATTACGAACGGTGGTGTGAATTCCTTAAGACAATATCGTGAAATAATTTTCATTCTTCTTAGACTTCAGTTCTTTGTAATGTCGTTATTGAATATACTATTGATTCTACAGGACAACATATTTCATACAATTTTCATCTATTTTTTAAACTACATTGATGTTTTAAACGAGACTCTGTTATATTAGTTATAGATCTTCAGAATTTCTTCAATTTATTTTATATTTTTTATTAGAAATTGTATAAATGACATGTTATCATATGAGTTATGAATATAATTTTGGATGCAATTCAATTATCAGAGACAGATTTGTCTGAGTATTCTGTGTATCACTCCTCGGCACAAGAACTATATTCTCCAACAGCCCCAGCTAAACCGGTTGCTTTGTATGGTTGGCGGGATCGTTGGTGGTTATATAATTCTGCAAGTCAACAAGTCAACTTAAATTATTGGTTATTTGAATCGCCAGATGATGCTCAAACTGCAGCAGATAATGGGCGTGTTCGTCTTTCAGCACAATCAATAAGCAAGATAGGTGGACTTGAATCAATTTATCAACCCGTACCTGAAGACGAATCTGAGCTTGGTGATATTGTGTGGCAGGCTGGGGCGAATTGGCTTTTTGTCCACGGTTCTGTTGTTGTATTAGTTGCAGAAGTTGGTGGTAAAGTTCCTGTTGAAACTACCCTTGCAATTGCAAAAAAGATAAAGGATAAATTAAAGGCGACTCAGTAACAACCAGATAAGTAGATATTAGGATGGATCAACCTAACAGTGGATTATATTCATTGTTGGTGTATATCCATCCTTCATACTTTAAGGTCAATCTCACCTAATAATCTTGAATCCAATTTTCTGATTGATATTCAAGTTGAATGTTCTCTGCCCCACCAAAATGTCTATGGTCAAACCATGGTAAAGCTGATTCTGCAGCATCATTAGCATTATGGAAATTTGTTGTAGCTTCGTTTTCCAAGAATTGTGTTACTGCCCCAATATCAGGGAAGTAGTCAACAGCATCTTTCCATATTGCACGTCCACATAGGAATCCACTTGCTCCTGCTTCTGCAGCAAGTTTCACGTTTTCTATGAACTCCTCAATATCTACTCCAGCACTGAGAATTACCCAAGGTAGAGTTGAGGCATCGTCAAGTTTTTTACATGCTTCTTTTACTTCACTTAGACTATAGGCAGTATCACCAGCATAGAAACAACAATCTTTATATTCTTCAGTATATTTTAGGTCTGCTGGGAACTCTAACTTGAGGATATCAACTTTATAGGATGGGTCGGTAAATTCTTCCACGCTTCGTATAACTAAATCAGGTTTCTGTTTTGCAAATTCGACACTTTTTGTAGTTCCTTCCAATGCATAACTGACGAGTTCGAGTAAGAAAGGTATATCCTGTTTATCGCATTCATCTCCAACATGCCTAACAAATTCTTGCTGGTGTTTTAATGCTGGTGTTGAAGCATCTGGATGGTAATACGCCAATAGTTTGATTGCATCCGCGCCAGCACGTTGTGCTTTGTCTATTGTCCAATTCTCAATAGGATTGGATAACCGTTCATTCTCTCCTACACCTTCGCTGACATAACCAGATTCTTCATAAGCCAATAGGAGTGCGACATCTCTTGGTATTTCAGTAATTGAATATGGATGTCCATAAATCGGATCGGTTAAAACTGCAGTAGAATTTGGGGCAAGTAGCCTTGTGATTAATGTCTTAATTGCTGCGACATCGTCGTATTTTACATCTGTTTTTTCAATATTGAGAACTTCTGCAAGTTTAGTGACCATTGATCCTCGTTGGTCAATAGCCATCATTTTAAATCTTCCGCTTGCATCAGCAAGTTTCATAATTCCTCTCAATTTTCCAGATGAAATAACAGTAGCCATTAAATTGTGTTCTCCTTACTAATATTCGCGTTCAACGAAAAAATGGATGAGTGATAAAAATAGATTCTTTGCTTTATTATCAGGTAGGTGTCCAAAATTGTGAGTGAACAGTTCTGCTGCCTGTTTGAGTAAAGTTTTTGAGTGTTGTTGTGCATATTCAATAGAGTTATATTTATCCATTAATTTGAGTACTGCTGCAACATCTTCTTCTGTTTTTTCAGATCGCGACCGAGCCATAATTTCAATTACGGCATCTGTTTCACTTGACGTACATGAGTTGAAAAGGTGTATAAGGACAAGTGTTCTCTTTCCTTCACTAATGTCTCCAGCAATCTCTTTCCCATATCTACCGACATCACCAATCAAATTTAATACATCGTCCTGAATTTGGAATGCTATACCTAAAGACTTTCCAATCTCAATAAAGACATCGGTTTCTTGATTGGAGGCTCCTGCGATAATTGCACCTACACGACATGGTGTGATGCATGTGTACCAAGCAGTTTTCTGGATACACATAGTGAAGTAATCGTTCTCAGTCAAATTCCACTGATTATTTCGTACCCAACTGAGTTCAATGTGTTGTCCTTGAACAACTTGATTACTGAGCTGAATGAATTCGGAAAGGATTTGGAAGGAAAGTTGATGTCCGAGGATATTTGTATTTCGATGGAGTAGTTCCCACATCTTACAATGTAATGCATCTCCAACATTGATAGCCATTGGGATACCATGTTTTTGATGTAGACAAGGTTCACCGCGTCGGAGTTCAGATCCGTCTTCTATATCATCATGTATAAGGAGCCAGTTTTGTAGTAGTTCGAGTGCAGCTGCAGTGTTTACAGCGCGTTTGGCATCCCCTTCAAGAGCTTCACAGATAAGAAGACACAAAGCAGGTCGTAAACCTTTCCCAGCACGGCGTGGATAGTCCAACATCATTTGATAAAGTTGGTGTATATCCTTATGTTCATGTGTATTGGGAAGGAAGTCAAAGATACATGCGTCTACTTTTTGTTTGACTTCATTTAGATAGGCACTGACGTGTTCTTTTGTTGGTGCGGGTTCACACCCAGGTTTTGGCATTGGTCTCCTTGTGTTTCCAGTCATTCTCCTTTGCAGCATGTATCAATAAATTATACCATATTATGAGGATAAAATCAAATTTATTGATTATATTCATTAGTAAGGTTAGCTGATACGTTTCTTAATAGGACTCGGTGTAACCACCTCTGAAGATGGTATAACATTAATGGTGCTCATGTCATAGAATCGGTTTTCTTCAATGAGTAATGGGTAATGGGTAATCATCATTTATATAAGAAATAATTTTCCTAATTATGTTATCATATAGAGACAATATACAATGAATAATAAATAACAATATGGAGAAAAGTCGATGTATTACTTAGGGAATATTAAAAAGGTGATAATAATCTTTGTTATATTCACATTTAATCATATTCTTCCAATATATGCACAAGATGAACATACTGTTCTTCTTTACACATTTGAAGAATTTGATGGAAATACAATCAATGATTTATCTGAAAAGAAAAACAATGGTAAGATAATGGGTGCAAAATTAGGAGCGGGAAAATTCCGTAGAGGTATAGTGTTCGGTGGTGATGAACAGGAAGGATTCGTAGAAATACCTGATAACGATAGTCTTGATTTTGTTGATGGATTCACTGTAGAGATGTGGTTATATTTGAATTCTCCATCATCTGGTGGTGGAACTGGTGTTACAAAATCATCAACATATAAAGTAGGTCCACGTAACAATTTAAAATTGGAACTTAGAATTGCAACAACTTCAACTGCATTTGGTCAGGGTGGACTTCTTAGCGAAACCGATTTACCACTAAGAAAATGGGTACATATTGCTGGTTCCTATGATGCCATATCTGGAGATGCGAAGTTATACGTTGATGGAGAACTTGAGAACGAAAAGAATATCGGTGGAGAGATTCTACCAAATGACTCAGTTCTATGGCTTGGTCGTGGTGGTAATCCGTTCCTACATGGAAGTCTGGATGATGTTCGCATTTCTAACATACCTCGTACTCAGAAAGAGATACAGAAATTGATGGAAATCGGTATTGATGGTGTACTTGCAGTTTACCCCAACGATAAGTTCACGACGAAATGGGGAGTACTTAAAAACTCAATCATTTCAAATTAGGTAGGATGATTGTATTATAACGACTTGTTCCAGTTAACGAATTGTCTTCAAAGTTATCACATATATTAGGATGACCATAGACAAATATCGTACGTATGGGACTAAAGAAGGTGTTGTTAGACGTTTTTCTATAAACATATTGTCCCTACAGGACTGAAGAAAGTTCAATGAAAAACAATTAGTCCAATTCTACCTACCAAATATTCGGAGCGGTTCCAAACCGCTCCATAGGTATCAATTTAGTGATAACATAGCCTGGTATGTTGTGTTGAACCATATGTGAAATCCAACATTTCCAGTATATCAAAGTGTTTCATGTCGGGTTTCGTTCCTCTACCCGACCTACAAGAGGAGGAGAAATCGGGTAAATATGATTGGAAGCTCCTTAAATTGACGCCTATGGAGCGGTTCCAAACCGCTCCTACCGGGTTGGGTGAATGATTTTATATGTCATAATATTTTTTAGAAATGGTATAAAATAGACTTGAGTTAAACCTATTTTTTTATTTTTCCCCATGTAGATGTCAATAATTGTTTATTCGGTTCAACAGGAAGGGATGATACAGCTGGATCATACCACACAGGATCAATATTTACACCCTCCTGAGTAAGCTGCAAGGTTTCACCGGTAGCTATATCAACAGTGAAAATCTGTGATATACCTCTTACTGACTTACTGTATACAAGCTGCTTGCCATTTGGTGCCCATGCCAAAGAATAGATCTTTGCTTGTTCAGTTGCAGTTATTAATTGAGTATCTGTACCATCACCATTAGAAATATATATACCGTTTTCTATATCATTCCCACCCCAAGCAAAAGCAATCTTTTGACTATTTGGTGACCATCGAGGTAGAGTAAACCACGGTTGTTTATGAAGTATTAACCTCTTTTTTGTATTAGAATCAAGATTATATATGTAAATTTCACTTTTCTTAACATTTGAAATCACATATGCGATCTTGGTACTGTCAGAAGACCAAGATGGATCACCCCCAAGTCTATGTGTTTGAATGGTAGGCTTAATATTCTGACCGTCAGCTGATGCGATGTGGATATTCCAATTATTTGCAGTTTTTGAATATGCTACATAAGCAATTTGTTTTCCATCAGGTGACCAGACAGGTTCACGCTTATACTTCATCAGTTGAAATACAGGTTTTATGTTTGATCCATCAGCATTCATAATAAAAATATCATGGGTTCCGTTACGTTCAGCACAAAAAAGTAACTTTTCTCCATTGGGTGACCATGCCAATTGGTTTATTTTTCCTGATCGTTGAAGAAGGATTTTGTGTTCTCCACCATCCGGATTCATTAAGTTAATCGTGGAATTTCCCTTTATCCAAGTTACATAGGCAATTTTAGCCGTATCAGGAGGGGCAGCATACACTGGATACACGAACAACAAACACAAACAACATGCCAGATAAAATCTTAGAGTTTTCACAGGATTCCTCCAATTATTACATACTATTCATACTTTATATACATTCATTCTGGATGTCTACTTATACAGAATTACGGGTAAAATCTGTTTGAAATATTCTTAATTTTAAGAACAAGATTGTATAATCCTAAGAATAACAACTGTGGACCTATTCAATAGAAATGGTTATTGTATTAGATTCAAGTGACGTTTTCCCGCGTAGAGATTTTATAGGTAAATATATGTCCTGAAATTGATCTTTATATTTCTCTTTAATGAAATCAATTTGATCTTGTGTGTAACTAATTGCTTCTTTCTTCGCTTCTGGAGTGAACTGTTGACTGGTATTATTCTGAAAATTCATTATTTCACGTTCTAACTCTATTATCTGTGGGTGTTGATCTTGGATGGATTCTTTATATACCTCCATAACGGTTGTAACTTTGATGGAATAAGTACCCGGTTTAAGTTGAAAATGTGCAGACAGATTATCCAAAGAGATGGTCTGGTTTTGAGTTGCTTTAAAATCATAACCCTTAATACACCTCATTGATTTTCCACCTTTGTAAAGTGTCTTTAAAGGAATTGAAGGGGCAACTGGTTTTGCCATCCTTAAGACCTGTCCATTACTATCTGTTACCGATAACTGTTTGAAGACATTTGGTGATGCAACAACTGAAAATGGTACCAACAGATCGAACTTACCATTTTGTATTTTTAGATCAAGAGGTATTGTCTCTCCCAATGCATAGGATTGTTTGGATGATGTAAGTTCCAGAATTGCCAGTGCATTAGATGTTCCATTATTAGATGGAGATGCTTCTTCAACGGGGGTTTGAGTTTCTGTTGGCATACCACCCAAACATCCAAGTATACAACTAAAGATCAATACATTAAGAATTGAGAGTGTTTTCATAGGTTCATATTACCCCATAAGGTATGTAAAATCAAGAGAATACCATTTCCATTAAGTCTTGTTCCAGTATCTCTTGTTATAAATGTCTTGGAATACGACACAAACTCACAGTTTATGATACAAAGAGAGACATTATATCAGAAATGGTATAAGAACTGTAAAGATGACATACAAACAATAACTTTATTTATTCAAGGTAATACCTAAGCCAGGAAGATTTGATACCTCAATAAAACCGTCAATTATAGTTTCTGGTGGTTCAACCAGTGAACTTCGCCAGTCCACCTCTCCCCATGCGTATTCAAGGATACCGAAGTTTGGAATAGATGCCATACACTGAACACTTGCTGCGGTTGCTACAGGACCGCTTGGATTGTGTGGTGTAATCTTAACATTGGTCGTTTCAGCTAATGTTGCAATCTTTTTTAATCCTAATATACCTCCTACATGTTTTACATCGGGGAGAATATAATCAACTTTTCCATGTTTTAGTAGTCTATCAAATTCCTCAAGAGTTCGTAGTTTTTCTCCTGTTGCGATAGGCATTGAAGTAGATTGACTAACATGTGCTACAGCATCTATATCAACCAATGGAATGGGATCTTCAATCCAAAATAGGTTCAGATCATCCAATTCTTTCGCGGTTTGGACAATTAGTCCAGGATTAAATCGACTGTGGCAATCTACCATCAAATCAACATTGGGACCAATAATCTCACGTGTTTTACGAAGGCGGTCTATCCCTTGAAAAATAGCAGTATTCAGGGATTTCTTAGAGATATCAGAAGCAGAAACACTGTCAAATGGTGCACATTTTATGGCAGTAAAACCTTCGTCTACTGCATGTTCAGCATTCTGAGCAAAGCCATTTGGACTTCTATCTATAGTTGCTCGGTTAATATTTGCATATAGCCGAATTTGTGACCGACACCTACCACCCAACAATTGATGACTCGGAACATCTAATGTCTTCCCAGCTAAATCCCATAAAGCATGTTCTACTGCACTGATTACAGTATGGTAGGTGTGTCCCTCACTATCTCTATACAAACTTCTACGAAAGGATTCAATATCGAAGACGTTAAATCCAATCAAGATCGACTCAAGGACTTTAAGGATCTGTTCAACCCGTTCATCGTCTCTACTGTGGGAGGCTTCCCCGATTCCTATAGTGCCATCTTCAGCATGGACTATAACAAACACCCAATTACCCCGATGGTTAACAGGAATGATTTCTGTATCAATAGTTTTGATTTTGAGCGTCTGCATCACAGAGTATTTCCGATAAATTTAGACAATGTGATATATCAATAAAATAATACCACTCTTACGCAACGGCTGCCCATTTTGCTGCTTGTATGATGAATTTCTGCATTCCCTCGCGCTCGAATGTACCTGGACCGTGTCCTAATGTCGTGTAAAATACACGTCCTTCACCATAGCTTTTTACCCAAGCCATTGGATGGGATTTACCAAACCATTCTGCAGTAGCTAATACATGTAAGTTTGGTTCATGTGCAGATATGTATATTTCATCTTCAACATCAAAATCAGAAATACCTTGTGTTGTAGGATGCTCATTGTCTTCTATATTTACTGTGAATGTTGATCCAGGTGGGTGCCAATTTGAGTGTCCCCCAATTAGGTCTACCGCACGTCCACCTATCCACCAAGCTGTTCCGTGAATACCGACTAACCCTTTACCACCTTCCACAAATTGGAACAATCCATCTTCTTGTTCTGCTGATAAATCTGGAACACGTTTGGTTGTTCCATCCTCTTGTCGATCTGTACGGGTAAATCCTGTACCGAAAACACATGCATCGTAATCATCTAATTCATTCGATTCCAAAACAGCTTTATCATCAGTTAATGTTGCTGAGATTTCTGCATCATCATCAAGAAACCCGTGAATCACACTTGCACTGGCATTAAATCTGTGGTTTTCACCGGATAGTACGAGTATTTTTGGCATAATTGACTCCTTTGAATTCCGATTGTACTCAATATATGATGTATGAATGATAGTTTAGACAATAACCGATTTTCTGTCAATGTATTCTCACATCAGAACCTATTAAAATGATCGATTTACAAGAGGATAGGAGGTAGTAAAGAAAATGGCCACAAACATTGGTCTGTGGCCATACATATAGATACATAGTGATTTGAGTTGCTATCCACTATAACTATTTGAGTCTGTTAGATACCGAACCTATACGTAATTAGAGGAGCGAATTCTACTTTTTGGGTAGGATAATCTCATAAGTTACATCATTATGACAGAAAATCATCTGCTTTTCTAATCTTAGAATTTTTCTCAATTCTGGATATTGGTCTGCTAATTTGAAGTATTCAGCTCCACCAAACTCAATCTCTTTTCGTTCTGAAACTCCATCATAACTGGAATCAACCAATATTCCATTCTGACGATGAAAAGCCTTTCGTCCTATGTACTTTTGGTCAATATCATGCAACCTATGCTCTATGTTTTTTTGAAGTAGAATACTCTCGCTATTACTTACAACTTCTACAACATCTTTGCTAGCAGCATATGCTTGACGAATATTTGATACATAAGATCTTCTAAATGTACCATCATTCAGTGGTCGAAATTCTGTATAGGGGGTAACTACATCATACTCTTTGCTTAGCCGTTCAATCTCTTGCCTGACTTCTTCCGTATATCCATTCAAAGCAGCATCATCGACTAATTCAGCAATTCTACGTGTTGCCCACAGTGTGGGTAGAAAATCGTTCTCTTTTTCAATATCTTTGAATTTTACATGCTTGCTGAATTCTTTTGGTTCAGTTCCTATAGATCCTCGTATTTTTATGTTAGTCTCTCCGAATTTTTCGTATCGACCAAATACAGTTAATTGTTCCTCACGGAACAGATCTGGAAGTTTACTTGGTGCTAATTCTTTCGCGATAATATCACCGAAATTCAAAGCAACATCAACGAGGACAGGATCATTCATCTTATTAAACAATGAGGACACAGCGACTTCGATATTTTCTTCCGGTTTGACATAATTTCGTGTGCCACCGTTATCCTCTGCCAATTTATCAAGCAAATGTACATTCACATCGTATCCGACGCCAAACACAAAAATACGTGATTGATTGTCATTTGCATCGGCAATATTATTTAGGATTTCAGCATCATTAGTCACACCAACAGTTGGACATCCGTCCGTTAGGAAAACGATGATCCGTGGACGTTCTGGATCCGGTTTTTCTGTTAATGCTCTCAGCATTGCATCATTGATATTTGTGCCTCCTGTACCATGAATACCATCAATAAAAGCAACAGCTTTTTTGCGTCCTTCCTGGACAGTAACCAGTTGGTTAGACATACGGTTATAAGGAATCTCCGGTTCACTGCCAACCCACAGATCATTAACATTCAATCTGTCAGAAAATGAGGTAATTTGGGTATTAAAAAGGATGAGGTTAAATCTATCTCCATCATTTAGGTTGTTAACACAATATTTTAGTGCTTCTTTTGTTTGTTCAACCTTTTGACCTGCCATGCTTCCCGAATGATCTAACACAAAGATGAAATCTTTCTCGATAACTTCTGTTTTCTGTTTTTCATACTTGGGAGAAACGAGTAGCATGAAATACCCATCTTCATCCTCATCAGCACGGTGGGTTAGAAGTGTTATACCGAATTCTTCGTTAGATACGGAGTAGAAACATTGAAAATCTTCATCGGGTTCGATATTTTGATCTGAAAATTGGATTTGTACATTCTTGTCGTCACTACGATTTATAGTTACCTCGTGGGAAGGTGAATAGACAGTTCTTAGTTCACTATCACTTTCAATAATCATTTCTACTGATAGATTTTCAATTCGTCGATTACCGTATTTTGCAATTGACAGGGGATAAGTATATTGTGCAAGATCACTGTCAACCTCAATTATCTGTGAATACTCAAAATCAAAGGTTTGTGTAGTCATGGCAGGAATACTTGGTACTTCAACAACATAAGCCTTTAATCCCTGATATTCAAGGAATGCTGAATTCCCATGTTTAGCACTTGTTCTATAAATCCTTCTTGCATCTGATTGAGATAACAAACGACCCTCTACTGGGTTACCATCAATAGAGAGTGCTAAATTTGAGAGTGCAGTATCATCAGAAACAGGAAAGATATAGATGCCATCAACTTCAGCATTATTAGGGTTTGTGAAGGTTTGGCTGATTTTTGTCTTTGCTAATTGATTATTGATACCGATCTTAACTCGAAATTGGTTAATTTCTATTTGTGATGTGTAATCACCGTGTTCTTCATTACGAAATAGTGTAAGCATTGTAGGCTCCTTTATATTTGGAAAGAGGTTGATTGTCGTTATTTACCATTCATAAAATAGCGTAGGAGGGGAATCCAATCCACTCCTAACAAGAACAAAATGTAGAAAATCGATATTAGACATTACAAATTGCATTAAGTGCTAATCGTAGATCACCTTCAATTTTTCGTCGGTGTATCTCATCTGCAATTCGATGTATACAGATATATTCACCTCCATATTTTTTTACACATCTGAAAATCCGTTGATCACAAAATCTACCTATCAATGAAGCTGTTTGTCCAATGTAAAGTGGGTCGTGCACAGTATCCCCTTTTGATTGAATCTTTCTTGTAAATATATAAACTGCCCCGATTGATGGGAATTCAGTACCAATTCTATATATCTCAAATGGATAGATTGTACCGGAATGTCCTGTGTAAGTAATTGACTCCACATTATGCATACTGTCAGAATTTGCCATTAACTTTCTACTCTCAATATTTTGGGACATCGGTATCTCTTTTAGATACAAAATAGAATCCTCTTTTAAATACTGCCGCCAATTGTATCTTTTTGCCCATCTTCGTATAGTTGATGGCGGTAACCCAGTTGCTTCTCCTACGATTGACGCGATTTTATGATCTGGTTCTCCAGCGTTAAGTGCTTCAATGTATAACCTTTGTGCTCTATCAAAGTTTTCTCTGGATTTTCTTGCGATATCACGTGTTGGTGGTGATGAGAAACCTGTGGTATCACCAGTAAATCCCCAAACCTTCAAAGCATCTTGCCAAGCTTCTGTTTGTGACCAACGTTCAATAGTCCTTACAGAAACTTGAAAATGTTCAGCGATAATCTTCTTATCCCGCGATATATATGCGAAGTAAAACGCTGCACCATGTATTTTGGCTAAGTCTATTGTATTTGCCATTTGTCATATCCCTTTGTAATAACATTTGAAATTCAGAATGGGTAAGTATGTTTATAACTCATAACCAAATTCAATTCTTAAATCACCTGAGTATGATGATGTTCAATAACAACATATCAGATATTCTATCGGAAATATATGGGAAATAAACTATCCAATTCTAATACCTATCATAAGAGTAGGGAATCAATTATTACTTAGAAACTTAGAATTAGGATTTTTGACAAAAAGGAAGGTATATGGTATAATTATTGAAACCTTAATGACAAAAACCCTAATTTACGAGATTTGGTTTTATAGATTAAAAAGGTTGGGGGAGGTGGCAGCCTCTCCCTTTTTTATTTTATTATTACATATTATACACAAAAAACGTTAATATGTCAAATTTATTTTTCGTTTTTTGTCCTAATTATTGCGTTTATCCCATAAAATAGTCATAATATAAACTGAAATATAGACATAATTAGAGGAATACTTATACCATTTAGGTAAGTGTTCTTATCTGTCAGATGTCATTTTTTATTTTACTTAGACAATGAAACTCTTTAACCGTTTTACAGGATTAGAAATGCTGTGGTTTTCTATATAGACTTCACACAGCAATACTCTACCGATTGTATATTAAGAATGATATGAACTATAGAAAGTTCTTCATCAGTCTGTTTTCAATCGCACTCCTCTCTATTGGGATAATCGTCTTCATCACCTGGATATTGACAGATAATACACCAAAGGGCTTAATCACCTCTTTATGTGTTATCATATTGAAACTGATTCTATTTACAGTTATCACAATCGCATACCTATATCTCATATATCTATTTTTGCAATTTTTGATAAAGTTGATTCGATGGCTTGCTATACTTTTTTACACTGGGATGCAAAGCCTATATAACATGATCCGAAAGACATAGCACTTACTATCCAAAGACCTGGGTATATGCTTCATAGTAGTTACCCATAGGTGTCAATTTAGTCCCTTCCCCTAACCTTGTAAAGTCGGTCTGGAACCCAATGGAACTCACTATGGGGTATACACTTTTGCTATAAACATTCCGTCCCTACGGGACTCACTATGGGGTATACACTTTTGCTATAAACATTCCGTCCCTATGGGACTCAATACCTACCGGGTCTGTGTTCACAAGGGTTGTCTTCCTTAAATTGACACCTACGGTTCGGTTCCAAACCGAACCTACCTTGTTTGGAAAAGGTGCTAAATTGACGCCTATGATGCTTCATAGTAGTTACCCTTTTATAAAATTCATCTTTGTGGTAACCAAATGAACCTTGTCACAAAAAACAGTTAAAGTCCATCGTAACGACTTGACATTTAACCTATACTCCGCAGTTATCGATCTGGAAAATATACATTTTTGACTTCTTACCTAATATATGACGTGTTCAACGTCTGTTTCGTTGTCATAGCTACCTTGAAAACTAAACCTAATGCTATCCAGATGTACAAAACGATGGTCAATGTCATTAGTTGATAACACTTTAATCTTACATAGTCTTTTCATTGGTGAAATATTGACATAATTACACACATTACTTGTAGGAGCGATCTCCGAATCGCGATCAAACCCTTTGGTAATCGGGAATCGGAATTCCCTCCTACAAGTCAGTATGTAGAATAAATTATATATTCTACCAATTACATAAACTTCCTCCAAATATTTATAGGTTTCGATGCTTTACAATTGTAATATACATAATTCTATATTGTTTAAAATGTTACACTTTTTGTCACATGGTGTGTCATTAGTAAAACGGCTGTCCGCCCTGTTACAGCGTGTGTTTATCCGTGTTTTATTAGAATTATAAAAATTTTGCAATTGTGTGATTTTGGGTCTTACTCTTCCTTTCAGATAAATATCCAACATAGACTTTTGCATGTTTTGCAGTTTTTGTTTTTTAGATGATTTTATATGTATTGGAGAATTAGTATAAAGTTTAAAATAATTATGTGAAAAAGTTACGAAATCGTAACTTTTTTCTGTCACCCCAATTTTAGTATTATCGCTGTTAAGTAAGTAGCCACCTATGTTTACAGCCAATTTACGAGTTTGTGTTATAAAATTGAAAAAAGATCTATTGGCGGATTCCTTCGTTCCTAATTTACCATCTAAGGTGTGCCGTATTATTGAAATTTGTATAATTGTGTATATATTTTCTTTAATCATATCAATTTCTCTTCTATTAAGTGTTAGTATGCGTATTATAATAATTCTCTATATGTTATTGTAACGTATGTTTACTATTGTGTCAACTTCATTTCATATATGTGATGTGTGTTCTTTTCTGTTTCTTCATATTTTTTTCAATTTATTGTATACTTTAGAATTAATTGAACATATCGGTTAAAGGATCTCTGCATGCACAATCTAACAGAATGTGCTACAAAGACGGGCACAATCTAACAGAATGTGCTACAAAGACGGGCACAATCTAACAGAATGTGCTACAATTTTCATTCATTAAGTAAACACGATTCAGCTTATTATACCATTTCTAACTGATAATATAACGTTATTCGGTAGCTCAAGTAGAGGTATGAAACCCGATAGGATAGACCCAATCAACATGTGTCCAAATCACCGTCAAATGCGCGTTTCGCATTTGTCGGAACTCAAGAGATGTGGTTTACATTTATATCTATAGACATTCCGTCCCAATGGGACTAAAGACCTATACCTATATAAGATACCAATATAAACATTAACGTAATAGATAGAATGTATTGGATATTTAGAAAACTAAATAACCCTGATTTACCTGTCTCTAATCTTGAAAATATCAGGTATATCTGCTAAAATACATTTATCTTAGACATATATTCTATAGGATTTTCCATGATTGGAATTCATTATAAAAAAATGTCGAAACAACACTATAAAATTATAATTATATTATTCTCTTTATTTATATTCTGCCTTGCAAATGGAACTGCAGAACTCATTGATCCAAATACATATTGGTTGATGGTGGATACATCCGAGGATGAACGTGTAAGTGCAGGATTACAAGCCCTAAGTAAATCACTTGTGGATGTTGGCAAAGTTCCAAAGAATAAGATACAACACATCCAGGGTGAGGAGGCATCCTTTGATGGGATACGAAACACATTAATCGATATCGGTAATAATCCTGCAACCATTGATACAATTGTATTTCTCTATCATGGAGATGTATCAAAACCCCTCGGCAGTACTGCGATGCTTCTTTCTACATTCTCTGATGAAATGGTTCAAGATGCAGAACTGAATATATGGTTAAAACAGACCTACAAAGACCGAATACTCGTGATTGTTGATGGTTATGCAGTTGATGAGAATATGGGTATCTATTATGGAAATAGAGTGACGCTGGGAACTGGTGCCCTAAATGTTATTCATCCAGTAGATTCTGTCCAAACCACTGGAAAATGGTCGTTTATACAGGTCTTGAATGACACATTATCAGATGAAAAAACGGATGCAGATGAAAACAGACAAATCAGTATCATTGAAATATATCAACAACTCCAAGATAAAAACACATTTGAGCAATCTATTCTTGCCCCGACTGGTGATGTTGAAGCTACAATCATCAAACTCAGTCCAGCGATTAGGGTTGCCTCATTCCCTGAGGGTGCGACTATATCTATAAATGAAATAGATGTTGGTGAAACACCTAAGCTTATTACAACTGATATTAAAAAGGGAACATATAATGTTTCAATCAAGAAAGTTGGATATATCCTACCAGAACCCAAAACAGCCGAGTTGAAGTTCACCCAAGGTGAAGTCGTGAATTTGGCTTGGGTGCTAAAACCGATTTCTGTTATCGGTACAGTAACTGGTCCTAAAGATACATCAGTAGTTGGTACAAAAGTGTCTATTCCCGAGACAGACTACGAAACCGTTGTTGGAGAAGAGGGAACTTATTCTTTTGGAGAATGGGGTACAACTGGTCTACTGACCCCGGACAAGGAATACACCCTCTATGCGAAACAGGGTGACTTTCTATATGGATCTGCAACATTTAAGTTTGAAGGATATGATACTATTGAACAGCCCATTACCTTAACTAAGAAGACTTGGTTCGAAATTGCAGAATTTGAATATGGTAGAAATGAACATCAAAAGGCGGTAAACGCCTTTCAGAGTGGTATTGAAGAAACCATTGATTTTCCATCTATGTCCTCAGATTTAACGTTAATGTTACTAAGCTCATTCAGTGATGCAATTGATAGTGGAAAAATTACAAAAATTGATTATATTGTTGTTACTGCAAAGTTAGCAGAAGCTTATCAACGTCCAGAAATTGCTAAAAAGTATTGGACAAAAGTCAAGTTGAAGGCTGCAAAAGGAACGTCAGCTGCAGAATTGGCTCGCAAACGGTTGTGGCAAATGAGTTCTTGGCGGAACATCGTTAGCATAGGTGCAATAGTCATCCTAATTGGTGCTGTTGGATCTGCTATTTGGACATTATACCGTTATCGTAAATCAAGACAGACTGAAGTTTAATCCTCCAATACACATAACTGCGGAACAATTATAATATTGCAAATGTTAATTGCAAATAATTTCTATTGAGACTTAACAATACCTTCACCATTTTGAATGCTTCAACTGAATGAGTACATAGTGTTGGCCTATTATTGCTCTTGGGATATTGTAGGATTCTATGAATATAAATAACTTCAGGTTTTCGTTGAAGTATTTGAATTATCATAGAACTTGATATGACAAAGCGCACAATCTAACAGAATGTGCTACAACATCCACAATCTAACAGAATGTGCTACAACATGTACAATCTAACAGAATGTGCTACAACATGTACAATCTAACAGAATGTGCTACAACATGTACAATCTAACAGAATGTGCTACAAGACGCACAATCTAACAGAATATGCTACAACCTGCACAATCTAACAGAATGTCTATTATTGAGTTAAAACAACTAACAAAGACTGAATTAAGGAAACCGTAAAAGGAGTTATATTGATAACACCAAACTCACGTGAAATTGACTTATTATAAGGGGAATCACATGTATCACCAAGGTTCGAGACTTATACTATTATTTGTGATGATTATCAGTGTGTTAATGGTTGTTGAACTTTCTTATTCTGGACAAGCAATTACTGATGGATTGGTGAGTTATTGGTCATTTAATGAGAATACGGTACCAGACAAAACGGTTAAGGATATTGTTGCGGGTAATGATGGTACTATAAATGGAAGTGTCGAGGTAGTTGACGGTAAGATCAAAGAAGCCCTTAAGTTTAGCGGGGGACATGTTGATTGTGGTACAGATAAGAGTTTAATTGCCATTGGTAATGAATTGACATTAGAGATGTGGATAAAACCTGAAAGACCGGGATGGGCAATTATCGCGGGAGTGTCAAGATCAGGAAATAATTCGTATGTGGTTGCTTGGTCAGATACAAGTCGACTTGATTTTAACATTTGGAATGGTGCGTTAGAGACATGGCCGTTTCATAGTGCATCTCAACTTACATTAAATGAATGGCATCATGTTGCCGGTGTGTATGACAGTACTGAAGCATTAATCTATATCAATGGTGAGTTGGACAATCAGAAAAAATTCGAGGGTGAAATCAAACACAATGGAGAAAATTTTTGGATGGGTGCAAGAAAAGTCGGTGGATTACCATACCACGGTCTTCTTGATGAATTACGACTTTATAATCGTGGTTTATCTCAAGCAGAGATTGAGAAGAATATGAAGGCAGAAGGTCTTGCTGTAGATCCAAACCAGAAATTAAGTCTTAGATGGGGAACAATAAAGGTTTCAAGGTAAATCGGAAAAATTATACCATCAAATGAGGAAGTATTATATAGCGTAAGATCGTGGCTGGAAGCCCGTCCTACAAGTGAGGAAAGATTGTAACTATGAACACGTCCTCCAAGTGAGATGGAGTAATTATCGGGCGGGGAGACCCCGCCCCTACGTTTATTAATGTATTTGATTATTGTTAATGTCTATACAAGGTTATTTGCAGCACGTACAGGTCTAAACAGGGTCTGCCGTTTTGGTGGCATCTCTTCCAGCAACTTCGGATGCGGATTCCAGTCGTGCCACTTAGCATTTACTGTATTATAACAACTGAAGATAGCCAACCGATCATTCTCTTCGTTTGTCCATTGATGTGTACTATGTGTTAATGCTTCAGTGAAAAACAGCAATGAACCCGGAGGGCATTCATAAGTATCCCATATCTGTGAATCTGGACTTTGGATTGTATCTGGTGCTGTATATACAGCTTTATGGCTTCCTGTAATGAAGAGCGTACCACCCTGACGATACTTCACAGGATTAAGTTCCCATACGATTCGGGTTAATCCACTATATCCTTTACCGGGAATACAGCGATAGAGGTGAGAATCCCCCGGAAAGCGGAGCAGTCCATTACCGTTATGGGGTCCAAAATGACCATCGCCAACTGTACGATAGAATAGACTACAGGACTCCATCCGAAATCCATAACATTCTTGATTTGACAAAGCAGGATGTGCAAGAAATTCGTTTAGAAAACCGACTACGTTCGGATGATCGGCTAATTTCTCCATCGGTCCACCCAGAGGTGTTCGATGATGTTCTGGAATAGATTCTGGATCACTTCGTAAACGTAAACAGAAGTCCTGCATCTCTTCAAGTTCATCACCCTTCAGTACTCCCGGCATTAATATCCAACCCCTCATATCAAACAGATATTTCTGTTCTTGTGTGGGTACAACCACTGGTGTACCCTCTGCAGTTGTTTGTGGAAGTTCCGCATTATCTTCGTCAAGTGCTGCACCCAGATTCTTGTCAACAATAAACGGTTTTGTATAATGTGTAGATTCTGCCATAATAATATTAATTCCTATTCTCACTCATTTAGAGAATAAAATATACCTCAGTAAGGTTATAAATTCAACTGTTTATGACTTGGATTTTGCTAATTTCAAAGCATCTTCAGAGACATTCAGAGTTTTAGCAATATCTTCATCTGTATGTGAAATAGACATAAACCAAATATGTCCGGGTGGGAGAAATAATCCACCATCTAAAGTTGCTTCGTAAAATGTTTGACGAAACTTACTTTGCTCATCATTCTCAGAACTCAAACCGAAAAATGGCATTGGACCGATTCCACCGATACTTGCTTGGTCAATCCCTAATCTCTCCGACATTTCACGGTATCCATCTAAAAGTTTTGTCCCCTGTTTCCACATAAATTCGACGCCATCTTTTTCTTCTAATTCTGCAATCGTTGCAATAGCCGCTGCAACAAGAGAAACCTCACCATGGAAAGTAGCTGCTACCCATACGTTGGAGACTTCATCCATGATTTCATCTCGACCAACAACGACGGCTGTAGCAAAACCATTTGCTAAAGCTTTACCAAAGACTGACATATCAGGAGTGATACCGAAGTATTCCTGTGCGCCACCTAAAGCATATCTAAAACCGGTTTTCACCTCATCGAATATCAGCAAGGCATCATGAGAATTTACAAGTTTTTTAACATTTTCCAAATATCCATCTTCTGGGAGACTGCTACCCGAGGGTTCCATAATTAGACATGCTATCTCACTCGGATGCTCTTTGAACAGATCTTCAAGTGCATCTATATCATTGAATGCAACGGAGAGCGTTGATTCTGCACTTGCAGGTAAATGTCCGCGTGTGTTGTGACACCAATCGTGCCATCCGTGATATCCACATCGGATGACCTTCTCTCTTTCAGTGTAAGCCCGTGCGAATTTAAGTGCCCCTGTTGTTGCATCGGAACCCCCAACAAAGTATGCGACCCTGTCCGCTGATGGTATAATTTCCACAAGTTTCTCTGCAAGTTCGATTTCTAATGTATGTCCAAAATTATAGACATTCCCGCGTTCTAAAGCCTTCGCAACGGCATCGATCACGGTAGGATAGGCATGTCCAAGAATCATCGGACCATATCCCATTAAATAATCGATATAATCATTTCCATCTGCATCCCAAAAGTGTGATCCTTTCCCACCGGCAACCATGACAGGTTCAGGAGGTTGACTCTGCTTATGCGGTTGTCCACCACCGACTAATGCAGCTTTCGCACGTTCCTTCCATGCAAATGATTTTTCAAAAGATCTACCCATTCTTTGCCCCTCAATTGATTTTGATAGATAGTATACCATACTTTATGCTTGGTTGAACGTTTTTGTTGTCATATATCTATATACATGTGTATAATTATGGCATTCACTATTATTTGTGCAAGAAAATCATTAGATTGAATTTGATTCTTGGAGGAAGTAAAAATGGCAGAAAACCTATTATCAGATGAACAGATGAAACACTTTATCGTGAACGGTTTTGTAACTGTTACTACCTCGTTATCCCCTGAGTTCCACGAGGACATCTTTAATAAAACCGCATCCGTATTTGACAAAGAAGGAAATCCTGGAAACAATCTATTACCTCGGATACCTGAGATACAATGCGTATTTGACGATGCGAATGTAAAGGGAGCACTGACCAGCCTGCTTGGACCGGATTCCTATATGCAACCTCATCGTCATCCACATTACAATCCCCCTGGAAGTAAAGGACAGAATATGCATCAAGACGGTGGTAAACGTTGGTCGCATCATACACGCAGGTTGTTGGTTTTCTACTATCCACAAGATACTCCCGTTGAAAGGGGTCCAACTGGTGTTGTTCCGATTAGTCATTACTTTAGTACACAAGAGGGTTCACAGATTTCACCTGAAGCACCTATCTCTGGTAAAGCAGGTACAGTAGCCTTTGCAAATTACGATTTATGGCATCGTGCTATGCCTAATCAGACTGAACACAGACGGTATATGATGAAGTTTCTGTATGCCCGGATGACTGAACCGCAAGAACCAACATGGGATAACAGAGATGTAAAATGGGAAAATGGAACTGCATGTGGTCCAGCAGATCATCAAGGTATGTTTAAACATCTGTGGAATTGGCATCTTGGTACCAAGGGGAATCAAACTTTAGAAGCACCAAATGGAGAATTGTTGTCTGAGTTGATTACAGATGTCAATAGTCCGACAGAATCAACCGGATTAAAGGCTGCGTATAGGGTAGCTAAATTTGGTGAGGAGGCAGTGAAACCTTTGATCCGTTGCCTTCATGAGGAATCTGATATGACACGTAGAAATGCGTGTTATGCCTTAAATGCAGTTGGCAGTCCTGCTGTAGAAGCATTAAAGAACACCTTATTGGATGCTCCCGACCATACCCGTGCAAATGCTGCTGAAGTGTTAGGTGATCTGGGTTTGAAATCTGAATCTGCCGTTCCTGCGTTGGTACAAGCATTACAGGATGAATCTCCTTCTGTTCGTTCCTTTGCAATTGAAGCATTAGGAACAACAAGCCAATCCAGTTCAGACGCAGTACCGGGATTAATTGAAGCGGTAGGGAGTGATAATGGTGGGATTAAGCGTAATGCTGTATTCGCTTTAGCCAGGATTGGGGGAAATGCAGCTGATGCCGTTGAAGAATTGGAAAATCTCCTATTTGATGAAAATAGGTATATTAGGGGTGACGCCTTCCATGCTTTATACAGAATTGGTACACCAGAAGCAAAAAGTGTGTTATTACGTTATCTCCATACTTCTCGTTGGTGTCCAATAACGAATCGTGATAGTACGTTCTAATACCATTTCCAAATGAATCGTTCTCTTAAATTCACATGTAATTTTATATTCGGAGCGGTTCCAAACCGCTCCTACCGGGTTGGGTGGATGGTGTTGATATGTCATAATATATCTTAAAAATGGTATTATTTTTCAGAAGGAAATCGGATGGAATCAGACCCAAAAACATGCAATTTCTTTCATATATCCTTCGCTAATTTATCTGAGTCATCTTATACTTTTTCGACGCCAACCAGATGAACATGATGAATTAATGGAACTCGTGCATGCTTACACTCAAGACAGGGAGGTAGAAAACATGGCGATCTCAACAGCAGAAATGCTCGAAAACCGCGGTAGAGAAGAAGGCAAAGAAGAAGGTATTAATACTATGCAAACTTCCATCCTTGAACTGTTGTATCATCAATTTGATACCATTCCAGAAACCGTTATAAACCAGATTAAGGCGATAAAGAATTTACAACTGCTTGAAACAATATTTAAACAAGCACTCACTGCCACTACGCTTGACGATATTGATTTACCATAAAAAAGATAATTAATCATCCATACAAGCCTCAAGGATAGAATTGATACATTGTTGTGTTCGTAATTACATTTAATATACTCCAAGTTGTACCCATAAGATAATCACCCAGCACCATTCCAAGAAAAAAGGGGACGAGACGACGATAACTTTGGATACCACCATGTCGTAATATCAACCATTTTAGCGTTAATGCAATCAACAAAGGAATCCATAAGTCAGACATCTCCTGATTGCTTGCCATGACATATCCAAGAGGATGTAAAGGTAACCAGAAGAATTTGACTCTCAAATAGGTCAAAACCATCATCACACTAAACCCTATCCCCATAAATATTACACCTATCCAATCAGTATCCACAGGATAGTTAATCCAATTCGTTAATCTTCTAAAATATTGTCTGCCATATCCCAATGCCCACGGTCCGTAGTAACCAGTATCTGCACCAAATTGATAATACATGTGGAGTTGTACCCAAAATGCAACAAGACCTCCCATGAGAGTAGCAATTAATATAGAAATCAACATTCTACGTTGACTAATATTAGCCACCTCTGAGATTTTAAAAGCCTCAAGTTGGTGTGGCATCTGTTGTGGTCGGTAATCCCGATTAAAAAAACAGACCGATAAGGCTGTTAGATTTTGGGCACCGAGTCTGTGTGTACCGATGATTGTATTCAAAATGTAACGTGGGGCTTGCCAGTGATAAGCATGGACAAAAATGCCTGATTCAGCACGAATTCGTGTCGTAACCAATGGTGTGATTAAGAAAAGAACGGCGAAAGAAATTGCCAACCAAATTGCCATTCCTGCTTTGTAGAGTAGAAAAGCAAAAAGGAACAAACCTATTACAAATCCCCATACAGCAGTGCGATAGGACATAGGATGTTCGGATGCTAATTCAGGTGGTTCTCTACCTCGATTAAATGCACTTTTTATAACCTCTTTGAAATGTCTTTTCCCTGTCCACCAGAAGAAGAAACATAATCCCACAAATGCCCCAATTGTCTGTTCGTTTAGGTATGGAAAACGCGGAATACTATTCCAACCAACAGCCCCTGCTAATGCAACTTCGTTACGATAAAGAAAATAGAAGAAGGTTGTGGAGAATAGCACATCCAAAGGCATAAGGAACATAATTCCAATTGCAAATGGATAGAATGCGGTTATGATAGTGCCATAGTAGCTTAATGGGGGTTCACTAAATCTGAAGAAACGTCGGGTTACGGGTATATGTGGAATAACAGGATAGAGATGACTTAATCCATTAAACAAGCTGATACCTGCAGCAATCGAAAAACCGATCCACATCCTTTTATTACGAAAAAAGTTGGTTTTTGGATTTGTCATTGCAAGTGGTAGTTGAATTACTGGAAATGTCAACCTTTCTCGTTGTGACCACTGTTGCCTTAATATAGTATTAAGACATAAAAAGATAAAACCGATGACAGTAAATAATAACAACCATGCGCATACTACTGGAATCCAAACTCTTAAGTGTTGAGGTAGGTACAGGGATGAATCACCTTGATAGTAACCACGTAATACGTCTTGGTTTGAGACGGTTAACCAATTTGGTAGATGATGCCAAAAGAGCGTCTGCCACTCATTTTCTTCAGTAGCGAACCATGCACTATGTCCGAGAACTGATAAGACGGCTTGTAGCATGTCACAACCTGCTAAAGATGTTGCGACACTTAAGGTGACATATAAGAAGAGAAACTCTCCTTGACCCAGAGCAAAAACAGGTGTCAAGTATTTTAAAAGAACATTTAGAATGAGGATCACAGTAAGAATAAAAATGACATTCGAGAGTGGAACGACCCATGTTGGAAAGGTGTATCGAACCAACTCCATTTGGATGAGAAAATAGCAGTTTATCGGGGAGATGATTGTGAAGATGAGTAAAACGCGCCAAGTGAGGATACGCTGTTGTGGGGAAGATACCAATTCGCCTACCTCTGTCACATCGGTTTTGTGTGATGTTGATATTAGCAGAGATAAGTTAGTGATTCAAGCAAATTGGCGGATAGTATAGAAGAAACTATTGTCAAATAGATGTATTTCGATATAGATTCCTTAGTTAGGAGAGACATCCGATTCCCAACCTGCATCGTGTTGTGTCCCGATTAGAGAATAGTTCTTATACCATTTCTAATAATTTTAGTCTCATTACCTTTTGTTAGAATTGTTAGAAATGATGCGGAATGTGGCACAAACTGGAAAGTTTATGCTACAAGAGAGACATTATATATATCAGAAATGGTATTACAGAAGATTCGTAAACAGAATTGGATAATTCACTTTAATATCTTACCACTTTCCATGAACAGGTTTTTCACTCGCCTTTTCATAGAGTTCTGACCATTCCTTTGAACCATCATCATAAGTTAATTCGAGACGTGCCCCTTCAACATACGCTTCACCATTTCCTGCATTAAAATAACTTAAACCATCACCAACCATGTGGATACAACTTCCGTCTGGATATACTGCTGTTTTAATTAGTTGTGGATGGTCGTGAATGATATAACCATCAGAATCCAATTCTTCAGAGGGTATACGGTATTGTTCTATAGCGTCCTCATCTACCTCAATACCCAAGCCGGGTGCATTAGGAACAGTATGGCAACCATCTTTTACGACTATGGGTTTCTGCAGGAGATGATGACTATATAGGTTTAGACAGGTGATTGCGGGCCAGGTGGCATGGGTAAGAACACTTCCAAGGTGTGCTGCCCATGTAGATGTTATTCCATTTCCGACAATTTGTAGCCAAAACGGCATATCCGCTGCAGCACTCTGATAGCCTTGATTCATAACTGTTGATTTGCCTCCACCGATGACAAATCCATTAGTTACGTCTTCCCTGACACAAGTAGTGTATGGTGGTGAACCGAAATGCATAGCAATAGGACAATCAACCTTCTGCCGTATCTCTTTATTTCCTTCAACATCTCCTTGTGGAATTGGAGATTCAAAGATTGCAACATTGGGATGTGCTGCAAGTTTTTGCAGTATTGGAATTGCTGTTTCAGCATCCCGTAACGAACTGTTTGGATCAAGATCTAATTTAAAATCATCTGGAACGACTTCTCCAACAGATTCAACCTGTTTGACAATATCCCACCATGGTCGTGGTTTGTTTTTGAAGCTTGTATATCCGTCTTCAACAGCATCCGCAGCTTCTGCTGCCCAATTCTCTGGTGATGAATCTATACTCCACCATGAAATGGGTACATCTTCACGACATTGTGGTCCAAGGAGTCGATATACGGGAACTTCCAGTATTTTCCCAACTACATCAAAAAGTGCAATCTGTAGACCTGCGCCGAGTGAGTCATCGTTCATATATTCAGCTGGACTTTCTCCGAGTACGCGTTCTACACTTCCTTCACTTACCCGACTATAAGTATAATGTATAACTGTCTCACCCCATCCAATATGACCGGTATCGGTGGTAACTTTGCATAGTTCAAGTAATGACCAGTTATAGACCGTTGAAACACTCTCTCTGGTGATCTTGTGTTGACGTGGTGTAAAAGGTACATCGACAAGAATACGTTCGATGTTGGTAACTTTCATGGTAGGACTCCTTCAATAATAATAAGTTAGGACTTACGTAATTGCAAGACAGGTGCTGTTTCTAACGATTGTGAAACCTTAAATCAATCAATTTAATTTTCCCAAATTTTGTATAATACCGTTTTACTTATTATAATAACATTGTCAGAACATAGACCGTATTATAATTGGGATATGATAAGTTGATGAATTGTATCATTCAAAAAGTCTTTAAAATATAAACATCCCGTCCCTACAGGACTCAAGACAGTGTATATAACACGTTTTCTATAGACATATCGTCCCTACGGAACTCATTAATTTATACATGATTGTTCCTATTTCAGTAAAATCAGAATGTAAACCAATCAATTGTAAATGGTATAACAAGAAAAATATGAACTCACGTTATAGATATCATTTTTCGTTAAAATAGCAAAACAACAGAATAGTGTCAAGATGGATAATAAATACAGTGAGATGTGAAATCTAAATTGTGATCCTATTTAACATAAAAAGGTAGGAAATTCTATGAACTTCCTACCCTCTAATTGCGATGTTGATGGTATTCTAATTATTTTCTGCACCTTCATTAATCCAATCAACAAAAAGATTTATCTGTTCGGCGTTTAGGGGTGCTCCACCGATTGGCATTTGTGGCTGCATTTCACCTTTTATATATTTTATAACCAAACTGCCGTCTGCATTTCCAGCTTCAAATGCAGGACCTCTATTACCACCATCTTTGAAGGTATCATATTCAGTTAAGTCGAGTCCTCCAGCACCATTAGCTACATGACAGTTTACAATTGCACACGTTTCTGCAAGAATGGGACTAATCTCATCCTTAAATGAAACTTTTGGTTCTTCTGGTACAACGGGTGGTGGATCCGGTTGATCTGGTGGAACTGTAGGTTCGGTGGGTTCAGTCTTATCCCCTTCACCTGTAACCATTTCAGTTGGTGAATCCCCTTCATCACCACAACCCATGATAAATATTAAAGTAAATACTAATGAAAAAGAGAATAATAGAAGTAATACAGAACGAAAACTATTTAAATTTATTTGCACCAATATTCCTCCTTTGTGTTATTATATTTCCTAAGCAGATAGCATACCATTACATGATGAGGAAGTCAATATGAAAATACTAATAACAGCAGAGATTAATCCAGATCAACAGAAACAAATTGCATCAATTTCTGACGAATTGACAGTAGTGAATCCAAATAGTTCAGATGAAACTCTACGAGAAATAGAGGATACCGATATAATTTTTGGAGGTTTTAACCGTTCTCTATTTGATAATGCAAAACAACTCAAATGGGTCCAAGTGTGGGCTGCAGGAGTTGACGGTATTCTATTCAAAGAATTTGTAGAAAGTGACATCATTCTAACCAGTGCCAAAGGATATGTTGGAACGCATTTAGCCGATCAAGCATGGGCATTAATCTTGGGGTTAATACGTGGCATTGGAAGGTCGGTTAGAGAACGTACATGGGAAAATAAAATGTCGATTCGGGAAGAAACCTGGGAGCTGTGTGATCGCACACTCGGAGTTGTTGGTTTGGGTGGAACCGGTATTGAAGTTGCAAGACGCGCAGAGGGTTTTGATATGCGAGTTGTCGCTGTAGATCCTGAAACAGTTGAAGCACCAACATTCATCCATGAAGTATGGAAAATGGACAGATTCAACGAACTTCTTACGGATTCTGACATCGTCTGTATCTGTGCTCCATTGACACCTGAAACAGAAGGTATGTTTAATGATTCTGCGTTTGAATTAATGAAACCTAATGCATTAATTATCAATGTCACCCGGGGTAAAATCATTGATGAACAAGCATTACTTCGAGCCTTAAAAAACAGGCACATCGGTGGGGCAGGATTGGATGTAACACCCGTTGAACCCCTACCCCAAGACAGTCCATTGTGGGATATGCCAAATGTGATTATTACGCCCCATGTTGCAGGTGGTTCACCAATTCGAATGGATCGCACTGTGGACTTATTCTGTGATAACTTGGAACGGTTTCTTGTTGGAAAGCCATTACTGAGTATAATAGATAAGCAGAAAGGATACTAATGGACGTTCGGTGAAAATTTTCATGGCATACAACATGCTTAGGAAATCGCATTTATTGAGTCGAAGTAATGGAATTCATGTGATTTTTTCTATAGAATAAAACTACATTTAAACTTAAAGTGGATACTCCGCCGATATAGCCTAATACCATTCTATTAATTTTTATCTTATTCCCTACTGTTAGGAATGAAACAAAGAGGACACAAACTGAAAGTTTGTGCTACAAAAAGAGGGTTTATCAATTAGAAATGGTATAACATTATTCCGTAGTTCCAAATCAAGGAATCAACGGTATGAATGCGCGTATGGCATTCACCCAAATCAACGCCGAATCCGCGTATGGAATTCGTCGGGTATAGTCAGAAACCCGACAGGAAAGACCCAATCAAGACGTGTCCAAATCAACGCCGAATCCGCGTATGGAATTCGTCCAAATCAACGCCGAATCCGCGTATGGAATTCGGCGGGTTTCGTTCCTCTACCCGACCTACGAAAGAATGGAACAAAAATAAATAGAATTGGTATTATATTCGGAGCGGTTCCAAACCGCTCCTACCGGGTTTTTCCAATGATCTTTATATGGCATAAAAATTCTTAGAAATGGTATGTAGGTGAATATAATCTATGGTCTTTTGCTAATCTAAATCTGCTATTTTCACCAATTGTTTCCCAATGTTACCACCTTTTAGCATACTAATAAAGGCAGTGGGAGCACTTTCAATTCCACCTGTATTAATCGTCTCGCGGTATTTCAATTTTCCTTCTCGAAGCCATTCAGCGATTTGAGCTAAACCTTCAGGATGCCTATCAGAAAAATCGGATACGAGCATACCTTCTATTCTTGCGCGTTTTGTAATGCAGTACCATAAAAAACGTGGACCTGTCTCAGGATTCTCAAGATTATATTGAGAGATCTGACCACAAATAACAACCCGACCTTTAACCTGTAAATTTGGAAAGACGGCATCCGTTATCTCTCCACCTACATTATCAAAATAAACATCAATTCCATCGGGATACAGATCGGATAACTTCTCTTGATAATTCGATACCTTTTTATAGTTGAAGCCGTCATCAAACCCCAATTCGTCTTTAATATAGGCAACCTTCTCATCAGATCCTGCTGATCCGACCACATAACATCCTTTGATCTTTGCTATTTGTCCAACAACTGATCCGACAGCACCCGCTGCACCAGAAACAAATACAGTTTCCCCATCTTGTAGGTTACCCACTTCAAGTATGCCGAAGTATGCCGTTAATCCTGGCATTCCAAGTATCCCAATACCAGTAGAGATAGGAGCAATATCAGGATCAATCTTCCTCAAACTATCTCCATCAGCTACACCGTACTCCTGCCATCCAATATGAGCATTCACAATATCACCTTTGCTATATTCTGAATGTTTAGAGGAAACAACTTGAGCTATCCCTCCCCCAATCATGACTTCATTAAATTCCACATTTGGGGCATAAGAACGTGTTTCATTCATCCGTCCTCTCATATAGGGATCTACAGAAAGATAGATGGTCTTAACGAGTACTTGTCCGTCTTCAGGTTGAGGTATGGGTGTTTCAACAAGATTAAAATCTGTTTCTTTTGGGAAACCTTTAGGTCGTGCTGCCAATGTAATTTGTCGGTTCATCTTAACTCCTTCTATTAAATTGGACGGGATCTTTACCGTGAATAACAATTAGTTCATGCTTAGGTGAGTCCCAATCAAAAACCTTAACTATTGGAACGATAACCCTAACTGCCAATCCTATTCTCCGTTTGTTAGAATGATTAGCTTCAGAATGATGCATTGTGCGTTCATTAAACAGCACGAACTCTCCGGGTTGCATCTCAAGATTGACAATATTGGAGGTGTCAATATAGTTTAGATCCCCCATCTGATTAAAAGCCATATCTGAAGTTGCTTTTATATGGGGTATCACTTTACGATGTGATCCAGGTATAATCTGTAGACAACTGTTCTCCAGTGTAGCGGAATCAATTGCGATCCATGCTGAAATAATAATTGGTGGTTCCACGGGCCAATAGTTGAAATCTTGGTGCCACGGAATTTCTTTGGCACCTGGCTCTTTTACGAAAAAATTGGTTCTCCATAATAAAAGGTCAGGACCATAGATTGATGCCATTCGATTAACAATTGTTGGATGGGTTGCAAGCTTATATATCAATGGATAATCAAGATGTCGATTATGGACTCTAACTTTATGGTCTGGTGCATCCGTTTCAAGGATCTCCACGATTTCTGGCTGCATGTTCACCATATCATCAGAACTACATAAAGTATAGGGACCAAGGTAACCCTCTTCCCAGAATTGTTTTTTCTCATCTTCACTTAAACGATGGTTTGTGTTTGACATATATTCCTCCAATAGAATTTTATGGTAGATTATATAATTAACTCCACATACTGTTTTGTAGGCGGGGGATGCCAATAATGCATTCATACCGTTGATTTGAATACCGATTCCCGCATATTAAAGGGATTGATCGCGATTCGGAGATCGCTCCTACAAGTAAGGTGTGTAATAATGTCAATATTTCACCATATACCCTTTCTATTTATTTTTATCTCATTATCGTCTGTTAGGAATGAAACAGGGAAGTCACAAACTGAAAGTTTGTGCTACATAAGAGAGAATTTTTCAATTAGAAAAGGTATTATATTTTTAACGTTGTTATTCTTGACATACATGCACCTTGACAGCCCCCGAGGTTTTTTCTGCGGATATACGAAAAGCTTCTTGGATCTCTTCAAGTGGATAGTAGTGTGTCACTAATTTTGTTGCATCAACTTTACCGGTATGAATCAACTCAATTGCTGCCTCGAAATCAGTTTCCATTCCGCTGTATCCATAACAATTTGACCCAATAATAGATGCTTCAGACCATACAATAGTAGATAAATTTACTTCAAGGGGTTTATAGTATCCAGCTACCAATACAACAACACCCTGTTTCCTAACTATGGTTGTGGCGGTATTGAAATTCTCAGCCCCACCCACAGTTTCAATAACGGAATCAAAACCGATTCCACTCGTTACATCTTTTACATATTCATTTACATCGGTATTGGTAATATTGACTACATGGTCTGCTCCAAGTTCTTTAGCAAGTTTCTCCTGTTGTTGGTATTTGACTGTAATCAATGTTTCTTTTACACCTGCAGCCAAAGCATCTGCTAAACAGAATTGCCCAATTGTACCACCACCGATTATAGCAATCGTATCTCTTGAATTTACACCAGAGCGTGCAACAGCGCGGTGTGATACAGCTAAAGGTTCAACAAGTGCACCTTCCTCAAATGTCATTGTATCTGGCAACTTAAAGAGTCCTGTGTGATGGGTTGATGTGAATTCTGCAAACCCACCGTGCATATTTGGTGAGATCCATTGTCTATGAATACATAAATTATATTGTCCGGTTTCACAAAATTTACATGATCCACAATGTGAAAAACATTCTACAGCTACTTTATCCCCAATTTCAAATTCTTTAACACCTTCTCCAAGGGCAGCAACCGTTCCACAGGTTTCATGTCCGGCAGCGTGTTCATGGGATTGTCCCCAATGACCAAAATAACTGTGGAGGTCACTACCACAAATACCTGTTTGCTTGGTATCCACAAGGACATATCCTGGTGGAGGTATATCCCTTTCAACCTCACGCACCTCAATCCCTTCTATTCCTGTATATATCGCAGCTTTCATCTTCATAGAAAACTCCTTACAGTAAATAATTATTGTTTCAAACCATATTCATTAAGAATCATTGTCTATATTAGTTACAATCTGTTGTATTGCATACTTATCAGTTTTTCCAACACTATTTTTCGGTATTTCATCAACAACTAAGAATCTATCTGGAACCCAGAATTTCGGAAAATCGTCCATAAGATGGTCAATCATAAGAAGTGAAATATCCTCAACGGGTTCATCTAACACAAGAAGTGCAATTGGCCGTTCTCCCCAAGTGTCATCTGCTATTCCTATAACTGTAGCATCCATTACAGATGGATGAGAGATGATGGATTTCTCTAAAGCAATTGATGAGATTGATTCACCTCCACTACGTATAATAGATTTTGTTCTATCAACAATGTTCATATAACCATCAGGATTGATAGTAGCCAAATCCCCAGTATGAAGCCATTCATCGTTTGTTATAATATCCTGTGAACCACCGTTCTTGTAGTAGGTATTTGCAGTCCAATGGCTTTTTACTTGAACTTCACCGATAGAAGTTCCATCCCATGGAAGTTCTATATCCTTATCATTAACAATTCGAATCTGTACACCAGGAATGGGACGTCCCTGCATTGATTTAATTGACCATTGTTCACTATCAGGTAAGGATTGGTGTGAATGATTCAGGTTGCAGATAGTTCCAGTGGGTGACATTTCTGTCATTCCCCAAGCATGTCGTATTTCAATACCTAAATCTTTCTCAAAGGTTTTAATATGGACTGGAGCAATGGCTTCTCCCCCAACAATTATTCTTCTCAATGAAGAAATTTTATCTCTATTTGCAAGTAATTCAGGAAGTAATTTTAACCAGACTGTAGGAACACCAGCGGCTATAGTTACACCTGTTTTGGCTATCAAATCTATGATATTACCAAAGTTTTTACCGGGTAGAACAATGTCTGCCCCAGCAAACATAGTTGCATAAGGTATACCCCATCCTAATGCGTGGAACATTGGTACGACAGGCATAACAACATCTTTCTCAGTTATACCGAATACATCTGGTTGATTTGCTGCTAAAGTATGGAGAAACATGGATCTATGTGAGTAAATCACACCACGAGGATCACCAGTTGTTCCACTTGTATAACATAATGCCATACCCCAGTTTTCATCCTGGATATCTATTCTTGATTTACTACTATTAGACAATAAGTCTTCATATCCTAATTCGTAGCACTCATTATATTCGTTTTTACATTTTAAATTTGAATCTATAATTACAGTGGTGATGGGAGTGATTTCGTTTTCAACCTTGGAATAATCCTCCAACAAATCACTATCAACAAAGATGATTCTATCTTCAGCTTCATTTACAATTGTCGCAAGTTGTTGTGAAGAAAATCGTATGTTTAATGGATGAATAATACCACCAACTAACGGTATAGCATAAAATAACTCAAGATGTTGGTAGGAATTAACTGCGTATGTAGCAATCCTATCTCCATGTTGAATACCAAATTCAGATAATGAATGTGCTAAAGAATTAACACGATCATACAGATCAGTATAACTGTATCTATGGATTTCTCCATCATTAAGTTGGGTGTAGACCAGTTTATCCCCATGAATTCTGTATGAATGATCCAAGATCTGATCAAGAGTCATTGGATAATTCATCATTGTACCGTTCATAATCAACCTTAATAGAGGATTTTGAATTTGATTCAATTGAATTTCAAAGTTTGCGAAGACTATGACATATTTAGTTTATCATAAACTCTTAGTTTTTTGATAGATTAATGCGTATTAACTCAACATTATAATTCTGTGGATTCAGTTGTTGTTTATATAGACATGATTAATTATATTTGCATTCTCAATTAGAATAAGTCATAATTAACCAAAGTAACGGTACATTCTTTTAAAAAATTTGTTTTTTTGGATATGTGACTCTAACTATGGAGATGTACCAAAATATAGGTTAAGAATATAATTAATAATAACAAATTGAGGAGTCCTAAGGAGATATATATGCTAATTTCAGGGAATTATAGGAATATTAGTCTTGCGGTGTTTATTATTATCGCTTTTCTAATATTACCTATAACCACAAAAGCAGAAACGCTAAGAGTTACGATAAAAGATCAAGATGGGAGTGCAATCTCATCAGCTTATGTAATCATCGGTGGTGAAGAAAAAACAACGGATAGTGAAGGTACAGTAGAGTTTAGTGATGTATCGGGTGGAGATTCAGTTCAGATTACGGCAATAGGTTATGCTGGTAGACGGGTGAATATTACATCTGGACAGACAGAACTCATGGTTGCACTTGCACCAATCCAGACGATTGAGACCATAGTTGTTGTTGGTACAAGAAGTATTGGCAGACGAGCATTACAAGCACCAGTTCCAATTGAAGTTGTTGAAAGAGAGCAATTAAGCTTAACAGGACAATCTGAAACTGGTAGGATTCTCCAAATGTTGGTCCCATCATTCAACTTTTCCAGTTCATCTATTAGTGATGGAACAGATGCGTTACGTCCAGCAACCCTTCGCGGTTTAGGACCAGACCAAACATTAGTACTCATTAATGGGAAACGTCGTCATAAAAGTGCTTTACTTCACATCAACACATCTGTTGGTCGGGGTACATCTGGAACCGATTTCAATGCTATTCCATCCTTAGCCATCAAGAGAATTGAAGTTCTGCGGGATGGAGCTGCTGCCCAGTACGGTTCAGATGCTATTGCTGGTGTTATTAATATTGTCTTGAAAGATGATGTTGATACCGGTGATGCGAACCTATATTGGGGGCAAACCTACGAAGGTGATGGTGATACATGGATTGGAAATGCAAATTACGGAATGAGAGTTGGAGAATCGGGTTATATTAACCTAACAGCAGAATGGCGGGATAGATACCGTACAAACCGGGCAGGACTTTCAGGTACACGACAGTATGATTGGTTGGAAGAAAATCCTGGTAGACCTGCTGACAGCATGCTTGAGATAGAAAATGATGATGGCACTGTTACAGAAAAACCTGTCTGGTATGATTCAAGAGAATATACATTTGATAGACAGAACTTCCGCATTGGTGATGCTGATTCATCACAGAAAGTTGGTTTTTACAACTTTGGTTTACCACTCGCAGCAGGGATAGAGGTCTATTCATTTGGAAGCTATTCAACACGTCAGAATAATAGTGCTGGATTTTATCGTAGAGCTAACCAAGCAGAAAGAACAATCACTGAGATATATCCAGATGGATTCTTACCTGAAATCAATACAGGTATTGAAGATGTTTCATTCGTCTTAGGAATGGACTGGACCCATGAGTCTACAGACCTGAATGTGGATGTCAGTCTGAATCATGGACAAAATACATTCGACTTTTTCATTTCTAATTCACTTAATGCATCATACGGTATCGGTAGTCCTACTTCAGCAGATGCCGGTGGATTTGAACTCTCACAAACGGCATTTAATTTAGATGTCTCATATCCATTGGAATACCAGGCATCGTTAGTAAATTTAGCTGGAGGATTAGAATTTCGTCGTGAAGGATATGGTATCAATGCTGGTGAACCAGCGTCATGGATTAATGCTGGTCTTGGTCCAGATGGAGCTGCCTCTGGAATTCAGGTCTTTCCCGGCTTCAGACCTAACCAAGAAACGGATGAGAATAGAACAAATATTGCTGGTTATGCTGATTTTGAATCATACCTAAGTGGTGAACCTGGAAGTGGTTTACTCGTCGGTGCAGCTGTACGAGGTGAACAGTATAGCGATTTCGGTTCCACTATTACAGGAAAAGCAACCACACGATATGATTTAAGTAAGCAAATCGCTGTACGGGCAGCAGGAAGTACTGGTTTCCGTGCACCATCACTCCAACAACTCTATTTCAACAACATAAGTACACAGTTTAAGATAGATGCAGATGATATAGATGGTGATGGAGATACCGCTGAATTAATTCCGCTTGAGGTAGGTACATTCAGAAATGATAGTGATGCAGCCCGTGCATTGGGTATTCCTGAATTGAAAGAGGAAACAGCATTTAATGTTTCTGGTGGGGTTGTATTAAAACCTGTTGATAGATTGTGGTTGACAGTAGACGGATTTCTTATCCAAATTGATGACCGTATTGTATTGAGTGGAAGTTTCAGTGCTGATAATGTGCCAGGTTTAGCAGAGGCGGGTGCGAATAGCGCACAAGTCTTCACGAATGTAGCTCAAACTCGTACACAAGGTGTTGATGTAGCTGCGGGTTATCTCTACGCATTTGCGAATGAGTCGCTTCTGAATCTAAAGGTTGCCTTGACACTTGCAGATACTACCGTAATAGGTGATGTTGATGCTCCCGAGATTCTTGTTGGTTTAGAGGATACACTCTTCCCATCACAGGAACGATCCATGATAGAGGAATGGCAACCAAATACACGGATCAATATCAGTGCAGATTATATGATTGGTGATATCACACTTGGGGGTGCATTACGCTACTTTGGTGAATATACTGTTCAGGAAGGTAGTGGTGATGATCCAGCACGTCAAACCTATGGTGGAAAATGGCTGTCAGACATCCAAGGTAATTACCGTCTGAATCAAGGACTTTCCCTTACCATCGGTGCGAATAATTTGTTGGATCAAGTGCCTGATGAAAACGAAATCGGACAATCTCGCGGTGGAAGCCTTGTAGATGGTAATGGTGATGTAATCGTAGACTCACCTGGCGTTTTCACCTATTCCAGAAGAGCTGCTCCATTCGGTTTCAACGGTGGACTCTACTACGCGAAACTATCCTATAGTTTCTAATTGTGGTATAAAATTCATAAATAAAGCGTTATACAGGTATCCGTTTTTACCTGTATAACGCTTTTTTATATCAATACCAATTTTTACTGAATATGTCGTTTTTGTAGGATAACCTGATAGTATGTGACTTATTATTCCTTTTCTAAATGAATAGCTATCATAAATACGCAAGTTACATTAAATTCGGAGCGGTTCCAAACCGCTCCTACCGGGTTGGGTTTATGGTGTTGGTATGTCATAATATTTCTTAGAAATGGTATTACATTATATTCGTAGCGGTTCCAAGCCGCTCCTACCGGGTTGGGTTTATGGTGTTGATATGTCATAATATTTCTAAGAAATGGTATTACATTAAATTCGGAGCGGTTCCAAACCGCTGTTACCTGGTTGGGTGGATGATGTTGATATGTCATGATATTTCTTAGAAATGGTATTGGGTCACATTCCACATGAACCATTAAACGCGCTATCATTTCTTAGAAATGGTAATGCAATTTCAAGTGAATGGTCTTCACATTGGTCTGAAATTTTAGGAAATCCATTGCATGTATTTATCCTGTTTGCTAAAATACACCGATACGCTATCTGTGTATCGTCTAATCTGTAATAATCCATTTTAGTATATTGGATATATGACTTTGATTATTACGATATACATTGAATAGCTTCAGATTAAGGGAGAACATTAAATGAATCGTATAATATATATAATTGGATTAACGGTTATAATTATTGCAGTTGTCATAGGGGTATCTATTAAATCGGTTGAAAGTCAGGATGACATGGTGGAGCGCGGTAAATATCTTGTTGATGCAGTGGCTGCCTGCGGTTTCTGTCATACACCTCGTGCTGGAGCAGAATATAATGAAGATATGTATCTTGCAGGACATGCAGAAGGGGATCTCTATTCGCGTTATGATCGGAGTCTAATGCAACGAGGTATATTTCTTGCATCACCCCCAACTCTGTCAGCATTTTCGGGTCCATTTGGAACAAGTTTCGCCACAAATTTAACACCTGACAAAGAGACAGGTTTGGGTGAATGGACTGAAGAGATGTTCATTAACGCAATGCGTACTGGACATCATCAAGGTAATATTGATAATAGAAAAATATTCCCCCCTATGCCTTGGAAACATTATGCTCAAATGAATGATTCTGATCTCAAAGCTATCTGGACTTATTTGAAAACAATAAAACCGGTAAAAAATGAAGTTAATCCAATACTAAATCCAATGGGTAGACCTTATTAAAATAGTTTGTGTTATTATATCTATTTTAGAAAATTTTGGAGATAATATATGGCTTCGAAAGAGAAAAAAGTCCGAGTTGCAGTGGTAGGTATGGGAATTGGTAGACCCAATGGTGCTGCATTGTCAAGAAATCCAAGAGGTGAGGTTGTTGCTCTCTGTGACCTTGAAGAAGAACGGATGAAAGCTTTCGCTAAGGATTTGCCAAGTAAGGTAGCGTTCTACACTGATTATAAAAAGATGTGCAAAGCAGATGATATTGATGCAGTCTTTGTTGGAACACCAAATCAATGGCATGCTCCAATAGCTATGGAAGCAATTACGAACGGTAAACATGTAATGGTTACCAAGCCATTAGCAGATTCTGAAGAAGCTGCCGAAGAATTGGTTGATGTTGCCGAAACATCAGATAGAGTAAATATGATGTCTCTATCAACGCGATTTGGTCGGCAATGTCAACACCTTGGTAAACTCTATCGTGAAGACTATTTTGGCGAGATATATTATGCCAGAGCAAGAAGTGTTAGAAGGAGTGGTATACCAGATTGGAATCTCGGTTTTATTCAGAAGGGTGGAGGTGCATTCCGGGATATGGGTGTCCATGTTCTTGATTCTGTATGGTGGATTATGGGTATGCCCAAACCTATCTCTGTACTTGGTGCTGCTGGGGCGAAATTTGGACCCAGGGGACTTGGTTATTGGAAGGGTGTGAAGGCAAAGAAAGAAATCTATGAAAAATACGATTCGGATGACTATGCCGGCGGCTTTATTACCTTTGAGAATGGGATAGGTTTGCAGGTAGAAAGTTTCTGGGCATCACATCAACCTGGAGAATTTCAGATTGAGTTGTTTGGAACAGAAGCTGGTGCTACAATGGATCCACTCAAAGCCTATCGTACTGATGAGAACGGTGATTTTGAAGATATTGATCTTAAACCGCCTAAGAGCAAACACGAACAGACATGGGATGCAATTGCGGACCATTTTATTGCGTGTATTTTGGATGGTGTGGAATGTCAAGCCCCTTTACGTCATGGACTGATTGTTCAAAAAATGATGGAGGGTCTACTTAGAAGTGGTGAAACTGGACGCGAGGAACTTATCGAGGTAGAATAATGCGTATTGACAAATCAACCTTACAAAGTGACTTTGAGAATACCGGATTCGCAATTGTGCCTAATCTGTTTTCACGTGATGAAGCACAACGACTTAAACAGGAATGTATCGCTATACTTAAAGCCGTAAAAGAAGATACTGGTCATGAAGCAGGACACGGCGTATTAGTAGGGTTAGCTGCAAGGAGTCCTGTGTTTCAAGAAGCAGTAGGTGATGGACGTTTGCTTGATGTCTTAGAGGACATACTTGCACCGAATATCGAATTTCTAAGTGATAAAGTTGTATTTAAGAGTGAGAAAATGACATTTGCAAGTCCATGGCATCAAGATTGGCACTATTGGCATGGTGCACACAAATACTCTATTTGGGTTGCGCTGGATGATGCTACAGTGGATAACGGTTGTCTAAAACTCTTTCCGGGTTCACATAAATCCGCAATCGTACATGATGGTGATGCCAGTGATGGAAATGGTTTTGGCAACAGACTGCGACCAGATGCAGTGGATGAAGACCTTGCTGTTACGGCAGAAATTGAAGCAGGGGGTGCAGTCTTTTTTCATGACCTTACACTCCATTCAAGTCATCCTAACATCTCCGGTGAAGAAAGATGGGTTTGGATACCAACTTATCGTGATGCCAAAGTAGAGGATAATGATTATCCATGGGCAGTCGCTGCTAAAGTGGTACGGGGAGATAATTAATACAACATCTACGAATTACGACTACACAACTGATAGTAATCAATAACAGGAGAGAATATGTTTAAAAATCTAAGTACTGGTGCGATTGGTATAAGTGCTAATATGCATGAGGGTTTAGGATTGGCTAAGGATGCGGGTTTTGAGGGTTTGGACATAAATATCGGTGAAGCACATCAATTAGCAGAAGAGCACTCAGTTCAATACGTTAAAGACTTATGGGCAGATGCTGGAATTAAAATGGGTGGATGGGGTTTTGGTGTCAGTTGGCGTGGTTCGGATGCGGATTATTATGCAGGATTGGGTGAACTTCCACAACGTGCCGAATTCGCTGCTGAACTCGGTTGTTTTCGTACAAATTGTGTTGTCGGTCCATCTTCGAACGATATGACTTTTCAGGAAAACTGGGATTTTACCGTCAAACGTCTACGTTCTGTTGCTGAAATACTCAAAGATTATGGGCATTCATTAGGTTTGGAATTCATTGGACCAGCCACGAGTCGGAAGGGGGCAAAACATCTCTTTGCCTATTCGATGGATGCTATGTTAGGATTGGCTGCAGCTATCGGCACAGGAAATGTTGGTTTATTATTTGATACATGGCATTGGTACACTTGCCACTCTACGTTAGACGATGTTCGCAAGTTGTCTGCCTCTGATGTTGTATATGTTCATATCAACGATGCTCCTGATGGTATTGAAACGAATGAACAGATTGACAACATACGATGTCTACCGGCTGAGACGGGGGTAATTCCTCTTACGGAACTGATGCAAATTCTTGTTGAAATCGGATATGATGGTCCTGTAACCCCTGAACCCTTTAGTAAAAAAATCGGTGAAATGGAACCAGCTGATGCTGCAAAAGCAACTGCTGAATCTTTAGATCAGGTATGGAAAAACGCCGGGTTGTAAACGAAACTGAATAACTTGAGAAGGACACAATGTGAACTTAATTGATAAAGATGTAATTCTTGCCATTACACAAAACTGGGAAGGGGATCGGTTTTCAGACGGACGACCGCGCGTGCCTGATGATATTCTACAACGAATGAAAGCCATTACTATTGAGCAAGCGTGGGGAGTTCTACAAGGGAATGGTTATAAATACCAATTTGCTGGTGAGTGGATGAACCTACATCCAGACAGAATTCTGGTTGGAAGAGCAGTAACCTGTGCGTTTGTTCCTATTCGTCCTGATTTCAATGACGCTATATCGCAACAAGGTGAAAAAGAGGGGCGCGTTGGTGGACAGAATTCGTGGGTGATTGACACACTTGTCGAAGATGATGTCATTGTTGTAGATTTATTTGGTAAGGTCAAAGAAGGCACTTTTGCAGGTGACAACCTTGGGAACTCTATATTTGCAAAAACTGGTACTGGCATGATAATTGATGGAGGGATCCGAGATTTAGATGGGATATATGAACTACCAGATTTTGCCACTTTTGTTCGAGGGGTAGACCCGACAGGTATAGCAGATGTTACACTTACTGGAATTAATATACCTATTCGTATTGATGAGGCAACTGTATTACCTGGTGATGTGGTATTAGGTAGACGTGGCGGTGTGATTTTTATACCTCCCAATTTTGCACAACAGGTTGTAGAGCAAGGTGAGGAAGTTAATCTACGCGACCGTTTTGGACATCAACGATTGCGTGAAGGCATATATACACCCGGTGAAATTGATAGAAAATGGAGTGAAGAGATTGAAAAGGATTTTGAGGAATGGCGTTCTACCCAAGAATAATACTAAACATTTTCTACCACCCCAATTGTAAAGGTTACATCTGAATTGCGTGAATATTCTGAAATAATTGATAGATTAAATGCACTCGACCTACCTAAAATATTAATAGGTACAGTTGATGACTTTCCAATCTATAAACTGTACCTAAAATCATCTACGAATACACAGAAACATGTTCTAATTACAAGTGGGTTACATGGTGATGAACCTGGTGGTATTAAAGCATCCTTAAACTTCTTATCAAGGGAGAACTCTCACCTACTAAAGTCATTTAACTTTACTGTTATACCGTGTATCAATCCATACGGATATGTCAATAATATACGAGAAAACAGGGATGGAATAGATATCAATCGTATGTTCGAGAGTGATGATATAAAAGAGGTTATGTTTGTAAAAAAAACCTTGGGTGAAACACAATTCTCGTTTACAATTGATTTTCATGAAGATTATGAGGCATCCGGTTTTTATCTTTATGAAGGTAAAGATGATGAGAAATACATTGGTCCTGACATCACCCAGCAAGTTACAACCATCGGCAGTATTGACACAAATGATTCTGGTGAAGATACAACAAGTATAGTTAACGGTGTATACAATGTTTCACCGAAATGGGGAGCAAAAGGGTTAGCACCCTACCTATTGAATTACCATACCAAACATGTTTTTATCTCAGAAACACCAACTGTTTGGTCTATTAATCAACGTGCTGCACTTCATTTAGGTATATTGGATGCTGCATTGACATACTACTAAGAGGATTATCTATGGAGACACAACTAAATCTATCGAATGTAAATACCGCTTCCAGTCCATCAGAATTGAAGATTACTGATATGCGTATAGTACGTACCCAAGTTGGTGGACCTATCCTAAAGTTAGACACAAATCAAGGAATCCATGGTCTTGGCGAAGTGCGGGATGGTGCAAGTCCTACCTATGCATTAATGCTGAAAAGTCGCATTATAGGAGAAAATCCGTGTAATGTTGATAAGATATTTAGACAAATAAAGCAGTTTGGACACCATGGACGTCAAGGGGGAGGTGTATGTGGAATTGAAATGGCATTGATGGACTTGGCAGGTAAAGCTTACGGCGTACCGTGTTATCAACTTGCAGGTGGGAAATTCAGAGATAGGATTAGGTGTTATAGTGATACACCATCTCTAAGAGACGCCGAAGAAATGGGAAAGATCCTACAGGAACGTATGGATAGAGGATTCACTTTTCTGAAGATGGATATAGGTGTTGGATTACTACGTGGGTTGGATGGTACACTATCTGCCCCAGATGGAAATTTAGATACAAATTCACTGATGCACCCTTTTACAGGTATTCGTCTGACCGAGAAAGGGATCAGTATCCTGTGTGAGTATGTTGAAACGGTTCGAAACATAATAGGTTATGAAATTCCATTGGCTGTAGACCATTTTGGACATATAGGTATTGAAGATTGTATTCGACTTGCCAGAGCATTGGAGAAATACAATTTAGCATGGTTAGAGGATATGGTACCGTGGCAATTTACAGATCAGTACGTGAGACTATCAAATTCCTGTGCAACTCCTATTTGTACGGGTGAGGATATATACTGCAAAGAGGATTTTTTACCATTATTTGAAAGTCGGGGAATTGCCATATGTCATCCTGATATTGCTACTTCAGGTGGGATTCTCGAAACAAAAAAGATAGGGGATCTGGCGGAAGACCACGGAATCGCGATGGCTCTTCACATGGCAGGCACACCGGTATGTGCCATGGCAAGTGTCCATTGTGCAGCAGCAACTTCAAATTTTATGGTTTTAGAAAATCATTCCGTTGATAATCCATGGTGGGATGAGATGGTAACAGGATTGCCAAATCCTATTATACAGGATGGATATATCACAGTTCCAGATACACCGGGGTTGGGTATTGAGTTGAATGAAGAGGTTATCAAAGAACATCTACATTCAGATGAAAATGGTTATTTTGTTCCTACTCCACAGTGGGATAACGAACGTTCACACGATAGATTGTGGAGTTAGGGTTAAAGATTAGACAATAATACGGAGAGTTTTGATCCACACTTTGCCGTCTTGATATCAGATGTAATACCCATAGATGCGATTCTGGATTGAGGTTTCTTCAATTGTCTTACCTCAAATCTTGAAATACCATTATGGAATAGTATAGGAATACAGATTGCTTCTACGTTATTTGGGATATAATCAGTAGCAAAATCAAGACCACCTTTTAATTGTTTAACTGCCTTATGAGCTTCTGCCTTACCTCCCTTAAGTTCCATTGGTACTACAACAAACTTACTTGACAGGTCAAAGTAGAAGAGTATACATTCGCAATATTTCTCATCCTCACGCCCATCTGGAAATACAGAATCAAGATTCACAATTACTCTATCATCCTCTGAAACATTAGTAAGGTTAACACTACATCAACCTCTTCTGAATATGTTACCGCAAAATAAATGTTCTTCACCGATTTGAGTTCGGATACTCTCAAGTATCTCACTCGCCACTCGTACTATCTCCTGTTTTTTCGATGAGTAATGTCCTTAGATCTACAGATTGATTGTATAATCCCTCAGCAACTTCCCCATAATCAATCGGTTCAAACCCGTTAATTGGATCAAAATTTATCTCCTCAACTGATTTTTCAGAATGGAACCACCATGTACCTACCTCATCTGCTGTGAGCCAATAATCTAACTCGGTTTGATTCTCTCCTTTTTTCTTCACTTCACCTATGCGAACTAAGTTACTAATCTGTTCAAGGATCCACTCACTGTGTGTTGTAATTATTACACGGACTCCTGCTCTTACTAATTTAGCTAATGTAATTGCTACTTGGGTCTGAGCACCAGGGTGTAGGTGTGATTCTGGTTCTTCAATTATTAGGGTATCTCCCGGTTTGACAACACCACGTAGGAACAATACCAAAGGGGCAAGTCCTGTTACCATTGATGATGATTGACTCATGCGTAGAGCATGTTCAGTATTCTGTGGTTGATAGAGAATTTGTGGATATCCGATTCCTGCAGGTCGTAAGACTTTAATCTCTCCACGCAATACTTCGTTTTCTAATTCTTTAGCAATTTCTACTACTACTTCACTTGATGTTGCTTTATTATTTCCGTAATTGATTATATGCTTGAGAAAATCTGCTAATATGCGAGTAAGTGTGGATTTATCTGAAGTGTGCTCCATATCTATGTCAGTTGCCCTATCCACAAGTGAACTGGTAATTAACCCATGGGTTTCCATAATACCTATTTGGGAAGCAGGGAGGAAGTATGAATTTGATTCAGAATAATTAGGAAATCTCAATAGTGATCCGAAGTCTTCTAAATCCATATTCTTATCAACTTTTTGCTGAGAGGATTTTATTACCAGTTCAGGGTTTACATATCCATCAATCTGAGTACATGATTCTGAATTTTGCAGTTTAAAGTTCCAGAAGGATTGGTTTTTATCATAGACCTTAAGAGATACTGACAGATTATTCTTCGCGTACCGTCTTATGTCCGTAATTGACTTAAGATTATAACATTCTTTTAGTTGGTTCGAGATTACATCTGATTCATTAATAATTTTCAAGACATGCTTACAAATCCATTTTGGAAGATCTGCATATAAAAACACCCGATCTAATGTATTTAATTTAGTAAGCATCTCATAGGTGTCATCATCAAGACCTTCCTTATGCCTAAACCTTGACTGTCTTAATTGTAATATAATACTTTCTGGAAAAGGAACTCGTGAAATTCCTTCAAAAGCACGATCCAATGCATAAATGAGCGTAGCAAGGTATGTCTTACCTGTGTTGCTTTCACCGACAAAAATGGTTAGTGGACGGAGATCAATATCTGCCCTTTCTATCGGTCCGAAATTTTCTACGGAAATATTGACATTAAGGGATTGTGTGCCTTTATCATCGCGCATTTATATCCTCATATCGGAATGGCATAACTTTTATATGTATCGACAGTCTAAAACAAAAGGAGGGAGCAAGTCTATCGTTTGATGTTTGCCCATGTAGTTGTGAGTCGTCCACGAGCCGATACATCAAGGGTTTCATTGATAATCTTCTGAATATCCGCTTCTGATAAGGCATAGTTAGCTAACATGAGTTCATCCATACTTCCTTGGAAGAATCTTGGACAACATGCATTTGCTTCACCACCAAACTTCAATGCTCTATCAGGGGCACTTCTACCTGGACCTTTCTGTGGTATTACTTTCCCATCGTGTTCACCGTTGAAATAAAACCGGGCTTCGCTACCATCCCATACGAGTGCTACATGTGACCACTCTTTTGCCTTTATCTTCCCATCAGATATATGATATCCTGGGGAGGTAGTGTCATAAAAATAGTATGCAAGTTGACCTGCTCCCGGTTCAATTTGTAAATAATAACTGTTTTTATAGAATATGGTTCCTTTATTTTCCTGACCTCCACCTGGCAGTTCATCAGGAAATACCCATGCCATCATGGTAATCGCAGCATCAATATCAATTTCATTTGAATTGGGAACTTCAATGAACTGTGGTTTTCCCACTACACCTGACATACTTACTGCTTTACCAAGAATACCATCTGTCCATTTAATATCTCCGTTAATTTCACCTTCTAAACCAGCGGTTGCGTCTTTGACTTTATTTCCACTTCCTTCATCTAAATGCCACACATATAACTTTTTGCCGAGTTGTGCTTGATTACCTTTACCTCCAGCTGTGAACCCGTCATTGCAGATAGTTACACTAAGAAAAAGACTCAATATTATCCAAATATGGAACTTCATTGTGCTCCTCCATGTAATAATTATGTTATTGTTGATAATGTGACAGGATTAACTAAAGTATTTGAGGTAGTGGGTAGGTGGGTTACCTACCCATGGGTTAATTGAGAAGAGTTATAGCGAATTACAGTAGTGAAAGTAATAATTATTCTTTTATATCACCCCAAGTGGTAGCCAATTTCCCACCTGGAGATACATCAAAGAACACTCCATTATTCATATCACTGTTTATTTCATCTTCTGATAGGGCACGGCTGTATACAGCAACTTCATCAACCTTTCCTATCATTCCAGCAAGACCTGTTTGACCTTTACCTATATGAAAGACAATATCAACGCTGGTAATATTACCTGCAGGGGGTTTGAATTCAACATCTAATTTACCATCAATATATTGACGTATCATGTCGCCATCATAGGTTGATGACACATGATGCCATTCTTTTAAAGCAGGTTTAATTGTCTGTTTGTTACGAGTTCCCTTCCAACCACTTATGTCAATCCACGTTTCAATTTGCGGAGCACCAGTAAACTGGGCACTCCATTGTAGACAATATCCACCTTGGTTGCCTGGGGTTCTACGTCCCATAAGGTTTGAATCCCCTTGAGATTCTTCTGGAAAAAACCATGCTTGTATTGTGAGGTGTTTGGTTATATCAAGCTCAGGAACTGCACCAATCTCAACGAATTTTCCAGTTCCGTCCAGATGTATACAACCCCCGAATTTTCCGTCCTTTGACCAAGTTGCTCCATTAAAGGTTGCTTCAAGATTATTACCACTTGCATCTTTAGCTGTATTTCCTGTCCCTTCGTCAAAAGGGAAATACATCATGAGATCCTTATCATCATTAATACCCCATGCAGCATAAGAAAGGGTAATAAAAAGGATAAGTACTGAAATAGATATGGTTTTCATTCGTAAATACTCCTTATTGTGTTGGTAAATACATGTCCAGAATCTATGTTAACAGTTCTATCAGTGTAGTATCTGACATTTTTAGTTATTATATGTTCGATTCAAGTTACAATGCTAATTACATTTAGAATCTTGATATTTCAAGCTCTTTTGATGTAATAAACTCCAATAAAGCTGGTATTCCTTCTTCAGTTTTTTGAATACCCCGTTTAATTGCGGGAATAATGTCTTCAGGTGATTCAACTCGTTCACCATAACCACCAAAAGCTTTAGCCATATCAGCGTAATGACCAGATATATCTGTTGAACGGTATTTTTCAGTTGAGACTTGCATAATAGGTATTTCAATCGCCATAGAGAAGTTATTGAAAAGCACTGAAAGGATGGGAATTCGTTCGCGTACTGCAGTCTCAAAGTCCATGCCAGTGAACCCTATTGCAGCATCTCCCCATACATTTACACAGAGTGCGTCCGGTCTTGCAAGTTTAGCACCCATTGCTAAGCCAAGACCATAACCGAGTTGTGTCGTCTTACCCCATCCGATATATGACAGCGGTGTAACGGATTCCCAGAAAGGAGAGAGTTGATCCCGCGGACTACCTGCATCATGGGTGATAATTGTGTTCTTAACATCCACTGTATGCATCAAATCCCATATAACTCGATATGGTGTCATAGGACTCTCTGTTGAGGTAAGTTTCGGCATCCACTGTTTTAACCATTCCTCTTTAATACGACCTATTTCTGATGTAACCGAAGTTGCATCTCTTTCAGGTTTACCTTTTAGACGTTCGCGTATTGCTTCTACCAGTCCTTCCAAAATTAATCGTGCATCTCCAATAAGAGCTGCATCTACTGGAATATCTTTGTTAATATCTTCAGGATCTAATGTTGCATGAATAACGCGTTTACCATCTGGAATAGTGACACCAAAGTTTGTTCTTGTAAAACTACATCCAATACCGAATAGTAGGTCTGTCTTCTCAAGAAAATGGTGTAGTGGTTTTGGTATGGAACGACCACCAGAACCGAGGGATAGTGGATGGTTTTCTGGGAAGGCACTTTTTCCACCTAAGCTTGTTGTTACCGGTGCGGCAAGAAGTTCTGCGAGTTCTATCAGAGAATCCCAGGCTTGTGCATAATGGACACCTTGTCCAGCATAGATAACAGGACATTCAGCCTCAATTAATGCCGCTGCTACTGCATCAATTTCAGAACTGTCAGGAGCATAACGTACATTAGGTACAGGTATAGGATCAAATGGTTCAGGCACTTCTGCATTCATCAAGTCTCCTGGTATTTCCACAAGAGTTGGTCTCGGTCTGCCGTTCCTAACCTGGGTAAATGCCCGACGCATCACCTCTGGAAGAGCTTCAGGAATCGTCAATTGTTCACAGGATTTTGTTACATTTCGATAGTTCAAAGAGGAATTAAAGTTAGGTTGAATCTGGGTTAATGTTCGAGCATATCCCATCGGTAGAACGACAATTGGTGCTGAATCTCCATAGGCTTGTGCAACACCCCCAAACGCATTTTCTGATCCAGGTCCACTCTGCATACAAAACACCCCGATCTTTTCACCTGAAGTGATTCTACTTAATGCATCTGCCATGTGTAAACCGATACGTTCCTGCCGAACAATTATTGGTCTAATATCAACCTTTGCAGCTGATTCTATGAGATGGTTCACAGGATATGCAAAAAGATATTCTACGCCTTCTGCTTTTAATACTTTTGCAATTGCATCAATGACTTTCATATTATTTCTCCTCTGGTTCTATTGTGAAGTCGTAGGAATACCTGAATCCATAACAAGTGGAAAATGGTCCCCTGCCAGTTTTTCTCCATTATTCACGGTGACAAAACGCTTCATTACATGGTTACCACTCTCATCATATAATGTCTCGCTTGTCATATAATGAACTGCAATCGCACGTCTGGGATTACCACTCTTATTGTCATGGGATCCGTGCCAAGTTAGCGAGTGATGATAATGGACATATCCTTTTGGCACTGGACATAGTTCTACATCCAATTCATTTTGCTCAAATTTGTCTGGCATAGAATGGATATCTGGAACAGTATGCAGGAAAGAAATCTGATTACCCCATTTGTATGAACCTGGTACCATACGCATACACCCGTTACTTTCATCAACATCATCTAATGCTACCCAACCTGTAACTTGGCTTGTTTTGGGTGTGAGTATGGGCCAGTAGGGTGAATCCTGATGCCACATGTTAACGCCACCTACCTGTGCAGGTTTGTATTGAATCTGATCATGCCACACTCTCACTTCTGTGGCAGATGTTAACTGTCCGATCTCTTCAACAATAATTGGATTATATACCAATTCATGATAAGCAGAACTCGCTTCCCAAATATTCACTATTTGCCAGACTGGCGTCTCTTCCTTACCCCCAAGGTTAGCAATATGGACGGGTTGTGGGATATCCTCTTTTTGGTAATCATCTATGACCCGTGTCAATTCAGAACGTAATTCGTCAACTTGGTCATCACTCAATACACGACTTCCAAGGAGAAAGCCCTTCTCACTAAATGTGTCGATTTGGGCTTGATTCAGCATATTTATCTCCAATTTTATAGTATTTTAATAAGATTGAACTATCTGTATCTATCTAATAGAAAAAGTTATTACTTCTCATTTTCTAATGCATATACGGGAATTAGCTAATCACTTAATCGTAGTATTACGATACTACATTCGTTGGTTTTCCTGATTCCATAACAAGCGGGAAATGATCTCCTGCCAGTTTGTCTCCGTTATTCACGGTTACAAAAGGCTTCATTAGATGATTCCCGCTTTCATCATAGATGGTTTCACTTGTCATATAATGAACTGCTATTGCTCTTCGAGCAGCATCACTCGTGTTGTCGTGTGATCCGTGCCAAGTTAGCGAGTGATGATAATGGACATGTCCTTTCGATACAGGACATAGTTCAACAGATAGATCGTTGTCATTATACTGATCAGGCATTGTATGTATATCTGGTAGCGTACGTAGAAATTCCATTTGGCTACCCCACTGGTATGACCCTGGAACCATTCGCATACAGCCATTGCTTTCGTCAACATCATCCAATGCAACCCAGGCTGTCACTTGGCTTGTTTTCGGCATGAGTATCCCCCATAAAGGAGAATCTTGATGCCATCGATTGACACCACCAATTTGGGGTGGTTTGTATTGAATTTGGTCGTGCCAAACACGTAACTCTATCGAAGAGGTTAACTGTCCAATTTCTTCAACAACAGTAGGATTATATATAAGTTTGTGAAATGCAGGACTTGCTTCCCATATATTTACGATTTGCCAGACAGGACTCTCTTCTTTTCCACCAAGATTTGCAATGCGGACAGGTTGTTTTACATCAGGATTTTCATATTGATCAATGACCCTTGCTAATTCAGAACGCAATTCCTCAACTTCATCGTCAGGCAATACACGGTTTCCGAGCAGAAATCCCTTCTTTTGGAACATATCCACCTGGGATTGAGTAAGCATATTCTTTTTCTCTCCTACGCAGTAAGTCTACGGCATTATATCATTTAAATTTCTTTCAGTCAATGTTCATGAAAAACGTGATTGTGATAAAAGTCCATTGAAGCGCAAATTTATTATTTTGCGATCATTTCTCTGAATACATTTTATAGTAAACTTTTGGATTAATGGAACATTTTGGGTTGTAGGAGGGAACTCCGATTCCCGACTATCACTGAGTTAAATCGTGATTCGGAGATCGCTCCTACAGGGATTTTGTATTATTTTCAATGTTCACTATAAATCTATTTTTCTTCAGGGATTCAAGGTGGGATCTGTAAATTAGGAAGATTAAATACGGCGCGATGTACTTTCATCACTCTTTTCAAACGTGGGGGATTCTGGAATTCTTCGCGGAACCATTGGGGTAAAAGTGCTTCGGTCATGATTACAGGATAGTCGGAATGGGGTAGGTCAGAGAAGAGATCGGAAAGACTTGCACCCGATAAGTCTACTTCGGTAACCGTTTCAGGAAACCAGATACCCGGTTCATATTGCGCAAGTTCAGATGTTATGGTCCGATAATCAAGACTTTCGCTATAGGTGTATTTCCCCGGTATCGGTTTCGTTTTACTAAACATCCAGCCTTCCTCGTATTCTGGGAACATTGCCGCTGTCCGAGTGCCTATGAGGATTCTCTTTGGAAGGAATCCTGCCTGTGGATGCATCCAGAATTCGATAGTTTTTGCACGAAAGGTCGTTTTAACCTGTTCCGTGTGGTAGACTTGTAGATAAGCATGGGAACTTCCATTAAAGTCAACAGTTTTGATATCTGTTGTTTTATGTTGACGAATGAAAGTGTTAAAATCTGTGGTGTGTCCAAGGAGCCACCAATATGGACTATATCTCTGGTCAAAATGTGGTATGTGCGTTCTCACGTGTAAGGACTGTCTCCACTTATAATACGGCTTCCAAACCGTATTATTTCGGATATACAGTGTTTGATTTTTGTCTCGTAGGAATTGATGGTGTGTATTCCGCCAAATGCCATAATGGGCCTTCCTGTCTGATGACCATGTTAATATCTGGCTTCCATTCATCTCCTGCTTATTGTGTGCTATTACGTCAAAAAATTCGGTATCCTTATCAAACCGGAAGGTGATATGCCACTCTCCTATAACGTCATACGTTTGTGGCTTTTCTGCTGTTATTTCATTCGGAGGGTTAAGCCAGTTACGTGTCCCATTCCAAAGTTCAACGAATAAGTTAACTGGTTCGGGTTGACTTTGACGATACAGGGTCACGGAGAATTCAATTTCACCGTTTTTAAGTTTTTTGGTGTATGCACTGGCTTCTGTTTTTAGTTGATCTAATTGTTTTGTTTTTTGCGTGGATAAAGATGGGATATCTTTGACTTTCATAAATCGAGGTGTTTCAGGAAGTGGTGGATTCGGTACAAATCCAATTAGTGGGACAGTAGAGATTCGCTTCGAAACCTGTGTTGTTTTTTTTGGGTGATATAGCAGATAGATACAGAAGACACTCAGTAATAGCAGGAAGAATAGGATGTATCTGTATGCCGGTGTTTTCTTGAGTTTGGTATTCATCATAACCTCCTGTTCTAAAAGTCTATTACCTTGGTAAATCCAAATATGTATAGGGGTCTATAGCACCCTCTTCAAAAGACATAAGTTTTATATCTGATGGTATATCTGCTTCTGTAAATGCTCTTCCTTTTTGTTTTCTGATGGTAGCTATTCGTACGCCGTCCGATGGGTGTGCAAGCATGCTGCTGATATATCTGACGGTGCCATCAGGTCTTTCATATTCCTTCCATTTCACGTAGGCTATCCCCGGAATAACGGGATAGACGTAACCATTTTCCATATTTACCCCGCGTGCCTTGATGCCTTCTGCGTGAAGTTTTATCCAAACGCGGGCAAGTATTTCATGGTTTGCTGAGAGTGAAGGGAATGTCGCCAAAGGCAATTCTGCTGGCACTTCAGGATAGAGACCGAAACCGTAGGGGGAGACTGTGACATCCTGAGAATCTTGTTCTTTCGCTGAACCAAAAGAGTTAAGCAAGTCTTTAACTCCTTTACCTTGTCTTTCTACTGTTTCACCTTGTAATGTTGTTGTTTCTACAGAAGTCAAGGTGTCGATTTCTTGATCGGACTTGTCTAAAAGTGCTCCGAGGGTTTCGTGCTTCATCGACATATTCAGCGGTTCTGGGTTTTGGGTATTGTTTTTATTTTTTAAAGTCCGTAGAGCATGAATTGTTTGTTGCAATTCGGCTTCAATGGTCTGTCGGACGTGCCAACTATATATTTGCATGCAGACTATGATTAGGATACAGAAAACAAAGGTAGCGAGGAAAATTCGACTTGTGAGAATGTCACGTATTGATATCATATTAGAAAAAATGAAGCAATTTTAAACCCGTTACGCATTTGTGAGATACTGTGAGAAACACTAATAATTACTATAACGTTAATTTGTTTTAGATGTCAATCTCCTTTTATAAGTTCAGATTCATAAGTTTAGAATTTGTGGAAAAACGGTAAAATGTTACACTTTTTCCTACATTCTGTAGGATTTATTTTCGATGAAATTATGGCTTTCAGACCAGTACTGTACTGGGTTTATTGCCATTGATTTTGAAGAAAGCACAATTATGCATTTTCTTATTTTTGTGTTATTTTTCTGATTTCTGTTTTTAAGCCAAATTATCACATATGTTAATATTTTGTTGGTAATTCTGAGTTGTTAGTTTATAGTTATTATAGTTACCAATTGGGGATTGTTGGTTGTCAGTCAATGGAATATCTCCACAAGGATTTACTGTATATCTCAAGGTCTTTTTTTGAGATATATCTATATATTTTCTGATCCAGAATATGCTGAATTTACTTGAGAAAGTTACGTTATCGTAACTTTTTTCATGAATATCTTTCATTTAGAAATAGTATTATCCTTAAATTTTAGTTTTTCAAGTTTTTTTAGTCGGTTTTTAAAATTTCCAAATTTGAAGTGTCTTGGAGTAAGTCTGGGACTGTGTTCATAACGGATCACTAAAAACTGGTGATTTTTTAAAAATTTGAAAAACTTGAAAACTGTGTTCTTGGGTCAATCTGGTATAAACCCAGTAGAATAATGGGATTATATAGAATTGTCCGATATTTATCATTTTAGATTTGAAATTAAATTTATTCATAACATAATAAACCTATGTTGTTTATATATCACATTATACACGATAGTATGATAACATATATATAAATAATATTCAACCTTATTTTTCACGTATGTTACTTTAGATGTTAGTGCTTAGATTTTTCTTCAAAATATTTTATCTGAATCGCGGATTTCGAAGAAGTTTGTCTGAACCAACAAATCAACACCGAACTTACCATGTTTTGGATAGGTGTTAAATTGACACCTATGGTTCGGTTCCAAACCGAACCTACCATGTTTTGGAAAGGAGCTAAATTGACTCCTATGGTATGTTAACATTCAGCACATACCTTAACCATTCATAACTCGGTTTTTCAATACAAGCCATTCATCATCAGAAAGTTTTGGTGGATACGCAATCCTATTGCCAATTAGAGCGGACCGATATGCAGCCATTATTAAGTCAAAACCGTGTAGTGCATGTTCCAGTCTGTTCCGGTGGGGTTGATTTTCATCATCAAGCCAAGTAGCAATGGCTTGTGTGAAGACTTTTTGTCCAACTTTATCGTCTTCTCCAAAGTGGGTGGGTTCAACAAATGGATTAACCATACCGTCAAGATGGTATCCCCATGAGCCATTTTCGCGCCACCACATACGTCCCTTTGTACCCCAGAAATCTAAATTACACCTTGGATTACTACCCGGAAAATCTATCGTACCAAAGGCTGTTCGTGCAGATTCAAAGAAAACTCTGGCACCGTTCTCAAAGGTATATTGTGCCATTAGATCTTCAGGACATTGACGATCTGGTACATCATAAATCTCACCACCTTCAACAACACCCCATACATGTGTTATTGTTACATCTTTTAATGCGAACAGAACAACATCCATCAAATGGGTGTCCATATCTGTGATGTCTCCCTCTGTACAAGCGCGGATAAAGTGTATATCACCGATACTATCTTCAGCAAAGAATTCGAGCAATTTTTCAGCAAATGGCAAATACCTACGTTGATGATTTACGATTATCTTCAAACCTGTTTTCTCATGAACTTCTGCAAGTTTTTCTACTTCACTTGGACGAAGTGCTATCGGTTTTTCAATTACCAAGGCTTTAACACCGGCTGCAGCTGCAGGTTCAACCCAGATATGTCTTGGTACTGTAGGTGCTGTTACAGCATGAACAATATCAGGTTTCTCTACTTTCAGCATCTCCTCGTAGTCAGCATAACCTGTGACATTTAATTCTGAGATGGCGGCATTGCGTGTATCTTCCTCAATTTCACACAATGCTATTACCTTCATGTTTTCTATACCAGCATAACAGCGAGCATGGTGGACACCTCTCCTTCCTCCAACAATAGCCGTTCTATAGGTAGCCATATATTTCTCCTTCTTCTATATAGGTCATTCTAATTCCAATTATGTTTATCATGGTGACTTGAATCATATATACAATTGTAAATGAATAACTTCAATTAACTGCGTGTATTTCATAAATTTAGAGTATATCTCATAATTCCCATATTTCAGCGTGCTTAGTTCTTGTCGTGTATTATATATTCAATCAAGTTATTTTTCTGTAAAATTATGTCGTTTAACTAAATAACAATAGTAATATATTATATATCTATATGTTTAAAATGTTACACTTTTTGACACATGTTGTGTCATTAGGAAAACCGCTGTCCGCCCTGTCACAGTCTATGTTCAGCCGTGTTTTTTAACCAATTATAAAAATTCCGAAATTGTGTCATTTTGGGTTTTACTTTTCCGTTTCTTATTATCAGATAAAGACTTTTGTTGGTTAAACTGCTTTTGTTTTTTAGATGATTTTGAATGTATAGAATAGTTTCCTGTTTTATATGAAAAAGTTACGAAATCGTAACTTTTTTCTGTAACCCCAATTTTAGTAAATTCGCTGTTAGGGAAGTAGCCACCTATGTTTAGAGCCAATTTGCGAATTTGTGTAAAAAAATAAAAAGTTCTTTGGGTGTATTCCATATTTCTTAGTTTCCAATTTAATATGTGTGGTATTGGTGGAGTTGAACTTTCTTTTAATTTCTCTATATAGTTTATCAGTTTCATTTTATTTTCACCTTCAATAATCTATGTCCTTAGATCTGAAATCCGTGCAGTATCCATGGTTTGCTTACATTTTCATGATATTGTGTCAATCTGCTAAAAACCGAAGACGGAAAAGGGAATATAAACCTGTCCGATACTTATCAGTTTAGATTTGAATTTACAATTTATCATAACATATTAAATCTATATTGGTTATATATCCTATAATAAATAATATAATATAACATATATATATAAAATGTCTGCAACTTTTTTTCTGGTATGTGACTTTAGATGTTAATATATAGTTTTTTCTTCAATATTTTTTATATTAATTTGAAATAATTGAGTTTAAGGAAGGATTTATAGAATCTTGTTTGATAAAGGCATGTTTTATGGTGAAGGAGATTTTAACCTGGAGAGGATCTCCAAAATTTTATTCATTTGTAATGGGTGTTTGGGATTAAGGAGATAGGTAAGATCGTTCTGACTGAGATTTGTCCATGCAACAAGTTCTTCAATTCCACCAAGCGCTTTTGCAATATCTTTCATAACAAGTAATAATGTTCTAATGTTTCCATTTTTCTCGAAATCTTCGAGTGCAGCTTTAAATAACCTTCTGCAACTTCTGGTTGCTCCAACTGTTTAAGAATATATTCTTTAAGAGGGATTTTTCTTGGATGAAGTTTAATATCTATATTCATGGTGATTATTCCTTACATCGATCTTCTTGAGTTACAAACTATCTTGGATCTGTTTAGTAATGGTTATCTGTCCACGTTCGCAAATCTTAGCAACTACCATATTCTTGTTCCTATTGCTACAACTGTTTCTGACAATACAAGATCCGTGCAAATGTTGATTCAAATTCATGAATGTTTTGAATCGTATAGTGTGGTTTTGGCAGTGTGTTCTCTATGTGGTAGAATCCTAATAGGGAATGGTTTGACCTGAGTAGGAATGATTCTAAGGATTCACAATACGCTGCTGCTTCAATAATTCTATTTCTCTTGTGAGTGTATCAATCTGTCTCTCTTGGGCGCGTTCCCTTTTAGTACGCCAGGTGAGGATAACCTGTGGAATACCTACAGTAACCACAATGATTGCCATTAAAAAGATCATTTGCTTTTCAAGACCTCCCACTCGCCCATTTAGGGATGCAACATTCTCTTTTACTGAACCGATTTCAGTTTTTATCGTATCGATATCGACCTTTATGGGTTTAACCACATCTTCAATTTCCTCTTTAACTATCAAACGGATCTGATTAAGATTATCAGACGTTAAGTCAGCAAGAGTCGGTAATGCTATTGTGCAGAAGAATATTGATAATAATAAAACATTTTTCATTGGAATACCTCCTATGCATTATATTTAAGTATAAAGTATTTTTTGCAAAATACCAACCTTTAAACAAACAGAATACTTCGACGTTATTCGGTTACAACTGTCTCCTCACCGAGTATATCAATAATCTTCACAACAACGTGGGTATTTGAACATGATTATGCACAGAACTGTTCAATGATTACACGCTTGTTAGAGCAGTATTAAGGGCTTCCCAAAATGGATTCTCATTCAGTTCATTATAGAATGGCAAACCGATCAAGCGGAATTCTTTACTATCAACCGTTAAGAGTTGGTCTTTAAATTCGACAGTAATTTCTTTCATGAATCTATCTTTCCATTGGTCAACCGGTTGCAGAAATTTACCTTTCGGTTCTACGAAAAATTGATAACAAACAAATTTCCCTTCTTTTTCTTGTAGGAATAGTGCAAAATCTGGATAAAATGCTTGTCCATGACCTGAGTCTCGGGTTTCGTAGCAACGGACAATATCAAACAGGTTTAGTACGTCCCATCCTTCATTGAGTTTTTGTACCGCAAAGATTGCACGGATAGGATTGTCTTTATCCTCAAGTGTGTTTACCTGCATCTGATAGTTTTTCTTTTGATCTTCATCATTAACCGAGAGGCAATATGCTTCCTGAAATTCGGATTTCAGACGTTGTATAAGTTGTTCGTTATTGATTCCGTTTTCGACAAAGAAACGAAATGCCTGTTTAACAATCCCAAGTGATGATTTGCGAATGCCTTCAATTTGGTCATCGGTGAGTCCATCAATCAGTCTGTGAAAGTTCTCCTTGTTTTCTTCCGATTGTGGGATTGTTTTCTGTGCCTTGAAAAGTATGACAGGTTTTAGGTTAATACGATTTTTCAAAGCGACCAGCTGCTTATAGTAATTAACTATGAGTGCTTGCAAGATACGTGAGTCCTGATCTAAATCGGAATGCACGAGCACGACCTCTTTTGAAAATTTATCGTTCCGAAAGTTAATCAGATCATAACGATTGATAATCTTATTCCGATATTTTTCTATCATCGTGGGTGTTTCATAATCATGTGTAGCAGTGAATTCCAACAATAGATTAGCGTTATTGGACTGAAAGATATGATGCACTGTGTTTTCCCAACTCTCAAATAACTCCATTCCCGTTTGTGTCTTTGTGCTAACATTCATGTGATGCGCTTCATCTGCCAACAGGACAATTTGCTGCTCAGTGAAATTTTCGTATGTTAAAGCGTTTTCCTTTTCCGAATTCATATCGGTATGCAGTTGCTGAATAGTCGTGAAGCAGATGTTGATGTCATTTTCGTTGACCCCTTCAAAATTCTCTACTTGCGTCACTTTAACCGGCTTACCCTCAAAACGGATGTCTTGACTGAAAAGGTATTTTGCGGCACGTGGATTAAGAAAGTTGTCCTTTGTCTTTTCTATGATATTGGTAGAGTTGACGAAAAAGAGGAAGTTACGATAACCTTGTTCGTATAGGTAGAGGATTAAGCCTGCCATTATGAGCGTCTTACCACTGCCGGTTGCCATATTGAAAAGCAGGTGTAAGGGTTTATCCTTCTCTTCAAAATCGTTTTCAAAACAGAGGATAAACCGTACAAATGCTTCCACTTGATATTCACGGAGTTCAAAAGTAGGGTTAAGATTATCCTTGATGGATGGCGTAACTTCGGTCTCTCGGAGGGTTCTCCGTCCGAATTCTTCTAATAATGTTTCGTGTAAAAATTTTTCGGGAATTTTACTTTTATCAGGTGCTAGAATTAAAGACCCAATTTTCTCTTTAAATTAAGTCCACTACTTTGATACATTCAACCTTAAAATGCTTGCAGACATCGGGAATTTTCGGTCTATTCACACTATCCGTAGGGTTTTCTTCCGTTACGACAATACAATTATCAGTGACTTGTGCAAACGCAATACACCACGGATCAGCACCTGATTTATCTCTTCTATCATCTAACAGTTTAGGGAATACGGTCAGTATCTCACTCACTTTTTCTTGGACGAATTCATCAACTGGTATTTGAAAGTATTGTTGGAGGTTATTCTGATTACGCCATAGTTTTACACCTGAGTCTTCCATCGCTTCATCGAAAACAACCTGTGACATTTTTAGCCTGCCCTTTTCTATCAGTTCCACCACTTTACACCACAAAGCCGGAAAGTTTGCGATTGGATATCTTTCATTAAACGCCGCAAATAATGCACTTGTATCCAGACTATAAATTATTTGATTTTGGTTAAAAAGTGAATTCATGCAAAAATGCTACTTTCAATTTTAGAAAGATGTTTTGTATCACAGTAAGAAAAAACAGCTGCCAATTTCGCGAGTGTTATTTTATCCTCATAGTATGCCCTGAAAGCGGTACGGGCAAAAAACTCACCTGAAGCATTAAGTATTCGGGTATGGTAATGTGGAAATCCTTTAGGTTCTTGTATGTTATCTTTATACTTTTTCTGCTGATCTTTTTTGAATATTTGAAATTCTTGCTGAGAGATTTTGTTGAGAGTTAACAATCTCCGCATGATAACTTCAGAACTCACACGAAAATAGGCACAGGCTTCGGATAATATTTTATTACTTACCTTTAACTTTACCATTTTTAACAATTCATTTTGTGGCACTAATACCTCTGCTGCTACTTGATTGCAAAAGACTTCAATGGGATCAAAATTCGGAAAATTAACTTCTTCAAAGTCCATATTCTGAATGATACTTTCCCCAAGAGCAATGTGAACTAATTCGTGAATGATTGTAAATATACGGCCGTAAGGACTGTCTTTAGGATTTACAACAATTACTGGAAAAGGTCTCTGTGCTATGCAAAATCCACGTACTGTTTGCAGTTCAACAGAAAGATGTGTGTTCACAGAAGTTTGACAGACAAGAATGCCTTTCGCTTCAACGGTCCTTTTCCAAAACTTCAAAACTTTGTAACGATCTTTAGTTCGTGGTAGTTTTTGTGTATTGAAGTCGAGAAATCGTCTAATTTTCTCCGCTGCATGTCCAGATTCCTCGTTAATATTAATATTTAGAGAAACTTTAGGTGGAGCTTCTTCCAGTATTTCAAAAAGACCAATGATTGTTTGCCGTCTATCAATAACTTCAACGATATTAGCATTTAATCTATAGGTTTCTCCATCATCTCGCGTGCTTGTCCCTGGCAATACTCGAAAATCTGTAAGTGGTTTGAAATCCGTAGGTGGTTTCGGCAAATAGAAAATAGAAATATGCGTTCTATAGAGTTTCGCAATCCTTTTTAATTGTGCAAAGGTAGGTTGATCTGTCCCGCTTTCCCAGGCCACAAGACGTTCACAATCTATATTTAATTTCTTTGGCACGAAGTCTATCTCTAATCTGATACGTTTTTCACGTACCCACTTCAGAACTTCTGGTGTAATGAGTGCTTTGACAGATTTAGCCATGATTTGTATCCCACAAGCGAATTAGAAAATTCTCCGTAAAACTACCTATTTAGGTATTCACAAAACAAAATAAATATACCCTTTAAGTGAATTAAAGTATAACACAAAAGAGACATAATGTCAAGAAACGATTCACCTATTCTGTGATGCGTATGTCTATTCTCCATAAAACACCTTATTTCCCACATCGTCGATAGGCAAAATTTTTGAAAATCACTTGACATTTACCGATAAATATAGTACAATAGTAAGTGCCAGTGGACAAAATTCGGGTTCATCCGTGTGATTGGGAGGCTACGGCTCAGACCAATCCTATATCCCCGGCGTTTATTTTCTACCCTTTAAGGTTTCTGCTGTAAGCGGTTTGTTCTGCGTATAATATACACCATGCTCTGTCTTGCGCGTGTCATCAATATCATGGACAAGGCCGAATGTCTGCCATAGATACACCAAATATCTATCTTCACCTCGTTCATAAAGTCTCTGTAACGCCCAAATAAAGTAATCAACCGCCTGCAAACCTGCGTGCCCCTTTGGAGTCGCTGCAGATACATTCAGGGACACGTCGGTTAGTTTATTGCTTTGCAAACTGTTTGGGGTTTGTAGCAGGTCCGGTGCAAATTCAATTGCTTGACGCAAGGAATCGGTACGTCCAGATTTGCCGCGTTTTGAGAAAGTAATAATATATCTGCCATGCTGACGCAACCTTTTGTTAAACAACCGTCCAGTCAAATAATCATAAAGTTCGTTGGGATGGTAACGATAATCTGATTCTCGCTTGTTGCGTTGGCGGACGTATTCAAGAACGCTCAATTTATCGGCAACAACTGCGTAAAAGCGCAATCCTTCCATGTCACGTAAAATCCTAAATACCTCCCTCCGAACTTCAGGTAAATCATCCTTGGCGTGAAATGCAATAGCAGTTTTTCGTTCGTTTGGCTGCATTGATGGTACTCCTGTGAAATAGGAATCACTCATCAGTTGTGCGCGCAGTACATCAAAACGATCCTTTAATGCCGTTGGGTTTGGCACATCTAACAAACCGAGTATGAAAAAGCGAGAACATCCTTCTGTGCCTACCAATACCTTTCCTGTCTTGGAAAAGAGAGTGCTATCGCCACCTTCATCTACAAAATAGTGACGGATTGATGCAGGTGTTCCAGGGATTTGTCTATTCTCCATATTTGCGCTACGTAGACTCTTCACCGAGTATCAAGTTATTCCAATCGGGGAACTTTCCATCTTCCAGAATCTTCAGTATTGATTGCCTACATAAGTCTTGGGCTCTTGGGATAAATTCTGATGTGGCAATAGGTTTTTCGTCCTTTCTAACCTTAATCTTCTTGGGAACCACTCCATTGTGAACAGCCTTAGAACGCAGGGTATATATTGCCTTAAACTCGTCCATTAATTTCTCGCGCTCCGCTTTATCTTCTCCAAGAAGCCATGAAGCACGAAGACGGAATTGAAAAGCTAACTGATCTACGTTATCACTTGGCAAAAAGAGAGATTCAAAGGCTATTCCTAAGTCAATCATTTTATCTTCAGGATCCCGCGATCTTTTGGATTTTATCCATCTATTAATCGGTATCTGCAATTTTTCTTCAACCCCTGAATCCAGGTTTACCAAGATTTCGTACAGACGTTTGGCTTCATCTATTTGAAGTGTGCTAAGCGGATTAGGTATTCCAAACGGAGAGTGCGAGGGGTAACGGACCCTCGTTACCCCAAAAACTCCCAGATTGAAAAGTTTGTCTGCCTCTAAAAATGGCCATTGACGAGCAATTTGAACTGCTGAATCGCAAACTAAAGACAATGCTCGGCAGAATTTACCGTAAAAATCGTCTACATCAAATCTTGAGAATGTGTTGTTATCCACTTTAACTTGAAACCGTGACAAATATTCTGAAAATGATACCTCTGATTTCAGAAATGGTTTGCAAAATATGGGAGATACAGTAGCGTCAATCTTAAAAAGCGTTTTTCCGGCAAAATCATCTGCTTTAGCATTCCACATACTGAATATGTGATTAAGCAAATGGCGAGGCAGATCCGACTCTTTCTCAGGAAGAGGGACAAGTCGTATTCCTTCATAAACTTGTATTTCACATTCCAACTTTATTCCTTCAAGCACTGCATAGTATTGAAAGGATCCATGCGTCTCTGTAGTACACCTATCAAATGCTAATACAGCACTTTCTATCCCACGAGCAATGGTAATTCTCAGAAGTTGTACCAGGAGGTCATACAGATCATATCCCGGAACCCGACCTCCTATTGCAACAAAAGAGCAAGCAGATTGAATATGGTTTTCATGTATATATTCTGATAATTCCTCTCTGATAAAGTCAAGAAATTTTAGCTTCGTTGCCTCCCTGACAATGTAAGGAGTAAAGTTTATAACAGAGGGACCCCGGTAATTCCATCCTTGCTGTAAGTGATTTCTATAAACTGCCAAGGGGAGCAATGGAGTTTCCTGTGCCCAACTATGTCGTATTTCCAAAGACGCGATTGCTTCGTTTAGCAACTGCCTTAGTTCTTCTTTTCTTTCTTCAGTCATTTGTCCACCTTTCATCAAGAATTTCTATAAAACGCTCTATTCAACATCTTATCCTCCGCGCTGACACCAAAATCCGCGTCCTTTATTTCAGAGAGGTTGACGTAGAGTTGGTTTTTGTCCAGCAGTTCTGCTAATAGATGTTTCTGTGCCTCAAGGTCGCCGATAGCAGTGAAATCGTTTACGGCTTCTTCCGGGACTTCAGCGTTGACATACCAGTTCAGGAACGAGTTTTCGGCAATATCTTTCCAGAGGGTGACAAGGTCTTTGGAGGATTCTGCGGTTTGGATTTTCTCTATATATACCTGGTTGTATTGCATTAGTTGGCAATAGATAAATTCACCATCGCCTTGCTCTTTTATGACATTTTCTACGCGCGGCACGGTAACACTTTCAACATAATCCATCTGTTCAAATAATATAAATTTCCAATTACCACTATCTTGTTTGTTCAATACTAAGACAGCATGTGCAGTAGTTGCTGAACCAGCATGGAAGTCAAGAATAATTGCATCTTTATCGTTTTCAAAAAAAGTAGCACCCAGAATAATTTCCTTCAATAATGAAATTGGCTTTGGAAATGAAAAAGTATCTTCTCCCATTAGATCGTTTAGTTCATTCTTACGGTCTGCGTTAAGATGTTTTAAAACCGAGTAAAACTTTGAACCGTTCTCTGCTAATGCTCTTTGGTAAGTACTTTCGGATCAAACATCCAATTGATTTCGTCTTGTGCAAGGATTTCATTGAAGAAAATCTCTTTGCGTATTTCCTCTTCCTTTTTCTGTCCACCTTCAAGCACACAATCTTTATACGGTCACACAAGTGACACCTCGCCACGTTCACAGAGAAACTTACCGTCAATGTTCAAACCGATTCTGTTGCGGAATTCGGTGTAGGAATTAGCAAGAAAGTTCTTTTCGTTGTTGTAGTCAATAAAGGTATTGTGGTTGAAAACCCAATGTCCGTCAATCTAATTAAAGAAGGTTGATTTTATTTCGGTATCGGAAAGGAGTAACCTGATGAGATTCGGGTCAAGTTTCCATGTATGGTCTTTGACTGCAGCGGGGAGGAGTTCGTGTGATTCGTCAGTAAAGTCGGGGTTGGTTTTGAGAAGTGCGATCAGTCTTTCGTTGAAGTTTTGTTTGGGCATGGTGAAATTATTTCCATTTCAGTGTTATTGTTCATCTATGTCAAACAGTGGTCTATGAATTGAGTTCACGAAGTGCATTCTGAAAGATTTTAATGTATTGTTGATTGTTATCCTGCTTAGCCAAATGTAAGCCTATTTGATAATCCTGCTTTGCTTCGTTAGAAAGACCAAGACACGATTTCGCATAACCTCGAATCTGATATACAGATTCCATCTTACTCCATCCTATATGGCATACCTCGTCAAAGTCATCAATGGCTTCTTGATATTGTTGTATAGAGACTCTCGCGTGTCCACGCCAGAAATACGGGTTTGCATCTTTTGGATTCCAACGAATTGCCTTGTCATAGTTATTAATAGCTTCCTCGTACTCCTGTCTTTGATATGCTTGCTGACCAAGAACAAAATAGTCGGGTACTGGGAAAGGTTTGTTATGTGCATGTTGACTCGCGAAACCTTCAAGATCGTTAAAAAGCGTCTTTCCTGTGATATGTGAGCAAACATCTAAAGATTTTAGTATTTCTTCTTTGCAAGTTGCGTCAATGATACATTCTTCATCTGGTGGAATAACTTGGTTACCTCCCAACAAAAAGACAGAGTGTTGTGAAGCAATTCGATTATTCAAGTGCCTCGGTTGCCATCGAAAAAGCTGAGGTTGCCATATCTTTTTACTTGGCGCGTTGAAAAAAGAATCAAAATCTCTCACTTCCAACATCTTTGGTGTAATTTCTTCAATTGTATTTGGGTCATTAAGAACTGCCCCAACTTTACCGTCTGTGGGGGCACTACTACTTGGCTGGCAGGCAAACCAGAGAGCAATCTGGGCATTATAGGTAAAATCTATCAAGCAGGTGGCTGCACCTAAGTGTTGAAGTTCAGCGAGTATTTCCAAGTCCTTCAGTTGTCGTCCGTTTTTGTGGTCATGTCCCAAAAGCCGTACTTCTTTGATTAATACCCTATTAATATCAAGGAATTCGTCAAGACTACTTCTGTTAAATGAACTTGGCAGTCGACGCCAAGCGGATGCCTCTATTTGGTATGCATCATTTGACAAACCCCGAAACAAGAATTGATCGGATTTTAAACTGGGATTTATTGATTCCACCCATTTTATGAATTCATTTAACGTTTTGATCCTACGCGTTACCAATGTTGTTAACTCTTTCCAGATGTGTTAATTTAACGACTTGTGCCAGTTAACTAATTATTTGTTTTAAATTCACACATGCTGTATTTAACGTATAAACATTTCGTCCCTACAGGACTCAAGAGGTTTATGTGACGTTTTTCTATAAACATATCGTCCCTACGGGACTAAAGAGGGTTCAAAGAAAAAGGAAAACACTCAAAACCTTCAGTTTTATGTGAAATAACTCTCTACAATTCGTTATTTAGCACAACTCGTTAATTTAATATATAAGGGAATTATACCATACTTAAATAGGGTAGGCAAGAAAATGGGAAGGTTAGCAAGACTATTCAGTTTTCGATATTTTTTCACATGTGTTTATTATTTATGGTAAGCAGATATAGTGTTGCTTTCACACCATATCTGCTATATTTCACCTAATAATAATCATCACTCAGGATATATTGCGTTATGAATATGCGTTTTATTTTTATTTTTTATTGACTTATGTTGCATGAGATATCATCCTAATAGGAATATCAAATCACAACTATTTAGGAGAGTATCCCATGCATACACATATTATCAAATCTGCTATGTATTTTCAAATGTTTCTCTTTCAAACTTTCGAAAGATGACATCGCAATTGCAAGAAGTCTTACTTCTCCTTTCATCGGATGTGCTATCGCTCTCACTGAGATACAAGATGTCGAATCAAAAACTGCTTCCACGAAATCTCGCCGTCGTATTACAATTAGTGTGGATTTTACAAATGATCCGCGCTATGGTAAACTCCTATCCCACTGCTACACATGGTGGTCAAAAAAAAACATAATAACGCCATCCGTGGCAGAAACGTGTTAGGTATCACGATTTCGATCGGTAGTATGGTTATCCCACTCAACATTCGTATTGTCAGCAAACAAGGAAGAGGAAACACGGATAAACTCTCCTGTTTTGTTGTGATGCTCAAAGCGGCATTAGTTTTCTTTGATACACCGGGTTGAGTAAATGATGTTGATTCGTCATAATATAGCTTAAAAATGGTATTAGTTGTATTTGTATGACTGTATTCTATATTGTAGAACTACCAATGTTTGAATGAATACATACGTTCCCCTAAAGATAAACCTAAAATAGCCCAAATACTACCCATAACAAATTCACCCAACATTGCACCTAAGAAGAGAGGTAGTGTTTTTCTATATGCACCTATTCCTCCGTGACGAACAAGTATTGTTTTAATAGTCCATGCAAGGAAGACTGGAAACCACAGTCTTCCAAAGTTCCAATTTCCAGCAAGAGGATATGCGAGTGGATGGAGTTGCCACCAAAGAAACTTAATTCTCATCAATAAAGTACATATTGTTAGAATAACTCCAAATCCAAAGAAACCGAGATGTCTCCATTCGGTTTCACTTGGAATAGTCAACCAACGTTGAAGATCATTAAATGCCTCTTGTCCTCGCCATGTTCCTATACTTCCATGAAGATAACCAGCATGAAGAAATGCGATGAATCCGATTAGTAATCCGATCACAGATGATCCCCACATCACCCACAGAAGTTGTTTGTTATTAATGGAACCTTTTTCAGCTAATTTGAAACCTTCCAGTTGATTTGGCATAGGTTGTGATCGGTAATTCCGAGTGAATCCGTATAAGAATGAAAAACCTGTTAGTGTTTGTGCCCCAATCTTACGTGAACCGAAGATAGTTGTAAGGAAAAAACTTGGTCCTGCCCGGTAAAAGTCTTGGGTAGGTGTACCAAGTTCAGCTCTCATTCGAGTGAATGCCAGAACTAATATAAAGTGAATACCAAAGAACCCAAGAATCCCCCACCATGACATTCCTGCTTTGAGACAAAAACCAAAAACTATTGCAATACTTATAAGAAAACCGAAAAATGCTGCTCGGTATCCTATTGGTTCATTTGCCATGTCAAGATCGTTTCTTAATCCGATTATTTTCTTGAATACCTTCCATAAATGTTTGTGTGTAACCCATAATGCAAAAAAGCATAATGCAAAATAAGCACCCAGTGATTGCATATCTATGTGTGGATATCCAGGGGTTTGATTTAACCCCGTCATTGCACCAAAAATGAGTTGTACCTTCCAAAATATATAGAAAACCCAACATGATAGGGATAAACCTAACGGCATCAAGAAACCTATTCCAATGGCATAAGGATTAAGGTGTATAGGGGTAGAACCGATAGCATTAAACGGTTTTTCAGTGAACATTCTACCGATATCATGTCTTATAGGTATTCCGGGTATAACTGGATATAGAAAATTGAGTCCATTCAATAGGTCAAGTCCCAATCCAATACCAATTCCAATCCACAACAAGCGGCTACGATAAAAACTCTTCCCTGTAGTCATTTCATAGGGAAGTAGTATGATAGGGTAACTTAGTTTCTCGTGTTCAATCCACTGTTTCCGGAGTATTACACTTAGCATGATCATGGAAAATGCTAATGCAGAGAAGAATACTAACCAGTTTATAATAGGGGTTATCCATGCTTGAATGTGATTAATCTCAAAGAAATTGGATGTTCCTTCATAATATCCTGTAAGAGCGTTTCGATCCATTACAGCGATCCAATCTGGAATGAATCTAAAGAACAACGATTGCCATTCATTTTCAGGTGTTGCGAACCAACTTGCATGACCCAGAATACACATAGTAGCTTGCAATAAATCGTGTCCGCAAACAACACAGGCTAAAGTAACCATTAGGTATACTGTTAGCATTTCTGCCTGTGAGAACTTCCATTTTGGTATATATTTTATTAGGAAAAGATTGAGAATTGTTAAGATGAAGAGTGTGAAGACGGCGTTGAAGAATATCGCCATCGTAGTAGGATATTGTGTAGTCCAGACAGTCTCGGTTTGAACAACCAGATAGATATTAAGTGGGAGCGAAAGCAGCCCGATGAGAATAGACCGTAATGTGATATTTTCTGTTGCTAAGACAGATGACTTTAACATACATCATTATTTAGTTAATTACATTTAAAATGCACGCTCAATTCCATAAAAAAAGTGTGGTTTGATTGACTTTGGTGGTGTTGGGTCGAGAGGAAATGCGACCTCAATTCTGAATATACCTGCATCACTCACTTTAGCAAAACTGCCCCGTAAGCCAAATCCAACTCCACGTTTTACATCCTGAGCATTAAAAGCATTTTCACTATCCCATATATATCCAAAATCTACAAATGAGGTTAGACTCATAACTAAACCAAGATCTATGATGCGGTTTTTAACAAAGGGTTTAGCAATAAATGTGGCAACCTTAGTAAGACCATTATTGATACTATTAAAAATTGATCCCCCACATAACGTTCGGCTTTCTAAACTAAAAACCATCATTTTCTCACCGCTAAATTCTCTGAAAGCATATCCTCGTAGACCATTATCCGCGCCTAACAGAACTTGACTTTCACCTCGCCAACCATACTGCATTTCTGATTTGAACTGGAAAAGTATAGTCTGATGGAAATCTATTAATCCGTTTTTTCGATATCCTTTATCTACTCTATAGATATCACCAGTATTGAAGACATCACGAAAATAAAATGTACAATGGGATTGTATATCAGTATGTTCAATTTTGTCTGTAAATCCAGTAGAAAAACCTATCAATCCTGTCGCAAATAACCTATCCATACTTTCCCATCCTGAGTTAAAGACGAGTGATGTGAAAGTCTCTGTTCTCTCAGATCCATATATAGGTGATGAATATCCAACTGATAAATTATATAATGACCCCGTGACAAAATCTTCATCTCCCCCCATTCCCCTTAGAAACCGGGTCTGATGGAATCCGATGTTTCTTCTACCAAGGGTAATTCCTACACGTCTTATCTCCTGATCTGATGGGGAAGCTTCGGATTGACCTACAGATTCTATAGACAGATAATTCGTACGTAAGGAATCAAACCAAAAGCCTAAATAGTTCTGATGATGTCGATCACCAAAATATCGTATAATGTTTCCCGATGCCTTATTCCGGGTTTCTTCAAATGTATCAGTTCTTGTCCCGTGTTCATACCAACGAACCTGATTGATTAGTTCAGAAATACCTAATCTGGCACTCCAACGACTTTTTAGTGAGTATTGAGGACGTTCTAACAAAACACTCCAAGAATCCCCTTCTCTGTTCTGAATATATTGTCCATCAAAATCTATATAAGAATCGAATAGTCGAGGTATTCTATATTTCATTGTTACAAAACCCCGTGTTTTTTCACCAACTTCACTGATCCTTTCATATCTAATTTGACTACCTTGTCCCGTTCCGAATAAATTGGTTTCTTTGATTTGTAATAGAAAATAACCCGTTTGATTGTTAATGCCTGGATCAAATGCCCCTGTCAATGAAAAAAACTCAGTAACAGTGACATGAATTACAACACCTTGTAACTCATCATTCCATTCCGATTCAATCTTTGCTGCTCCGATAAAGGGTTTTTGTCTTAATATTCTTTCACTTTCTTTTCTATCAGCTTCTATATATACTTTATCTTTCTTAAGCAGTAGCTCACGTAAAATTACATTATCTTTGGTTTTTGTGTTTCCAGTTAGGGTAAATGAACGAATTTTTCCTTCATCTATTATTATTCTTAGGAATACTTCATCATTTATGACATTTGGTGACTCTATGACTCTAACATATAAGAAACCTTTATTCCGATAAAAATTGGATATTTTTTCAGTATCATTTTTTACCGAATCCTGGTTATATATTTCACCAATTTTCACATCTATTAATTGTAAAATATCTTCTTTATTGAAAGATTGATTTCCAGATACAACAATACTTTTAATCCTAAATTGCTGATCAGCAAAAGCGGGTAGTGTTAGAGAGTAGAATAATCCTAAAATCATAATACTCCTAAATGTAAGAATAGAAATGTATGTCAGTGCATTCATGATTTTTACCTATGACAGTAGTGGTGATAAATTATTTGATACAATTTTTATGTAACAACACTCATACGATTAGAGAGATATCCTTCAACTAACAATAGACATACTGCTAAAATCAACAACTCCCCCCAAATTTCTCGACCATGTCTATATAAATCTAATGATTTAGAGTCAAAATCCTCATTTTCTGAAGATTGGGTTTGTGCATTGATCTTTTGTGTTGCATCTTTTAGATTAATATGGTCTAAATTTGATTCAGATGGATGTGTATTTACAGCAAAGAATTCTCTCTTGAGAGTTCCTTGTGTTGATATGTCAACTTGATATATACCTGGCTGTTCGGTTGAATCATACTTCAAAGATCCATCTTCGTGTATAATAACAGCAGTTCCTTCATTCTCATCTACAGAATCTACACGTTTAATCCAAACCGGTGTGCCAATTACATTATTAAATTTTGTTATATAAGATTCACCCACTAAAATATTTCTTTGTGATTCATCGTAATTTGCATATAGGACTGTATTCTGTATCATAGGTAGAAAATATGGATTAAGTAATAGCTTATTTCTTTTTGAATTACTATCAAGAGAGACATTAAAGAATATAATCTTACTATTGTTCTCTCGTTTTTCAATTAGAAAAGGTGTATCGTCATCAAAACTTGCAACAATCTTAGAGTCATTAGATAATTCTGTTGTCAATCCACGATAGAATTGAGGGGCATATTGTCCAGACAAGACACCATCATTAAAAATCTCAAATATGGGATGTGTTTTATCATATTGCATAATTTTTCTCGGTATATCCCATTCATTAACTTGATTAAATTTTGCTGGAGCCCATGTGAAGTTACATTTCTTAGAAACAAATGCAATTATATCATTACCTTTTCGTATGAATTCCTTGATTTTAGATTCAGATTTATCTGATATGGAGGATACATCAGTAAATAGTATAATATCTATATCATCAAGAGGATATTCATCGAAGTCAGATATGTGGCATGCTATAGGTTGGATCATAGAATTCAAACCTTTTCCTAATCTATCATCTGAATTGAATAAAGGGTTCAATGATAAAATAATAAATTCATTATTATCACTCACGCAAAGCACCCGAATATTCCCCAATACTTTAAAAACAAAATATCGTTTATTATCAATATTTAGTCGGTCAGAAGTTAGTTCAAAAGACCCTTTATGAAATCCTGGCGTTGGAAAGTTATGATTAATCGACTTTGTAATCATTTCATTTGGCTGTGCCGAATAGGCTTGTTCAAATTGTTTTTTATTTTCTATATACATTGAAAGAGTCGTTTGTGTTAATGGTTTATTTGAATGATTGTTTGTCTTTATATTTAAGTATAATGGTAAATCTACACCTATTAGATGATGTGATGGATTTATTTCTTCAATATTTGTATTATGAGAATTATTATTGCTCACAGAAATAAGTAAAATGCGTGAACCAGAGATGTTGGGAATCTGGCTCCAATTCTCCCATCCAGTCTTTGTAAAGTCAGAAATTATATATAACTCTTTATTTGTTTGATTTGACATCGATAGAATCTTGTGAGCCAATTCAATACTGGATTGAACATTTGTTCCTCGATTTGACACCTCAGTAAGGTCTAAGGATGAAATTACACCATTAATATCAGGGGTGAGTTCTCGGTAGAGGGGTATAGCAATGTCAGACATTAAAATAACAGATGCAGAATCACCATGTCTTAAGGAGCTAAGGATTTCCTTTGCCTTAATTTTTGCTTTATCAAACCATACACCATCCACATCTTGATATGCCATACTGAATGAATTATCTAAAACAATTACAACATCGGTCTTTGCACGTACTGCTGCGATAGGTAAACCAAGGGTGAGGAAAGGACGTGCAAGAGCGAGTGCAATTAATGCAATAATTAGCATTCGCAGAAGAAGTATAAGAAGTTGTTTTAATTGGAGACGTTTTACGTTTTGTCGATGTGCAGTGAGAAGGAACATTAGACTGCTAAAATCTATTGTAACTGCTTGACGTCGATTCCAAAGATGAATTAGCAGAGGTATTCCAGCAGCTAATAGACCAAACAAAAATAGTGGATTTAAAAAAGCCAATAGGTATTCACTCCGTCTTAATGTTCCTTATCAATTTGGATTAGGTAAAGAATGTGATTATGAAGATAGAATTATATGTTCTGTAGGATAATATGGCTTATTCTCGTATGTTTATTTCAAGCTGATTCATTGTACGAAAACTACCTTCGGTAAATTCTATCATAGTATTAGATTCAAGGACACTACCACCCAGCTGTATATGGTTAGCATCTGCAATATCCTGACCTAATGAGGGATCCATCTGTACCCATCTGCCAACAAAGGCTTCTGGCCAGAAATGGTAATAAAACCCACCACCAGTATAGATTAAACCTGTACATATTCGTGAAGGAATACCAACTGAACGAGCTAAAGCTATGAATAAGACAGTATGTTCAGTACAATCACCAGATTTAGTTTCAAGAGTTGTCAATGAAGTGCTATATCCACCACTTAGATTCTTGTCAATAATGGTCTTGTATACCCATCCAGATAGCATCTTAGCTGCTCTCCATGAGTTTACCTCACCATTGATAATAGACTCAGCAGTTTTCTTTATTTTTGCATTATTTGACTCAATATACATACTTGGCGTGAGGAAACTATCAAGATCTGTGTTCTGTATCGGTAAATTTAAACATTGTGATTCATCTATATCTGTTACCTGTATACTTAATACAGCTGTACGTTCACCAGTGATTTCAAGACTTTGTCTATGATTATCTACAATAGTGTCAATTAAACTACCATTTGTAAGTTTTAGATCAGCCACAAGACGGGATGTACCGGGTTTTGTTTTAATTCCTGTAGGTATAATCCTACTTTGCAACATGATGTCTATTTCATCGGTTTTACCAATAGCAGTAGTTCTGTCAGTTTTTGTAGCCACCATTGCAAATCCCATCATATCCGTTGAAGTCTTATATGTGATTCCATCTTCAGTGATCCACAAACGGCTGTTAATACCTCCAAGAATGTTCAGTTTATTTTCAATAAGGTATACATCCAATTCTTCAGATTGGTAGGTCAAAATCTCTTTTCCGATTACATTTAGTTTAGATTCAACAGGTTTCAGTAAATCAAAGCTGAATGCATGATAGTTTAGTTGTTCACCGGGTTTTAGTTTGTTTTTTGTAAGTAGATATGCAACAGCAGCATTTTCTGAAATTGTATCATTTGGTAACTCTACCTCAGATTTTGTAGTATTCCCATTCAAAGTTGTAGAAACATAAGCAATGTTATCAATAATTCTTCCTTCGATATGTTTTTCACCAGATTCATTTGAAGTAGAAAAAAAATAACGAGGAATTAATTGTGAATCTAAGTACTCAATTCGGTTCGTTTCAATGGTGAATTTCTTTTTTAGAGCAGATAATTCCATTCTGATATCAGTTTTAATTCGCAACATCTCTTGATTTTTGTATGTAGTTTTTTCCATGAAAGAATGTACGTATCCGATCTTTTTGTTCATCATGTGTAAATTATACCAATGTTCTTGAGGCTTCTTAAACATCATATCAAAATCCACTTGATCCATCTCCACAGAACTAACATTTTGTATTATTATCATTAAGCAGAATACAGATACCCCTATGATTGTATATAATTTCATTATAACTCCTGTTTTCCTATATATTGTTATGTATTTATTATATTTTATAGAATTAATTTTTCAAAAAATTGATTAGTGACGATAATATCTATTATTGTCCAAATTACCACGAATTAGTTATTATTGCTGGAACCATAATTTTGTAGTGTAAACTTCAATTTACGTTATAATACCAATTCTATATGATAATATAACGTTATTTCGTAGGTCGGGTAGAATCGATAGCGAAACCCGACATTTTATTATTTCATGTCGGGTTTCGTACCTCAACCCGACCTACAATATGTTATGACAATTTGTCAATTAGAAATGGTATTAGATGAACAAACTGGTATTTTTTACTATAAGGTAGCAACTTGGGTTAAGATAATATAGCCATAGAGACAGTATGTGTATTTCTTTGTTTAATCTTTTTATGATTCCCAAAAGTTTCAATAAAATTACGTTTTATAAAATCTTTTAAACCTGCAATTGTCACAACATAAAGTCTTCCATTTTTCTTTAAGAATCTTTTAGCATCATTGAAGAAAATCTTCATAAGTTCATTGCCTATGTTGGCAGGTAAATTTGATGCAATAATATCAAATTGGATATCTGGTAAATGACTAAAACCGTTACTTAAAAGAACATGACAGTTTTTTAATTTGTTATTTTCAATATTCATTCGAGCATATTCTACAGCTACGAAGTCCTTGTCTACCATGTATACTTCTGATGGTTCTGCACATTTTGCCATTGCTATACCAACAGCACCATATCCACATCCAAGATCCAGACAAATATCATCAGTGTGTATATCAATACAATCAATTAATAATCTTGTTCCAGCATCAATACTCTTTGGTGAGAAAAGTCCCCATGTTGAGTTAAAGGTGAGATCATATCCTCTTATTTGTGTTTTAAACGAGATATCTACATTCACATTCATATTAGTCTGATACTTACTACCATTTAATTAAGACACCGAGAGTTTCCCCAGGCGTATTCCACAGGAGATCAAACGCTGCTTTTGCATCTGAATAATCAAAACGGTGCGAAATCATATCAGACGCCTTTATAGTTCCTTCTTGTATCTTCTTAATTGCTCGCTGTATAATTTGAGAACGTGGTTCTTTCGTTAATATACCTGCTACAAGTCTTTTGCTCATGATCTTAGAAGAATATAGTGGTAGCGGTTTTTGTTGATATAATGCTATAAGTTGAATAATACCGTATTGTCTAACCATGTCCTGTGCTTGTTCAAAAGACTTGACACCTGCATGTCCGCCGACACAATCGATAACCAGATCTGCCCCTTGTCCATTTGTAAGTTTGCGTACAGCTTCAACAGGATTTTCATCCTCAGCATTAATAGATACATCTGCCCCAAGTTTTTCAGAAAGTTCACATCGATATGATAATGCATCGACAGTGATGATTCTATCGGGAGAATAATCCCTTATCACTTGCATCATTAGACTTCCTACTAATCCTTGACCTAAAATGACAACAGTGTTTCCAGGTTCAATACCTGAGGAATCCGCCCATGCGACAGAACTTGTAGCAAGTGGTAGAAATGTACCTTCCTCAAAAGAGACATCATCAGGTATTTTTACAATCCTTCCATCTGATGAGTTGGGTTCTCCTACAGCAAATTGTGCATGAGGTGCAACAACCATTACTCTATCATTGATAGAGTAGTCACTCACTTCGTTACCAACCTTATCTACAGTACCGGTGAGTGAATAACCCATTATAGATGGAGAAACTGCTTCTTCAAGAATATATCGTCTAAAAAGTTCTGACCCCCGACTGATTAAAGTTGTATCTGTCTTTACACGGACCTGTTTTTGATTAATCTCTGGGTCAGGAACAATCTCAAGCTGTATGTTGCCAAATCCTTCTGGTTTTGTTACCTGTATCATAGTTGATTCCCTTTATGTGTAAATTTCAGTTTTATACTTGTTATCGAAGAAGTGCTACAATGTCCTTCCGAGTAATAGGTTGATTTAAATCCATTAGATAGATTTGGAAAGTATCTGTCCTATCAGAGACAAAAGCTAAATACTTCCCATCAGGAGAAAAGGTAGGTTGAATCGATCTCCCAATGCCATTGGTAATTCTTCGTTCATTTTTACCGTTTGCGTCAATGATATAAATTTCCCAATCAGCATCTCTTGCTGATACAAAAGCTATATTTTTTCCATCAGGTGAAACAGACGGATTGTAACAATCATAAGGGTTTGGGTTGAAATGCTTTTCATTTTTGCCATCAATAGTCATTGTATATAGTTGATTAACAGATTCATTCCGATTTGAAACGAAAATGATCTTCTCACCATTTGGAAAAAATGCAGGACTCCCTTCATCATATTCTGTATATGTAATCCTTGTCGGTTTAATGTCGTTATGATCTAATTTTGATAGATTCTTGATTTCTAAATTTATCAAATATAATTCTAAATTTCCATCAGTATTTGTTTCATAGACAACTCTATTAGATGATGTTTGTGGAACTCGTGCCCCAAAACTCACAGGTATAACACATAATGTATGTCGATTATATATGTGAGTGATATTAAACCCAGTATATATGGGGGTGGATCCACTACTCTGAATTAGTATTTTAACTTCACGAGAGGATTTGGGTTCACTGCTGTAAAATAGATAGTCAGTAGATTTTAGAAAATTAGGAGAACTATCGTTGAAATCTGTAGAGTATGTCACACGTCGCATGATTCTACCATTTAAATCCATCAAATAGATTTCACTATTGTCACCTTTAAATGATGCGAATGCGATATTATTCCCATCAGGAGAGAAGGAGGGTGAATAATTATCAGAATTATTGTGTGTTAACTGTCTGGTATGGAAACTGTCCCCAACAAGTCCAATAATTTCTTGGATTATCTCTTGATCTGTAGTACTAAGAAAAACTAATTTTAGGACTTTAAATGCAGAATCTCTATCGCCATAGATGAGAAATGTCCGTGCTAACTCTAATCTGGCTTCAATACGAAGCATAGGTTTACCTGTAGCATGAATAGCTGCCTTTTGAAATTGTTGCACTGCCTCATTGTATTGTCCTAATTGTTTATATGCTTTTCCAAGTAATATATATGCATTCGGGTCGTGATTAGACTTTTCGATATAGGGTATAAGTAATTCTAATGCCTCAAATGACTTTCCAGATGAAATAAGGTTTTCCGAATGTTTCAGAGTATTAGAATTACATCCTAAAGCAATGAAAATAAAAATTAGATAATATATTGTGTAATTTTTTGATTGATGAATTCGTAAATCACTATTTTTATACATATCAAACCATTCAATAATTTCATGGTTGAAATAATTATGTCTAAATTTGGTGAATATAATGAGAATCAGTAGGAAAGAAACAAGATGAGATTAGAGATGATTATATGATGTTAGGTTTGCCTCTCCAAGCAGTAGAAACTGCATAGATCCAAAATATAAGTCCTTGAATACCTGATGTTACTTTTAGTTTCCAAGAAGGACGATACATAATTATCTTCCCACTATCTAAGGTCCAAATTTTAATTGAACCTTCTGCGTGTGGATGCCCTTTTGATTTTGTGTGTAGAATCTTACTATTTTGAGATATAGTATCAAACTCGAGTAGATCCTTCCATTCATTTACGGGATATGAATTCAGGTAAATGAAACCAAGTGCTGAAAGAAAGCCAATAAGAATAATTACTGCTTTGAAATACTGCCCTAAGTACATTTGTCCAAGTCCAGGAAAAACAGCAGATAGTATCATAGCAGGAAAAGATCGGATATAAACTATTTTGATATTGTTCTCAATACTATTATTAGAATTAGCTGGAATAACTTTATCAGAATCTTTCATTAATTAACCTTCACCTTGTGCTACAAGATAGACGCCAATACAGATTATGATAGCTCCAATTATCCGAGACACTGGAATAGATTCTTTAAAAAATATACGAGAGAAGGGTATAGCGATAACATAGCCTAAACTCAACATGGGGTATGCGATACTCAGCTTAACCCGAGAAAGGATGACTAACCATACAAATGTGGTAAATCCATATATTGATATACCACCAATTACATAAGGATTCCAAATTACTTGTGTGAATTTGGATAGAAATACCTTAAAATTATTGATTTCTCCAATCTTTGTCACGCCTTGCTTTAATAGGATTTGTCCTATAACGGTTAGGAACACATTAAATGTTAGTAGAATGTAATCTTTCATAGGGATATTATACCATATCTATAGTGTTTATGCAAAGGTAGCGACTATACTAAATCCTATGCAATCGGGATACTGTGATGAATAAATGGTTGATTTCTGTTGCATTAATGACAGAAACACATTAAAATTCTGCAACAATGGAGGTAAATATGGTTGAACTGAGTCAAGAGGATATATTATTCTTCAAGGAGAATGGTTATCTAATAAAACGTAATGTGCTGAACCCTGATCTGATGGAACGAGCACGGGCTAAACTTTGGGAAGGTGCTCCTGAAGGGAGATTACGTGATGATCCAGATACTTGGATTGGTCCATTTAAACCTGAAGAGGTAAATGAGGATAACTCAAATAGACGTGGCGGTTTTAGATGGAATTATCGAGAACCGGGTGGTGAAGACTGGATGGTGAAACTGCTTGCTACTGATCCTCATGTCTGGGGAATGGCAGAACAGTTTTTAGGGAAAGGTAATTTAGTACAACCTGAGCGTGTTAGAGGAATATACTGTACCTTACCTTATGGAGATGTACCAAAGAAATCTATCGGATGTCATGTAGATGCTCATCCTTTTCATCTTGGTGTTGTTGGATACATAGATGATGTACCCCCTGAAGGTGGCGGATTCATGGTTTGGCCAGGAAGTCATAAATCTTTCTATTATGATTATAAATCACAGTATAAGAATGAACCCACTCCCCAGTATGATGTTGATAGAGAACGTTTTAGTAGAGAACCTGGTGTGGATTGCTATGGGAATGCTGGAGATATAGTCTTCTGGCATCACCGTATTGGCCATGCGGCTGGTCATAATTATTCAAGGCAAATAAGACAAGCAGTGTTATACGACTTTCGTAAGACCGAGTTACCAGAAACACAGGAAGAGCCACCCAATGAAGATATGTGGAGAGACTGGCCTGGTATTAAAGCATTAGATGGTTGAGAATTGCAATACCATATTTGGAGCGGTTCCAAACCGCTCCTACCGGGTTTATTGGATGGTGTTTATATGATATTTCTTAGAATTGGTGTAACAGTTCATCCATTATCTAAGACCTAACCCACCTAAAGTATTTGCCATCATATCATAGGCTATCTGTGCTTTTTCCATCCGCATTTGAGGAAATGTCTCTACGGAGATATATTTATCATATCCGACTTTACCCAAACCTTCAGCGAATGTAGTAAAATCTAATTCGTCGCCTTCTTCCCCAGGAATCAGGAATGTGCTGTATGGATACATCCCTTTTACTCCCTTTACATGACAGTGAGCAGTTATTGGACCTAAATATTCAGTTACATTTGCAATATCTTCTCCAAGATGATAGAAATTTGTTATATCGTTGAGGGATCTCAGAGCATCAGATCCAACATGGTCAATCAATAGTGTTACCTTTGCAGAGGAGTCGATAGTTGTTGCCTCATGATTATGAATATTCATAGTAACACCAACTTCTTCAGCGCGTTGGCATATTGGTTTTAATACATCTACGAGGAGTTTCCAAGCAAAAGGATCTCCGTTTTCACCTCCATAGCCTGTTAGAAAGTTTACTCCATGTGCATCAAGCGCAAGAGCTACATCTTGTAATAATGCATAATGGTCAATTGCCTTTTGTTTATCTTCTAACGCTAAATGATATAGGCCCTTACCAGTAAATGGATTTATGACAGAAGTTTTTAATCCGTGATCAGAGATCATTGTCTTAACCTCTCTAAGCAAGGAATCTGACACTTCATCGGATGGAATATGTGCTTCAGGACCACACATCATCTCAACTGCATCATATCCAACATCTGAAAGAATTGATAACACTTCCAGAAGCGTTCTATCTTTCATCCCACCGGCATGATATGAAATTCCTATCATAGATTTACCCTTTTTACAGCCAAAATTTAAGGATATTATACCATATCTAAATGAATAGTAGTGATACCATTTCTATTTATTATTGTCTCATTTCCGGCAGTTAGGAATGAAATAGGGAAGACACAAACAGAAAGTTTGTGCTACAAAAAAGAGAGTTTATCAATTAGAAATGGTATCACATAGAAACGGTATTACTCATTATATGTATGGTAGATATTATCATACCGAAACAAACGAAGAATAATTTATTCATTCGGTAATATACGGGTGTGGAAACCACACCCCTACGATACTTTTTTGGATTGGATACCGATATATTTATTTATAGTGAACTTTTGAATTAGTGGAACATTTGAGATGTAGGAGGGAATTCCGATTCCCGATTCTCACTGAGATTGATCGCGATTCGGAGATCGCTCCTACAGAGATTTTTTGTTAATATTTCAATGTTCACTATAATCTTCATTAATAGATTGCTAATATCCAAAACAGTGTTGTCCTATTTTATATTTCATTACTAACTGAAATATAAGCGTTTAAATGGTCTAAGGCTGCACCATTATCCATTACTTCTTTTGTTTGTTCAATAGCATCATACGGATCAGAATAAATACCTAAGAGATAGTCAACTATAGCAGTATTGAGAACGATTCTGTCGTATATTTGTCCTTTTTTCCCCGATAGTGCAGCCACCCCATCCTCTGCATAAGCCTCAGCAGATATAGAATCTGGACGAGGATTAATCTGATAGTCATACCCATACATTTTTGGATCAATATCTAATGCAAAATCTTCGCGTTTTCCATTTACACACAAGAATCCTTGCGAATAATTGACTGCCATTCTATCAGGGGTAGAAGGCTTACCAAGCCTTAGTGCATAATTGCTTGTGCCTTCTTCACCTTTAATTGCAACGGCTGCTTGACACCCGCGTTCCAATGCAATTTTGAGTAATGGTTTTTCATACCCTATATGATAGTATCCAAGTACCATATAGTTATTCTTTTGGGCGGTAAAGAATTGCAGCGCTTTTTCAGTTGCTGCCCAAGGGGGTCTTTTCTTAATGTGTACCCGTAATTCACGAATATCATACGCACCAGGAGAATACTCGCGTTGACTAACATATCCAAATCCGACCTTTTCATGTGTGATTAATTTTGAAACCTGTTCAAGAAATAGATCGGTTTTTGCTCCAAGGGAGTTAAGAATAGCTTCTTCGGTAATCCCATTCTTAGGGGGCATGAGATCAACACTGTGTAGAAGGGATGGTTGACCGAGTGCGGCACGTACGGCAGCAATAAAGAGTGTGGGTCTGAAATATCGTGTTGCTCCATCGTATGGTTGACCAAAGTGCGTAAGATTATCAACACCAATTTGCTGTACTTTTTTGGGTGCATAATAGGAATCAAGATATCCTCTAACTTCTTCATAAGTTTCACGGTTCATCCGTTGTCCAATCAATGCTGCAGCTTTTAAAGTGGGTTTGACATCATAGGTCAGTATGGCTTCACATATCTGGCGTGTTTCAGTGTATCCTAAGTTTTGTCCCTGTAGTATCTTTTGTAGGGCAGTAACAACAATCTTCTCAGTAGGATTCTGGGGGACATATTCTACTGCGGGATTCATGAGAAATTTTACTTCATCGGGGAGTAGTGTGTTCAGTAAAGTATCGTATTTTTTGAATGCATCGTTTTCAGCTTTAGACCATTGCGTTGATTGAGGAAAATATTTCCGAATGGTCATAGCAGCAAAAAATGCTCCCATCTGTGCCTCGGATACTGCATGATTAGGAGGTAATTTCCCATCTAAAGAATCTAATATAATCTCAAGTATTTTGTCAGGTTGTGGACCATCAGATTCTTTTTTACCTAAAGGTCGTGTTTGATGGGGTCCGGTGCATACTCTGGCTTGCGCTTCGAGTACATCTTCATTTGGTCCTTGAAACTGTGGCGTATACATTTTTCATACCTAAATTTAGAGTTGTTAGGATAAATTATCACATACAGAGCTAATTGTCAAACGGGTTGAATATTCTTCACTTTCAATTTATACTCTTTTCAATATTATGATGGAAAAAATAAGGTATCTCCCAGTTTCTATTCGGTATATTTTTTCTTAAGAAGACCAGCATACCTGCAACCACAATGCATAATCCAATTATCCAGATCCAAATTGAAATTTCTAATGATGTATTTAGTTCTTCAGGTGATGTATGATTCGTCATAACACTATATATCTCAATAATTACTGCAATAAAGTTATTCAATATGTGGATACATATTGGTACATAGAGAGATTTGGTTTTTATATATACAATTGCCAAAACATATCCGAAGAAGATACCTCCAATTACATCAATATGTAGAATACCAAACAGTATTGAAGTGGAGAGTATAGCCTTTGGTGTACCCCTTTTTATGCTCCATCTGGTCAACAATAATCCTCTAAAGAAGAATTCCTCAAAAATAGGTGTAATTATTACAATACATATTATACTGAGTATATTGGCAATTATAAGTTTCACATTAGAGGGATATACAACAGCCCCAATATTCTCATCAGATAACCATTCAGGTAAATCAGGTGATAGATCAAGATGCCACATATATTGAATATTAAGAATACATAGAGAAAATAAAAGGAGAGGGATAGTTAATATGGAATACCGTGCGAGAGTTGAAAATTCAGGGAATTTACCAAATGTATTCTTATATGACAAACGTGAACGAAATAGAATTGATGAATAGATAAGTAGAAAAACACAATAAAATAATATGTAATTAATTCCATCCGGTAATTGATAAGTGGTATCCTTATATGATATTGGGTTGATTTCTGAGAAAATAATATCACTTATAATCTGTGCAAGTACAGCACAGAAGATTAATGATCTTACACGAATTCTCTCAAAAGTAAAGTATGGAACTAATTCTTTTTTCATTTGATAAATTACTATATCGTTAATTTATTTTGTGTGTCAATCTCCTTTTAGAAGTTTCGATTCATAAGTTTAGAATGTGTTGAATAACGGGAAAATGTTACACTTTTTGACACATCGTGTGTCATTTATTTTCGGTGAAATTATAGCTGTAATCCCAGTACTGTACTGGGATTATTGGAATTAATTTAGAAGAAAGCACAATTATGTATTTTCTCATTTTTGTATTATTTTTCTGATTTCTGTTTTTGTGTCGAATTATCACAATCGTTAATATTCTGTTGGTAATTCTGAGTTGTCAGTTTATAGCTTTTAATTGTCAGTTAATGAAATATCTGAGCAAAGATGAACTGGTTTATATACACCTTCAAAAATCTCAGTCTTTAGTTTTGAAATTTGTGTTGGATACATGGCTATCCTCCATTTTTAGTTTTTCAAGTTTTTCAAGTCGGTTTTTAAAATCTACGATTTTGAATTGCCTTGCAGTAAGTCTGGAACTATGTTCATAGCATATCACTAAAAGCAGGTGGTTTTTTTAAAATTTGAAAAACTTGAAAACTGTGTTTTCTTGTTAATTTGCTATAAACCCAGAACGGTATAAGGATTGCACAGAATTGGCTGATATTTGTCAGTTGAATTTTAAATTCATAATTTATCATAACAAAATAGACCTATGTTGCTTATATATCCTATATTACATAATACTATTCTAACATGAGTGTAAAACATTTGCAACCTTAATATTAACGTATGTAACTTTAGATGGTAGTGTATATCTTTTTCTTCAATAATTTTTATTTTAATTGGGAATATTTGCGTTTAAGTGAGATTTTGTGGTGAATTGTCTGAATCGTCAAATCAACGAGTGGATATATGCTGTAGTATCTTGATTTATGATGGGATTTATATTTGAGATTAACTTTTGTGATTGGTATTTAGTTCGTTGGGAATTAGTTTACCTTGTTTCCACTCTTTATAACATAGAAATACACCTATAGTGAATAGACTGTATTAAAGAATAGTGGAAAAAGAATCGAAGAAATACAGTATCCGATATAATTGATTTACTAATTGGAAGTTATCAGAAAATACTACTGCAAAGAAATGAAAAATAAAAGATATACACTTGAAGAGAGTCAGAAATGTATAAGTAACAGCTATAAGTGTAATGGATTTTGATTTTGTCTTTAAAGTTAATAGTAGTAACACCACTAATGGAAAAAAGTGGATTACAAGAAAGAATAAAGCGATAATAATATTTATGTATTTTGGATCCATACTAATAAAATGATATTGTAAAACGTATACCTAATATACGGACTGCCAAGTATAATGAGATTATCAATTTAAAATCGGGATGGCAATTAATACCTCAATTTAACATACAACTAAGGTTGACAAAGATATTAGTGATATTTAAATTTACCATTCTTCCATTCTATATAAACTAAGAAAAGACTGAAAGTAATTAAGATAATCAATAGGAAATATGAAATAGAATTTATTAAGATTATCTGTAAAACACCGACATCACCTATCGGCATGATAATAAATCGCATAACAAAATGGATGGTTTTATAAATTATGCAACTGATAATGATAATTATCACACCTATGGATTTTGTCTTTACAGCAAAGAAAATCAGTGAGCCAATGAAACAGAATTGGACTATTGAAATTAGTATGTTATATATAGTAAATGCTTGCATGTTATAGATAAATTAGATTGAGTTGCTTCTGTTTGATATCATAATGTTATTTCAACATACAGTCAATCTAAAGTAATGTATTAGTTCTGAATATCAAACACCCCGTCTACCTGTATTTTTCTATCAATATAGATTAAAGTATAGCCGATGACCCATAATGGAAAGACGATTCCACGCATGAATAAGTTAACAAATGTCATGATTGAATAGAAGTAAAGGTTATCGCTATCAAGTACTTCATTTAAAAACATCCATTGAAGAAGGTCTTGGTAGTTTGTGTTACCTGCTATATTGAATACGTACATTATAGATGAAACAGATAATGTGATAATAGTACTGATTGCATAACAAATTATAAGAATTAGAAATACTATGAATACAATACGCCACCAAGAGAACTTTGTAAGGTTATAACTCTTTTTAAGTGCATACCCTACTTTGGGTATTTCATAAAGAATTACTGGAATATGAAACATCCAGCTAACAATTATATATATTGAAATTAGTAAGATTATAAATCCAATTATGATACCTGGTAGGATACTTGGAAGACCCAATCTAAGAGTCATTAGCATAGAAAAACTAACACTCATCAGACCAAGAGCAAGAATTGCTCTAACTATCAGATGGCTTCCAATTAACGGTACTAACCTATGAAATATCCGTTTGAATATATCGTCTGCTGATATTTCCCTTTCCAAGTAGAGTGAACCAGTTGCATAAACACCTGCGCTAATTGCTATAATGCCAAAAGGCATTGATATGAGTACAGGAATTATTTCACCTTGTATACTTCCAGGAATAAAACCTTTTAGTGAGTATTCAAGTAGTAAAGCAATGAAGTAGATTAACGCTATGCTAAGGTATAGTTTATAGTTATTCCGGTATAGAGCGAAAATTGAATCCAATATATCCCCTATCTTTAGAGATGGTTTATATTGTTCTGAATTCTGGTTGACATCTATGGAGTCAATATTTTCATTCATTTGATAACTTCAATTAATTCCTTATATTCTTAACAACAGTTTTATCTATAGTCTAACTGAAATTTCGATAATTTGCTAATTATACCATTTCTAAACGAATATTTGTCATAAATACTCATGTTATTTGACATTTAGAGCGGTTCCAAATTGTTCCTACCAGGTCTGGATTTATAAAAGGTTGTTTTTCCTTAAATTGACGTCTATAGAGATGTGTTAGAAGGCACTATAAAATCAACGTGTTTTGGAATTCCACATGATATAGGTATACCGAGCCATCGCAATCCAAGAAACCATTTTACGTCTTCAATTTCCTCTACATTCTGATGTATATATTTACGGCTTCCTATTTTGGCTGTTACCGTGAAATCTCTACCTAAAGGTACATTACGTTCAAATTGAAATTCTCCAAAGGAGTTAGTTTTAACAGGCGTAACTGGAGCGACCAACGGGTGGCTATATGAGACTTCAATATTTTTTAACGGAATAAAAGATATCTTGTCTTGATTCAAAACCACTTTGCCCTTGATAGTTCCTTTAAAGTATTTCCGCCATGCGTTCTTGATGATAGTTATCAGCACCCCAAGTAATATAGAATAACTTATGCCTTCTACAAAACCAAAATTAACAGAAAAAATATACACCCCTATTGAGACGAATAAAGGTGTCCACCTGTCATTAAAAACTGGATGGACCCGTCTACGTCTTTGATTTTTAGTTTTCGTTTTAGTCGTATCAGTCGTAAATATGTCCTGCTCCGATACGCTTTTGGTTTTGTAGTGTCTCAATTTTAACTCCATATTGACCAACAAATGTACTGAATTCTATTGACTTATTTATAGGTTAAAATTTGTATCTAAAGCAAGTAAAAGATACCCGTCGAATCATCCGTGAGTTTGTAATAACATATCAGAAATGTAAAAATAAGAAAAGAGAATATAAAATAGAGTGTGTATTAGAAGTGTTAAACAAACATACATACGGACAGGGAGACCTCGCCCCGAATGAATCTAACTGTAACTATTGTGAAACATTGATAAAGATCTATCTAAGACTAAGTTTCCCCGAACCATTGTTGTAAATACTTGACAGAAGTGATAGAATTGGGTATTCTAATACGATGTGTATAATGATGAATTGACCTGAAATAGTCTAAAACTTCAACAAATCTTCCAAATATAAAACAAGAATCTTATGAAATTTATAACTGGTGGGAATCTTTTTGTAGAGTGCCTTAAAACCCAAGGAGTCGATGTGATTTTCGGTTTACCGGGAAATCATCTTGATACTGTATATGAGTCTCTATACTATAACCAAGACGATATTAAGCATTATGTAACGCGTCATGAAGGTGGTGCTGCCTTTATGGCTGATGGCTATTCGCGAGCAACGGGTGAAGTAGGTGTGTGTATGACAGTTCCAGGACCTGGATCAAATAACGCATCAATAGGGATCTGTGAAGCATTTACCGCCTCCTCACCAGTCCTTTGGATTACTGGACAAAATGCATCTTATCTTGCCCATAAAGATCCAAGAAAGAGTTTTCATGGATTAGATCAAGAATCAGCTTTTGAATCTATGACAAAACACATTGAGATAGTGCATCAGGTGCATCAGATCCCGAATGCAGTGAATCGTGCTTTTGGTGTATTACGGTCTGGACGTCCTGGACCTGTGTTAATTGAACTTGCTACGGATGCATTACAAGCAGAAACAGAACAACAAGTTCCAAGAAGAAATCATGGAATTCAAACCATGGCACTCCCAGAGGATATTGATTCTGTAATCCAACATATTCACAATGCTGAACGTCCATTAATTATCTCAGGTAGTGGTATAAACCATACACGTTCCACCGAAGAGTTATTGGAATTTGCTTCCTATTTAGATTCTCCAGTATCCATGACAGGTATGGGGAAAGGATCTGTGCCTGAAGATTCACCTAATTGTATTGGCATGTTTAGGGATAGTTATTCTCAAACTGCCCTCAAAGAATCAGATCTAATAATTGCAATTGGAACAAGATTTACGTATCGGGATACAGCGAATTGGTCATTAAAATTCTCCAAACCATTAATTCACATAGAAGCTGATGTTGATGAGATCAACAAGGAATACCCTGCAACAGTTGGCATTGGTGCAAACCCCAAGTTAGTCCTTAAGCAGTTAAATAATATACTGAAAGAAGAGAAACTGCATTCAAAGTGGGAAGAGAGATTGGTTGAACTTAATCGAGAGTTTTCATCGGGAGATCCACCGAGAATACTTAAGGATTTACGGGATGTAATGCCGCGTGATGCTATACTATCTGTAGATGTAAATATCACCGGATATGGTGCATTAACCCATTTTCCAACATACTATTCGGGGAGTTATATATTCTCTGGCATCTCAGTGGCGATGGGAATAGGACTGACAGGAGCGATTGGGGCACAGGTTGCATATCCTCAAAGGAAGGTTGTTGCTCTGAGTGGTGATGGAGGATTTTTAATGACAAGTCCGGATCTTGCTACAGCAGTTATGTATGACCTACCCGTAGTTACAATTATTATGAACGATAGTCAATATACCTCAATTGAGAGAGGACAGTTACGTCGATTTGGCAAGAGGATTGGTGTTGAGTTAGTTAACCCTGATTTTGTCCAATTTGCAGAATCTTTTGGGGCAGTAGGTCTTCGGGTTGATAATATTGAGGACTTTAGACCGACAGTAGAAAAAGCACTTTCCCTTGAAAAACCAACAATTATTGATGTAGCGATGTAGAAAATGTGATTATATACCAGAATTGACAAGTTTATGCAGTAAGTTTGCAATAATGTTATTTAGTAATAAAGGAAATTAACCTCAATTATCATCTTAGTTAGGAGTTTATATGCGAAAAAAGATAGGTGTTCTCACAGGGGGTGGTGATACAAGTGCGCTTAATGCCACCCTTAAAGGTATTGCCCTTAAATCCGAAGAACTTGGTTTTGAACTTATTGGATTTATGGAGGGATGGAGAGGGGTTCTAAAGGGTGGTAAATACTTTACGCTTACACCTGATCTAATTGATGAGAATCACGGTGGAACCATTTTAAAGAGTTCACGTACGAATCTAATTGCAACTGATAAATTAGGTGAGTCAATTGATAACCTAAAGAAGCTTAATATCAGTGGTCTTATTCCAATTGGAGGTGACGATACATTAACTGTGGGTGCAGCGTTATCTGAACAGTTCACCACAGTTTTTGTTACAAAAACGATTGATAATGATGTAGGAATTAATCCACCAGAAGGTGATTCTGTAGATTATTCGAAGATGGTAAATTATTTCTGTCCTGGATTTCCATCTGCAGCGAGTCGTGTAATTGATGCTGTGCGTGATTTAAGAACAACTACGTATTCCCATGACCGTGTGATTGTGGTTGAGGCAATGGGAAGGGATGCGGGGTGGTTGACCCTTTCTGCAGCCTACGGTTTGGCAGATTTAATTGTTGTTCCAGAAGTTCCATATCAACCGGATAAATTGGCGGAAGCTATCCGTGAGAAACATAGAGAACAAGGGAATGTGATCGTCGTTGTATCAGAAGGGATTCGTAATGATGCGGGAGAATTAATGATTACATCTCAGGCAGAACTGGATGCATTTGGACATACAAAACCGGGTGGATGTTCTGAGATTATAGTTGAAGCAGTGAAAAAACGGTTACCTGAAATTAATAGTTCCTTATTTAGAGCATTAATCTTGGGTTATTTACAAAGATGTGGTAGTCCAATACCCCTTGATAGAGATGCAGCCATTAAAGCAGGTGCGTTAGCAGTTCGTTCACTTTCAGATGGAATGGTTAATGGTGTAGCTACTATTACCAGAACTGATGTAGGGATAGAACCAATAATGTTACCGATAGAACAGGTATTAAAACGTGATGCATCAGGTCATGTCATTAGAAGGAGTCTTGATCCTCGCTTTTACGATTCTGATCGGTATCATTTGTCTCCTGAAGGTGCGGGTTATTTCAGACCATTATTCGGCGACCTACCACGACGTCGAAGAACTTTAGAGGAAAGAAATTTAGATATTCGTGAAATTGGCTAAATTTAGATAATTTCTTTTAATTCATTAGAAAGATATAGAATCCGGTGTGTTTGAACTTGTTCATAACTTTGCTACAAATACTTACCGAGTCATTTATACAGTTAAGATTGGGCGAAGCATGTATGTACTCCACAGTTTTCAAAGAAATCAAAACGCGGAATTAGTACCCCAAAGAAGGATATTGACTTGATTAGACGAAGATTGAGAAGAGTTAAGGAATTGGAGAAAGAATTATGAGCAGTAGTATAAATATTCAAGAAGGTTGTGGGAATATCTTCAAGGATTTGGGTCTTTCTGATGAGGTGGCTGAGAAAGAACTCTTAAAAGCTCAGTTAGCAGCCGAGATTTGCCATATTTTCAAAGAACGTAAACTAAATCAAATAGAGGCGGAGAAACTACTTGGCATTAAACAATCCGAAGTTTCGCGTCTTAACTCCGCTAAACTTTCTGACTACAGCGTTGAACGATTGATGAGGTTTCTTAATCAATTAAATCGTGATATTGAGATACGAATTATACCTTCAGAAGATAGAACAGGACAACAACGGGTGATTTCTGTTGAATTGAATATACCCTAAATCATGTAGGGAAACGTTCCTTCTTTTTGGATCCAACAAGTATAGGACTTCTTAGTGATTATATTGCTGATGACAGACTCATTTGGGTTCACATTGACTAAGCGATCCATAATGTTTACATAGAGAAAATAAGCACAAGTTAGTATTATAAAGGTAGAGTTATGAGCTTACCTGTTTGCGAAGAAAGGTACGTCGCTTCAGCTAATTCGATTCCATCTGTACCTATTTGTCCATGTGTAGTTGGTTTTTCTTCTCCTACAATACATTTCAACCAATGGTCGATGCTTGCCCCTTTTGCTGCAACCCCCCAATACCTTTGATTGCGTTGCTCTTCACTCATATTTCGATATGTATTATCATTAGGAACAGGTTCGGTATATTCTTCAGCTTTTGGCATATTGTGAGTTTTCCAACGCAACCCATGTCTTATTAGACTTGCGGAACCATTACTTGTAACAAGTCCATTCCCACTATTGGTCATCTCTGCTGCCCAACTTTTAATCATCATACCTACTCCACCATTCTTAAAATTTACAGTAAGAACAGCATTGTTCTCAACAGCCTTATCGGCTGCTGGGTATGTTCCTCCGAGTGGTACATGACTTGTATATCCATATACTGAAACAGCAGGTCCAAATAACCACAGCCAAATGTCGAGATTATGGATTGCTTGTTCCACCAGCATTCCACCAGATTCTTCTTTTACAAACAACCATGGGTGTTTCTCTGGTGAGAACCATCCAACTTGATTTGAATATGTCATTTGTAGCGTGCCAAGCGTTCCATCATCCAATAGTGATTTTAGTTTCATATAACCTGGATCGAACCGCATCATATAGGCTACCATGAGAATTATACCGGCTTCATCTGTAACAGAAACCATTTCCCGTCCTTCCTTTACACTACAGCACATCGGTTTTTCCATAAGAATATGCTTCCCTACCTGAGCTGCAGCTTGCGTTATCTCAAGGTGTGGTCGTGGATGTACACACACATCTACGGCATCAATATCATCTCTATCCAAGAGTTCACGGTAATCTGTGTATGCATCTGCATTAAATTTATCTGCTTGTTCATTTGCAGAAGATTCATTTATGTCAGCAATAGCAACAATATCTGCTCTTCGTGTGGGTTCTTGATAATATGGCGAATGAAGATTACGGAAGATTCCACCACATCCTATGATTCCAACTCTTAATCTTTCCATTATTTCTCCTTACTCTGTACCAATGAACTTATTGTAATTCCATTTCTAAATGAATAGGTGTCATAAATACTTATAATATATGGAATTCGGTGAATCAACAATAAGTATACCACGCTTATGTTAAAAAACAACTGGATTAACAGAATATAAGGCTATTCTGTCATATTTATTTTGTCCAATTTAACAGTAAGTCACAGTCTCCGAGATCACTCCTATTAGGAGACCAAGTTTATACCATATTTAGATTAGGAATCATCTTGGTATTGTGTGAACTACATGACATTGGTGTAATTCCTAAAAATTTCTGCTTTCATAGATTTTTCTAAAATATTGAAAATAAAATGAAGAAAGTATCTATATCTAACAACTCACATTACCAAGAGCAACTTTTTTAACGCAAACATCCAGTTCTATACAATAATATAAAACTGATAGGTGACAAATTAGGTAAACATACATACATTACAATGCAAAAAATTGGATAAAGATATTTAGACGTTATGCGTAAATCCTACTTCAAAACCTTAACTTTTATGAGAAGTATATAATTAGAGAATACAAGATGACTATCTATAAAAATGATCCTAAATACAAAAGAGTCTTTATGTCAAAAAATCACCAGTTTTTACACATATTATGCATGTTGGAATTGTCAAAATTCGCAAGGACAACAAAAACACAAAATCACACTTTTTGGAAATTCTTAAAAAGTGAATTTAAAGTGGCGTAAAGTCAGTCTATGACAAAGGTTAGAGGGGTAATTTACACCAATTTCAATCCTACAGAATGTAGGAAAAAGTGTAACTTTTTTGCTTTTTTCGACGCATGGAGAAAATCAACTTTTTCACGATTTTTAATCTGGGAATTTAGGATTAAAGGTCTGTTTTTGTACCCTATTAGGTTGTCTGTATATTAGGATTAAATGTTCAATTTAATAGACGAACAATATCTTAATAAGTCAATTTATTGAGAATAAAAAGGAAATTTGGTATATTACATCCATAGGTCTTGTATAAGATAGACAACTATGAGGAGAATTAAAATGGCTGAACAACATTATGAACTTGCTCATGTTTTTGCGGATCCAACACAGACCGTAAATGATGCAAGAGGTGCTGCATCACGCGATCTCAACACACCGTATACCTTTCCTAATTATACTAAGGTAGAATGGAATAAGATTTCTGATTCACTCAGACAACAAATAAGGGTGGCAAATGGCTTATTACCAGAACATGAAAAATCTCCATTAAATGCACAGATATTCGGTAAAATTGAACGTGAAGATTACTCTGTAGAGAAGGTTTATTTTGAAGCTTTTCCGGGTTTTCTTACCACTGGTAATCTCTATAGACCATTAGGTAAAACAGGACCATTTCCAGGTATAGTTAATCCACACGGACATTGGGGTCGAGGGAGAATTGAGGATATCGAACGCGGGTCGATTCCTGCCAGATGTATTAATTTCGCAAAACAGGGTTATATCGCTTTTGCCTACGATATGGTTGGGTATAATGACAGCGGTAAACAGATGGATCACCGTTATGGTGGAGAAAACGAAGAACTATGGGGTTTAAGTGCAATGGCATTGCAACTACAGAATGGTATTCGTGCCATTGATTTTCTTGAAAGTCTACAAGATGTAGATAGTGAAAGAATTGGTTGTACTGGTGCATCTGGCGGTGGATCTCAGACTTTCATATTGACTGCTGTTGATCAACGGATTAAGGTTTCTGCCCCTGTGAATATGATCTCTGCAACAATGCAGGGTGGATGTATATGTGAAAATGCTCCAAATCTACGTTTAGATATAAGCAACCTTGAAATAGGAGCATTGATGGCACCACGTCCGCTCCTACTTGTTTCTTGTACAGGTGATTGGACATCCAAGACACCCTCAGTGGAATATCCTGCTATCAAGAGTATATATTCATTTTTTGAGGCTGAAGATAAGATACATCAAGTACAAGTGGATGCAGAACATAATTACAATTTGGCAAGTCGCGAGGCAGTATATGAATGGTTTGCAAAATGGCTTTTAGATGTTAAGGACACATCTACATACAAAGAAGCACCCTATAAGGTGGAATCTGATGAGGACTTTTTGGCTTTTGCTGACAGAGAAATACCTTCTCATTCACTAAAACAGGATGAGATATTACCAGCATGGATTAAACGATCAGCCGTAGCGATTGATAATACGAAACCATCAAACGAGAAGGAACACAAGAAATTTACAGACGAAATGGGTTCTGCATTACAACATTCACTTGGATTGCATATCCCAAAAAGTAGTGAAATCATGCTTACCGAACCTAAAGGTGCATTCCCAACAAGCTATCAGACTAATCTCTCAGCACAACACTTGGTTATTGGTAGAAAAGGTATTGGTGATGCAATTCCTTCAATCCTATTCCGTACTGAACCGTTGGTAGGTCATGATCCTGTGGTCGTTATTGTCCATCCTGAAGGAAAAGCAAAGATGATAGATGCAGAGTCTGGTGAACCTTTACCAATTATCACAGATCTGATTAGTTCAGATCGTAAAGTATTAACTATTGATGTATTTGGAACCGGAGAACATGGGGAGTATGAAAGATCTGAAGAAACAGGTTTTTTTACAACTTATAATCGTACAACTGCTGCATTAAGAATTCAGGATATTCTAACAACCCTACTATATTACGCTACCAGAGGTGATGTATCCGAGGTGAGTTTAGTTGGGATAGGAGAGGCTGGATTGTGGGGGTTATTGGCAGCTGGATTTACGAATATAAAGAATGTTGTTGTGGATGCAGCCCAATTTGATAATAACTTAGACAGTTCTTTCTTAGAATCATTACCTATTCCGAGTATTCGGAGAGTAGGTGATTTTCGTACTGCAGGAACATTGATTACACCAAGGAATCTGATAATACATAACACGGGTCAATCCTTTAACACTTCATGGATTGAAGATGTGTACCGAAGTATGGGAGCAGAAGAGAATCTACTTGTTAGAAAGGATAAGATGGAAGACGACGAAATAGCAGGTAGAATTGCTGAACTGTAAAAATGAAATAAGGACGGATAAAATATCCGTCCTTATTTAGAAATAGTTGAATGATAGAATATTCATTCAGGAATTATCTATAGATTATATCCACGTTCGTTGTGCTGTGATAGGTCAAGACCCATCATTTCGTCATCCCCTTCAACACGTAATCCAACAATGGCGTCAACGATTTTTAGGATTATGAACGAGAGTACACCACTCCAAAGAACGGTAATTATAATACTAAGCAATTGTGCCCAAACTTGCTGTACCATTGAAACACCATCGGCTAAGCCCGCGCCGCCTAAAGCTGCATCAACACAAACACCTGTCAATAAAGCACCAACTATTCCACCGATACCGTGAACACCAAATGCATCCAATGAATCATCATAACCAAGTTTAGTTTTTAAACTGGTAGCACCCCAGAAACAAATTGCTCCTGAAAGGAATCCTATTATCAACGCTCCCATCGGTCCAGCAGTCCCTGAAGCAGGTGTAATTGCCACCAAGCCAGCAACAGCACCCGTTACTATACCTAAAACGCTGGGTTTACCGTGTTTAATCCATTCAATAAACATCCAAGTGATTGCAGCTGTCGCAGTAGAAACCTGTGTAACAAGGAGAGCCATTCCAGCAGTGCCATCAGCGGCTAATTCACTTCCAGCATTAAAACCGAACCATCCAACCCAAAGCATGGATGCACCAACAACCGTAAGCGTTAAACTATGTGGTGGCATTGCTGTGGTTTGATATCCAATTCTTTTACCGACTAAAATTGCTGCTACTAATGCCGCAATTCCTGCATTTATATGGACAACTGTACCACCCGCAAAATCAAGAGCACCAATTATGTCACCAAACAGTGAACCATCACCTGACCATGCCATATGACAGAGCGGTGCGTATACAATAACAGACCATAGAATTGAGAAAATTAACATCGCTGAAAACTTCATACGTTCTGCAAAAGCACCAGCTATCAACGCAGGTGTGATAATCGCAAATGTCAACTGGAATGTAAGAAAAACTGTTTCAGGAATTGTTCCAGATAAACTGTCAACATTAACACCAGACAGGAATATCTTATCTAATCCCCCGACAAAAGATCCTAATGTCAGTTTACCTGCTTCCATGCCAGCTGTGCTAAATGCTAAACTATAACCACAGATTACCCATAAAATAGTGATAATCCCGGTTAAGACAAAACACTGCATCAGAACTGAAAGTACATTCTGTACACGTACCAGTCCACCATAGAATAATGCAAGTCCTGGTATTGTCATAAATAGCACAAGTGCCGTCGCAGTAATCATCCATGCTGTATCCCCTGAATTAAGTTCCGGGGTAGCTTCTGCAGCTGTTTCTTGTGCTAATAAAAGGTTTGGTAAACCTGCCAGTAAGAAGATTAGAACTAAAACACCAATTATGGTGTAGCTAATACGTTTCCTTGTAAATTGCGATGCACATCGTTGTTGCATCTGTTCCTCCTTAGTTGAAACAAGTGTAAGTAACTTGTTTCGTAATAACTTTATAGCAGACATAATTGTCTACCATACGTTAGAAATTATGAATTAAATGGTTAGAATTAGACCGTTTCTAATGAAGTTCTCCTCAAGTAGTAATTTTGAATTTTAGCAGAATCCCCTAAAGGTATCAAGTATTACGACCTATTGTTATATCTTGATTTCTAACAGGAATAGGAACGACCACATACACTGAAGTAAACTCAGGGATCAGTTTATCTTCTGCGGACGTCCCTATTCATAATTGTCCCTCCTATAGGAAGGAATTTGCAGAATTAATCTATCTTATAGATGATACATTGAAGTCAGGATAGGCATTGGCACCGTGTTCACCATAATCAAGCCCTTCCATCTCTTCCTCTTCTGTGACACGTAAACCAGTTATTGCTTTAATACCAGAGAAGAGTATGAATCCTGTAACCAGACACCAGACGAATACCGCAACGACACCGACGATTTGTGCCCAGAGGAATCCGAATCCACCACCAAAGATAATTCCTTGATCACTATGGAAGAAACCAAGTAGGATGGTTCCCAATGCGCCACATGTTCCGTGAACTGAAATCGCACCAACAGGGTCATCTATGCGAAGCCTTTCAAATAGAAGCACACTTAGAACAACTACGATACCACCTAATGCACCGATGATAAAGGCTGATGAAGGACTAACGAATGCACATCCGGCTGTAATTGCAACAAGACCGGCAAGTGCACCATTTAGCGCCATACCTGCATCAGGTTTACCAAGAAAGATCCAAGCAGTTATCATAGCAGTTATAGCTCCTGCAGCGGCGGCAATGTTAGTCGTAATTGCAATTAGAGATATATCTGCTGCGTCAGCACCCATTTGACTACCAGGGTTGAATCCAAACCATCCGAGCCAGAGTATAAATACACCAAGAGCTGCTAACGGTAGATTGTGCCCAGCGATGGGTCGCGGTTTCCCATCGTTATCATACTTACCAAGACGTGGTCCTAATACTATGGCACCAGTTAAGGCAAGCCAACCACCTGTTGAGTGGACAACTGTTGAACCCGCAAAATCCAGCATACCAGCACCGAAACTTGATAGCCAACCACCACCCCATATCCAATGTCCAACGATTGGATAAATGAGACCTGTAATGAACACACTATATATGAGGTAACTCTTAAATTGTGTTCTTTCAGCCATTGCACCAGAGACAATTGTGGCAGCTGTCGCTGCAAATACCAGCTGGAATAGCCATGCTGCATAGGTTGGTACTGAACTCCACTCTAAAGAACTGAAAACACTGGTACTTGTAGCTGCACCCACTGATAAAGATTCAGATGGAACAAACCATCCACTCGTCCCCATGAAGGCATTTCCAGCGCCAAACATGATCGCGAAACCAATTGCCCAGTAGGCTATCGAACCCATAGAAAAATCCATTAGGTTTTTCATAAGGATGTTCACAGCATTCTTAGCACGTGTGAAACCCGATTCCACCATTGCGAATCCTGCCTGCATGAAGAAAACAAGAAACGCAGCGACAAGCACCCAAAGCGTATCACCCATATATTTTGAATCTTCAACTTTTTCAAGTGTGCCATCTGTATCGACTAAACCGTTTAGAGCATAGGCATTAAGACTCAATAAACATGTTAAGGTAAGAATCAGAATGATTATCCGTTTATTCATTTGAAAGAGATCTCCTTTTTACAACCAATTTTCTACATAGACAGAGCAACTACCATCACATACGAATATGATGTAGTATTATATTCTTGAAATTCGCGAATCAAGAGACAAGAACTTACTTGATTCGCGATGGATCAACTAATCAAACCTTACCAAGTACGAAGGAAGGTCATTCTTCCTGTTAGTCCAGATTCTTCGTCTTCTTTCTGGGTTTCAAAACCACCAAAGATTCCAAGTGTATTGTTTTCACCGTATCCCAAATTCAGACGTAAACCGACAGCCAAACTTCCAAGACCACTATCATCACCTAAGTCAATTGTTGCTTCAACTTGTGGTCCAATTGCAACGGTATCGCTAAGTGAATAGGTGATAAAATCACGTGTATATAGTGAATCTGCAGCTTCTTCATCAAAAGGTGTGTTGAAGAATCCTTGGATCCAAGATTCGAAATAAATCGAACCCGCACTTAGGATTGTAAAAAGTTGAGGGGCAATAAGTGAAGACGGTCCATTCGGTGTTGCATAATCAAACCCAATACCAACCATCGGGGTAAAACTGAGTGACATCGAATCACTTTCAACTGCGGTCAGTGCGAGTCCAATATCAAACTCACCAAAGGTGTCAACAACATAAATATCACTTGCAATTGATAGTCCACCTAAGGAATGCGTCGCACCAAACCATATTTGCGTTCCTAAACTATCTGTATCTGTTCGGAACCAACCATCTATACTTGCTTCTTCCATTTCCATCTCTTCACCTGCCCCATGCGCATCAGCAAATACCATAGGAACGGATGTCACTGAGAGTATACAAACTATCGCTAATAATTGTGCCAACCATAATCCTGTAATCTTCATTAGAATCTCCTTAGAATTTAATGATTCAAACTTATATATGAGCATATTGAAATTAGATATGTCAGTCTTTGAAACTATTCTTGATTCTGACATCATCTTGTGATAGAATCTGTGCTTAGTTACACTATCTCCATTAAAGCAATATACGTGCCAATTACATTAATTCTATCTTTTAATTCAATTGATATTCTCTTCAAACTCCTATCAAACTAAGATACCTTATAGTTGAATCCATTTTACGATTACCTATGATAGATTTTAGGTGTGAATGAATTGGGTTTTATTCCGTAACTTTTGTTGTAAAAACACGTTAAAAATGCTGAAAATTTCATCAGAAAACTGCCTAAAAAATAAGCATGTAATTCTTCTAATTATTGTCTGTTTTGGAGCGTTTTTACGATTTTGGAATCTTGGATATTGGAGTTTTTGGATTGATGAAGTCCTTACTGTTCTTGATTCTAAAGACATTTCTCTAAGTAATTCACCCATTAATCCAATTCCATATCTTGTTACAAAGTTGTCAGTTGTTTTTTGTGATAAGCTGTCATTCCTATTTGATGGGAGTGAAGAATGGAAATACAGGTTTCTTTTCTGCATTGCCGGTATAATCTCTATTCCGATTATTTTCTACCTGGCACAGTCCCTATACAACAAAGAAGTCGGTATTTTGGCTGCGATATTTACTTCCCTATCTAATTGGCATATATTTTGGTCTCAGAATACCCGTTCATATATATTGACCTTTCTTTTTGGGGCATTGACAGCTTGGTTTTTTTATAGGTCATTAGAGAAAGATTCCTTACTATTAACCATTAGTGCTTTTCTTTCTTGTCTTTGCCTTATCTTGTCCCATCTACTTGCAGCGGTAATTATATCTGCATTAGCAGCCTATTCAATCTCTCTTCTGTTAGAAAATAAAAGCCGTAGACGAATTATCAATCTTCTGATTTTTTTCATTCCTTTCACATTACCAGTATTCTCACTTTTAGTTCCGCAAATACGCAATCATATATTTTCAGGTTGGGGATATAATGAATGGGGTCGGAGTCCATTTTATATTATGCTAACTGTGGTACAAGGGGTGAGTATACCTATAGCAGTTACGGCTTTCATCTCTGGCTTTGTTGGACGAAAAGACAAACCTACCCGTTTTTTACTCTGTTTTGCGGGTATTCCGCTTATTCTACTTATTCTTGTATCTCAATTTCAGAATGTGGCTGGCTATTATCTGTTTTGGTCAACACCTGCATATTTTATTCTATCAGCACTTGTTTGTACCCACTTATGGAGGATAATAGGTGATGATAAGCATATCCTAATAAAGTCTCTACTACCGTTAGTATTAATTGTGGGACTTCTATCGCAAGATTATCTGTATTTTAGGTATGAGAATGGAGGAAGACCAAAATGGCGGGAAGCCTTTAATTACCTTGAATTTCAAATGGAAGCAGAGGATAAGGTAGTGCTTTCAGAAACTCGGATGGGTGAGTTCTATCTTCCAGATATGGAGCAAGTATATATCGGAGAATTGATTGATGATAGTGAGGATTTTGAAGAGAAAATAGCATCAAGAACGAACCGTTGGTGGTTTGTTGTGGATGTAGCAAGTTTTAATGTTTTTGATGCGGATCAGAAAGTTAGAAATTGGATCAGACAACGATGTCGTATTGTGAGTACTTTCCCAACATTTTCTCGTGCAAAAGATAGAACTATTCATATATTTCTATATGAATAGTTTAGGAAGAATATAGGCGCGGACAATTACCACGCCTATATCGTAAATTACCATCTCCGTGTAAAATTCATTCTACCGGTAAGTCCGGTTTCATCTTCATTCTTTTTAGTCTCATATCCAACATATAACCCGAGAGTATTATTCGCACCATAATTAAGGTTCAAACGAGGTCCAAAATTTAGTGCCCACAGTCCACCGTCATCACCGAGACCCATCACTGTTTCAAACTGTGGACCAACAGCCACTACATCACTTAATGCGTATGTAATGTAAGTCCGGTTGTAAACTTCATTCAAACTTTGGTCATCAAATATGGTTTTGAATGTGCTGATTGTCCAATGAAAACCAAAGATTTTACCTGCAGGTAGGATAGCGAAAATTTGGGGGTATAAGGCATAAGGTCCGTCTGAGGTGGCATAATTAAATCCGACACCGAGCATTGGTGTTAACAGAAGTGCCATGCTGTCATTTGCTATTACAGGGAATGTAATACCCATATCATACTCACCCAAAAACTGGCGTGAACCATCAAGTCCTGGATTACCATTGATATAAATATTAGAATCAAATGAAAGTCCACCACCGAGTGGATGACTGGCACCAATTAGAAAATAGGGACCTAAACTATCCACATCAATCTGGAACCACCCCGTAATCTTCGGTTTTTCTCCCATCGCTTCACCTTCATGATCATCGGCAAACGCTTCAGACCAACAAACAATTAACATACCTATTATCATTAAAATAGTAAAAAAACGAAATCTAAAAAATTGCATTATTTCTCCTTTATAATTGAGATATCCATTGAAATATTGATACCGGTTACAAATAAAATAATCTAAATAGAAAAACCACTATATAAAAGTGTATATTTACACGAACGAAATAATTATTTCAATGATGTGCTCTTGAAACTTGATTCATTAGACTAATTAACTTTCCATTGTCCTTAACACCCTTACTTGCTTCCACACCAGAACACAAATCAATTCCGTATGGATTCATTGTTTCAATCGCATTCTTGACATTATCAGGACGTATTCCACCAGCGAAAAATACAGGTAATGGACTCACGGAAATGAATTCAGATGCCAGTCCCCAATCACACGTTTTTCCTGTGCCACCATATCGATGGGGCGTCTGACTTGTATCAACTGTATCAAATAATAGATAAGTCGCTCCGGCATTTGAATATGCTTCCATTTGATCATGGATCAGAGCTTTATCTACATTAATAGGATCACCTGCAGGCAAATATACGGATTTCCATAATTCACAAGATAATGTTTTATTAAGTTCTTCAACTTGGGATGGTGTTTCTTGTCCGAGAAGTTGTAGAGCAAACGGTTGTATCTGGTTAACAGACTCTTGGATATCTTCTGTAGTCCTATTATATAAAAGCAACACAGTTGGAATCGGACTTTCATTAACGATTCTTATCGCCTGTGTCATCTCCAATGACCGCTCAGATGAAACAACATCAACCAAGATTCCTACATAATCTGCTCCTGCATTTTTAGCAAGAGTGGCATCATGGACAGATGTTATACCACAGATCTTAACTTTACATCTACCTGTTTTCGACATGATACATCACCAATTCTGGATATTTATTCATGGACTCAGACTATTCATCACAGAATATAGTCTGCCTGTCAGCATCTGAATAACAGATAATCATAGTTACAGGTTGCCATCCCGTATTAACAGCATTATGTTTAATGTTTCGGGGAATTCTCAACATCATACCCGGTTTGAGTGGTATGATTTCATCACCCAATTTGTGGTCACATTCACCCGATAATACATAGATGAGTTCCTCACAATTCGGATGGTAGTGTGTTGGATTACCCTCACCTGCGTTAATATAGACAATTCCAAATGTCATCTCAGCCTCAGGATCGATTTGGTCGTTACATAACCATTTGATGGCACCCCAAGGAAAATCCAATGCACCGGGTTCATTACTATTTGTAAGGGTTATCTCCATTTCACTCTCCTTCAGTCCTTATTATACGCTGTTGTATTGTTAATCAGTTAAACATATACAAGTCAAACTTCGTTCAGCATAGGTTTGCAATCCATCCTGTGGGAATTCATGTAGATACCCAACGGGGGAACATACCACTCTAAGATTATTAATAACTTGATCTACAGTTTCATGTAAATGCCCAAAAAAGACATGAGTGATAAGGGATTCCTTTAAACATATTTCTCCTATTCCTTTACTTCCCATAAATGCATGAAAATAATCATTGGACAATACCCCACGGTACTGCATACATTGACGAAAAGGAACATGGTGCGATACTACTACTATTCTCTCTACCTTATCAACAATAGATACTATTTGACTTGTAAGATGCTTCTCAAACTTTTTGGCAATTGCTTGATCGGTGTCCTCCCAATTGGCAAAACGTTTATCATTCCAAATTCTTCCATTAAATTGTTTCTTTTCATATTGCTCTATAGATAGGTTAAATTCTTTTGGGGCAAATGAATAGTCGTACCAACCAATTGTTCCACAGAAACCGACATTATCTCGTATATACGGTTTATCTATCAACGAATGAAAATCGTGATCTTGACAGATTTCAGAAATAATCCCACATTTCTGAGTGCTGGTCATCCCTCCATCTTTATTCACCCAAATGTCGTGATTACCTGGAACGAATAACTTAGGACATTCTAATTTAATATTATTAAATTGATCTAATATATCGTAGAACTCAGTTAGACTTGCGGATATATCTCCCGCAAGAATAAAGGCATCAACTTCTGCATCTTCAATTACAGAGATAAGAAATGGAATTAGTTCTTTGTTTGCTTCTGTTGCATCTGTGTGTAGGTCAGAAACTAATCCAATTTTCATTTCTATTGATCGAAATAACGAGCACTCCGCAGGACACTATTCCCTATTGTCAAGATACTCTTTGTCTGTTAATTAGGTGTTTCATTAGTATTATGTAATGAGAGACTGTTGAATACCTCATCCAGAAATATACGAATTGCCGAATCATCTTCTTGAAAACGATCACGTTGCCGTTCAAGCGCGATTAAGGAAGGTCTATCACCTATTTTTGCTATTGCATCTACAAGAGTTAATTGTATTGCAGGATCATCAGTTGATTCCAATGTTTTTATCAAAAAGTCTCTGGCGATTTGTCCCCCGATTGTTCCCAAAGAGGAAACAATTATATCTTTTCCAGCATCGTCTGCTTCATGATAGACTAAAATGAGTGAATCAACCGATGGATTACCAATACGGCTTAGTCCTAATCCTGCTTGAAAACGTATCCCGGGTATTTCGTTGTTATCAATTAGAACATTTATTAATGGTTGAATAGAGGTTTCTGGCTTAAGAATACCGATAATTGATAAACAGGCTCTACGTATTTCCTGATCAGGTTCTGTGGATAGTTGTATATGTTTTTCTGCTACTTCAACGAGTTCGCCATCATTCACCTGTTTGTATAACTGGTCTGATCTACGACGAAATTGTATACCGAATGGGGCTTCAAGCGTTGCTGTTTTTGCAATCGGATCAATCATTATAAGTCCAAGAATTTCAGCTGATTCACGTAGTTTAAGATCAAGACTATCAACGGGCAATTGGTTTACATTCTGTTCGCGATATATTGTAAAAAGTGGATTAAGACCACTTAAAATTACAAGCTTTTCCAGACTCTTAACTGCAGATTTTCGTAAAGATAACTCAGGATTGTTTTCCAATATATCAATCAAAGGATTCACGGCTCTGGCATCACCTAAATTTCCAAGTGCAGTAATTGATGCTATTTTTACACCGATCAGTTCTGAAGTCCTAAATTTAACTTCAGTATTCATCTTAGCAAATTCTGTGATCGAATCCTTATAATCTGAAAGACTGAATATTTTCCTTTCGTCTTCAATTTTATCTATTATATCACCAACTTTAATGTCCGGATTATTGGATGCTGGCGTTCCCGGTATTATATGCTTAATTTGAACTGTATTCTTATCGTCTACTTCAATTCCTACTTTATCGCCCATCTGTCGAATAGCTATTCGAATTGGCGGTTTTTCTTTAATATACAGAAGTAAATTATTGTCTTTAGCTATTGCTTTTTTTATAGCACGTTTGAAGTCTGCTGAACTATTGATTGGATACTCGCCTATAATATATGAAATTAGTTCTCCTTCTAATAGATCTGCCTTATTTGCAGGTCCATTCTGTGTAACATTCTTCACAATGACGCCACTTGTAGACCAACGGTTTTCAAGATCTTTATCAAGTTGCTGGACCTCCATTTTTGTATAATCATCATAGTATGTGTTTTCGCAACCTAATATCAAGAGAAGTGAAACAAAGTACAATATTATAGGTATATACCTATGCATCAATGATCCTTTCAAAATGAATGTTTTACGTAATTTCATTGAAATATATCTAAGTTTGTTGATTAATTCTGAAAATTTACAACTACTTCACGACTACTTTTCTCTTCTAATGCATCCAAAAGGGGTTGTACAGCTTTTTCATCACCAAGTGTTGATAATGCCCGAATTGCATCTACCCTTAGAGATGATCCTTTATTCTGAGTAATTTTCACAAGTTCAGGAACAGCCTTTCCACCAATTTTTCCAAGGGCAGCAACTGCCAATTGACGTACTTCTGGTTCTTCACGATCTGATTGACGTTTTGCTGAACCTGAATCTATTATAGTAGCAAGGACAGGTATAGCATCTTCACTTCCAATTTCTCCTAACGCTTTTACCACATTTAGACGTGTCCCCATCTGTTTATGTTTTAATAGTTCTATCAACAAGGGTACAATTGTAGATGGATCTGATTTACCAATATTTGCCATTACCCAATGTGCATCATGTCGATCTCTATTGTCATTTGACTTAATTGCTTTTTCAAGTTGCTTTAGGAGTTGTTTTCGATCCCCCTGTTGGTAAACAAGAGTTAGTGCTTCTAATGCAGCATTCTGTACATTTACATCATCGTCCCTGAGTGTGTCGAATATCAATATTTCAAGATATTCTGAGGGATCTTCTTGATATGCCTTATACATATGCTGTCCACGTTTGGCAATAGATGCATTGTTCCAGTCTGATTGATTAATGTCGTAATACTCTTGTGAATCGTAAAACCCAAGTAGATAATGAGCTTCGGCATTATTATTCTCTATATCTATTGCCAGTTTAAATTCACGAACTGCGCGTTCTTCTTTACGACGTTTATCAGATTTTATTAACTCTTTTCCTTTAGCAAGGTGCTCATTTTGATTTCCACACCCCAGTATAAATACTATAAGTCCAATTAATAGACATGCTCTTCTCATAATACACACCTGTTTCTGTATAACAATACTCAGATATTATCTAATTCCAGTTTAATCTACTTTAATTTTCGTTTAATAAACTTTGCTGTTCTGGTTCAGGAGCATCTTCCTGTTCCTGTTCTTGTTCTTGTTCATCTGTTTCATCTACTGGTACATCATCTTCAATGTCAGGTTCAACACCATCATCTGACAGAGGTTTTTCTAAAATGACAATCGGTTTTTCAGAAAATCCCCATCCCTTATATCTCTGTATCACATGATTATCTGTGGAATTGAGTTCTATTTCAAGTGTATTCAAACCTTCAGCCTTTGCTGCTGATTCTGCTGCTGCAATTAGGTGGTCAGCCACACCTAAGGATCGAAACGGTCCAAAGACAACAAGATTACAAATCTGACCTGTTCCTTGATTCGTTGGATGATGTTCAACTGAAATATTTCCAACAGCATAGCCACTTGAATCTGCCACCAATCGAATAGTATTGTTGTCATCCGATAGATCTGCTTGTAATTCCTCCATAACCTGTTCTTTACTTTTATCTGGAAAACAGTACGTTTGTAAATTGGCAGCATCCTTCTCATTGGCTGTTCTAACCTGTAATTTTCCTATCAGATCAAAATCTTTATTATCCATATTCACCTCCAAGATCTCTTAATACAGAAATTCGGTTTATATCATCTTATGGTTTATATCATCTTATATAATTGAATTTTCCAATGTTTCGGTTGTATCAGTGTTTTCTAAAGTTAGTTCTAAATCCTGTTCTTGTCCAATTCTTAGTTGTCGTTCAGCATCTACTATATCACGATTTATCTTACCAATACATCTATTTAGTTTTTCAGTTAATGTGGTGTGTCCTGCCATCGACCTACGAATCTGCCGTAGTTGGTCTATAACCAATCTGAAAGATCTAACAAAATCTCCATCATCTATATCTGCATATTCGGGTAATTTATCGAATGAACACCCACCACTCCAAGCCAACATAGCAGTACATAAACGTGTTTCCAAATGTGGAACTAATTCTGCCACATTTAGTTTGTCTTCTAATTTACGAATATATATTATTTCTTCTGTAGCAGCTTCAAGAATAGATAACATCCTTGTGTCTTTAAGTTTCTTGAAGTATCCATCTTTCCGAGGTTCTGAGACAATCGTTATCATGAGACAATTGATTTCATCCTCTGTCATCCGTTCAAAAAAACCACTATACAATAATTGGGTTAATTGAAGTTCGTATCCGTAAATATGTGAAGCAGTGTTTCCTCGAGGAAGGATGGTTTCAGATTCTATATAACCAAGGGACTCAAGTACTTTGAGGCGTGCACCGATTTGGTCCTGATGATAGCTTTCTAAAGATGTCTGTTTCTTCTTTAAATTTGATATATACTGTTCCTGTTTCCGAATTCCTTGATACCTACCTAAACACTGTTTTCGTTGTTGACATTGACTACAAAGGTTTTTAGAAAGATCACTCTGCAATCTTTTCATCTTATAATTAATTGGTCCAATTTTCTTTTTTCTTTCTTTTTTTCCTGTCTTACCTCTTGGTAATCGTGATTTTAACGTTGTTAATTCTACATACAATCTTTGAAGCGAATCATCCGTATTTCGTTTTTGTCTATAGTATCCTTCTATCTGTCGCATTGCATCAATATTATCATGGATACAGATAGGGAGTGGTAATTGTTCTCGTTGACAATCTTGTTGGTCAATCTGTTTTCTTATATCTTCAATTCTTTTATAATTTTGGTGGTTGCTAAGACTCATCGTATAGACATCATAAATACCTTCACCGAATTTTTCATACAAATTCAGAATACTTGAATAGGATAAATTAAACTGGCTGTTGATGGGTTCTATTGTTTTTGAAACTGCTTTATTTACTTCATGAAAAGTCGCATAAGTAGGTTCAATTTGTGAATAAACATAACCGATTCTGTCAATTCCTCGTCTACCTGCCCTTCCTGCCATCTGGTGATATTCACGAGCCTTAAGATAACGAAAATTGACACCATCAAATTTTTCAAGACTATCAAATACAACTGTGCACGCAGGCATATTAATTCCAACTGCAAATGTCTCTGTTGTAAATAATAATTGGATTAAACCTGATGTAAATAGCCTTTCAACAACTTCTTTCAGAGTAGGTAACATGCCTGCATGGTGATATGCAATACCGCATTGAATTAAATCACGAAATTCTTCAATTTTCTTCTCTTCAACAATATCATACTGTCTACACAGAGTATCAAATTTATTTAAAATCAACTCTCTTTTATTATCATCAAGAAAATTAGGTTCACTTAATGTAGAAAAATAATGTGCGTTGCTCTCACATCTCTTACGACTAAAACAGAAATATAAACAGGGTAGCCTTTTCTCCTGATGTAAGTATGGGATTAGTTCTGTCTGAACAATGCCTTTTGGAATAGCATTGTTATTTTCATCTTTGTCTTTCCATTTGTTATCATTTGTTTTTTTCGACTTACTATTATAGTACTTTTTCTTACGACTATTCTTCTTAGCAATTCTTTGTAAATCTTTAAGATCTTCTATCTTTCCTATGCCAAACCCTTGATAGTAAAGACTATGTTCTAATGGAACAGGTCGTTCTAATTCCTCTACAACTTTGATATCTATATCCCTTACACTTTGCATCCAATCAGCAAAAGATTGAATATTGGGTATCGTTGCACTAAGACTTACAAATTTGATATGTTGTGGCGCAAAGATTATACTCTCTTCCCAAACAGTACCACGTTCAATATCATTAATATAGTGTATTTCGTCAAAAATTACATAGGATACATCTTGTAGTCTTGTAATATCATCAAAGATCGTATATCTAAATATCTCTGTGGTCATTAATAAGATTTGGGCATAAGGATTTATAACAACATCACCGGTAACAATACCGATTCTATCACCATATAATGATTGAAAATCTCTGTACTTTTGGTTGCTTAAGGCTTTAATTGGGGCTGTGTAGATAACACGATTGTTAGTTTGGAGACATTTTTCAACAGCATATTCTGCAATAACTGTTTTTCCGGCTCCGGTTGGGGCAGTCACTATCACCGATATATCAAGATTAATCGCTTCAATTGCTTCCACTTGAAACGGATCAAGATTGAATCCTTTGTATTGCATTAATACTCCGTTAATTAAAAATATCAATATTAAGTATATCTAATCAAAGACAAATTGTCAAGACTGATAATAGTTTAGATTGGGTTATTAATAATTGTTTTGTTTGTATAACAGGATGGGCGGATGTGTTTGACTGTGTTAACAACCACCAGAATAAAATGGGTTGACATTCAACTCAATAATATGTTATAATTTATTTCAAATACTACATACGGGGTACAACATACGGTGGAAAACAATGAAAAACAAAACATTCGGACATACGCTAAAAGAAATAAGACGTAGTAAAGATGTTACTCAACGTCAATTAGCAACAGCTGTGGGAGTTGATTTTTCTTACATCAGTAAGATTGAAAATGATCGTATGCCACCACCCGCAGCAGACACTATCGTGAAGATATGTGAAGTACTCGGTGTACCTCCTGATGATTTGCTTGCTATGACAGGAAAGATGCCAACACAGATAAAGGAAGCCATTAGTGAAAAACCCGCAGCACAAGAGTTTCTACGTGAAGCACAGAATATGACATTGACAGATGATGAATGGAGTATTCTCACACAGCAACTTAAGAAATTACGGTAGATCACTATTTCTGCCAGAAATTAAGAGGGTCTAAGGAGAACAACTGATGATGAATTCACAATGGAGAGCAGTCCAAAGTTTTCAAGATAATCAAAATCTTATTTCTGCTATAAATACTCTGTCAATTTATATTAAATTAGCATTGGCAGGACATGCGGATGTGAAAAGAGCAGAGGAAGTACCAAAGGCGAAGGAAACGTTATGCACTTTCCTAACTGAATTGAATTCTCAAGTGCATCGCTTTGAAGTAGAAAAGAAATCACTCTTAGGCGTAGATACGCGTAGACGGCAGTTTATAGAACACTTGATTGAAGCTAAGAATGAACTTCGAATTCATTCGCCATTTCTTCAGGAAAAGCTTTCATCTGTCAAAAACCTTTTGCATTCTGATACTGAAACCGATAAACAGGAAACTTTGCGTATGCTGGAAGAACTTCGAATGCTGCTTGAAGAACACATTGGAAGCGATGTAGAACAACTTTTTGGCAATTTTTAAGGGATTAATGATAAATCATTATCACCAAGAGAAACTTTTATACTTCCTCGCTACTATGAAGGAGTCCTGCTGTTCAAAGAAATGGTAGTAAGATGACATTTTATACCATTTCTAAGAAATATTATGACATATAAACACCATTCACCGTTGGGGATTTCAATACTTATTGTAGGTTGGGTTGAGGTACGAAACCCATAAGTGTCAACTTAAGGATCTTCTAATCAAATTTTATTGATTTCTACCATCTTGTAGGTCGGGTAGAGGAACGAAACCCGACATGAGACGCTTATATATACAGGAAATGTTGAACTTCACCTACGATTCAACACAACCTACAAGTACCTGTAATCACTAAATTGATACCTATGGGGTAGAGGAACGAAACCCAACATGAGACGCTTTCAAATACTGAAAATGTTGCGTTTCAATTACGATTCATCCCACATCATGCAATAGACGCATGCCGCGGGGATTCCCACGAGGACATGTAATCACTAAATTGACGCCTATGGGGAGAGTCACGAAACCCGACATTAAAAAGAATACTATCTCAACAAAAAACAGTTTTAATCAAAAGAGAATTATGAAAACCACAATATTTATTTTATGCTCAATGATCTTTCTATGTTGCATTGTTTTACATAGTAACGCTTTTGAGTTCCATTGGGAAATAGATGAAACACCTGAGGGACAAGAGAGTGCTACCGTTGTTGAACCTGTCCAAGTTACGATACTTGATGAACCCGTAAAAATATCTTCTCATAGTGCATCAATATGGTTGATGAGACGGTACTCCGTTCACCTCGGCACTGAATGGAGCGGTGCACACGCATATAGACTATTACAAACCTTTGAATCGATACCGCAAGAAAGCAACAGTTCTTATGATAAAGACCAACGGGTAACGAAATCACTTTGGAAACTCAGCGATAGACACATCCAAGATGACATTGAGATCGAAATTCATGGTGATACAAAGATTGTCACCGTTGCCGAAGAGGCTTTTACCTATGCCAAACCGTTATTAGCAGAAATTGAAGGTGTTCGAGGGAGATATTTCTCTAAACGGCTGCATCGTGCTGTAATTCGGTTCGTAACTGACGAAGGTGCTGACAGAAACGCTATTCGACGAATTCTGCGGGAACGTTACGATGTCAGTATAGATGTTCCGGATTACACAGAACTCACGCGGCATACGACTGTTGAACATGCTGCACGGTTCACTGAATTCAAGAACGAAGAACTGATGGCACTCGTATCAATGCTTGAAGAGTTTCCGCAAGGTATGCTCAAAACACCCGGACTGAACTATCTGGTTAGACGTTTAGATGGAACACCCCACCCACTTCATCCAGAAGCTGCCGCAGTTGCATGGACACATGCTGGGTATATTGAATTTATGGAATCTGCTTTTAAAGATACAGATATTGACTTCATTCACCGTTTGATTCTCCATGAAAAGGCTCACTTCTTATGGGAATATCTCTTTGACGAACAACTCAAACAGGATTGGATTGAACTCGGTGGCTGGTATGAAAACCCTGACGATAGAGACGGTTGGTCAACAACCAAGCAGACTGAGTTCGTATCTGCTTATGCACATGGTGTAAATCCGAATGAAGATATGGCGGAGAGTATCAGTCACTATATCGTCCGACCTGACAAGTTGCGGTCAAGATCTCCAGCTAAATATGAATTTATTCAAAATCGGATTATGCATGGCACCCGGTACATCTCAAAGATACGCGAGGATTTGACATTTGAAGTCTATAATCTCTATCCCGACTATGTTTATCCCGGACGAATTATACGGATTGATACAATGGTTGAAGGTGAACCTGAAGATGACAAGGTGATAACAATTGTGATCGAAATACATAGTGAAAGCAATTTAGATACAGCAACCAAATGTAGCATGCGGTTGTTTAGTGAAAAAGGGACATCAAAATTTATCGCTCTAACACCTATAGACGCAAATGGTAGATATACTACTGAAGGACATATCTTTCACATACGTTTCGGTTTATCGCGCTATGTGGCAAGTGGTTTCTGGGCACCAGACGCTATTCAGTTAGAGGATGCTAATCGTAATGATCGATATGTAGGTCAAAATGATTTCGGATGGAAACTCTATATTGACAATTCACTTGAAGATTGCGATCCGCCACAATATGTTAAAAATTCAATGCGTCTATCTTTGTCAGAAGAAACGACTAATATGGGTAGACCTTATCAAGTCGTTACCGCCCAATGGAAAGTTATTGAGAAGAGCGGATTGAGACATAGTTATGCAAATATGAATGACGAAAACTTGGAAACCCATTCGCGGGGATCGGGTCGGACAGCATATAATCCTGAAACCGGTATAGCGACCGCCCTGTTCGTCTTTCCAGATTACTTTCAAAGTGGTACATACGCACTGAATTTTCTTGGAATGCAGGATATAGCGTTCAATGCAACGGGTATATATTTTACCGACCCAAAACACGGTTTGCGGGATGAAGACATAATAATTGATGAGTTGCCAGCTACTATTGACATAGAGACAACAAACCCAGATAGCACTCCCCCTGAGTTGGATTTAAATCAAATTACAATAAATGCTGAACCTACTCGTCCTGAAGACCCGAATGGTGAAACGAACGTTGATATTACTTTCAGAGTTAGAGATGATATTAGCGGTTATTATTTTTCTGTTCTATCGCTCCGCGATCCGCAGGGAGTATCACACCATTTTCAGCACCACCCGGATCGAGACCGCCTATTTGATTTCAGTCCTCATGGTCACATATATTTTATTGGCGATCCCTCAGTCTATCAAACCTATAAGTTGGCTATTACTTTGCCGGTTGGCAGTGTGCCAGGAACATGGGGACTTTCAAATATGAGAGTGGAGGATAGGGCACAGAATAACCTTCGGTTAGACTTTACTGAGATTATACGGTTCAAGGTGGATGATGGCACTGTCTATTCCAAGTATGATGTCAACGAAGACGGTGTGGTTAATATACTTGATTTGGTAATTGTTGCAGCTTTTGACACATCAAACGAGAGAGCAGATGTGACCGGTGATGGGGTTGTCAATATTTTAGATATAGTAGCAGTTGCCAGTCAATTCGGAGAAAACCCAGCTGCACCTGCTGTCAACAGTCCAACTCCTGACCAAATCCAAAGTTGGATTACACAAGCAATGCAAGCGGATGATGGCAGTCCAGCTTTCCGTAAAGGCATCCGAGTGCTACAAAATCTCTTACTTAAAATGCTGCCAGAAGCAACTGCATTGTTACCAAACTACCCGAACCCGTTCAATCCTGAGACCTGGATACCTTATCAACTTGCCAAACCATCGGATGTCACTTTAACGATCTATACTACAAATGGAGCGGTTATTAAAACAATGAAATTAGGAATACAGGCTGCTGGTATGTATCAAAGTCGAAGTCGTGCTGCGTATTGGGATGGAAAGAATCCTTTAGGTGAGTATGTAGCAAGCGGCGTGTATTTCTATACGCTTACAGCAGACGAATTCACTGCTACACGTAAGATGATGATAAAGAAGTAGGAGGATACTCCGAGTTCCGACAGATCGCTCCTACAGACAGTATCGTAGGTCGGGTAGAGCGTATGCGAAACCCGACATGTATTGATTGTATCCATCTGGTGATTATGTAGATTCACAATAACAAACAGTATCGAAGGTCGGGTAGAGCGTATGCGAAACCCGACATGTATTGATTGATTCTATCTGTTGATTATGTAGATTCACAATAACAAACAGTATCGTAGGTCGGGTAGAGCGTATGCGAAACCCGACATGTATTGATTGATTCTATCTGTTGATTATTTATATTCAAAGATTAATAACGGAGGTATGTAGAAAAACGTATGAATTGGAACAAATTAAATCCGCATTACGAACATTAGCAAACGGTGATTTACTGGAAAAATCAAAAAACTACTATCCACTTTAGATTATCGCAGTGATCTGACACTACAACTCTCCGGGGACATAGACGACTTTTTCGAACAATTCCCAGCACCCAACCCAAATACCAAAACCGAACAAGATTTCCATCAAAACGCAAAATCCGCAAAGATTATCTACCAATTTACCGAAGACGAAATCGTAGATAATCCTCAGATATCTCTTTTAACAATAGGTAATGAGATAATAATTAATAGAGATGAAGATAAATTCTATGGAGAATGGTTCAGAATCGCGGATTATGCGAATTAGTCTTATGACGTGCAAATATCCTAATCCTATGAAATGCAACTTGAAATACCAGACAAAAGATCCGCGTTCATCCGTGTAATCCGCGATAATCTACGATTCAGACAAAAAGAAAATTCCAAATTCCTAATCTCACCAATTAGAAACACCTATCAAATCCATTGATAACTGATTCAATCTGTTGTATCCTTTTCCAAACTACTTGTAGGCAAAGGTGGGTACCCTGAAAACGGGATCGTTGGAGACTGACTAAAAAATAAAATGAATAAAACTAAAACCAGAAGCAACTAAAATACAAATTTCAACATAAAATAAAATGAAGAAATAACATTCTCTAACATCTAATAAATAATATTACATTATTGGTTTATGAGAGATGTCTCTAATTAAGAAAAAGAGTTGACACAATCTACAACATACGTTAATATAATATATACAGAATAATTATTATACCAATACTAATATCCTCTATAAGATCAATCAATGTAAATAGGGAATTAAAAACTTAGGAATCCATCAAGCAAACTTTTTTGTTCTTTTACACAAATTCGTAAATTGGCTGTAAACATAGATGGATATTGACCTTACAACGACTATACTAAAATTGGGTGACAGAAAAAAGTTACGATTTCGTAACTTTTTACATAAAACAGGATACTTTCTAATGACTATCCAATACATGCAAAATCATCTTAAAAACAAAAACTACAGGACTTATTCCATTTCTGAGAAAATAAGTTGCATTGCCGTTTTATTGGGATGTCTTCTAAAGAGACACGTCCAAAAAGATCATCTTACAATAATGAGACATCATCAATTAGAAATGTTATTACGAATGTCTGTATCAGATATTCTTCATAAAAAAGCAAGACACAAAATTTCACGATTCCAGAATTTTTAAAATTTCAAAAAAACACGGATGAGACCAGACTGTGACAGGGCGGACAGCCGTTTTACTAATGACACAGAATGTGTCAAAAAGTGTAACATTTTTAACAAAAGAGAATAATATATTAACATATGTGAAGTATGAAAAGCATATAAAATAGAGGATTTTTTATACAAACTTCTGTTAGTTCTCATTCTCAGTACTATTTCCGTACTGTTTGGAACACCTTTCAACCCGCTGGAACTAAGGGTAAATCTTGGTCTCCTTATATTCTTTGTGATTCGGATATCGTACCTACAGGTTTTTTGTGCATAATGTCAAAACTTTATACACGTCAGTTTCAAGGGTCAATTCAATTGAATTCCGTATCAAGTATCTGTTATAATTTCATGCAGATTATCACATGATGTATTTTATATTTAATTATTTAAGTATATTACATGGATTTTACATGTAAAAACTCGGAATATCACTAAGGTTAGAATTATAGTGTTTGATAATAAAACACAAAAACAACTCCCTCAAGGACTGAAGGATAGAATTAATAAGAAACAGGTTTCTGTGCTTTCGTTTGCCCCAGACAGAACTCGTCTGGCAGCAGGTGGAGATGACCGTATTTGGATATATGATCTATCCAGCGAAGCACAGTTTGCTGTATTATCAGGACATACGGAGCGAATTCGTTCATTATCTTTTGCACCTGATAATCGAACTCTTGCCAGTTCAAGTGAAGATAGTACTTTAAGATTATGGGATACCGATACTTCCAACGAGATTGCCACACTTGCTGGAAAGTCATCAAGTCTTACTACGGCGTTAGGATCATCTCCAGATGGAGTACCACTAACGGGATGGAATGAAGAAACTGCACGACTTCTTGGTAGTACTACTTCTGATCCCGCCCGTATTAGGTCATTAACTTTTTCAATTGATGGCAGCTTGATTGTAAGTGGTGGAACTGACGGAAAGATCAGAGTGTGGGAAGTGGAGACAGGCAGGGAGTTATCCTCATTTGCTGGACATGATGGGTTAGTGTTATCCCTCGCGTTCTCACATGATGGTAAATACTTAGCAAGTGGTGGTTCTGATGCTACTGTAAGACTATGGGAATGGGAAGATAGACATTTACTATCTATATGGACAGGACACTCTGATTCAGTTTCTGCTTTAGCTATCTCAAGCGATAATACGACACTTGCCAGTGGGGGTCGAGATCCTCAAATCGTCTTATGGAATATAAAGGCATTAGGACGTATGGGACACATATCCGGTATAGAAGGCTATATATGGGAGTTAGAATTCTGGCAGACCGAAGAGAAAGAACAACTTATTACAGTCAATAGAGATGGTGAGTTATTCATAAGAGAGTAATTTTAAACTTTTTGATGTAATATCTACATTGTTATGGAATGTAGTTCATTCTTATACATTCACCTTTGTAGATCATTTGATAATCTTTTTATACTATTAGTGTATGTAAATTCTGTCTCACATGGATCTGTATAGCCTGTTACAACAGCTGCACTGACAGGATCAGAAACACAAGCCAATGGAATGTGGCCTTCCCCTGCAAGTAAACCTGATGTTGGATCTAACCCTATCCAACCTGCACCTGGCACATATACCTCACACCATGCATGTAGATCAGTAAAATCCTCTTTTGGTGCTTCAGGGTCTGCAAATGAATCTTGATTAGATACAAGCTGTATCAAATATCCAGACACAAATCGAGCTGCCAATCCCAAGTGTCGTAAGATTTGAACAAATAACCAACTGCTATCCCGACATGATCCTGATTGTTTTTCTAATGTTTCTTCACAAGATTGTATACCCTGTTCCATCCGAACTGTGTGTGAAATATCCTCCCATATACGTCTGTTTAAGTTAACAAGAAAATCAATTAGATTCTGTTGAGATCTATCTACACCTTTCAACCATGTTGATAGGAATTGACCATATTCTGTAATTTCAAGAAAGAGAGTCAGTTCTTTTCTCAGTTGGGGATTGTAATTGAATGGGTAGTGTTCTGCACAATCCTCAATAAAAAAATCAAACGGATTAAATTCTGTCATTTTAGCAACTAAGTCTACATCTACTGTTAGATTCTCTGTAGGTGCTGTAAATACAACCCTTGTTTGATAATTACCGAATGGATCTTGCTGCCAATTAATATAATGCGTATCAGGTGAGATGGTTAATGCGTATGATTCAATAATAGTTCTGCAATGTGGGGCAGGTTTTAATCTGAATATATGGGGTGATAAGAAAACTGATCTATCAAATTGATATACTGATTTATGCTTGATAGCAACCCGTATAGACATTGACACTTCCTTAGAATGTCGATTTAATTATATGACCTTATCGATCAAATGTTATTGCATTTGTGATTGTGATACTGTTGATATTCTATCAACAGGTCGTAAAGCAAAGAACGTCTTATATATGTCCTCACCAACCAAGTTTAATTTGGTTTGGAATGCATCAAGAAACTCATGGAGTCCAGTATTTAGAATTTGATCCACTTGTGCATAGGCAAATTCAGAATGGAGTTGTCCTAAACCTTGTTCAGCTGGATTAGAAAAGGTCTCTATTGGAGTACCCGATATAGCATGTAGTGATTCCTCTGCATTTTTTAGACAATATAGAACAGATCTTGGAAAATCTCGATCAAGTAGTAGAAAATGCACAACACTATTTGGTAAAATCATACCATGTGTTCTTCTATACATCTCAAATGCACTCGCAGAATGTAGTAATGCTCCCCATTGAATATCATCGTATGAAGTATCCACATCTACTACAGATGGTAATAGGATGAAGTATTTCACATCAACTATACGTGATGTCTTATCAGCACGTTCAATCAGACGTCCTAATTGACAGAAATGCCAACCTTCACTATGCGACATGATGTTATCTGTTTGACCGATGAATAGTTGGGATGCTATCTTAATATCTGTGAAGAATTGGTGCGGTTCGGTCATTGTCCATTCTTCCGGTGTTTCAGTTACCATTAGATAGGTGTCATTTATTTGTTCCCACATCTCAGAGGATATGTTTTCCCGTATTGATCTTGCATTCTCACGAGCAGCTCGTAAACATGAGATTATTGAATTTGGGTTTTCAGTATCGAATGTCAGGAACTTTATCACTGTCTCGTGCGTGGGTTCACCATATTTATCAGAGAATAGTGCATCATCCCCAGTGGTAGCAACTAATGGATCCCACTGTGCTTGAATACCTGCTGGTTGATCCAGTAACAACTGTAGATTAACATCAACAAACCGTGCTACATTTTCAGCACGTTCAATATACCGACTCATCCAATAGATAGATTCTGCAACTCTACTTAGCATTAATAACCCCTAAAATGGATTTGACAATACCCAAGTATCTTTACTACCACCACCTTGTGATGAGTTTACGACCAGTGAACCCTTTTTAAGGGCAACTCTTGTGAGTCCACCTGGAAGAACATATATATCTTCACCATATAGGATAAATGGACGCAGGTCAACATGACGACCTTCAAAATGGTCATCAATTAAGACAGGAACACGGGAAAGGGACAACGTTGGCTGCGCAATGTAATTCCGTGGATTCTGCTTAATACGTTGTATAAAATCCTCACATTCAGCTTTAGTTGAATGCGGTCCAATGAGCATTCCATATCCACCTGACTGGTTGGCTTCTTTAATTACAAGCTCTTCAATATGTTCTAAGACATAATTCCTATCATCATCTTCCCAACACATATATGTTGGAACATTGGGGATTATAATATCTTCATTCAGATAGTATTTAATGATTTTAGGTACATAGGCACACACAACTTTGTCATCAGCAACACATGTTCCTGGGGCATTGATTAAAGCAAGTCGACCTGACTTATATACATCCATTAGTCCGGGAACACCTAACAGAGATTCTGAATCAAACACATCTGGATCAAGAAAATCGTCATTGATTCTTCGGTATAGAACATCTACCTGTTGAAAACCTTTTGTTGTCCGCATATGGAGATAACCATCCATAACGACAAGGTCTCGTCCTTCTACCAATTCAACTCCCATCTGTTGTGCTAAAAAGGAATGCTCAAAATAGGCGGAGTTATATATACCTGGTGTTAATAACGCCACTTCTGGGGTCATTACACGATCACTCACAAGGTATTGAAGCATATCCAGTAAATGACTCGGATAATCCTCCACGGGTTGTATCTGGTACATACCAAACAATTGAGGAAAAGTTCGTTTCATCAATTGTCTGTTTTCTACTACATAGGACACACCAGATGGACATCCCAGGTTATCTTCCAATACATAAATTTGCCCATCACCATCTCTAACAAGATCTGTACCAGTAATGTGACACCAGATTCCACGAGGTGGATCTAATCCAATACATTGCTCAAGGTATCGTTCCGATGACAAAACTACTTCATGGGGAATGATACCATCCTTAAGTATCTTCTGTTCATGGTATACATCGTCAATAAATAGATTCAATGCATGGATTCGCTGCTTGAGTCCGCGTTCTATCCATTCCCATTCATTAGCATCAATAATACGTGGTATAAGGTCAAAAGGAAAGATCTTCTCTACACCCTGTTCATCCGCATATACATTGAAGGTAATTCCCATTCGGAGTAAGGCATATTCAGCAGTTATTTGCCTACGAATGAATTCACCTTCTTCAAAGTTATTTATCCGTTCAACTAATAATTGAACTGCAGGACGTGGTGATCCATCCGAAGTAAACATCTCATCATATAACCCGTCTGTGTTATATTCACTGAAATATGTCATTGCAATGACCCCTCCTACCTGTCAAGTTGTAAGGATTACAATAATTCGAACGAAATGGATGAAATTATTATACCATTTCTAAGAAATATTATGACATATCAACACTATTCACCCAACCCGGTAGGAGCGGTTTGGAACCGCTACGAATATAATATAACATGCGTATTTATGACACCTATTCATTTAGAATTGGTATTAGATTGAATCGTCAATTAATTGTGCAATATTGAAATGAGATATAGAAACACATGTCTATACTACCAATTAATAGATAGGATACACATGTGTTCTATTGAATTCCGTTTATCGTGTTAAATTGAGAGCTTTGTTGAACTTTTGTTTAGCAAATTGTCCCCATTCTTTGATTTTATCATTACGAAAAATAGGATTCTTCCAATCTGTATCGGCAATTTTCATTGCCTCTTCTTCGGTAAGTGGCATTTCCACTAAAGCTTCAATTGCTGCTTCTCGTTTACTTTCGTCTTTACATTTTTGTATAGCTTTCCATGCTGTAACAAGATCTTTATGAGAATCTATTATTAATACCCCGAAGAGATCATTAACAATATCCCAACGGGTGCTTCCTTTAGTTGCATCATAAGGAAATGGGGTAATCTTCAGTGTAAACGGATTAGTGACAACACATCGATCACCTAATTTTTCATATAAGGTAGGTAACACACTGGCACGGTTCAATCCACCTTTCCACTGTGGACCTTCTGGATCAGTATCCCTTAACATCCATAATTTTTGTGCATTCTCTGATAGAACGAATTCAATAAATTTCTGAGCTACTTCAATATTCGGTGCTCCCTTTAATATTGCTATGGAATCAGGATTTACCACTGCCCCATCGGAAGGTAGGACATACTTTATAGTTTCCGATCCAACAGATGCAATTTGACTGTAGGCATAAAAGTCAATAGCTAATCCATAGATGACTTGTCCTGCAGCAACATCTCTTGGTATGACATTTGCCCCGGCGGAAAAATTCTTTACGTTACCTCCAAGTCGAGTTAATAATGCAAAACCATTATCCCAGCCACGTGTCTGGAGGATTATTTCATACATCATGTGTGCACTGCCACTCTCTCGCGGGTCGGCTGCCCCAATTTTCCCTATGAGTCTTATATCCCCTAAATCATCCCAAGTTTTCGTTTCAGGTAAACGTCTCAATTGACGTAATTTCTCATTATACATGATCCCAAAACTTGACAATGCAGCACCATACCAACGGTAATTAGAATCATAGACAGGAATTCCATGGTAAGTTTGAGGAATTTCTTCCAGTTGTGCTTCTGGTAATTTGTAAGAAGATAATAGATCATTTTCTGCAAATCTTAAATAACTGTCGGTACCGCCACCGAAAAAGATATCAACACCAATTCCATCAGGTAATCTTTTAAACTCTGAGTCTATATACCGATAATTGGATGAAGTGCCACCAAGGTCCCTCCAATTTGTCTTCACAGGACGTCCCGTTTGTTCTTCATACCATTTCTCAAAATTACTGGCAAATTCCTTCTCAATACCTTCATGATGGGGTGAAATTATTATCAGTTGATCCTGTGCATATACGGTATAAGGTAGAATTAAGCAACCAAACAATAAACCACAACAAATGACTAATACGATTTTTATGTCATACCGTATAAGGTGAAGTTTGCACATATGATGTTTTTCTCCTATATTATCAATGATAGATTGTATTCCAAATTATCATCCGGGATCTCAGTCTCAAATGAATGCTACGATATCCGGCATTTTCCATACTAATATTATTATGACCACAAGTAGAATTATATAATATACTAACATAGATTTAATATGTTTTTTCTTAAAGAGCATACGGGATGGCTTTTTTTCTTGCATTATCACTACCTACAGACATCAATAGAGATTAATTAAAAATAATGTTCAATAATAACATACACAATCATGAATTGTCAAACCTATAGGGGAGTATGTTTCTTGTTACGTATATCTAATTGAAAAGTATTATACTTTAGAATATAATACTCTAAAGTATATTATTCGGAACAAGGAATTTGTTATGTTCTTAAACCGCGAATCTGAATTAGAAGCATTGGAACAGAGATATCAATCTGGTAATGCGGAATTTTTTGTAATTTATGGTAGACGAAGAGTTGGAAAAACAGAACTATTATTGCAGTTTTGTAAAAACAAAAAGAGTATATACTTTATTGCAAGTCAACTGAATGAACAAGATCACCTCAGACAATTAAAGGAGCTTGCAGGCAATGTAATTGATGATCCATTGCTTCAAAGTATGAGATTCACCGATTGGGAAACAACACTGATTTACTTTTCACAGAAATCCCAAGAAGAACGTCTCATTATTGTTCTTGATGAATTTCAATATTTATGTGAAGACAATACAGCACTCCCCTCCTTAATTCAACGGTTTTGGGATTTAACGGGTAAAAATAGCAATCTATTCTTAATTTTATGTGGATCACAAGTTGGATTTATGGAACGTGAAGTATTATCTGAGAAATCACCACTGTTTGGTAGGAGAACTGGTCAATTACAATTAATGCCATTATCATATAGGAATAGTACACTATTTTTTCCTGGTTATAACACAAAAGAGAAAATCATGGTATATTGCATCCTTGGTGGTATACCTGCCTATCTCAAACGTTTTGAGATAAATTATTCCCGCAACTCACATCAAAATATTGATAATCCAATAAAACATAATATTATCAATGAAATGCTAACACCCCAAGGATATTTATTTGATGAAGTCAACTTTTTATTACGGATGGAGCTTAGAGAAATTAGAATCTATAGCAGTATTCTTCAAGCTATTGCAGGTGGTGCGACTCGGATCAATGAGATTACACAAAGGGTGAACCTTGATCAAGCTAAGACAAATAAATACTTGAGTGTTTTGAGAGATTTAAGGTTGGTTAACCGTGTAATTCCTATAACCGAACGCGCACCTGAAAAAAGTAGAAAAGGTATTTATAAGATCTCTGATAATTATCTGAATTTCTGGTTTCGATTTATACTTCCAAATAGGAGTTTAATTGAAACCGGAAATAGTCAATTGGTATACCAACAGTTGATAGAACCATTTTTATCCGATTACATGGGACTATTATTTGAAGAGCTTTGTCGACAGTATGTATCTCTATATTGGGAGGAGAAGTTAAAGATTGCACCATTAAGAATCGGTTCACATTGGGATGCAAATTGTGAAATAGACTTATTGACTCATAATATGGATGGTAGTCACTGGTTTGGAGAATGTAAGTGGTGGAATAAACCTGTGGGGGTAAACGTACTCAATCAATTAATAGATAAATCTACTAAAGTTCCAGATGAGTGGGGAGAAAAACCAAGATATGTACTGTTTTCTTTAAGTGGTTTTAATGAATCATTAAGACAGAGAGCAAACGATGAAGATGTAATATTAATTGAACTTGATGATCTGCTTGATTAAAGTCATATACTAAAAAATCGGTCTATGTGGATCAATAAAATTATTGTATTTATCCTTTTGTCGTGGGGTTGGTAATGCATTTATTCTTGATTGTAATCTTGATAGCTGTTGGTTATAATTAGGATTATCAATCAGATTATTATTCTCGTGAGGGTCATTGGATAAATCAAAGAGTTGATCTTGCCAACCTTTGTCATTATCAAATCGAAAATACTTTAGATCTCCTTCTTTAACCATAACAGAAGGACCATTTTGAGCACGCCACAGTTCACTGTATACTGTATCATCCCAATCCCCGTTTTCGTTCTGAATTAGAGGGACAAGTGATTTCCCATCAATATCCTCTGGTATAGGAATATCTGATAATTCACATAATGTTGGAAAGAGATCTACTAAGGAAACATTTTTCTCGATAGTTTTCTGTTCTGAACCAAATATTTTTGGATTCCATATAGAAAGTGGTACACGTACAGATGGTTCAAAATAGCTTTGTTTTTCCCATAACCCTTTTGTACCTAACATCTCACCGTGATCAGAGAGAAAGACGATAATAAATTCATCGAGTACATTCAAATGTTCTAATTTCTGAATAACACGTCCAAATTGCATATCCATCCATTCTATCATACCGTAGTAGGCTGCAGTGGCACGATGGGCTTGACGGTATGTAACATCTTTCCCAACTTCAACTCTAAAAAAGTTATCATAATCAAAATTCTCATTGGGTTCATCAATAATAGGTTCAACCCGTTGCATATAATAGTTAAACAGATCAAGTGGACATTGGTATGGATAATGGGGTGCGATTAGACTTACCGCCATACAGAGTGGATTTGCTTTTGGTCTATCATAAGAGGCATTAACAAAAAATTCTTCAAGGAAGAGTAGTGCCCCATCCACATTGTATTGATCGTGAAGCATCCAATGTCCAATACCCGGTTGTGCATCACGGATCTCCTGAACAACTTTGTTCTGTTTCATGCCAGTACCAGGTTCACGGACAATTTTTGCAGTGTGTTCATCCTTAACTGGTGGATATGGATAGCCGTTATTTCCAATGATATCCCGTCCAATTCGCTCATGCCATCCATGCATTACATCCTGTCCAACAAAATGCATTTTTCCGGCACAGCATGAATAGTAGCCATAATTACCTAAATGTCCAGGAATAGTTCGAACTTCGGTTGGCATTGGATCACCGAAGTTTAAGCATCCACTGTTACGAGGGTAGAGTCCTGATAGGAAACTCTGTCTTGCGGGTACACAAACTGGGGATGGCGTATAAGCATTTCTAAAATATGTTCCTTCGTTGATAAAACGAGTGAGTGTAGGTGTTCTTATGACAGGATCATCTTCTATGGGTAGGATATCAGGTCGGTGTTCATCATTGATAAGTAATAGGATATGTGGTTTTTTTGTTGCCATGGTAGATTGACAAAGAGAAATAGGTCAGAATATAACATTTAATATAGGGACATCAGACCTTCAGCTCCCGGAATGTGTTTTTTCTCAAATTCTGGCGTAATCCATCTTGCTCCAGCATCTTTTCCTGGATTCCGATATGCATAAACAACTGTCCAACGTGTGTCACTGTCTGGCTTTCTTGGATTTACGGCATGTGCAGCATGTGTCCACATCAATACAACCGTACCCTTGGGTACAGATAATTCCTCAATCTCTAACGGATTCCCGGTTTCTGAGTGAGTTTTTCCAACTAACCAACCCTCTCGTAAGACACTATCTGTAGCACCATGTATTTTGGGATCTCTATAAAGGTGGCTTCCCGGTACCACTTTTAAACCCCCATCATCTGCTTCGAATCCATTAACATAGAAGAAAATTCGGACAAAACCGTAACGTGGGTCATCATCAGAATAGCCATGACTATGCCAACCGATACCACCGTTGCCTCCAGGTCGATTGAGACTTACACAGTGGTCATATCTAATCTCATCACCGAGTACTTCACGTGCAAGTTTTAACATCTGGGGGTGTCCAATTAGACTTTCAAGATAACTATCATATTCCGCAGAAAACCTGTTTGGTTCATGTCCTACTTTACATCCAGGTATGAGTGATTGTATCCGATCCAAAGACTCCGTCAAGCGTTTCTGTGCATCATCAGTCAAAAGACCAGGTAAGGCATAGTGACCATCAAAATCTAATTCCTCTTTTTCCTGATAATCGAATGTATAATCATGAAAAATTGGGATCTGATGCATGAAATTTCTCCTTGATAAAATACAATTAGATTCAGTTGTTCTGTTATGTATATCAGATGAAGACATAACAGAACAACCAGTAAAACCAATTATCATAGTAATTGTAATTTAATGTGATTAATTGATCTTAAATTTTGCCCATGTTGTTGTTAGTTTATCTGAAGGATTAACACTGGCAGTCATTTCTAATCCTTCATTCATAATGGTGTCAATATCATCAACTGACATGGCTACATTGAAGATTGCAACATCATCAACTATGCCGGGGAAAAAAGCGCCCCACTGTCCATGTTGTCCTGTGGCGAGATAGATACCGATTAGGAATGGTTTATCGGATAAAGGGTTTCGTCCAAGGTTTTTTGCATTTGATCCAGCACCAATCTCTTTAGCATCCAGATATACTACAAATTCTTCACCATCCCATGTAACTGCTACATGATGCCAATCGGTATCTGGTGTCCAAGGTGCATCAATATAGTGAAGTGAAGACGCGGGATCATGGGTATGATGTCTGATGATATTTGCATCCCACCAAAATCCTGGTGCCCAATCATCCTTTGTTACAACTGCCATCCCACCACCGGGTACATTAGCTAATTTAAACCAAAGAGCAATTGTATGTTCTTCACCAACCCATAGAGAATCATCGTGAGGAATCTCAACATAATCATCGGATCCATCAAGTTCTAATGCCTTTCCAAATTTACCATTTACCCATTTAGCCCCACCATGAATTTGTCCATTATTATCCTTACCAGATGCATCCTTAGCTACATCACCTGCCCCCTCATTAAAATATAACATTACAACACAATCGTTAAAATCAATTTCCGCTGCAGAAGAATAAATAATTACCAGATTAAACAGTATTAAACTAACACATAATGGTATAAACCGTGTGATTGTAGTTTTCATCACGTATTCCCTCCTAAAATTATAAAACTATTCATCCGTTGGGTTGAACATTTGTATATCATTCATTGATAAGTCAAAACCTGAAAGATAATGTATATACAGTATATAATGATATAAAAAATGTATCAAATTAAATTTGTTGAATGCTCCATAACATACAATATTTCTATTTCAGCTGGGGTCCCGGTGATCTATTCCATTTAATCGGTTCAGTTTCACCATTGTATATTGGGGCAAGTTCAGAAATTCGCTCCCAATCCGCATCTGTCCAGGCATTACTTTGTCGAAGTCTACCAATATGTGCCCTCATTCCAGATGGAAGTAAATCAAAATAAGGATGATACCAAAGCGTGATGACTGTCCTATCTTCCCCAGATTGATTACCATGAGAGGCATGAAGTAGTCGTGAATCACCTATTACAAGGTCACCTGCATTTACAGAAATATCCTCTTCATCTGGATATTCTTGATATGCTGGATGATTAGGGTTATCTACTCGTTGTAATTCCTGAGTATGTGCATTCGGTAATATGTCATGAAGTTTATGACGTTTCAGATGTGAACCTGAGATAACGCGTAAACATCCATTATAGGGTGTTGTATCAACCAGATAATACATTAGAAAAAGTTGTTGTGGTAAAGGGGTATAACTACTCGGATCGTTCCAACCCCACCAATCCTGATGCCAGAACAAAGGTGGACTCTTCGGTGGTTTACTGATGACATATCCAGATGACCATTTTGGTCTCAAGAAACCCAGTGCTTCAAGAGTTTGTAAGACCCGTGGGTAAACAACTAATTCTGAGAATATTGAATGACTATAGACACTGATCATACTACCAGAAGAACGGTGGTCCGTCCGTTCATCTTCAGTTTGTTGACTCAGCAATTTTTCTGTTGCCAATCGAAGATCAGTTAGAATGTCATTCTGTAGAACATTTCTAATTACACAGAATCCATCCCTGATTAATTTATCATATACCTCTTTTGGTTTATTTATTTTTATTTCCATGATTACTCAATTCTTAATTCTTAGTTCTTAAATGCAACCAAAGAAAAACCGTTGTCATAATTTGGTTGAAAATCCTCTAACCTGCGTTTCTTATAAAAATGGATAACTCTGAATCCCGCTTCATCAAGACAGACTTTGAGTTGTTTTGGACTCAGAAGCTTTACGAAAAAATCACATTTAAAATGTCTATTTGTGTTGTAATCGATTTTTAACCAAGTATGTGTTTCACCTTCATTTTCCTCATCATATTCAGCATTCTGATGGATAAATACATTCTTCTGAATTTCAGTCTGTTTCGTCCAAGGATATTTCTTTTTTATAATTGTCTGATTTGGATGAACAAAATATAATCTTCCATCCGATTTTAATGCCTTATATATACCGGATAATAATGAAACCAATCCTTCTCTCGATTTATAGAAAAATGAACCTTCAAAGAAAATTACAGAGAATTCATCCTGAAAACTCATTTCATTATAATCACCTAAAATATACTCTATCTCTAAATTTTCATGTAAAGTGTTCTGTCTTGCGACAGACAGAAAATTAGAAGATAAATCCATTCCAATTACTGGAAATCCACATCTTGCAAACTCACGTGTATAGCTTCCTATTCCACATCCTGCATCTAAGATATAATCTTTATGTGATAAACCTAACGCCTGCTGATAGAATGGTATATGTCGTTTAACAAAATCGGGTGCTTCAAAATTATAATTCCCATGCTGTAGATACCATTCATCATATACTTCATGACCAAAATCAGTTCTGATGTATTCAGTTGGAAGATTTTCAATCATCTGATATTGACCTAATGAATAGAATTGATAATTACATAGTGTCTTCTCAACTAATAAAACCACACTGGGAAACAAATGTCAAGTAATTTAGGAGACGCATCTTACAATTTTTGACCTTATTGACAACTGAATTTCTTGACTTATTTTGATGAATTGATATGATAATTAGATAGAATTTTGACATTATATAGTTTCTTGTGCGTATTGTTCTGGATTCCTATGATACGGAATAAACCCAAAACATTTATAATTGGAGAATACTATGAATGAGTTTGTGAGTAGACAAATTCATCTAAGAAATAACATTGTTGGATTACCGAAACCAGAAGATTTTCAACTGATTGAAGAAAAGTTATCTGAACTGGGTGATGGACAGGTATTAGTTCAGAACATCTTTATTTCTGTTGATCCATACATGAGAGGAGGAATGCGTTCAGGCAATTCTGAACAAGCACTACAAGGCGGATGTGTTGGTAAGGTGATTAAATCAAACTCCGAAAAATTGAACGTTGGTGACTATGTTATAGGTTATTTAGGATGGAGAGATTTATATATTGCTCTTGCTGATAGTTTACAATTGATCAATTCCACTATTGCACCACTACAGTCATTCTTAGGGGCAGTAGGAATGCCGGGAAGGACTGCATATTTTGGATTGTTAGATATAGGTCAACCCAAAGATGGAGAGACAGTTTTTGTTTCTGCAGCCGCAGGGGCTGTTGGGTCAATTGTATGTCAAATTGCTAAAATCAAAGGTTGTAAAGTTGTTGCAAGTGCTGGAACAGATGAAAAATTACAATGGTTAACAGAGAAGGCACGAGTTGATGCAGTCCTTAATTACAATCAAGTAGATGACTTAGAAGCTGAACTACGAAAACTCTGTCCAGATGGGATTGATATCTATTTTGAAAATGTTGGGGGTATACACCTTCAAACTGCATTGGCAGTAATGAATATGCATGGACGTATCCCATTGTGTGGGATGATTTCTCAATACAATGACATTGAACCAACACCTGGACCAACTAATTTAAGCTCAGCAATTGGTAAACGGATAAAGATTCAAGGTTTTATTGTTACAGATTACGAAAACCGTAACCAAGAATTCTACCAAAATATGAGAAAATGGATCGCTGAAGACAAGATCACATGGGAAGAGACAATCATAAATGGTTTAGAAAATGCACCAGAGGCTTTTATTTCGTTGTTTACTGGAGATAAAATTGGAAAGATCGTTGTCAAAGTATAATCAGTGTAATAAGACATTTTATATAAGAACAAACGCCAATTTCTATTTGAAACTGGCGTTTGTTTGAATGAATTGTATAAATTAGACAAATGCAGCTCTGTCCACATCTGATAGATATACTCGAGCACCGTTTTGTAAAGCGGATCGGTGAACAGCTGCTTCAAACAAGAGTTCGTTCCAAGCTGCTTCTCCGTCAGCTGGAAATGCTTCGTCATTTTGCATAGCTTTTATAACACCATCAGCCATTCTCTTAAATGATTCCGGCATTTCAGGTTTACCGGGTTCGTTATCCCATTTCTCCTCTACTTCAGAATTATTGGCTTTACGTCTGACATATGATCCATCCAGACCTTTCGCTTCAGCATAAGACTTATCACCCAAGATTTTTACACGTAATGGATGGTCATCATATCCCCATAAGTTTGTTCCGATCAAAGAGCCGACGACACCATTTTCCCATCCAATATGAATTAGTCGTTTCCAACCACCACCCTCATGTGGATCACCGGTAACACTAACCCATTCTGGAACACCCATAGACCATAATATCTGATCGATAACATGTGACCAACAATTAAAATGGGCGCGGGCATGCAACATACGTATTTCACCAAGATTACCCTCAACCACATCTTCGTGAAGTTTACGGAAATGTTCCATAAAACGGTAATTGTAATCTATTCCAAATTTCTGGTCGGTTTCACGCCATGCTGCAATTGCAGGTGCAGCAATTGCCAAGTCTGCTTCACGGACAGTCGCTTGTCCTTGTAAACCGCATAAAGGTTTTTCAGTGAAGACATTTCGTCCAGCAGCAATTAATTCACGTAATGGAGGAATCCGTCGTGTTTCATTCACAATTAAGAGAACTAACTCGGCATCACTGTTTGCTAACAGTTCTTCAATAGAGGTATACCCCTCTACCCCAAATTTTTCTTTGGCATTGTTTAATAGATTCTCATCCATATCACAAACTGCTACGACTTCTGCATCTGGATGATCATGGAAATTTCCACCATGCATCATCCCCATACCCCTACCACTAATCAAGGCACATTTTACCATATTAAATCCTCTCAATTCTAAAATCTTCAGAAGTTTACAATTAGTATAATATCTTGTAAATACAAGAATAAATCACTTTATCAAATATCTAATTTCAGAGACTACTATAAACAGGTATAAATTATTACTATTTGAGAATCCTCCAACTTACTGCGATACTGATTTAGCACAACGAAAACCAATTAAATGACTTGTTCTGGCGGGTTCATTACCGCGTCGATAAGTTATCCAGATTCGAGGTTGTCCACTTTCTACCCAAGATCCACCCCTTATAGAACGGGATGAAGATATTTTAAGATATTTCTCATTTATCTCATTAACTGTTTCTTCTCCGCCTATAGGATTCTTCTCAACTATATCTTCAAGAAAATTCCTATCATATCGATCTATGCACCACTCCAATACATTACCAACAATATCATAAATCTCAAAATCATTCGGTGGATAATTACCAACAGGTGTAGTGTTACCTGTAACACCCACATTTAATGTATAATTCGCCTTCTTATCATCAATAGTATTTCCCCAAGGATATTTTAGTCCATCTACTCCACCACGAGCAGCTTTTTCCCATTCTGCTTCTGTTGGAAGCCTCTTATCTAACCATCGCGCATAAGCAACCGATGCATACCAACTGACATATACTACCGGATGATCCGCTTTATCAATTGGGAAGTTATTGCCATCCCAATTTGAGAGATAATTACCATCATGGAAGTTTGAATCAATGTTCTCTTTATTCCAATTTGGATTTTTATCTATGAACATTTTAAAGTCTTGATTTGTGACTTCCTTCTGGTCTATATAAAAACTATCCAAATATATAGTTTCTCCTGTTTGCTCCACAGTTCCTGCTTCATCACTTAGATACCCGAACTTAAAATCTCCTTCAGGAATTAATACCATACCTTCAGGTATACCAACCTCTGCTTCAATGACTTTATAAGATAGGGTATGATTACCACCATCCCAATCTATTTCAATTGTCAAGTCACCCAGTTGAAATGGACCTGAAATAGAAATAGAATCTTCATTCTCGGCAACATCTCCTTTAGATACTGTGAGATTCTCTGGAGTTCCACTGAATTTCACCAAGATAATAGAATCAGTAGTAATTGTATCCCCATTAGGAGGATTTACTGACAATACCATAATTGAATCTTCTTCACCACAACCGATACCAATTACGAAGATAGTCAATATCATTAAGATTGATATATTTCTCTGATACAATAGTTTTTCCTCTTCAAATTTACCCTTGACTACATAATGAAGTTCATATACCTATTATTAGACTCACGTTAGTTTATAATATCTAATTCATACTAAATACTTGATTCGTATCTAAGGTTAATATGTCAATAATTTCTTTCTTAAGGTTAATATAAGAAATATCGGTTGTACATCTTGGTCGTTCTAAATTTATGTCTATTTTCGATTTAATGGATGCTGGTCGTGGTGTCAACACAATAATTCTATCCGCAAGACAGAGAGCTTCCTCAACATCATGAGTAATTAGGAGAACTGTCTGTTTTTTCTTACCCCACATCTCCAAAAGGATGGTCTGCATGACAGTTCGTGTCATTGCATCCAATGCTCCAAATGGTTCATCTAATAGTAAAAACTCCTTATTACAAAGGAGTGTCCTGACCAATGCCACTCGTTGTCGCATACCACCAGATAATTGGTTTGGGTAACTATTCTCAAATCCTTGTAGTCCTAACTGTGATAATAAAGATAATGCTTTGGATCTTACATATTCTTCAGTGTCCTTACGTATTTCCGGTCCGATAAGAACGTTCTTTAATACAGTACGCCAAGGAAGAAGAAGATCCTTCTGTTGCATATATCCGAAAGCATCGGTATGACTATCAACATATTCTCCATTTAAGAACATGGCACCACTTTCGGGTGGAATTAGTCCTGCTATAATATTGAAAAGTGTACTTTTCCCGCATCCAGAGGGACCTAATAGTGCAATAAATTCAGCCTCATTTACTTTAAAGTTAAGGTCTTCAAGAACATTGAGCTTTGTATTTTGAAGATTGAAGGAATGTGTTAATCCTCTAATATGTAGTTTTGACATAATATTTAATGATTTAGATATAACTTTGAATATCCTATCTTCCACTCCTCCTATCTCGGAAGAAACGTATGAGGGGGAGTACATAAGATTGGTTAGTCTGTATATCTATTGAATCCACTTGACAATTCTTGAATATATTTTGTCTTTCAATAACGGACTCTGTGTTATGTTTTATGTATAAGTTCCTTATATGATTTGACCTTGAGTCAATGAGTTTCCGTTGACCAGTTTCTACGTCCTCTAATTCAATCAATCCAACATTTGGCATCACTGATTCTCTACGATCTTCAAGAGTAATAGCGATAAGTGTGTGCCTTTTATTCGTCATCCTAAGTTGTTTTTGATAATCAGAATCCTTAAAATCTGATATAAGAAAGATGACACTATGTGGTTTTAATACTTGATCAGCAAACCTTAAAGCTTGTGTTATATCTGTTCCCTTATGATTGGGTTGAAACCGTAATATATCTCTTACGACCCTTAGTACATGCTTTTTTCCCTTTTGTGGTGGAACGTAGTGTTCAACAGAATTTGTAAAACAGATTAACCCAACTTTATCACTGTTTTTAATTGCCGAGAAAGCTAACAAGGCAGTTATTTCAGCTGCGATTTCCGCTTTTGTCTCATCAATACTTCCAAATAAGGTGGATGCACTTAGATCCACAATCAACATCATAACCAATTCGCGTTCTTCAATATATTTTTTCACAAAAGGCTGTCCCATACGAGCCGTAACATTCCAATCAATAGTTCTGATTTCATCTCCTTCTTGGTATTCTCGGACTTCATCGAAGGTTAAACCTTGACCTTTAAAAAAACTCTTGTATTCACCTGCGAATACAGTGTTTACTAAACGGTTAGTGAATATATCAATCCGTTGAATTTTCTTAAGGAGGTCTTTCTCTTCCATTACAAACCAAATTATAGATTTTCATTGATTAATTCACTACATGCCATTATATTATCAAAAGTCGGATTAGAAATCAATGCAAAATAGATATGGAGGCAGGATGGAATTCAAGTATATTGAAGGTACAAAAGCTGAACTATATAATGAAATAGAGACTGGGTTTATCAAGCATGTGGTATTTGATTTTGATGGAACTATCTCATTGATTCGGGATGGATGGCAAAACATTATGGTTCCAATGATGGTTGAGTTGCTACAGAAAGAGACAACAACCAATGAATCACAAGAAGATCTTGAATCCATCGTAGTTGAGTTTGTTGATAGACTTACAGGTAAACAAACTATATATCAGATGATACAGTTAGTTGATGAGATTGAAAAAAGAGGAGGTATGCCAAAAGATCCTCTTACCTATAAAGATGAATATAACAAACGTCTACTTCCAATTGTAGACCAGAGAATTTCTGACTTATCAAATGGGAAAATTAATCCTGAGACGCTACGGGTACCGAAATCATACGAATTTCTCAAACAACTATATGATATGGGTATAAAATGCTATCTTGCCAGTGGCACAGATGTAGAATTTGTGAAGAATGAAGCACAACTCCTTGGTGTTGCTAAATATCTTACGGGTGGAATATATGGGGCACTACGGGAATATAAGAAATTCTCAAAGGCTATGGTAATTCAGAAAATACTGAACGATTTTAATCTATCGGGGAAGGAACTGTTAATTATTGGAGATGGCTATGTGGAGATTGAAAATGCAAAGGCTGTAAATGCTATAGCCATTGGGGTCGCATCAATTGAAGACAATATCTACAATATGAATGCTGATAAACGTGAAAGATTGATAGGTGTGGGTGCAGATATTATCATTGATGATTTCAGTGAAGGAAAAAAACTTATTGAATATCTATTTAGCAGCTAATACACGTCTATATAGTCAAAACCACCGGTGTCAATTCAACACATTTCCCAAACCTACCTGTAATGTGGAACGGGTTAAATTGACACCTATAATCATTCAGATGTAAACACCGAAAAATTTAGCGTGTACTACCCACAGTCAATAAGTGTAGTGAATATTTGATTTATCTATCTTTTATCTCACCCCATAACACCGTTGTTTTCCCTTTCGCCTTTACATCCAAATTTTCATTATTTGGTTCAGAGACATTTGATATAATAAAATTGTCTACGACAAAATGTGATAATGGAACCTCACCCGTGTAAGCTATAATTCCAAGTACATCTACATAAGGTAGGTTGGGATCATCAAATTCGAGAATATGCTCTCCTTCAGATCGTAATTCAAAATTACCTTTATTGAAATTGATTTCTATATTCTTCAGTGGACCATAATTTACCTTTGGATTTTGCCCTCGGAATGCTATAGGTCCCCATATACCTTTGTGTAGAAAATCATAAGAACGTCTGTATATGTTTCCATCATGGGTTCGCTGTCCAATTATTATACCAACACCAGTATTTACAGCTTCAAGAACATCCATTTTTACGTTTAATGTTTCAGCTTTTATTGGAAACCCAGCAAATTCTAAGACATAAGTTTGGATTCCAGCGTGGTGTTGCTCTGGTTCAATCCAAACATCTAATGTTCCATCTTTTGTCTGTCATGTAGACCTATTTTCAATTATTTCATCTCTTGATTGCTTCCAAGATTTTAGTTCTGAATCATTGAAATTCTCAACCCATGCATCTCTAATAACGATATTTTCACCATCCAAATTCTCATCCGGATTAATCTTCACGGGACCTTTGTTTGGAATAGTTGGACCTGAAATTTCAAAATCGTCCAGAATTGCTAACGCATTATCTCTACAACCATCTACGAACATTGCAATTCCAACATAGTTTATTTTATCTATACCACTTTCTTTAAAGTCAACGATATATTGCCCTTCAGAGAATAGGTAGAAATCCCCATGATCGAATATCACATCAATTTCGCTGATATTGTAGCCTATTGATGGTGCAGCATTATATGCAAAATTATCTGGATTACCAATTTTATGATTTCCAAAAAGATAGGTATGTTGAAATTGACGCACAAATAAACTCTCTGGCTCTTTTCCTATGTAAATACCAGCAAACGCATTATCTGTTGAATTCACCTTCAGTTTTACTCTAAGTTGCTCTGCATTAATGGGAAATGCGGTAAATTCAAGTGTAGTATTTGTCTCTTGAGCAAGTTCATTTCTAATGTTTAACCGACTTCGACAGAATGGTAGTGTGGTAACGCCAAGTTGACCATCATTTATTTCCCAAGTAGCTCTGTCCCGTTGATGTTCAAGTCTTGTCCATGAATTTAGATTATCATCGAAATCTTCAACCCATATATTCACATTTTCATCCAGAAGTGCTTCAGGAATTTCAGGTATTTCTAAATCCTCTGGGGGTGTGATATTCCAAAGCCTAACAAGGTTATCAAATCCAATACTTGCTAATGTCCTACCATCTGGGTCAAATGCTATGTCATGTATTTCCATTTCGTTATCTTTCAGATCTTGAAGATGGATGCCTTTTTTCATATCCCACAAACTTATCTCACCATTATCTTTACCTGTAGCAAGAATTCGTCCATCCTGACTAATATCAACACAAAAGAGAAATCTACCTAAGTCTTTATCTATGCTTCGTATATTAATTCCTGTATTTGCATCCCAAATATCTATAGCACCCCATCCAACTGCAGCTAATGTAAATTCCTCAGAACTAAATTCAACATCAAATACATCATGTCCTGTTGGTTTGAGAGTATGTACAAGTGCGCCAGTATTGGTATTCCATACATTGACACTCAAATCTTTATAGGCACCACTTGCAAGAAGTGAACCATCCGCACTGAAGGATAACCCATCAAGATTAGCTGCCTCCCATGTACGAATTAATTCACCTGTTTTAGTATTCCAAATGTCTATATGTCCATCTCGACTTCCTGTGGCAAGAATATCTTCAACGGGGGAAAAAGCAACATCTCCTATAAAGGCTTGATTTCCATTCAGTACTTTAAGGAGTGCACCTGTTTCAGGATTCCAGAGATTTATAACTTTCTCATTGCCTCCACCACTTGCAAGAATAGTTCCATCACGGCTAAATTCCAATCCTGATCCACGAATTGTATTAATTGTTCTCAAGAGTTGTCCAGAATCAGGATTCCATAGACGTATAGTTGCATCAAGACTATATGTTGCAAGGATTTCTCCGTCAGGACTATATGCAATATTAATGATATGATCTGTGTGTCCACTGAGCACTAAATCTGGTGTATCTGCTACAAGTGTTAGGGGTAATAACAGTGCAAGTATTGAAATACAAATTAGGTTCATGAAAAGTTTGACTATCATATCTAATTTCTCCTATAACAGTTGTATTACGTAGAAATATAGACCCGATATAATTGGTATTCTGTTGGAAGAATGGGTGGTACAGGACTTGAACCTGTGACCTCTTGCATGTCAAGCAAACGCTCTAGCCACCTGAGCTAACCACCCAAAGGATAGGATATTGGAGGTGGCGGTCGGAATCGAACCGACGAATGAGAGTTTTGCAGACTCTGGCCTTACCACTTGGCGACGCCACCAATATGGAGCGGGAGACGAGATTTGAACTCGCGACTTCCACCTTGGCAAGGTGGAGCTCTACCACTGAGCTACTCCCGCAAACTAATAGATCAGTTCATAATTTTGACCCATCTAAAAGCAAAAATATAATACCATACTATAGGTTTAATGTCAAATAATTTGTAATGGTTACAGACATCATTCAATTATCAAATAATTACTAACTTCTTCCATATGAAGTATACTCACTACCACTCAATATCATCAATTTTTTCTGCAGTTGCCAACTGTTCTAAAAGAAAGTCAAGCCGAGAACGACTCCTTATTCTTGAGATTCTTTGTATAACCGTATCGGGAACAGCACCGATACGTAGGTTAAGTAGTTTTAATAGAAACTCTCGTTTAGCTTGTATCTCACCCCGTTTCTCACCTTGTTCAATGCCCTGTTCAATACCTTGTTTAAGACCTCGTTTCTCACCTCGTTTCTCACCTTGTTCAAACCCTTGTTGTATAAGAGCTTCTGCACCTGTCATAATGATGTTTTCTACCTCCTTATCTTGAGTTTGAGATTGTATCAGTTGTCTCAATTGTGCTTGTTCCGCATCCGGACGTCTAAAAAATACAAGAAAATATAAATACAGTAGTGCGTGATTGTGTAATTCAGGATTATCAGATGCTAACGACTCCAGATGTGTAAGTGCTTCTGTCAAAGCCTCATGCATTGATGTTTCATCTGCATTTTCTTGTTTTAATACTGTCATTAACCATCCGAAAGGATGATCAACTTCAGTAAAATTATCTATATCTTCATCTTTCACACCAAGAAATAGTGTCTCAAAAGTTGGGACAAATGAAGACATCAACGCAGGTATATCCATCACAGCGGTAAGGGATATTGGTATTTCCCATCGTTGTGTCCCAGTGTAAAAGACAATAGGAAGGATGGGACGCAAACGCCACTCTCTTACCGGCACTTTAGCATTTTTTTGTTCCGTCAGTTGTTCATGCCATATTTGGCACATATATGACAACACTCGGTAACCCATCAACTGATCAACGGTAGACTGATGTTCTATGAGGATATAGATAGTTAGTTCACTTGCCTCGGTTGTATCCCGAAATGGTACAGTAAACACCATATCACCCACTAAATCACGTAATGTGTCATCAACAATACTCCTGTTTTCTATCCTTGCCTCAGAGAACTCAAGATGTTCTGCCAGTTCACTGGCGAGGATCAGGACTAACCCGTGTAAATGCTCCGTTTTTTTGAATAACCACCTTGCACTTTTGTCTGCAAAATGTCCTACTTTCGTATTAAATAATGTGCGTATCTCTTCTAAATCTTTTATTTCACTATCTGTCTGCAATTTATCTCCTATCATATTATCATATCGTATAGGATAACATAATTTTATGGGGAGGTCAAAAATTTCGTTGGTCTGAGCAGAGGCATTCAATTGTTGATATAATACTATTTCTATTATAGTAGAAATCATAATTACTTATACATTTTTATGATTTGATCGATTGACGCTTCGGCATTGTATTCCCATTTACGCTTTATGTTGGCAAAATCTCTTTCAATAGGATTGAGTTCGGGCGAATATGGTGGTAAGAATAATAAACTCGCACCGCAACCAGTAATCAATGTCTCTGTTTGTTGACTTTTATGGAAGGAAGCATTATCCAATATGACAACATGTGATGTGTCAAGTAGCGGACACAACACGTTCTCAAGCCACGCATTGAAGGCAAGCGTATCACAAGCACCTTCAAAAAGGACGGGGACTGTGATACGCCCCTGCATCTGTGCAGCAATGAGCGTTGTGCATCTATACCGATTGCTTGAGATTTTATCCGAGACGCAAACTCCTCTTGGCGCATAAGCGAACTGGCGAACACTTTCTGTGCGAAAACCGCTTTCGTCAACATAGACAGGTGTTTTTCCGTTTTGAAGTGCTGCCTGAAGTTCAGTTTGATATTCCTCCTGTTTTATAGGACATTGTTCCTTGTAGGTGAAAGTCTTTTTTTTCGCGTGCATCCGATCTTCTTCAGACCATAGCAGATACACCGCTGCGACACACCAAAATGTGCAGCGCGTTCCTTCTGAGTGCTGTCTGGGAACTCTTTGACATGTTCAGCGAGTGCTTCTGGATCAAGACGATAAGGTTTACGAGGCCCCGGTTTCTCGTAACTAAAAGGATCTGCTGCGTCTAACCAGTTATAGATACAACGGCGTGAAACTTGAAATCTACGGGAAGCTTCTGCTTTACTTCCACCAGTTGCTATGAAATCAAGAACGCGTTTTCGTAAATCTTGTGAATATCTCATAATATAACTATTATCACAAAAACAGAAAACAATGTAAATTTATTTTTGATTTTAACAATA